>CAWACX010000002.1:0-1034395 GCA_963780755.1 uncultured Acidobacteriota bacterium
ACTGCAAGTGTGAGGGCCGTCAGTAGTCGGACCGTCCGAGCCTGTTCAGTCCGGCCTTCCCCTCTCGAGCGCGAAGCGCCCAGGTCCTATCAATGTGTCGGCCCTTGGGCCGACGGGAGATCATTGGTCTCTGTATCTACTCTTGGACCCGGAAAAGCCCTCGGCCCTCGTAGCTCAGGGGATAGAGCACAGGTTTCCTAAACCGGGTGTCGCAGGTTCGAGTCCTCCCGAGGGCGCCGCTTGCCGATTTCGCCTATTACTGGTTGGCGATTCTGGCCCTCTAGATTTTCTTGACAATGGCGGCCATTGGGACTCAGCACCGGTGTCTTTCCTTGACGCTGCCTCTAACGTCGGGGGTGAGACTTGACCAGGCATGGGAATCCTGGGACCTCGACCTTCGGGCCTCCCGAAAGGCCCACCGAACTAGAGAGACGTACAAGCTTGCCGTGGACCAGCTGACTGACTGGTTGAAGAACGAGTCTCGGTCAATCGAAGTCACGAAATCACTCGAAAAGACCTCCGTGGGTTCATCCTCCATGTCCTCGAAGACCGAAGTCCCGCGACGCCAAGCAGCGCCACTCCTCACTAAAAGTGTTCTTCGGGTGGCTGGTCGACGAAGGGGACATCCGTCCAACCCAATGATCGGAGTCAAAGCCCCCAAGGTTCCGGAGAAGCCAATTCCCGTTGTCGGTCAACGGGCGTTCGATCTATTGGTCGAGTCCTGTGATGCCACGTTCGTCGGGAGAAGGACGAGGCAATCCTCAGACTGCTCTGGGACACCGGCATGAGGCTGGGTGAGCTAGTCGACCTCAAGGCAGACGACGTCTCATTCCAGGTGGATGTCGTGTGGGTCGCGGGCAAAGGTGAAAAGACGGACAAGTGCCCTACACCGAGACCACGGCCCGAACTTTGAACCGGTACATGAAGGGGAGGGACCGGCGACCTGACTCGATGAGCGAGTGGCTTTGGCTTGGAGAGCGTGGCCGTCTAGGAAAGACCGGCGTCGGGCAAATGCTTCAGGAGACGAAGCCAGAAGCTAGGGATCGCACACATCAGCCCACATCAGTTTCGACACTCCGCTGCAGACAGGCTTCTGACCCTGGGCATGCAGGAGGGCGAAGTGATGGAGATCCTCGGCTGGTCCAGAGGCAGCCGGTCGATGCTGGATCGGTATGGACGAAGCGTGGCGAACCAACGGGCGTTCGAGACCTATCGTCGGCTCGTCGGCTGATTCCGCCTTATCCCCTCATGGAGTGCGATGGCTGCTCAGCACTGACATCCCTCAGTTCTGAGGAATGTTTGGCAACCAGAGAGTTATCAAGAAACCGCTAGAACGGTTAGCGGCCACACCTAGAGCCGACCCGCGCATGCCGGTAAATTTGTGCGAGCCTTCAAGTGGGGCCTAGTAGGCCTTTAAGTTTGTGTTTATCTACGTCGTAAGCATTCAGGACCTCGTCGCCGTAGTGGTTGATGACCTTCACGGCGATACGGCCCATTTCGGGCTTCGGGAAAAGGGCGGCTGACCGTCGAGTGGAGGGATTCTCACGCCTCTTCGTTGATCTCGGCGCCGAAAGTGCGTTGGAGTCGCTCGTAGGCTCCGTCGGCACCGGTGGGCCTTCAGACGCCTAGTCGGTTAGACCTGGGTGAGTAGCCGACACGGATCTACTAGCCACTCTCACTCTATTTATTGTCCCGAACTAGGCTTCTCTCCTGGAACCAACTGAGTGGCGTGATGTGCGGGTCGGTGTGGACTCTTATCCCATCCTCCTCAAAGCACCGCCTGCAGATTCCGTCAGGGAGGAGGACGTTGGGATGGGCCTTCAGCCGCGCCGGATTGAACATCGGATGCCCGCATCCGAACAGGAGTGGCCGGTCCCCTCTTTCTTCCATCCATTCATCAAATCGCTGGGGCCCGGCGTACTTGTCACCGAACGTGGCGAACATTGCTGACACCACTCCGTCTCCTCCTCAAAACGGTGACCGCAGACATAGACTCCATCGCTGCCCCAGATTCCCCGCTGATGCTTCGGCTCAACCTGCTCCGGGTCTGCGTCACGGGGATCAGGGATCTCGAAGCCCGGATACCGGTTGGTGAGAAGCGTGATAGCCGACTTCCGAGGGAAGGGATTCTCTTCGAGAAGTTTGCCAGCCAGATGTGATCCCCAGCGGTGGGCCCAGTCCAGGGCAAGCCTGAGGTCATCGTCGTTGTAGGTGTCCCATGGCCTGCTCATGACTCTCTCCTTTTGAAGTCGGGCACAGTCTCCTTGTGGCTGCGCTCCTCGCTCTCCTCAGAAACAGAAATTGATGGCGATGACGAAGGGTGGGTGGTGGGTTCGTCTTCCCCCTCAACTCTCCTCAGGGACTCCACGATGGCGGAATCCGTAGTGGTCCCCTCCGGATTCTGCGTCGCTACCACTACAGATTCTGCGTCGGTACCACCACGGAATCCGTAGTGGTTTGCGTTCTCCTGGACGGCCCGACACACCGAACAACTCTCCGTCCTGGGATGGTTCAGGTAGGGATACGCGCCATCCAGAACGGTGTAATTGCTTCTACGTCCGTTCCGGCGCTCCACCTTCATCAGGCCCCGGGCTTCAAGCTGGCCGAGATGATCCTGCAGAAGCGCTTTCGAATCCCTGTCATGTCGCTCAACTGCCGGAGGCTCCATGACCCCTCATGATGGGTCTTACGGCTGTACCAATGCATCGTGTTGAGGACGATGACCAGGGCTGGGCCCAGATGCCTGGTGCCGTAGGCCGGGACAATCGTCCTGGTCACCCATCCCGCTCGGTGCGGTTATGCATCACCTCGACGGTCTGGACCAGGAAGGCGAGGAGCTCCCTGGTTTTCTCCAGGCTGCGCTCCGAACCAGGATCGGCGGTGGTTACGGATTTCGGTCAGGGTGTCGCGGGCGAGCTCGACCTTGAGTTCAAGCTCCGCCAGGGTCAGTGACATCGTCTCCTTGATCGACTCGACCCAGCCAACAAACCACAACCCGGGCCGCTTGCTTCGTAAGGCTGGCTGACGTTCCACGTCGCCAAGAGTCCGAACCCCGACCCCGAGCTTCAGGCTGACCTACTCGACACAGGCATCGGTCACGGTGATGGGATCGCCAACTAGGGGGTCGGGGCGGCTCTCGGCTTCCCTTGCCGTCTGCCACAACATCCATCAGAAGTGATGGAGGGGTGGCCTCGATTCGGTCTAGACAGCGACCGCGACCTTCTATCTAGTGAACTGGACAACAGCCGCCAGGCACACCTAGAGCAAGACCGCGAACATCCGGTAATCCTGGGACTACCAATCGTGGCCTGGCACGGAGACAAAGCCCTGAGACTTACAACAACGTGAGCCAAGGTGGCTCGTTGAGCATTTGGGAGGATTGCCCGAGGTGGACGACCAGGTACTCCAGCGATTCCGTCAAGTTTCGCCTCGCCGTGCTTCGTCGTAGACAGTCCTCGCGAGATAGTCGGTGAACGCCTCCCGCATCCGGGCGTCGGCAGGATCAGCTTGAAGATGTCTTCGTTGGCGTTCATCTGGTTGATCACGGTGTCGAGGAAACCGGGGCGAAGGCGATCTTCTTGAAGGCGTCGAAGTCGTCGTTGTTCTGAGCGGCGGCACTACTGAGGGGATGGCGGCGAATGCCTCGTGGTACTGGTCGAGCACCAGTTTGTGTTCGTCGGTGAGCTCCGAGCCGTGCCGCTCGTTCATCTCCTTGACGATGATCACAGCGCCTCTTGGGCGTCCTCGCTCAGCGGCCGGTTTCCCCAGAACTGGGTCACCTCGTGGATCGCCTCTTCCACCCCGGCGTCGCCCTCCCAGGTGATCTCGGTCCGGAGGTGGGTCAGCTCGACCTTGTCCGAGATGTCCAGTCGCGCCGCCCGGTCGTCTCGGAGCTTCATCTGCGAGGGCCCCCCGTAGACGTAGAGCTTCTCCAACTCCAGGTCGGTGAAGGTCACCACCTGGGAGAGGAACGCGTAGACCCGGACGAAGGGGTCGAGCGCTTCTTGAAGACCTCCTGGTCCTCTTCGGAAGGTCTCCGAACCGGTCCACCGCCGGGTTGAGCGCCGCCTCGGTCTTCTCGTGGGCGTCCTTCGGCCGCCGGAGACGAGCCACGGCGAAGGCCTCGATCTCGTCGGGCCGGATCACGTCGTGACGTCCCATGGCGGTCCGGGTGTCGTACAGCAGGTTCGGGTCGGTCGGGACGGCGACCGTCGTGCTCGTACCAGGGCTTGAAGGCCTCGCGTGATGTCCTCGGCCTCGTTGCGGAAGTCGAGGACGAAGGTGTCGGTCTTCTCGGGGTGGATCCGGTTGAGCCGCGAGAGCGTCTGCACGGCGTTGAGCCCGACGAGCGTCTTGTCCACGAACATCGTGTGCAGCAGCGGCTGGTCGAAGCCGGTCTGGAACTTCTCGGCGACGATCAGCACGCTGGTACTCGTCGGCTCGTCGAAGCGCTCCGCCGTCTGGCTCTCGGGGAAGCCGTTCATCCCCGACTCGGTGTAGCTCGACGCCGTCGTCGATCGACGTGCCCGGAGAACGCGACGAGCGCCTTCATGTCGGCGTAGCCCTTCTCGGCGATGTACGTGTCGATGGCCTGCTTGTAGCGGACGGCGTGGAGCCGGGACGGACGTGACCACCATCGCCTTGCCGTGACCGCCGATCTTGTGGCGACGTGGCTCGCGGAAGTGCTCGACGATGATCTCGGCCTTCTGGGCGAGGTTGTGCGGGTGCAGGGACACGAAGCGGGCGATCGCCGCCTTGGCCTTGCGTGTCGTCACTCGGGATCGTCGGCGACGGCCTTCCGACCTTCCAGTACGTCGCGTAGGTCGTGTAGTTGGCGAGCACGTCGAGGATGAAGCCCTCCTCGATGGCCTGGCGCATCGAGTAGAGGTGGAACGGCGCGTAGCCGCTCGCCGTCGAGGTTCGATCGCGTGCCGAACAGCTCGAGCGTCCGGGCCTTGGGCGTCGCGGTGAACGCGAAGAACGAGAGGTTCGGCTGGCGGCCACGGGCGGCCACCGATCGCGCCAGGGCGTCCTGCGGGTCCGCCGGCTCGTCCGCCGCCTCCGTCGCCTCGGCCGCCTCGAGCTGCGTCCTCGGCGATGCCGCCGAGGGCGGCCTTCAGGTCCTTGGCGGCCTCGCCGGTCTGGGACGAGTGGGCCTCGTCCACGATGACGGCGAAGCGGCGCTGTGCCGGCAGGTCGCTCGACCTTGTCGAGGATGAACGGGAACTTCTGGAGCGTCGTGATGACGATCCGGGCCTGCTCGCCGGCCAGGGCGTCCGCCAGCTGCTGGGCAGTCCTGGTCGATCCGCGCGACGACCCCGTGCGCGTGCTCGAACTGGTAGATCGTCTCCTGGAGCTGGCGGTCGAGGATCACGCCGGTCGGTGATCACGACCACCTTGTCGAAGACCTTCGTGTCGTCGTCGTCGTGGAGCGACTGAGCCGGTGGGCGAGCCAGGCGATGGTGTTGGACTTGCCCGAGCCGGCCGAGTGCTGGACGAGGTAGCTGCTGCCCGGCCCCGTGCGTCGCGGGCGTCGCTCGACAGCGGCGGACGGCGTCCCACTGGTGGTAGCGGGGGAAGATCGTCTTCTGCTCCTTCGGCTCTCGGGGTCGGTCTCGACGTGGATGAAGCGGCCCAGGAGGTCGAGCCAGGCGTCTCGCGCCCAGACCTCCTCCCACAGGTAGCGGGTGCGGTGCCCGTCCGTCCGGCGCGTTGCCCTTCCCGCCGTCGTCGCCCCGGTTGAACGGCAGGAACGCGGTGTCTCTCCCCGCAGCCTGGTGGTCATCTCACCAGGTCGGGGTCCACGGCGAAGTGGACCACACGCCGGCCCAGGGTCACGTTCGCCGGGTCGCGGTCCTCCCGGTACTGGCCTTCGCGTGCTCGACGGTCTGGTGGGTCAGCGGGTTCTTCAGCTCGGCGGTCGCGACCGGGATGCCGTTGACGAACAGAGGCACAGGTCGATCGTCTTGGCTGGCGGCGTCGTCCACTTGCCCACGTCGAGCTGGCGGACCACGGCCAGACGATTGCCCGATACTTGACCTCGAGCTCCTCGGTCAGCGCGTGGGCGGGCCGGAAGTAGGCGAGGCGGATGTCGACACCGAGGTCGGTGACCCCATTGCGGAGCAGATCGACCACCCCGTTCCGGCTCGGGTTGTCCAGCTCCTTGGCGACCCGCTTCGACCAGGCCGGCTCGCGCCGCGTTCTCGCCACCATGGCGAGAGACCAGCTCGGCCCAGGCCTCGGATTGGGTCGCTCTGGACGAACGCGATCAAGCTCGTCGGGGAAGACACCGGTGACCGGGTCCAGCCCGTGCCGGTCGACGCGATGCCCAACCAGACGCTGGTGGTCAGGAGGTGCTCGATGTGGTCCTCGAAATTGAGCTCCTTGGTACTCAAGCCGGGACCTCGAGCCCCATCGCCTCCTCGGATGGCTTGTGACCTTGAGGTGGCCTCGTCGAGCTGGCCGGTGACGGCGGCAGTGATCAGGGCCTGGCGGTACTCGGCGAGGAGGTTGAGCTGGCGCTTGAGCGCTCGCTCCAGCGCAACGCAGTCCGTTCATGCGATCCAATGACGGTTGGCGATTCGGAGCTGCTCCGGTCGCGGGGGCACAGACGATCGAATTCCTCGACCTGAGTCAACAGGGTCGATTCGCTTTGAAATGCGGCCCGGTCGAGCACCAGTCTTCCGCCTCAGATAGGACATGTCGCCCGATGCGTACTTGAGAATCCGCGTGGTTGTTCAGCCTCTGGCGAAGTCAGGCAGATGTCCGCAATGCAGAAGTTCGTGGGTATCCGTGAAGCAGCCTGCCGAGGGCTCGCGTCTCGCGAGTAAATGATGTCGCCCTCATCGGGGGAGATACTACCACCGATGCGGTCTGCTCGAGCGAAGGAGCTTCCGCCGTGTCACGGCTAGTCCCCGCCGATAGTCGCCCTTGCGACATGCTGTCCGAACTGGAGATCCCGTAGGCGCCATCGAGGGTCCGACCTGATGCAATCTGTGATCCACCAACTCCGGACGTCGGCCAGTGCGTGACGGCAATCGAGCTGGATCCAGTCGATCGTCTGAGTCTTGCATCGGGACGTGACGGTGTCGAGACCCTTGGTCACGGCGTGGGTGATCAGGGCGGTCCGCTTCTCGGCGAGGAGATCCATCAGCCTCCTCTTGGCCTCGACCAGGGCGTCGATCAGATGCGTCTCTCGATCGAGAAAGTCGGCGATGAGGCGCTGGATGCCTGGTGTGGAAGGAAGCAACATCGAGATCCGAGACGTCCCATCGAAGTGTCCCACTGAGCCCGGCACGGACCCCATTCGGAGACGGCGTCGATACTCGGCGATATACTGGCTCGGAATCGAAGGAGATAGTGAGAGGAATCGCCCATCGAAAGATGGGTGTCGAAGACCATATAGTCAGGACTAACAAGGTCCATCGTCCAGCGAGACACCAATACTACCTTGCCATGGTCTTCATCTTGTTCGCGACTAGTCGCCAGGCCGGACACCTTGTAGTGTCGGAGCATCGGCGCTTGCCTGAAGTTGTCGATCGTCTGACGCTCGGAATCACTCCATAGTCTCGGTACACAGATAGGAGTGGCAAGTCAGGTGGACCTCCTTGCTCGTCCACGTCCGCGGGACGTCGTCATCCGGGACTTCGACCGGAACTCATCGCGGTCACTCGCTGATCTCTTCGAGCAACGCCAGGATCTCGGATTCCAGTCCTTCGATGTCGGCGTCGATCTCCTCCAGCGGTCGGGGCGGGACGTAGACGTAGAATTCCCGGGTGAACGGGATCTCGTATCCGATCTTGGTCTTAGCGTGGTCTACCCAGGCGTCGGGAACCCAGGGCAGGACCTCGGTCTCTATGTACTCCTCGACCGTCGGCTCGATGCGCCTCGTCGGCCAGCCGGTCGGTCGGGTCCGACACCCATGGGTAGTCCCGACTGCAGGCAGCGGCACGTTTCGGTGTCCCGCAGCTCCGGGTCGGGGATCGGCCTTGCCCTTCTTATCGAGATCGGTGCCCTCCTTGGGTCGCTCCACCGTCACCTTCTGGAATCCGAAGTGGTGGTTAGGGAACACCTTCGACACTTTGGGATCTGCGTCAGCGAACTCCTGGTGGATCCGGGTGATCTCGGCGATGTGTCGTCGGAGAAGCTCCCGGCGCTTGTCGCCGAGGCTCTTCTTCATCGGCTTCCACATGGCCCGAGCGTCGATGAGCTGCACCTTGCCCTTCCGCTCCTCCGACTTGTTGTTGGTGACCAGCCAGATGTAGGTGGCGATCCCGGTGTTGTAGAAGAGCTGCTCGGGGAGGGCGACGATCGCCTCCAGCCAGTCGTTCTCGATGATCCAGCGTCGGATCTCCGACTCTCCCGCCCCGGCGACCCGGTGAACAGGGGGGAGGCGTTGAAGATGATGCCGATCCGGGAGCCGCCCTTCTCCACCGGCTTCATCTTCGAGATCATGTGGAGCAGGAACAGCATCGAGCCGTCGGACTTGCGGGGAAGACCGGGGCCGAACCGGCCATCGAAACCCTGCGTCTCGTGCTCTTTGTTATCGGGTCGGCGTATTTCCCCCAGTCCACCCCGAAGGGCGGATTGGCCAGCATGTAGTCGAAGTCATGCCGGTGCCCGTCGTCGGTGAAGCTGTTGCCGGAGATGATGTCCCTCGGCTTCTGCCCTTTGACCATCATGTCCGACTGGCGATGGCGTAGGTCTCATCGTTGAGCTCCTGGCCGAACAGCGGCCACCTTCGCCTCCGGGTTGTGCTCGCTGATGTATTCCTCGCCGACACTCAACATCCCACCGGTACCGCCGCCGGGTCGTAGAGAGTGGCGATCGGCCCGGCTTGGTCATCACCGCATCGTCATCGGTGATGAGCAGGTTGACCATGAGCCGGATCACCTCACGCGGGGTGAAATGCTCCCCGGCGGTCTCGTTGGAGAGCTCCGAGAACTTCCGGATCAGCTCCTCGTAGAGGTAGCCCATCTCGGTATTGAACGCTTGTCGGGTGGAGGTCGAGCGCCGCGAACTTGCCCACCACCTGATAGAGGATCCCGGCCTTCGCCAACCGGTTGATGATCGGGAAGAAGTTGAAGCGTTCGATCACATCCCGGACATCAGGAGAGAACCCGGAGACGTACGTCTTCAGGTTGGCGGCGACGTTGTCCGGATCGTCGGTCAGGTTGCCGAAGCCGAGCGGCGAGGTGTTGTAGAACTCGTGGCCGTAGATCGCCTTGGCGAAGGTGCGCAGGGCGAGTTCAGCGCCATCCATCCCCTCGACAGTCTTCGCCCTCTCCAGAAACTCGGCCTTCCCACCGGTGAGCACCGCATCAAGCCGACGGAGGACGGTGAAAGGGAGCACCACCTTCTGGTACTCCGACTGTTTGAAATCGCCGCGCAGAATCTCGGCGACCGACCAGATAAGGGCCGCGTTGTTGGTCTGGGCTTCTTTGCTCATGGCCTAGACATGTGCCCCCCTCAGACCGTCTCGTCTATGAGTTCGACGTTGCGTTCGGTGGCCCAGGACTCAACATCGTCAAGACCAGGTCGTTGCAAGTACCGACGACGAATGGTGCCGTCCTTCGTCAGTTGGAGCGACTCGGCCAGGCCAAAGGCTTGGACCAGGTCGGACATCGACATGCTCGCGATCGTGACAAGTTCAGGCCCGTTGTTGTAAGCCGCGTCAAGGCTCATCGAATGGCGACTGGTCGGGGCAGTCTGAACAGGGCGGGACCCCAATGCATCAGTGAATCCCCCCCTCGAGTGAACGAGGAGCATTCCTGTCTCGGCTTCCTCGCCAGACTCAGGTCCCAGCAACGTGGCCGAGATCGTCGCATCTCCACCTGCCTTGCAATTGTCGATGGCGTGTTTCACCAAAAGGTCCAACTGCCCTAGAAGCGACGTTGCCATGACTTCGTCGAAGACCTGCGGTCTGGGCACGGCCTCGGATTTTCCTCCACATCAGAGACGCTGCAAAGCCGCTTCCATCCGAATGAAACTCCGCATAGGCGTAGGTCGCCAGCATGCGATCTGGGTCGAAACCGGTTGTGATCGTCACACGACGCATGCCGGTGCTGACATCCAAGCCCGCTCCCCTCTGAAACACGCCCACGCCATTTGATCTCTGGACATAGTGCGGTCCCGCGAACTGACGGAATTGTTCAAGAGTTGCCATTGAGATCCCCAACTCCCCTGCCTGGCTGGGTACCAGCCAGGAAGCGAGCCACGTGCGGTCGTCAAGATCAAGTCCGACCTTTCCTCCGGCAAGGATCGCAGACGATCGTGCGTCAGTGCTCTTGGCGATGTCGAAGCGGTTCCGATAGGAGTCGGCGACCTCGACTCGGTCAAGTACCTCGTCGACGGACCGTGGCGCCGCGGATATCGGATAGCATCGTTGATCCTCACCGCATGCGGGGCGTCCGGACTGTGGTCAATCGCCAATGCGAAGAAGCCCGACGTGCCGTCGGCTGTCGACGGAATACGAATGACGTCAAACCGTGGGACCGGTGCAACCAGACTCGCCACGACCTGACGCATTCGAAGCTCCTCGTCCTCAGACAGTGCGACCGGAGACAGCGAACTCGCGCTTCCGTCTAGTTCTTCGACGCCAAGGATTATCAGTCCGCCTGCCGTGTTGGCCATTGCCGCGATATCGCTCGCCAAATCGTGTTTGTCACCGTCCGAAGGCCCATACAGTTCGCGTTCAAATCGAGATCCGTGTCTTCGGAAACCCGACCCTCAACCAGCGCTTCCAATTTGGAGTCGGTCAAAGCAGCCAAATCAGACCCCAACAATGCTTCGACTCGGGGTAAGCGAATCACGCGGAACATTCCAATCGATCGCGACCGCCTAGGGCAATCCCTGGAGCCGTCCATGAGGATGTAGAGCGAGCCGGGTATTGGGTCGCTCCCGTCCGAATCTAGGGAATCATGCATGAGCGTGGTCGGCTGGCCGCGTCGTGGATGACCCGAGCCAGCCTGTTCGGGCAAGGTGCGCTTGAAGCGCCTCCGTTAACCCTCCAACCTCGGGATGGTCGCTAACAGGCGTACTGAATGGGAGTAGCCCCGAACCTCATGTTCTCGTACTCGAACATCGGCGTCTCTTCGAAGAGCGCTCCGGCGGTCGGGGTACTTCTTCATCAAGTCCTCAATGGCCCCACTTCACAGAAGGCGCACAGAGGCCCGACGTGCCGACGTGTGCCCTCGTTCCACTCAAATCGGGGAGGTTCGGCGCCCTCTAGGGCTCCTGGTCCCTATGAGTCGCACTCTGCGAGCGTGGTGAGCTCGTCGAGACGGGTCAGAGCCGCTGTTGCCTGATCTGCTGCTTCCGGTGCCGCCGCGTCAAGGGATGCCCCAATTTCCTCGACGGTGTTCCCAAAGTTCGAAGCAGCCTCGGCGATGGCCGTTGCTCCGGCGTCGGTGAGCGCCTGGGTTGCATTGGCCAATCCGGACGCCAGCTCGTCGACCTCGGTCCTGAGAGTCCCTGGGTCCGTTTCGGCTTGCGCCACACTTTGGAGCGTGGCCTCCCACTGGGATGCGGATTCACACACCTCGGCTTTGGCGGAGTCGAGGCTCGGATCGTCCGAACCGCAGGCCACCAGGACCATTGCAAACGTTGCCACCAAAATCTTTCCTATGGCGTTTCTGGGCATTCTCCCTGTCCTCTCTTGAAGCGGTTGAGTTCCTTCGGTTCTCGTTGGTGTAACGATCACCCAAGGGTGTCGATGCCAGGGCGCGCCATTCTCGCATCTCATCACGAGATGCGCCTCGGCTGAACCCGATGCTCACCCGTTCTCACCCCCGATCAGGTGATGCCCTGGAGCACGCAGCATGCGTAGCGTGTCGCCAACGATCATCGGACGAAGGCGACTGGAACCCGGGAGGATGTGTTGAGACCGCTCGCAGTCCCCCGGGCTTCTTACTTCGTGGCCACGGCGGGCCAGCCAAGAGTGCGCAGACCCAGGGACATTTTCACCGCAACCATGGGTCTGCTGTTGGTGCTGTGGGCAGCGCTCACGATTGACCAGCCGCCGAGTTGGGAGCAATCACTCACGGATCTGGTGCAATCGAGCCCGCCTTGGCTGCAAACGCTGCTGGAGAGCGGCTACTCGTTGAGCCTGATTTATTGCTTGGTACTCCTCTGTGGATTGTTGTTCGGTGGACGTGAACGCCGCACAGCCCTCAGGGATGTGACAATCGTGGCGGTCGGGGCGGCCGCTCTCGTGATCTTCCTCTCGCTACTTATCAATGACGCATGGCCTTATGTCCTGCCCGAGATCGATCTCCAGGATCCTGTGCCCCGATTCCCCGTGATGAGAGTGGCCGTTGTCACCGCAATCCTCATCGTCGCCAGCCCATATGTCACCCGGCCCCTCCGCCGCTTCGGCTGGCTGGCGATGGTCATCACGGCCTTCGCCTCCATCAGCCTCAGCTATGCAACCCCTTCGCACACGATTGGCTCCTTTGGAATCGGGCTGTTCGCTGCGGGGCTCCTGCTGGCAATTGCGGGCTCACCTCGCGGCTATCCGAACCCGGAGATGGTTGCAGCGGCTCTGACACACCTCGGCGTCCCGAATCGAGAGATCGAGGCTGCTCCGTATCAAACCTGGGGTGTGGTCCGCTTCCTTGCGACTGACAGCGATGGCGAGGTCGTGGACGTCAAGGTTCATGGTCGCGATGCATTCGACTCTCAACTTGCGGCAAAGGTGTGGCACACGCTCTGGTACCGGGAGACCGGTCCAGCAGTGAGCTTTTCCCGCCTGCAGGCGGTCGAGCATGAGGCGCTGATGACCGTCATGGCCAATTCGGCAGGAGTGAATGTGCCCCGACTCGCTGCCGTGGGTGCAGCCTCGTCCGAGCTTTCGCTGATCTCGTTCCGAGACTCGGGAGTGGCCATCCCTGATCTCGACCCGAAGAGGCTCAACGACGATCACCTTGTTGCGGCTTGGTCACAGGTCAGACTGCTGCACGACCAGTCGATGAGTCACGGCTCGCTACGCACATCGGCGGTGCACGTGGGCCGGGACGGTCCCGTCATAACCGATCTCGCTTTAGGCTCCCTGGCCGCCGATGAGGCCGACCAAGGCAGCGATATCGTCGAGCTCCTTTTCAGCCTGACCGCGTCCATCGGGGAGGAAAGAGCGGTTCGCACCGCCATCCAGGGGCTCGGCAGCGAGCGATTGGTCGCTGCCCTCCCCTATTTGCAGGTGGCGGCGGTGAGCCCGTTGTCCCGACGCATGTCAGAGAAGCCGAAGGATCTGATGACGGCCCTCCGTGCCAAGGTTGCAGAGCTCACGGGAGCTGAATTGCCGGAGCCGGTCAAGTTGCGCCGTGTGACCGCCCGAAGCCTGATCATGTCAGTGCTGCTCCTCCTGATCATCTCGGCACTGATCTCCGCGTTCACCAGCGTCGACTATGCCGCGATCTGGGCTGTCCTCGAGACAGCCAACTGGCCGGTCATCGCTCTTGCTTTGATCGTGGGGCACACCCAGTTCGTTCCCCAGGCGACAGCCACCATGTTTGCCGTGCCATCGAGACTCCCGTTCTGGCCGTTGTTGACACTGCAGACAGCCAGCCAGTTCATAAGTCTGGCAATCCCCAGCGTGGCGGGCCGGGTGGCGATGAATGCCGCCTTTCTCCGCAAGTTCGGGGCCTCGGCCACCGAGGCAGTGGCCCAGGGCGCAATAGACGGGTTTTCCGGGTTCCTGGTCCAGGTGGCGATCATGATCGTCGTGTTGATCGGTGGTGACGTCGACTTCAACCTCGACATCGACACCGCCGATGTGCAGTGGCTATTGATTCTCGCCGTGGTTGTTGCCCTGGCGCTTGGAGTCGTCGTGGCGGTCCTCCGGATCCAATCGCTGCGAAAGCGCGTCGTTCCAGTGGTGACCCAAGCCTGGGGAGCCCTGATGGTGGTGTTCAAACAGCCGATTCGCGCAATCGGCCTCCTGGGCAGCAACTTCGTCTATTGGAACGTGCTCGGGATGACACTCTGGCTCGTTCTGCAATCCGTCGGCTCGGACCTGAGTTACGGCTCGGCCCTCTTTGCAGCAGCCGGCACCAGCCTCCTCGCCGGATTCGTGCCGGTTCCGGGTGGGGTCGGCGTGGCCGAGGCGACGATGACTGCGTTGTTGGTCACCTTTGGTGTGGACGAGTCGACCGCCTTTGCTGTCACCGCCGTCTATCGGATCATCACCTTTTATCTGCCCGCACTGGAGGGGTTCTTCGGGGCCCGGTGGTTGGAGCGGAACGAGTACATCTAGACAGGAGATCGAGAAAGTGCCCTACTCACCTGACAGGAACTCCAGATGATCGCCATGGCAATCCTGGCCGCGGTGTTCATCGGCTATTCACTTGTCGCCGCCCGTCTCGACAAGTGGTCGATCACAGCTCCCATGGTCTTCGTCCTCGTCGGAGCCTTCATTGGGCTCGGGGCTCCCGACTGGCTCGGACCGTTGGGCGACCCGGAAACGGTAAAGCACATCGCAGAGCTGACCCTGGCGCTCCTCCTGTTCGCGGACGCCTCGACGCTCCGTTGGCGTGAGTTGCGTGAGGACGGTGGTCTTCCCATCCGTCTCCTCCTGATCGGGTTCCCGCTCACGGTGCTCGCCGGCTTCGGTGCCGGCGTCTGGCTGTTCCCCGCGGCCGGATGGGCGGCAGCGGCCCTGGCGGCCAGCATCCTCGCGCCCACTGACGCCGCCCTCGGCCTGGGCGTGTTCACCAACCGATCGGTGCCCGGGCGAATCCGCCGCGCCCTAAATGTCGAGAGCGGCCTCAACGATGGAATGGCCACCCCATTGGTGACCCTGTTTCTCGCCGTTCTCGTCGCTCAAGAGGGAACCGGCCCCGAAGACTGGGTCAGCGAATCCCTGCGTGAACTCGGGATTGGTTTCCTGGTGGCCCTTGTCGTGGGTTGGGTCTCGGGACGGCTCATCCAAGCCGCCCATGCTCACGGCTGGACGTCTCCGCTCTCCGAGCGCCTGGCTGTGCTGGCGACGGCGTTGCTCGCCTACGGCGGGGCGGTGGCGGCAGGCGGGAACGGCTTCGTCGCCGCCTTCGTCGGCGGCATCGTCTTCGCAGTCGCGTCGCAAGGAACGCCTCCACGAGCCCGTCGAGTTCACCGAGGATCTCGGAATGTTTGCCTCGTTCCTGGTCTGGGCCATTTTCGGTGCCCTGCTCCTCGCCCCCCAACTGAGCGGTGAGATATCACCCACGGCGATCGTCTACGCAGTGCTCAGCCTCACTCTGGTGCGGATGGTGCCGGTGGCGCTGGCGATGATAGGGACCGGCCTCCGACCGGCCAGCCTGTTGTTCATGGGGTGGTTCGGTCCTCGGGGGCTGGCGTCCGTCGTGTTCACTTTGATCGCGTTCGAAACACTGCACGAGGGAGGGATCGCCCCTGACACCCTGATCGATATCGCCACGTGGACCGTTTTCCTTTCGGTCATCGCACACGGAGTCACCGCCGGGCCCTTGGCCACCAGGTACGGGAGTAGTGTCGCTGACTCGGCGGTCGAGCAACTCGAGGCCGGAGCCCATCTCGGCGACCCGGTCCCCCGAGCGCTCAGCGAGACTGCCTCGCCATCGAGGAGCCTGTGATCGGGAAGGGCCAACCAGGCCCAAGGCAGTGGATCGCCTATCACCCTGATCAAGCGATGCGGGTGCTTGGTCATCCGTTGGATTGAGCCTGTAGCTATTGCCGCACGTCACGAGGAGATGAGAATGCCCAACCAACCCGACCGTCACCTGCGCGCCTCGTTGCCGATCCCGGATCGGCCGGCGCATGGCCTGACCACCTACGACGCAAAGGACCCCGACACCAGTTACGCGCCCATCCAGCCGCTGCTCCCTCCCGAGGGGGCGCCCAACGTCCTGGTAATCCTGCTCGATGACGTCGGTTTCGGCTCGGCCAGCGTATTTGGGGGCCCGATCAACACCCCGACCGCGGAGCGACTCGCCGATGGCGGAGCCCGATACACCCGCTTCCACACCACTGCCCTATGCGCCCCGACCAGACAAGCGTTGCTCACAGGGCGAAACCACCATTCCGTTGGCATGGGTGCGATCACCGAGCTTGCCACGGCGGCGCCGGGTAACAACTCGCTGCGACCCAACACGAAGGCCCCGGTGGCAACCACCCTCAAACTGAACGGCTACTCGACGGCGCAGTTCGGCAAATGCCACGAGGTGCCGGTCTGGCAGACCTCGCCCATGGGCCCGTTCGACGCCTGGCCTTCGGGAGGTGGAGGCTTCGAGTACTTCTATGGGTTCATCGGCGGCGAGAACAATCAGTACGACCCCGCCCTCTACGAGGGGACTACCCCGATTGAGCCGCCCAAGACTGCCGAGGAGGGGTATCACCTCACCGAGGACCTCACCGACAAGGCCATCGGCTGGGTCCGTCAGCAGAAGGCCCTCATGCCGGACAAGCCGTTCTTCGTCTACTTCGCGCCAGGGGCCACACACGCTCCCCACCACGTCCGGCCGGAATGGTCGGACAAATACTCCGGCAAGTTCTCAGATGGCTGGGACCGGTTGCGCGAGACCATCTTCGCCCGCCAGAAGGAGCTGGGCGTCATCCCGGCCGACGCCCAGTTGACACCGCGCCATACCGAGATAACCGGTTGGGACGATATGGACGACGAGCTGAAGCCCGTCCTCGAGAGGCAGATGGAGGTCTACGCCGGCTTCCTCGAGCACACCGACGTCGAGGTGGGACGGCTCATTGACGCCATCGAGGACCTGGGAATCCTCGAGGACACTCTCATCTATTACATCATCGGTGACAACGGTGCCTCCGCCGAGGGCACCATCAACGGTGCGTTCAACGAGATGTCGAACTTCAACGGCATGGCCGCCGTGGAGACGACCGAGTTCCTGCTGTCAAAGCTGGACGAGCTGGGGACAGAAACCTCTTACAACCACTACTCGATCGGGTGGGCATGGGCCCTAAACGCGCCCTATCAGTGGACCAAGCAAGTGGCCTCACACTGGGGTGGCACCAGGAACGGGACCATCGTGCATTGGCCCAAGGTCATCACCGACGGGGGCAGCCTGCGTCACCAGTTCAGTCATGTGATCGATGTGGCGCCCACGATCCTGGAGGCAGCCGGGATCCCCGAGCCCACATTCGTCAACGGTGTGATGCAGTCACCGATGGAAGGAACGAGCATGCTCTACAGCTTCGCCGACGTCGAGGCTCCGGAGCAGCACGACCTGCAGTACTTCGAGATGTTCGGCAACCGCGGCATCTATCACAAAGGATGGAGTGCGGTAACCAAGCACAAGACCCCTTGGGTGCTCGTCGGCGGGCAGCTGCCTGCATTCGATGACGATGTTTGGGAGTTGTACGACGGGAATTCGGACTGGTCTCAGGCCAACGATCTCTCCGCGGAGATGCCCGAGAAGCTCCACGAGTTGCAGCGCCGCTGGTTGATCGAGGCCACCAAGTACAACGCCATCCCGCTGGACGATCGCTCCGGCGAACGTCTCAATTCTGATCTGGCGGGACGCCCGACACTGATTCGCGGCGACTCCCAGTTGTTGTACGAAAACATGGGTCGGCTTTCCGAGTCGAGCGTGCTCAACATCAAGAACAAGTCATTCTCGATAACGGCTGAGGTGGTGATCCCCGATGAGGGCGCGGAGGGTGTGATCATCGCACAGGGGGGCCGTTTCGGGGGATGGAGCGTCTACACCCGTGAGGGACGCCTCAAGTTCACCTACAACGTGCTCGGCCTGTACGAGTTCACCGTGTCGGCCACAGAAGGCGTTCCCCCCGGAAAGCACCAGGTGCGCATGGAGTTCGCCTACGACGGGGGTGGCCTGGCCAAAGGTGGCACGGCGACCCTTTATCACGACGGGAAAGCCGTTGGGGAGGGACGAGTCGACCTAACCCAGCCCATGATCTTCTCCGCCGACGAGACCACGGACATAGGACGGGAGACGGGCACGACGGTTTCCTCGGAGTACACACCGGCATCGAGCCGCTTCAACGGGCGGATCGAATGGGTGCAGATCGACATCGGTGCCGACGACAACGACCACTACATCGACGACGACGAACGGCTTCGTGTCGCCATGGCCCGTCAGTGAGCTCAGCGTGGCGGAAAAGCTAGATCGACCGGTCGATGACCAACTAGACGTTGGCGACAGCGCGTTTCGGCCGGATTCCAAGATCGCGGACGATCCGGCCACGAATGCGGGGCCCCGATGACAACCGTGAACCGTGATGGCGAGACGAACGAGGAGGGCCGTTCCCCGAGGCGATCGGCGCAGCTCACTGCCTGGCTCGGCATCGCCCAGGCAGTCCTGCTCTTGGCCTCGACCTGGATTCTCTCGTTGATCCCGGGGCCAACGGCGTCCGACGAGGAGTTCGTCGAGTTCTACGCGTCAGACAACCGCCGACTCGTGGTCCTACTTGGCATCTACCTGATGCCCTTCGCCGCAATCGCCTTTCTGTGGTTCGCAGTAGCTTTGCGTGTCTGGGTAGCGCAGACCTCGACCCGCCCCCAGGATGCTCTCTTGTCGAACGTGCAATTGGTGAGCGCGATTCTCTTCGTGGCCCTGTTTCTGTCGAGTGCGGCAGCTTCCACGGTGCTCGCGGTGACCGTCGAACTCGCCGAGACGACGATCGAGCCGACCACAGCCCGCCAATTCCCTCAATTCGGCACCGCGCTTCTCCTTGTCTTTGCGATGCGGATGGCGGCGATATTCATCTTCACCACATCCGGCCTGGCCAGAGTCCATGCCGGCCTGCCTCGCTGGTTCACCTGGAGTGGATATCTGGTCGGGTTGTTCCTGCTGCTGAGTGCCTCCTTGAACCCGACCCTGGTCCTCGTGTTCCCGGTCTGGGTCTTGGTCCTCAGCGTGATTCTGTTGCTGAAATCGCAACGGCTCCCGAAGGTTCAGGTGTGACCCACTAAATGGCCAGCGCTGAACACGTCGACCAGAGAGACGAGGAACTCAAGGGCACCGGATACGAGATCTTCATCGGGTTCCTATCCATTCTGTCCATCCTCAACGTGGCGATGATCTACTTGGCCGACGATCCGAACCTGGACACGGTCATTTACGCCCTGAACGGTCTGTTCAGCGTCATCTTTCTGGGTGACTTCACCTACCGGTTGTTCACGGCAGATTCGAAGTCCCGCTACTTCCTACGAGAGTTCGGGTGGGCGGATCTCTTCGCCAGCCTGCCGTTCCCACAGGCGAAGGTGCTACGCATCTTCCGCCTCATTCGGGTCTCCCGCCTCCTCCGCGGTTATGGCATCAAGGGAATTGTCCGCAGCCTGGTCAAGGATCGGGCCGGGAGCGCCCTGTTCACGTTGTTGCTGATGGGGATCCTGGTGCTCGAATTCGGCAGCCTCTGGATTCTCCACCTGGAGCAATACGCGCCCGACGCGAACATCACCTCGGCATCCGACGCCCTTTGGTATGTCATCGTCACCATCTCCACAGTTGGCTACGGCGACCAGTTCCCGGTGACTAACAACGGACGCATCGTTGGAAGCCTGATCATCGTCATCGGCGTCGGCATCTTTGGCACCTTTACCGGCTACCTGGCGAATCTGTTCCTCACGCCGGCGAAGGAACGCACGGGTCAGTCCTGAAGAAGGATCCCGCTTCAAGACCGTGTCGCTCTAGTACCGGAGTTGATCCGGCCGGACCCACCGCAGGCGACCACACCCTGTATTGCTCATTCAAGAAATTTGGAGAGGCGCGCCAGAATTGAGCACCGGTTCGCGCCAAACCTAGAGAACGCGAAAACCCTATGTTCATTGGTGTTTTCGGGGTGTCGAGAGGTCGGAATACACAGCAGGTTTCCTAAACCTGGTGTCGGAGGTTCGAGCCCTCCCGAGGAAGTCTGAGAGTCCCTTTAAGACATTTGACTCTCTCAGAGTCGGACAGCCGCCGCGGACAGCCCTACGGAGTTCGTCGTAGGACCCGCCACACTCCGAGAGCCGAGAGCAAGACGGTGACACCGATCTTGGTGAAATCGATGACCGGACGGACGTCGATTCCGGCCGGCCCCACCGAGATGACTGCCACCGGTCGACCTTGCGCACCGCCTCCACCTCCGCCCCCGCCCCCTTTGCCGCTCCCGCCGCTGGGGTCGTCGCCGCTTCCGACGCCGAATCCGAAGCCGCCTCCTCGTTCCCAAGCGGCCGCGGTGAACACCAGGTTGTCTCCCACAATGTGAGGCTCCGAGAACACGGTCGACGGGGAAGCTTCTCCCACGAGGCCTTCGAGCGTCCTCCTGATCTGGTCGCCCGTCCGCTCGCCTACGGCGTCGAAATCAAACCCTCGATCCTGGGTCTCAGTCATCCGTGAACCTCCTCGCTAACAACGACAGCATCACCGATGCCAGCCCGATGACCAAGGCCAGAGTCGTGTAATCGTGAATCGGAGCCGAAACGCCACCCGCTTCGACCGAAACCGGCCGCTGATGGCTAAACGCGACACCTCCCGATCGAAACGAAAACACGACCCACCATGACTCTGCCTTCAATCGAGTCTCAAGCCCGGTGGGGGTCGAGCCTTCTAGAACGACTGGCGTGCGTCCGCTCCGAAGCATCGCCCGAAACCTACTGCATCGATTGACCAGGCCCGGGGCAGCATGAGCTACCAAGCCGTTCCCGATCCATCGGCACTCGAACGAGCGGGGTATATGCAGACACTCAGAGTCGGTATGCGGCCACATGGTGAACATCGGGTGACCGGGGAGCCAGAGTTACGACCCGTTGAGGCCGGCGTCGGCGGCCTCAACCTCGGCAGCGAGTGCGTCGAGATCGCCGACGACCGGAACACGAGTGAGCACTTTGAGACCCCTGAGCAGGTCTGCGTACGCCTGGGCCTGACCAGGTCGGACCACCACCCGGATCGGCACGTCATTTCGTAGCGACTGTTTGTAATCGGCAAGGATGGCCCGGTGCTGGGGCTGGTCCAGGTCGAGTTCGAACACGATCCCGTGAGCGTTGTCGGCAAGCGCACAACCGTCGCCGGTGAGGATGGGACACAAGGTCCCCGGTGCAGGGCCAGGGCACACCATGACCCGATGACCGAGTTGCTCGAGAAACTCGTGATCGACCGGATCGGCTCCGCCCGGGATATCGAAGAGTATGTAGCTATCCATCGCGGCCTCCTTTGTCCCAACATTGCTGCAGCCGCATGTGACCGCCCAGAGGAGAAGGTCACTTGTTGGTGAGGGTCAACCGGCGAGGGAGCGGTCAGCACGAGATGGGCAGCGAAATCTCGAGCCCGTGAGCCGTGGCCAAGTAGGGCAGGGTGTGGTCGCCAATGGATGACCCCCCAGAAGCGGAGAGCAAGCGGAAGCACCGGTTCGCGCCAAACCTAGAAAGGCTCGCCCTTTCAGTTCTCGGAGGGTGCCTCCACGGTCAGTGTCCCCTCCATTCCGGCGTCGAAGTGCGTTTCGATGGCGCAGATGACCTGATAGGTGCCGGCCGGCGGAGCCGTGAATGTCAAGGTCTTGGTGGCTCCTGCGTCGACCTCGTCCTCGACAAATACGAAGTCGGCGAGCAACTCCTCCTCCGTCTCAGGAAGATCGCTCTCCGCCTCGATGGTCACACCAGGTCTCATAAGGACCCACTCGTGGAGCACACTCCCGTCGTTGGTGATCTCGATCGTGATCTCCTCGCCGGCGGGAACCGTCCATTCATTGGGTGAGAACTGGAACTCGGAGGTCGTCACTTGGAGCGCCGTGCTGGGCTCGTCGCCTCCGCCACATGCCACAAAGGCCATTCCGAGAATTGCCAATGCAGTCGCACGAAATGATCGTCTCGTCTTACTCGCCCCTTCCTTCTTCCCTCCCCGGTGAGGCCGGCTTGGCCGCCTCCAAACCTGCTCCTCTCCGAACTTTTGCTATTTCGGAATCGCGCTCTCCTTCCCAGGCGGCGTCGGCTTCACGTTCCATGACTTCGAGTCGGTCGTAGTAATCGGGAAACTCGCGAAGATGCGCCAATGCGATCTTGAGAGTGACTACGGGATCGTCACCGGTGACATCGAGGTCGGGGAACTTGGTTCCATGCTCCAACTCGACATTCATACCGGCGCGAAGGTCTTCCAGACCGTACCGTTCCCTTGAGATATCGATGTTGAGTGCGGCCAGCGCGGCAGCGGCATCGTCAATGGTGAACATCACACCCTCCCTTCATAGGCGGGATTGGCTTCATCACAGCCTCAATATCCACCATGATCCGTTCGACCCGCCCGTACGAATAGAGAACAACGTCCCATTCTTTTGCCCTCTGTCGGAGAGGCGCCAACGCAATTCTCCTTGCGAAGTGGTCAAGGAGCAGTCAGCCGGCGAGAGAAGCCGCAAGCACGAAGATCGGTAGCGAGATATCGAGAAGCCCATGGGCCGCGGCCATGTAAGGCAGGGTCGTGGGGCGTCGTTGGATCACCCACCCGAACCAGAAGGCCAGTGGGAGGAACATGAGAGCTCTCCACACCAGGTATCTCGTGTCGAATAGCAGCGGCAGCACCGCGTGCTGAAGGGAGAGCGTCGAAGCGGTCAACACCAGGGGCAACGCCACCCGCGATGTCAGCGACTGGAGACGGGGCAGGACGTATCCGTAGTAGGTCGGGAGCTCGGTGAGCGCATGGATGACCGGGAATACCAACAGCATCACCCATGCGGCCGGCACCCACACCGGGTGGAAGAGCATCTCCTGACCAACTCCAGGATCCGACCAAAGCGCCTGTGCCAGAAGCGCCGTTGGAACCAAGGCGAGAGGTGCAGCGACGACCATGGCGAGACCCGTCCACTTGATGTCGGTCGACCGGCCGGCACGTCTCGGGTTGTAGAGGTCGACGAGACGGATCCCCTCCGCCCGAGCCAGCCGAGCCAGGAGCCAGAGGTTGACGAACTCGGCAACAGCGAACGAGGCAAGCCAATAGTCGGCCGCCGACTGCCATGGCGATCCGTCGCCGCTCATTAGATACCCCAAAGCAATGAGCGCCTGGCAGGCAACCGCGAGAACGATGCGCATC
This sequence comes from uncultured Acidobacteriota bacterium, assembly GCA_963780755.1. Taxonomy (GTDB): domain Bacteria; phylum Actinomycetota; class Acidimicrobiia; order Spongiisociales; family ZC4RG35; genus JALYNX01. The sequence continues at coordinate 23,001 of CAWACX010000002.1, forward strand.
GGAAGCATTGCCCATACCCGCCACCCGGCGACCTTGCCCTCCCGCGCCCGTTCTCGAATCGCAGGGAGCGAGTTCGGAAGCTGGACTGCGTCCGATTCCGGATAGGAGGTGACCGTCATGATCTGACCAGCTTTGATTCCATCACGGATCCTCTGTCTGCCTCGGCAACCATCGCTCAGGTCGACGGTGCTCGAACAGTGCCAAAGGTCACTATGCGGCCTGACGTTCATGTGCCGAGCTCGACGGAACCGATTCGCCCGCCGCCAGAGGCCACTTGGCGCTGATCTCGGAAGGCCGCAGCTCGAAGCGCAACACGCCACTCTCTCCGACGAAGGTGCCGCCCGCTCTTCGCACCCAGGAAATCACGCGGACATTCGCGGGCTCCACGTAGCCAACGAAGATGGCGACGCCATGCTCCAAAGCGGCCCGCATCACCAGATCCAGGAGAGTCTTGCCGAGTCCCCGACCCTGATACTGGTCAACGACGGTGGCCGCCACCTCGGCGTGGTCGGACATCGGAGCTACTCGGATGTATCGAGCGACACCGACTGCAAAGGGCCCCGATTCGCCAGCAACGAACGCAACGAGCGCGAAATGGTCGTGATAGTCGAGCTCGGTCAGGTAGCGCAGCTCGGCCTTGGAGAATCTGTGCTTGACGTGATGGAATCTGAGATGACGAGACTCGAGGGACATCCGCTTCAGCAGAGAGACCAGGTGGTGTTTGTCTCCGGGGAGGATCGGGCGGACCATCACCTCCGTCCTGTCATCCAATTCCACCTTGGAGGTGTGTGCCAGGACCCAGGCCGGATCGGGAGCCAGTGCGTTCTGTCGCGTCCCACGCTCGGTTCGTCCTTGAAACCAAGGGTTCGGGTGGTTCGTCATGCGTCACTCTGTTCTCTTCAAGTATTGGCGTAATCAACCGGGGCGGATAGAGGAATTTGGCCTTTCTCGATTCGATCCTGGGCGGCGATCGATCACTGAATCAGGTGACGAAAGACCCTGTTCAGCCCCCGACGACGGAAGTCCAATGTCGGTCAGGAGGACATGTGATGCCAGCAACATTCATCGACGCCTCGCCCGAGCTGAGGCAATCTTCAAAGCGCGCCGGATATGTCATCGCGATCGCGGTCAACCTGGTCATGCTTTTCGTCGTCCAGAACATCCTGGAATGGGGCTGGCTGCCATTTCTGACCGAGGAGTTCGCCGAGGTGGTGCCCTGGATCAGCTTCTCCCTGATCGTGTCGATTGTCGCCAACCTCGTCTATCAAATGGACGACAGCCCGACCGTCAAGTCGTTGGGCCAGATCGTGGTCAATTTGATCAGCATCCAGGTGACCTTTGTCATGCTCACGGTCTTTCCCTTCGATTTCTCCGCCTCCCAGTTCGATTGGGAGCCCGTGACGAGGTTGGTCCTCATCCTGGCCATCCTCGGAGCCGGCGTCGGCGCCCTCGTCGAGGGGGTCAGACTTGTCTGAGGACGGGAGCGCCAATCCCGGGCCGACCGGCATAGACCCCTGCATAAGCCTCGCACCAAGGAGGCCTATCTTCGGTCCTCAGCTTCCAAGCTGGGTCCTTCGATTATTGGCGGATGGCTTCTATTGGCGGATGGCTTCCCATCAAGGAGGCGCATCATCCGGCACCCGTTCAAGGAACCGATGAAGCCGGCGAGGAGAGGACGAGGAGCGCGAATTGAAGCCGCGAGCGGACGGGGCCTCGATGTTGATGCGAACGATCTCGTCCTGGATCAGGTGGCGTCAGATCGAGCCGATTCCGTCCGCTCCGTGCTGGTCGGCCAGACGCTTTCCATGTCCTGAGGGGTCTCAGGTAGTAGTTCGGCAAGGAGCGCTCGTACCCGGTTTTCGAGTTCGTCTCGGATCGGTCTTACTTCTTCGACCGTCTTCCCGGATGGGTCGTCCAACTCCCAGTCGATGTACCGCTTGCCGGGGTAGAGCGGGCAGGCGTCGCCGCAACCCATGGTGACGATCACATCGGCGGCCCGGACGATTTCGTCGGCCCAGGGCTGGGGTATCTCGCCGCTGATGTTGACGCCGACTTCCGCCATGACCGCGACTGCGGCCTGGTTGACCTGGTCTGCGGGCTCGCTTCCTCCGGAGAACACGTCGACTCGGTCACCGCCGAGTTTCTTGGCCCAGCCCGCGGCCATCTGGGACCGCCCCGCGTTGTGGACGCATAGAAAGAGGATGCTCGGATTGAGCGTCGTCGGATCCGATTCGAGTCTGACGAGTGCGCGGAGCCGGTCTCGTGCGAAGCGTTCGGCGAGCAGTGGGATCCATGCGCTGGTGGTTGCGCGCTCCACGAGCACGTCGAGGGAGTCGTTCATGAACCGTTCGATGGTCTCGGTGTTGAGGGTCCCCGAGAACTGGCGTTGCAGCCGCTGAGCGGCTTGGCGAATCTGAAGTTGCTCAGCGGTGGTGAGGGCGACGGGCATCATGTTCCTTTCTGGCGATCAGCCAACAACAGGTGGGTTGACAGGACTACGGCGAGCAGGGCTCCAATCAGTTGAGCGATGACGAAGCCCGGCACATTCGAGGGAGCGATCCCGGTGAAGCTGTCGGTGAACATTCGAGCCAGGGTCAATGCCGGGTTGAGGAAGCCGGTTGACACGGTGGAGAACACTGCGGCTGCCACCCACACACCAACCACGGGGGCTACCGCAAGCGAGCGATCCTGGTCGACTAAGCCGAGGATCAGCAGCACGAGCACCAGTGTGGCGATGCCTTCGGCGAGGATTGGGCCCCATCCGCTCCGGTCGGTGGCCGACAGAGCCATGGGCTCACCGAAGCTCACCAGACCTATCGCAACACCGGCTACTGCGCCAAGGATCTGAGCGATCCAGTATTGAGCGGCCGTGCTCGCGGTCATTGCCCGTCGAGTCCAGAATGCCAACGTCACCGCTGGATTGAAATGGGCCCCCGATGTCGAGCCCAGGACCGAGATCAGCGCCGCCAGAGCCAAACCCACCGCCACTGCGTGGAAGAACAAACTGCTGGCACCATCAGCACCTAGTTCCTCGACGGTGATCCCGCTTCCGACGACGACAAAGGCCAGGAGGCATGTTCCAGCGAATTCTGCGACAACTGCCCTCGCATTCATGCGATCAGTTGATCCACCCGCCGTTCGACTTCGGAGAAGGCCGACCGAAAGGCAGCAACTCTTCCGGAGGGGACCGGATCGGGTATCGACCAGTGCAAATGGCGGTCTGCCTCCGGGAGAGCCTCTTCTCGCGCCCGGTCGCAGACTGAGATCAGAACATCGGGTACGGCACGGATCGATTCGTAGCCCCTGGGGACCGCATCACTGAGATCGATGCCCCGCTCCGCAGCCACTCGAATCGCCTGCGGATGAACCAGTGCGCTGGGGTCGCTTCCTGCGCTCGTGGCGTGCTGGCTGGTTGTGGCAAACCAGTACGCCGCTGCGTACTGAGAGCGCGCCGAGTTGTGACGGCACACGAACAGGACCTCACCGACCAATGGTTCCGCCTCGAATGCGAGTCCTTCCAGGGCCTCTCTCTGGACCGTGACGTACCGACGGCGATGGTCTCCGTCGGACTGTCGCCTAGTGATCACGCCGGACCCTTCCAATACGTTGAGGTGGTGGGCGAGCAGATTTCCAGGCATCCCCAGATCGGTCCCCAACTCTTGCACGGTGAGGTCACCGAGAAGAAGTAGGTCGACGATATGTAACCGACTCTCGTCACTTAATCCCGCATGGACTCTGGCACGCTCCGTCAGTCGGCTCATACGGTCGAAGATAATAACTCAACAATCGTTGAACAAACTATCTCGGAGACTGAGCCCGATGTCCACCTCAAGTCGGGACATTTGCCCATCGAAGCTCCCACCTCGAGATTCTTGATGGTGCCGGCGGGATCTTCAGCTACCGATCGATAACGGATCGCGATGCGATGTTGGAACGGACCGGAGCCCCGACTGGGGTTTGGACAAAGGGGATTGCCGTTCGGGGCTCTCGATCCTGTACTGCGAGCCCGACTGCCAATCAGCCCGCGTTGCCAGCCTACACGATCACTCGGACGCGTATCGCCTCCAGCGAGCTTGGTGCATTGCATTAGCTCGAAGGCCGACTTCTTGCAGCCTTGAAATGTCAGACTGAGGAAATGGAGATCTCAGACGGAGAGGAGCGGTCTGATCTCGAGGCGATCGACGCGGTCGTGGCGAGGTTGGAGTACGCACAGCAGCACGAGTTGGTCGATGAGTTCGTGGCCTTGTTTCGCTCGGACGCAATATGGACGACCGGAGGGGGGAGACGGCTGTTCGGTCGAGATGCAATAGCCGAGTTCACCGGCAAGGTCTTGCCGGGTGCGATGAAGGAGTCGTCGGCGACTTATGAGGTCGAGAGTGTGCTCTTCATCAGGCCGGACGTGGTCGCGGTGAAGGTGATTCAGCGTCCTGTGTGGCTGGACGGTCGTCCGATCGAGAATGCCCAACAGGGCAGCCCGATGTACGTCATGTCCAAGGAGGATGGGCTATGGATGCTCACGGCTTGCCAGAACACTCTGGTGCTCGACGATTGATGCCACCAAAGGGTACTGCCGACCTCTATCACCTCGGCTCCGCCCGCGATGGAAGCACCCAGCGAGGCATGAGTTTCCGCCCACGGTCAGGATCACCCCAACCGGGACTTCGAAGCGCTCGGGACTTACACGATCACTTGGATGCGGAGCGCCTTCTCAGAACCATCGGTGACGACGACGGTCCGTACTTCGGAGTTTCCTACGGCCAATCGAACCTGTCGGGTTTCCCCCGGCTCGAGATCCTCAACAGCGGCGTTGACAACGACGGCTCCATCCAGAGTTGCCGCTTCCAGCCGTTCGATCGACGGCCCCTCGACATTGGTGAATTGCACCACTATCAACCCAGGGCTCGCGTCCAACCAGGCGCTCGCGGTCCAGCGACTCCTACCCATGCTTCCCTCCCGATAGCTCCTGCGCCAAGACACGCCCCACCGGCGTGATCAGTGAGAGTAGAAGCGGCCCGACAATTGGGCCCAAAGGACGTTCAGCATGGGATCTCCGGAATGCTCGAGCCCTTTCCTGGCTGCAGGCACCGGAGGATTGTCCAGGCGAGGGCCCTCCGGTGCGCTGCTGCTTCGGTGGCAAAGAAGGGGAGGGTTCTTCTTTGCGACCCCACCATCGATGATCCAAATGTCAGCTCGGGGATCGGAGCTTGGACCTCGGATGAACTGTCCGTGAGGAATCAGCGACGTCCAGGGGCCGACAACGCTCCCTACTCGTGTCGCCAATGGCTGCCCTTGACTGACACTCGGCGGAGTTCCTCGCCTCTTGACCCCAAGAGCACCACCTCTTCGACGCCAGGCGCGTTGCCAGCCTTGATCAGGTCGAAGGCCAACACTGCTATCCGCGGCGCCTCATATTCGTCGTCGACAACGATCCGTACCATCCTCCAGAAATCGGGCGCATCCGATTGGACTGGCGGCGAGGTCGACACCTCGTATCCCGCGGCCTCCAATGCCGCTCGAAGCATGTCCGTCGCATGTGACCCAGCTGATTCAACTGAAACCTTGATGGTCGACGCCTCCCCCGACTGTCTGTGCCTCGGACTCCGAGAAGGTCACTCGAGTTCAATTCGTGGACGTTGAATCCGGGTCAATGTCGTTTGGCGATCCGACAGCTTCGCTGAGATCTCCTTCTCGGTGTTTCCAGCAGACTTCGATCTGATGCTCCTGGCCGCCAGTGAGCACAACCCATCGACTTGTCACGCCTGGCGATGTGCAGCCCGCGATCTCACAGATGCCCGGCTCCGATGACCGCTGTGCGGACATGACTTCAGCGCTCCATGTCCGATTGCTGCTCAGTCACGAGGCTCCAGTTCGTCTCGGCTATATCGGCCTTGGTCATCGGCCTGTCTTGACCGGGCCGTCGACGCCGACGCTGTATCCGAGATAGTGGCACTCGCCGCCGCAGGTCATGGTGACCACAGCATCGAGGGAGCTCGTGGACTCTCCGGCCCATGGTTGGCGAACGTAACGCCACAAGGTGTCCGCTCCCTGAACGCGAGATGACAGTTGAAAGGCCGACGGGAGTCCGAAACCAGCAGCGAACCTGCGGACGCGAGTAACCAAAGGTGATCCGTTAGATCGACTCGATCTCGAAATCAGATCCGATCAGATGGTTCGGTATTCCGACATGGAACCGATCCGGTCCAACGAAGTAAAAGACGTCGTCGTCCTCGTGCTGCTCACGTCTCTTGAATTCCACCTCAACGCGCTCGGGCTCGGAAAATCCGGGCCAGTGGATGATGAGTTGATAGTGGCTGCCGGTCTGGAGGTTCATTTGTTGCCCGCTCATTGGCCCTGATTCTCCGTCATCGACCTGTCATCCCGCTATCTGACGGCCTGCCAACCGATGAACTCTCAGTGAATGTCGCGCTCCAAACGCGGCCCACCATGGAGTCACTGACTTTGGCCTGTTCCGGCTCATGGCCCTCGGAGGACGGCAATCCGATATCAGGTCGTGAGAGGGTCCTTGGTGCCTCTTGCTCTCAGTAGGCCCACGCCAAGAGCGATGAGCGCCACCGCCAACAGGACCCCACCAGCCCGCGTCACCCAGGTTCCCGCCGAAGCGGCGCCCTCCTCGCCCACAGTCATATGGAGGAAGAAGCCACCTGATTGGAGCAAGATCCCCACCAACAGGGTGAGGCTCAGCCAGAGCTGGGTCCTGCCCTCGAATCGGGTGCGTTCGAGCAGGATCAAGAAGGCCAGCGCCAGGATGAGGAGGACTCCTGCGTGAGCATGGCCGGCACGGAAGAACTGCTCCTCGAACGCGGTTAGGCGATTCTCACTGGTGAGGAAGCCGAGCAACGACCAGCCGCCGAACTCGACCGTGACTATGGCGAACAAGACGACTGCCGCCAGTGGGTTGATGGGTCTCATCTGCTCTCCGTTCTTCTGGATCGGATCGGCTAGTCAACTCCAACCTTTCGGTGCAAGTGAACGCCGGTTTGATAACCCGCGAGCAGCGAGGCAAATCGGCGTGGTTCCAGGCGGGCCGAATACGCAGCAAACTTCCTAAACCTGGTGTCTGAGGTTCGAGTCCTCCCGAGGGCGCCGATCGCCGACACCACGATGAATCGATCGCGTCAGTCGGTAACGATCTCGAGAGACTCCACGATGGGTGTCGCCTCCTCGAGCACGCCCTCGAAGGCCTCCTCCGGGGCGATGACCGCGATCGCCAGGACCTGGGCCGACTCACCGGGGTAGTCATCAGGTACAGGCGGATCCGCCCTGGCCTCTGGTCCGGTGCCCACATCGTCCAGCATTCGGCCACTGCCGCGTCCACGTCGATCTGCAGTCCGTCGATACCCGCGATGCGCACTGGCACGGTCGCGGTGGCGTTGAGGGTGGGGTCGGCCATGATGCTCCGGCCAGCGCCTCGGCATCGGCGGGAGCCGAACTGTTCTCACAGCCCGTACCGACCGGCAGGGGGTCGGTCGCGATCACGACGTGTTCGTCTCTCCCGCCCGTAAACCTCATAACGGAGTCTGCGAAGCGGTCCCTCGACTCTCACACCCAGTAAGGCACGATACGGGCCGGCCGTACCACAAGACGAGTAGATGCTCGCCTGGTCGGAGGTACGAGTCCTCCCGAGGGCGCTTTGTCGGGAGATTTCTCTGAACGTGTCACGGGCCTACGACAAATATCTCCCAGGTGCCGGGCACCCCTTTCAGCTCATGTCGTCCCCGGGGGGTCAGAAGAACCGCGATCCAATCACCATGTCGCGGACGGTCTGGGAAACGACGACCTCACCCGGGTTCGCAAGCGCCACCACACGGGCTCCGATGTGCACCGCCATCCCGCTGACATCCCCGGCCTCGAACACAACCTCGCCACTGTGGAGACCGACGCGGATCTCCAGGCCGGCGCTCCTGCTCGCCTGGCACATCGCCAATGCGCACTCAATTGCAGGTGTCGGGCTGTCGAAGACGATGAGGAAACCGTCGCCAGCGGTGTTCAACTCCTTACCGCCGTATCGAGTCAGCAGACGGCGGGACTCCGCGCGATGACTCTCCAGCCGACCGCTCCACGCCCGATCCCACTGCGGCGGCGCGCTCGGTCGACCCGACCACGTCGCTGAAGAGGACAGTGGCTACCCGCCGGTCGACCGCACTGGCCACCCTCGTGCCAACGAGGAACTCCTCGATCTCGTCCATGAGACCGTCCACGTCGCCGAGAAAGCCCGGCGTCTCGTCGCCCGGCACTTCGACGTACTGGCCGTTTCCAGATGCTCCGCCAGCCAGCGCATGCCCTCGGCCGGGATCAAGGGACATCCTTCCTGTCAGGGGGCGGGTGCCGTCACCGAGAGCGCGGGCGAAGTCGATTTCCATCATTCGTCGCATCGGACCGGCCGCCATGCTGGGAGTGGCCGACATCGTTCCAGCTTGCGAAACCAGCTGACGATCCGCTCGTCCTCCGTCACCGAAGGGGCGATATGGAAGGAGGATGGCTTGGCCCCACATCCCTATTCGATCACTCCTGCCACTGTCTCGAACGCCTCGGGGTCGGGGCCCCAGGGATGGTCCTCATCGGGGGTCGAGGTGGCGAGCACCTCGCCCAACACAAGGGCGGACACCCGCTGTGGGTGCATGGCGGCCACGGTCATCGCGATCGCCGCGGCATCGGTCCAGCCCACGAGGGCAGCCCGCTCCATTCCGACGGCGTCCATGACCGACAGGACGTCGGGCACCATCTCGTCGGTGGTCACCTCGATCGAGGGCCGGTCGGAGAGACCCGTGCCCCTCTTGTCGAACAATGCGACCCGCCCCATCGAGGCGTAGCGTTCCAGAAATCGTCGGCACTCGGGCAGCTCCCACAGGACCTCGAGGTGGGAAACCCATCCGATCATCACCAGGATGTCGAGCGGCCCCCCTCCAAAGACCTGATAGGCGAGATCGACATTCCCGGAACGGGTGAACTTGACCTCGGGAACGGGCAACACGGGTGATCAAGTCTATGCCGGGCACCATGAGGAACCACCAAGCACCCGGCACAGCCAAGTTCGGTCTGAGAGCTAGGGCTTCAGGACCCCGGCGCTCCGCCTAGTCCACCTCTCGCAACGCCCCTGTCTCGACGTCGTACACAAAACCTCGGACCGAATCCGTGTTCGGCACGAATGGACTGGCCTTGATCCGGGCGATCGACTGCCGGACATCTTCGTCCAAGTCGGCGAATGACTCGGCTGCCCAAGAGGGCTTGACACCGGTCTTCTCCTGGAGTTGGAGCCGGAAGTCGTCGTCGGTGAATGTGAGCATGCCGCAGTCAGTGTGATGAATCAGGATGATCTCCTCGGTGCCGAGCAGGTGCTGGGAGATGGCTAGGGATCGGATCTCGTCATCGGTGACCACCCCACCTGCGTTGCGGATCACGTGGGCGTCTCCTTCCTCCAGGCCCAGAGCTCCGTACGGGCTCAACCGGGCATCCATGCAGGCCAAGACGGCAACCTTCTTTGCCGGGGGAAGCGGCAGGTCGCTCTTGTCGAAGGTATTCGAGTATGAGACGTTGTTGGTCAGGAGTTGGTCGGTTACAGACATGGTGAGTCACCTCGTAGCGGTCGGATGAACGCCTCCAGAAAGCGTGGAGGCAAGGAAGAATCAGTAGATCACTCGGGCCCGGAAGAACGGCTGGCGTTATTCGTGACCCGAGCCGGTACAGCGGCACAGGCTCGCCGATGCGCGGACGATTCGTGATCCGATCGCGATACGAGATGAATCGAGCTTCGCAGTCCGCACCTTTTGATCGTAGACCTCGTCGTCGGCCCTCTCAAAACCGCTTGTATGGGAGAGGGCTCGCACGGGCGCTGCATGGGTAAGGACGCGGTGGTGGAGGTGGTGCAATGACTGATCACTCAGTGGTGATCGCCGGAGGGGGCCCGACCGGGCTGATGCTGGCGGGCGAACTGGCGTTGGCGGGGGACGATGTCGTCATCGTCGAACGACGCTCCAGTCAGGAGGTCGACGGATCCCGGGCGGGAGGCCTCCATTCCCGCACCATCGAGGTGCTCGACCAACGTGGCATCGCCGAGCGCTTCCTCTCGGAAGGCCAGACGCATCCCTTTGTGGGATACGCCGGGACCTTTCTTGACATCAGCGACTTCCCCACCCGCCACAACTACATCCTTGCGCTGTGGCAGAGCCACTTCGAGCCGATCCTGGCGGGCTGGGTCGAGGAGCTCGGGGTCCCGATCCTTCGTGAACGCGAGGTGGTGGACTTCGCTCAGGACAACGACGGCGTCGATGTCCAACTGTCCGACGACACGACGCTCCGGGCCCGATACCTCGTCGGGTGCGACGGAGGGCGCAGCCTGGTGCGCAAGGCGGCCGGGATCGACTTCCCCGGCTGGGACCCGACGACCAGCTTCCTGATCGCCCAGGTCGAGATGGCCAAGGAGCCGGAGATCGGCATGCGCCCCGAGGGGGGCGGCATCGGCCCCGTCAACCGGGAGGAGGGTGGAAACCCGTACGGCGTCGTATTGCTCGAGAAGGAGATCGAACACGCCAGCGAGCCCACCATGGAGGACCTGAGGGAGGCGCTGATCGGTGCCTACGGGACGGACTTCGGGGTGCACAGCCCGATCTGGATCTCCCGGTTCACCGACATGTGCCGTCAGGCGGCCACCTACCGCAAGGGACGAGTTCTTCTCGCAGGCGATGCCGCACACATCCATGGCCCGCAAGGCGGGCAGGGCCTCAACACCGGCGTGCAGGACGCCGTGAACCTGGGATGGAAGCTGGCCCAGGTGATCAGCGGGACATCACCTGAGAGCCTTCTGGACACCTACCACGCCGAACGGCATCCGGTCGGTGCCCGGGTCTTGCACAACACCATGGCGCAGGTGGCGCTCGCCCGCATCGACGAGCGCAGCCAGGCACTCCGCGACACCGTGCTCGACATGTTGAACATGGACGAGCCTCGCCAGCGCATCGCCGCCATGATCTCCGGTCTCGACATCCACTACGACCTCGACGAGGGGCACCCGCTGCTCGGGCGGCGCATGCCCGACCTCGATCTGGACACGACCGAAGGCCCGACTCGGGTGTTCGCCCTGCTCCACGACGCCCGGCCGGTGCTCCTCGACCTCGGTCAGCCCGGTGGCTTCGACATCTCACCGTGGGCGGATCGGGTGCGGCTGGTCGATGCTCGGCACGATGGCGTGTGGGAGCTCCCCCTCCTCGGCGAAGTCGATCCGACCCCAGCGGTGCTGATCCGACCCGACGGCTATGTCGCCTGGGCCGGAGACCTCACCGACCCGGAGCTGCCTCGAGTACTCGAGACCTGGTTCGGAGCCCCTACTCCAGCTCGCTAGAAGCCGAGGTTCTGGGTGGTGCGGGTGAGGAGTAGGTTCGACCAACGAAGCAGTCGTGAAATTCGCGGCACACGCCAAAGCAGGAGGAGAACAACATGAGCATTGGACCAATTCAGGCGTTCGTGATCGGATTTCCGGACAACGAGATGTTTGAGGGTCGGATTGCGGAAGAGCTGGCGCGTCTCAGCGATGTCGGAACGATTCGAGTCATCGATGCCGTTTTCGTGACACGTGATGGCGACGAAATCGACGTGCTCTCGGTATCTGATCTCGACGATGAGCAGCGGACCGAGCTGCGGACCGTAGTCGGCGCCCTGATCGGGCTCGGTGCCGCCGGCATGGACGGTGCTGAGGCAGGCGCCGAGGCCGGTGCCGCCATCGATGTCGACGCCATGACCGGGGCGGAAATGATTGCTGTTGGTCTGCTCGACGACCTTCCCGACGGCACCTCCGCTCTAGTGCTTGCGATCGAGCACATGTGGGCCGTGCCCCTGCGCGACGCAGTACGCGACGCCGGCGGCCTGGTGGTCGCCCATCGTTCCCTGACGATGGAGGACCTGGTTGGCCTCGGGATGGCCATCGGAGAGGAAGCCGAGCTCGAGTCCGAGGAAGTCTGACCTTCGCCGGCCCCCCTTCCTATTGAGGGCTGTCGCTTAACTCCGCATGAATCCGGGTGAGGGTCGGCTTTCGCCGGCCTCGAATCGCCTCCTCACCTAGCTTCCCCTGACAGACGCCTCGACTCCGCACGGGAGGGCACGATCAAGTCCATCGCTTTGAGCCGAGCCTCCTACTTCGTGGCGACCGAGGGCCAGCCACGAGTGCGGAGGACGAGCGACATCTTCAAGTCGGTGATCGGGCTGCTCCTCGTCCTCTGGGCGGTGATTACTGCAGGCAGTACGGCGGCGTGGGATCAAGCGTTCACGAACCTGGTTCAGTCGGGACCGGCGTGGGTCAACACCCTGCTCGAGATCGGGTACGGGCTCAGCCTCATCTACCTGCTCGTCGTGATCGGGGCCCTTGTCGCTGGGGGTCGAGAGCGACGACCCGCACTCCGCGACCTCGTGATCGTGGCGGTCGGCGCCGCAGCCATGGCGACACTACTTTCATTCGTGGTCAACGGGGAGTGGCCATATGTCTTGCCCGAGCTTGGTCTCGAGGACCCTGCGCCTCGGTTCCCCGTGCTCAGAGTCGCCATGGTCACCGCAGTCCTCCTGGTGGTTAGCCCCTACCTCGCCCGCCCTCTGCGTCGATTTGGCTGGTTCGCGATCCTCACCACCGCGGTCGCGTCGGTGGGGCTCAGCTACGGGACGCCTTCACAGACATTGGGCTCATTCGGAGTCGGCCTGCTGGCGGCCGGCCTGCTGCTGTGGATCGAAGGCTCGCCGCGCGGCTATCCGGATCCGGAAACGGTGAGCGCGGCGATGGCCAAACTCGGTGTCCCGGTTCGCTCCCTTGAGATCGCCCCCTACCAGACCTGGGGTGTGATTCGGTTTCTGTGCACGGACGAGGGTGGAGATCTGATCGATATCAAGGCCCACGGGCGAGATGCATACGACTCGCAACTGGCGGCCAAGGTCTGGCACACACTCTGGTACCGGGAGTCGAGCCGGGCGGTCAGCTACACCCGGCTTCAGGCCGTCGAGCACGAGGCCCTGATGACCATGCTGGCCGACCGTGCCGGCTTGCCCGTACCGCAACTGGCGACTGTGGGAAGCGCGACAGACGAGCTCGCTCTGATCTCATTCCGATCAACGGGAGTCGCACTCGCGGAGTTGAACCTCGATGAGATCAGCGACGACCTGCTGATCGAGGCCTGGGCGAATGTCCGGTTGCTCCATCAGGAGTCGATGAGCCACGGCTCGCTCGACACGTCGGCCATCGAGGTCAGAGATGGCACCACCATCCTCACCGACTTCGGTCTCGGCTCCCTGGCGGCCGAGGAGGATGATCAGGCCAGCGATGTCGTAGAGCTCCTCTTCTCCCTGGCGGTTCTGGTCGGGGAGGACCGGGCGGTCGAGACGGCCCTCCGAGGGCTGGGGCGGGACCGCCTGGTGAGCGTTCTGCCCTATGTGCAGGTCCCGGCGGTGAGCCCGAACACGCGGCGCCTCGTTGACAAGCCGAAAAACACCATTGCCGCTTTGAACGCCAAGCTCGCCGAGGCGACAGGTGCGGAGATGCCGGAGCCAGTCAAGCTGCGCCGGGTCACGGTGCGGAGCCTGGTGATGGGCGCTCTGGTCCTCCTGGTCGCGGCAGCCCTGATCCCGCTGTTCACCAGCGTCGACTACGCCCAGATATGGGACGTACTACAGGCCGCCAACTGGCCGTTGCTGTTCGGGGCACTGGTGTTCGGCCACACCCAGTTCTTCCCATTGGCCACGGCCACCATGTTTGCCGTTTCGGTCAAGCTCGCCTTCTGGCCGGTGCTGGTGCTGCAGACCGCGAGCCAGTTCATAAGTCTGGCCATCCCCAGCGCGGCAGGGCGGGTGGCGATGAACACGGCATTCCTCCACAAATTCGGTCTCTCGGTGACGGCGGCCCTAATCCAGGGATCGATCGATGGCTTCACCGGGTTCCTGGTGCAAGCGGCGATCCTCATCATCCTTCTGGTGTTCGGAGACGTCGATCTCGGGCTCAACATCGATGCCTCCGACGTGCCCTGGCTGCTGATTCTCGGCATCGTCGCCCTCATCGCCATCGGAGTGGTGGTCGCCATCCTGCGCATAAAGAAGCTTCGGGAGCGGGTGGTCCCCGTTATCACCGAGGCATGGCACGCGTTGGTGGTCGTGCTCCGGCAGCCGTCACGGGCGTTTGGGTTGTTGGGCAGCAACTTCGTCTATTGGAACATTCTCGGGATCACCCTCTGGTTGATCCTGCAGGCAGTGGGCACCGACCTCGACTACGGGTCTGCCTTGTTCGTCGCCGCGGGTACCAGCCTTCTCGCCGGGTTCATGCCGATACCGGGGGGAGTCGGCGTAGCCGAGGCGACGATGACCGCTCTCCTGGCGACGTTCGGCGTAGACCAGTCGACTGCCTTGACGGCCACCGCCGTGTATCGGGTGATCACCTTCTACCTGCCGGCACTCGAGGGGTTCTTCGGCACCCGATGGCTGGAGAAGCACGGCTACGTCTGAGCCATGCCTCGCCGCTTGATCAATCGTGGCCCATCATGTCGATGGCAACGGTGGCGGCCAGTATCAGAATCGGGTCCTGGCCCTGCTCGATCTCGACCCCGTAGGAGTCGCGCATCCGGAACCATTTCTTCGAAACTTCGGCGACCTTGTCGCCAGCGTTCGAGATCTCGTATTCGTGATCGACGAGGTTGCCTTTCGCCTCGAGCTCGACCCCGGATGCTGTCGAGATCGAATAGCGCTCACGCAATGGTGAGATCATCGCCTTCTTGATCGTGGCCATTGTCGAACCATCAGGCCCTTCGACTTCCATCGACTCTCTAACGCGGACCGGGCGATCCTGGATCTTGGCGACCTCATTGCCGTTCGGGTCTTCGAACACAAGGGTGCTGCGGATCCGGAGGGCCTTGCCGTTGACTTTGAACGCCTTGTTGCCGTCATCGGTCTCAATCCAGAAGTCGTCCCCGATCGAAACCATCTTCTGTCGCATCTGATAATGAACGGCATCGCCGCCCCTGCCGAACTCCTGTCGGTCCTCCTGGCGCTGCTCCCGTCGGTCTCGTAGTCCCATCTCATCCCTCCTTAGATCGACGACGTCTCTCCCATTTCATCATTGCGAGGGGAACGCCCAACTGACGCGGTCGCTGTCGAAGCTACACCCAAACTAGGAGAACGCTTCACACGTCGAGGACCCGGACCTCGTCTCTGACGACGGTGCCACCGATCGAAGATGTGCCCTGGTCCCATCGGAGTTGGATGGTGGAGGGGTGACCGATCTCGTCACCCTGGTGGATGACGAGGGCCCCCTCCACCTGGCCGGCCTCTCGGAGATGGGCGGCAAGGGCCACCGCGGCACTCCCGGTCGCCGGATCCTCGGAAATCCCCGCCTCGCCGGCAAAGAAACGCGACTTGACTACTCGGCCCGGGTCTTCCCAGGCCCAGACGTAGACCGCGCCGAACGAGCCCGGTGGTGGCACCAGGTCGGCGACCTGGCGCGCCGATGACACGCGGATCAACAAATAGGGCATGGGCATCGCCACCAACACCGCGAGATCACCGTCCAGAGGTGGAGGATCGACCGGGTCCACCGGCTGCCCGCCGGAGGCCTGGATCCATGTGGCCCTGCCCTCGCTGTGTACCTCGATGTCGCCGACCGGACAGCGGATCCGGGTCAGGGGTGCGTCAAGCACCTCCTCGAGGGCCCAGGCCAGACCGACCAGAGGATGCCCGGCAAAAGGCAACTCGATGCCCGGGGTGAAGATCCGGGCCGAAGGGACTTCCCCGGTGATGTCACAGAAAATGGTCTCCGAGAAACCCAACTCAGTGGCAACCGACTGCATGGTCTCAGGGGTGAGCCCGTCGACGTCCGTGACAACTCCGAGGTGATTCCCGCCGACTTCGTCACGGGTGAAGACACGCAGGATCTGACATTCCCGGGTCATCGCGATCAAGCTAGCTGCGACATGCCAGCCACCCTCCAGGATCGGCGCCCGGGCACCGGGCAATCTCTTGGCTGGCCCTGGGTGATCGGGGCCAGCATCGCTCTCGGAGGCCTGGGGGTGATCGCCGACCTGGTTGGCAACGTCTTCTGGCAAGAGCCGCGTTCCGGCCTCGCCGCTGCCGGATACATGGCCCTCACCATCGTCGGCAACGCGCCCGGATTCTGGGCCCTGGCTGCCGTGGTCGCAGCCGGAAATCAATCCCATCTCCGCGCCTCCATGGCGCGGGCTACGACCTTCCTGGCAGCAGCGGTGGTCAGCTACTACGTGGCAAACCTGGCCATAGGAGCCAGAGTGGCATCGGACGTCGACCGCGTCGCCATCCGGTGGCTGGTCGTGGTCGGTGTGATCGGCCCGCTTGCAGGCGTGATCGCGGTATGGCTGCGCTCACCGAAGACCTGGAAATCCGCCATCGCGGTGGCCGGGATCTTCGGGCTGTGCGCGATCGACATCCTGTCGACCACTCCCATGGGCATACAGGACTATCAGTCGGTCGGAGTCGTGGTTTTGGCCGTCTATCTCGTCGCGGTGGCCGGCTGCACCTGGGTCGTGGTTCGACGCCTGGTCCCGTTCGCGTTGGGTGCCGCAGCAGCTCTCGTAGCAGGGCTTGCTGTGGGATTGCTGGCTCCGGAAGTCCTGTGGCGCATTTGGGGCTGACCGCGGGTAGTTTCGCCTCCGATGACCGAGTTTCACTACGAGCCGCTGAGCTATCTCGACGCTTCTTTCCTCGCGCTCGAATCGAAGACCAGTCACATGCACGTCGCCGGGGTCGCCCTCCTCGACGCCGGGCCCCTGAAGGGCGAGGACGGCGGGATCGACTTCCCCCGGATCAAGGCCCACATCCTCTCCAAGCTCCAGTACATCCCCCGCTACCGACAGCGCCTGGACTGGGTCCCCTACAACCGGCACCCGGTGTGGGTCGACGACGAGCACTTCGACTTCGACTACCACGTACGCCACTCCTCACTCCCTCGCCCGGGGACCGACGAGCAACTGCGGAACCTCGCCGGTCGCATCGTCTCCACGCCACTCGACCGGTCCAAGCCGCTGTGGGAGCTGTGGATCATCGAGGGCCTCGAAGACAACCGCTTCGCCCTCATCGCCAAGATCCACCACTGCATGATCGACGGGATCTCCGGCGTCGACCTGACCACGATCCTGCTCAACGTGATACCCAGCTCAGACATCGAGGAGGCGCCGGAGTGGAAGCCGCGACCCGCCCCGACCCCCACCCAGCTCGCCGTCGCCGAGTCGGCCCGGGCCACCCGGCGGCTCATCGACCGGCTCACCCACTTCTCTGAAGCGGTACGTGAGGGCCGCGATCTCGCCGACCGGACCATGGACAAGTCGGCTGCCGCCCTCTTCTCGTTGCGCTCGGGCTGGCTCACCACCTCGGATCGCACGCCGCTCAACCCCGACATCGGCCCCAACCGTCGTTTCGCCTGGACCGATCTCCCGCTCAGCGACCTGAAGGCGATCAAGTCCAACCTCGGCGGTTCGATCAACGACGTCATCCTCGCTATCTGCGCCGGGGCGATCCGCAGCTTTCTCATCGAGGAGAGGGATTACGACCTCGCGGGGACTCAATTCCGGGTGATGAACCCGGTTTCCACCCGCCGCGCCGACCAGAGGGGAGCGCTGGGGAATCAGGTAGCCATGTGGCTGATCGACCTGCCCATCGAGGAGGCCGACCCGCTGCGGAGGATGCAGCTGATCAAAGAGCGGACACTCAACCTGAAAAAGACCAACCAGGCCCTGGGGGCGGCCACATTGGTCGAAGTCAGCTCCGGCACTCCGATCACTCTCCTCTCCCTGGCCAACCGGGTGGTGGGGGCGAAGATGCGTCCCGTTCAACATGACCATCACCAACATCCCCGGGCCCCAGTTCCCCATGTACTTGCTCGAAGCCGAGATGCTGGCCAACTACCCGATGGTGCCACTCTGGGCCCAGCACGGGCTCGGGATCGCGCTCTTCTCATACAACGGCCGCCTGCTCTGGGGGATCCAGGCCGACTACGACACGCTTCCGGACGCCCCACGCTTGATCCAGGCCATTCACGCGGCCGCTGCCGAACTGGGCCAGCTCGAACCGACGGTGTGAGCCGGCTCGACCTGGCCGACGGGCTCCGAATCCTGAACGCCACCACCGACGGCACGCTCGATCACCGCGCCCACCTCCGCTTCGCCTGGGCGGTGCTCGACGAGGCGGAGGACCTCGATGACGCGGCCCGCGTGGTGTCCCTAACCATCCGGCACGTCGCCGATTTGGGGGGCAATCCGGGCAAATACCATGAGACCGTGACCGTGTTCTGGATCCGGCTGCTCGGACATCTCAGGGAGACCTATCCCGACGTGCCCGATGTCGATCAGATGCTCGAGAGATACCCCGAGGCCGGCGATCCCGCTCTGCCTCGTCGGCACTGGTCCGATCTCGACAGTCCCAAAGCACGGAGCACCTGGGTCGAACCGGATCTGCTGCCCATCCCGTGACCCTCATCGCTGCGCTGGCCGGCGCCCTGGCCATCTCCTTCTCCGGGATCTTCTTCGGCCTCTCCGGCGTCAATCCGATCACCGGTGCCTTCTTCCGGGTCGCTTACGCGCTCCCGGTCCTCTTCGTCATCTGGTTCATCTTCCGTGACCGGGACCAGCGCACCATGCAGAAGCGGCTGCTCGCCTTCGGGTCGGGATTCCTCCTCGCTGTCGACATGGTCGTGTGGCACACCTCGATCGGGTACATCGGCGCCGGGCTCGCAACGCTGATCGCCAACACCCAGGTCGTGTTCGTGGCCATCGCGGGTTGGCTGATCCTCAAGGAGCGGCCCAGCCAACGGATCCTGATCGCGATCCCCATCGTCCTCCTCGGGGTGGCAATGGTGAGCGGTCTCGGCCAGAGCGACGCGTTCGGCTCCGATCCGCTGGTGGGCACCGCACTCGCCCTCGTCTCGGCGATGTTCTACGCCGCGTTCATCCTCGTGTTTCGGGCATCCAACGACATCCAGGCGCCGCCGGCCGGCCCTCTCATGGAGGCCACCGCCGGTGGATTGCTCACCATCCTGGTGTTCGGCCTCGTCGGTGGGGGCATCGACTTCGCCCCCACCTTCCCGGCACACGGCTGGCTGATCGCAGTCGCCCTCGGGGCCCAGGTGGGTGGCTGGCTCCTCATCGGGTATGCCCTCCCCCGGCTCCCGGCTGTGGAGACCGCCACGATCATCCTGGTCCAGCCGGTGCTGACCATGATCTGGGGCTCCATGATCTTCGACGAGCGCCCCTCGACGCTGCAGTTGGTGGGCGCTGCCCTCGTGCTCTCCGGCGTCGGGTTCGTGGCCGTGGCACGGGCCCGCGGTGCCCCCGAGCCTGCCCCGTCGACGGTCTGATCAAGCCCCAAGGACTACGACCACCAGGCGGCCAGTTGGCCCATCGACCACCGCGACCCCGGCTCGGTCGTAGCCGGGGACTGCGAACTGCGTCAGGGCGGATGGTGATTCGAGCATTCCGTCGAAGGCGGCTCGAGCACTGCTGGCAAGCGCCAGGTTCTCCCCACTGATCGTGGGCCGGGCGCCGGCAGCGGCGAGGTCGACCGCCACCGTCCCCCCGGGCGGTGTGTCCCGGGAGATTCGGCCCGTGGTGTACATCTGGGTGCCGCGGCTCTCGGCCACGTCGACGAATACCTGGCTGCTGATGAGGGCCCCCAGTCCCTGACCGGCCCGGTACTCGTTGATCCAGGTCAGCACCTCGGCCGCCTCATCGCGGACCTGTCTTATCTCGTCGGCCGGAGCGGGCGGGATGGTGATCACCTCGGTGCCTTCGGGAACGGCGCGGTTGGACCCGACTATCTCCTGAAGTGCCGTGAGCGACGCCAGGACGTCATCGGAGGCAAAGGCCTCGAACGCTTCCTGGGGCAGTGCTTCAGGACCGACGATCGCCTGGGCAACACTCGAGTCCTGGATGGCCTGATCCCAGCTCGCGGGGAGAGGCAGGGCCAGGGCGACGTTGAGGATGACCAGGATCAGGATCACCCCCCACCCGACCGCCACCGCCGAGCCCCCGATGCGATTCGCCGTGTTCAGGCCAGGAAGGGTCATCACTTTGGTCAGGTAACGGGCGGCGACGGCGAGGGCCACACCGAACAGGACGAAGAGCACCACTCCGGCGAGGATCCCGGCCAACTCCGGGGAGACTCCAAAGCGCTGGGTGAGGAACTCGCCCAGCGGCCTGCTCAGCCAGAGCGCAATCCACACCCCGAACACCAGGCCGACCAGGTCCAGGGCCTCCCGCACCAGGCCACGCATCCAGCCCCTGACCATGAGGCCGGCGAGGGCGAGACCGAGGACGAAATCGAGCATCGAATCGAGTCTGACGTGTTACGTATTACGTATCACGTATTACGGGTTGATCTCGATCCGCATCCTCTTGTTGGCCTTGCCCTTGGACTCGGTCTTCACCACCCGGACCTGGCCCACCTCGAGGGTGGAGGCGACATGGGTGCCGCCGTCCGCCTGTCGGTCCAGCCCCACGATGTCGATCACCCGGATCTCCTCGACCCACTCCGGGATCAGGTTGACCTTGGTTCGGATCAGGTCGGGGTCGCGGAGCGCCTCCTCCCGGGCCATGAACACCACTTCGGTCGGATAGCCCTTGATGAGCTCGTCATTCAGCTTGCGCTCCACCTGCTGACCGAACTCCACCGAGATCCCGTCGAGCTCGAAGTCCATTCGAGCGACCCCCGGGTCCATGTTGCCCCCGGTGACCTTGGCTCCGAAGTCCCGGAACACCAACCCGGAAAGGGCGTGGAGGGCGGTGTGGGTCTTCATCGTGAGATAGCGCCGCTCCCAGTCGATCACCGTCTCGACCTGGGTGCCCGGATCGGGCAATTCGGCTCCTTCGGCCACGACATGAAACGGCTTCCCCTCCCGTCGGAAGGTATCGACGATCTCGACCTGGCCCCCGTCCCAGCGAACGATCCCAACGTCACCCGGCTGGCCCCCACCCCTGGCATAGAAGACGGTGCGATCGAGGATCAGCCCCCCATCGACGGCTTCGAGGACGTTGCCCTCGGCGCGGGACAGGTAGGAGTCGCGGGAGGCAAGCTCATCGACGGGTCCGGCACCGGCCATGGTCGGAGGCTACCGGGAGGTGGTTGAGTCGGGTACGAAGGGCTCGCCGTGCCCGGGCACGATCAGCGTCGCCGACTGCAACACCCGCTCCCGGCACTCGTGCAGCAGGTCGGGGCGGGTGCACAACGGGTCGTCATACGGGGCGGAGCGATACCACCAGAGGTGGGTGAAGGCGATCACGTCTTCCTCGGTCCGGACGATGGTGGTGATGTCCTGTTCGGTGTGGCCCGGCGTCTCCCACAGGGTGACATCGGGTGCGACCTCGAACCCCTCGGCGGGGCGCGAGTCCCAGGAGTCGCCATGATAGATCGCCCAATGATCGTGGACCTTGGCGTTGGGGAAGAGGGCGATGTTGATGGTGTGGTCGGGGTGGTGATGGGAGACCACGACATCGGTGACCTCTTCGGGTTGGTACCCGAGCTTCACGACGGGATCGAGGATCACCGACCTCGACGAGACCATGCCCGGGTCGATGACAACCAGCGAGTCGCCGGAGACCACCAGCGAGACGGTGGACGCGACGCGGTCCCCGCCATAACCGGCAGAAAGGAGATGGAAATCGGCCATGAAGTCGAGGTTAGGACTGCTCGTCGAACTCGAGCACTGCCACACCGGTGACGACCTCCGACTCCAGCAACAACCACTCGGCGCCGTCCTCGATCCTGAGGACGACCACCCCACGGCGGGCCGGGTAGATCACGTATTCGTCGTCAGTCGACCAAACGACCTGCGGCATCCCGGCCGGCTCTTCGGCCTCGGCGACCTGGCTGTCGTCGGCGAGAGAGATGACGGTCACCCCGTCGGCCACTTCGGCGACCAGGGATCCGTCCCTCGAAAACGAGGCACCTAGGGCGGATGCCTTGTCACCCGTGGGCTGATCGATTGCCGCCGCGGCCAACTCGCGCGCCCCGCCCCCGGCGCTGAGAAGCTCGATCCCATCGCCATCGATTGCCAGCCAGCCGGAGGAGTGCGAGTCGAGGACGCGGCCGGTAGCGGTGTCTTTGATCTCGCCTTCCGGGGTGAACAGGACGATGTCGTCGCGGTCCTGTATCGCATAGCCCCAGTCGCCCCAGGCCTCGAGCCCGCCCTCGACCCCCACCACCCGGATTGCGACCTCAGACTCGCCGAGCCCGCCGGTGGCGACCCAAACCACCGTCTCGCCGCCTTCTTGCGTGGTGTAGGCCAACGTCCTGGGTGAAGCGTCGTGCCACGCGTAGCTGCCCACATCCAGCGCGATGATCGAAGCAGAGTCAGGTACCCCGGCGTAGAGGACGGCTTCAGTCGCACCTCGGACCGGTACCAGGGTTGCCAGTTGATGCCCGCCGACATCGAATTCGACGATGCGGGGTGGTGACGACGAGCCCACCGGGACCGACCGGATTGCAGGTTCTCCTGATTCGGGCCACACAACGAGATCGAGACTGAGGCCCTCCTGGCGTGTCGTGGCCACCAGACCATCGGGAAAACCGGGAATCACAGAACCCACTCCGACCGCCCCTCCCGGGCGGGTATCGACTGCGGGAAGTGTGGTCGCGGTCGGGGGCGGAGGGCTGTCGACACCGAGTGCGAGGACCGCGATTCCGGCACCAACCAGCAGGCCTGCTCCCATCCAGCCGAGCCCCTGACGGCTCGGCTTTTGGCTTGTGCTTTCCCGGTCATCCTCGACGACGTTGGAGGTCCGAACCACACCGATACGGTACGCCTGACGCCTGCCCAAAGGGGCCGCTCCAAGCTGCTTCATAACGAAATGAGGTCTAAAGTCGTCCACAGGCACGTCTGTTCGGCGTGCCTGATCAATCAAGTGGAGGAAGGAAACACATGAAAATGAAGAGAGGCCTCAAGCTTCTCACGGTTCTCGCCGCCTTCGCTCTCATCCTCGCCGCCTGTGGCGGCGGTGGTGACGAGACGACGACGACGGCCGCAGCCAGTGGTGACAGCACCACAACCGCGGCTGGCGAGGAACCCACCACAACGGCCGGCGAGGAGCCGGCGGGTGAGTTCGGAGCGGTGACTGTTGCCGCCGGTGAGGCCGTACAGATCCGTTCGCTGAACGCGATCAGCGGTGACGTGGCATTCCTCGGTACGCCGAATCAGAATGCCACTCGAGCTCGCGATCGCCGACTACGGGCAGATCCAGGGTCACGATGTGACCTACGGGACCGGTCTCGACGACCTGTGTTCCGCCGACGGTGGGCAGGCTGCTGCCAGCCAGATCGTCGCGGACGCTCAGGTGGTCGGCACCATCGGCACTTCGTGCTCCGGCGCCGCCGCCGGTGCGATGCCGTTGATCTCGGACGCCGGTCACGTGATGATCTCCCCGTCCAACACGTCGCCCTCACTGACCTCTGACCTCGCCGGTACTGCCGCGGAGAACTATTTCCCCGGCTACTACCGGACCGCCCACAACGACCTCCACCAGGGTCGGGCTGCGGCTGAGTTCATGGTCGACCTGGGCATCGCGAATGCGGCGACCATCCATGACGGCGACCCCTACACCCAGGGCCTGGCCAAGGCGTTCGCAGACGCCTTCGAAGAGCTGGGTGGGACCGTAGTCGTGGCCACCGCGGTGGCCAAGGGTGACACCGACATGGATGCGGTTCTCACCGAGGTGGCCGGGGGCTTCCCCGAGGCCATCTTCTTCCCGATCTTCCAGCCGGAGGGTGACTTCATCGTCCAGCAGATCGGTGGGGTGACCGGGCCTCGAGGACGTGGTCCTCATGGGCGCCGACGGCCTCCTGGTCGACGGCTTCCTGGCACTGCCCGAGTCCGAGGGGATGTACTTCTCCGGTCCGGACCAGCGCTACGGGACCAACGCCAACGGCGTCACCGGCAAGTCGGCCGACGAGGTCCTGGCGACCTACACCGAGACCTTCGGTGAGGCACCGACCGCTGCTTTCTGGGCGCACTCCTACGACGCAACCGTCATGCTGCTCGATGCCATCAACACGGTGGCCGTCGACAATGGCGGCGAGCTGACCATCGACCGTCAGGCGCTCCGCGACCAGTTGAACAGCACCTCGGGCTTCGAGGGTCTCATCGGGACCCTGTCCTGTGACGAGTTCGGCGACTGTGGTGCGACCAAGATCACGGTGGTGCACAAGGCTGCCGCCGATGATGTGACGGTGGCTCTCGCCAGCGAGAACGTCGTCTTCGAGTACGACGGAAGCGCCAGCTGAGCTGAATAGCTCACTGAGCTAGTCCAACAACAAAAAGCCCCGGTCCCAGGTCTGGGACCGGGGCTTTTCTCTATAGTCCCAGCACCCTGTGACCACAGCCACGAGATCAAGCCGGTCAAGACCCGCAAATTCCGCTTCAACTGGGTCGACTCGTTCCTGTGGTTCATCCGTATCGCGGCGATCATCACCATCGTCGTCGGGTTGGTGGGCTCCATCCAGCTCTTCCTGGCAGGGGAAGGCCCCGACGCCGCCCAATGGCGGAACTTGATCATCTCCAGCATCAGCCAGGGCGCCATGTATGGCCTTATCGCCCTCGGCTATTCCATGGTCTTTGGCGTGCTCGGCTTCATCAACTTCGCCCACGGCGAGGTGTTCATGGCGGGGACCATGGTCGGGTTCGTCGCCGCCAACAGCCTCGCCCAAGCCGGCTTCTGGGACGCCAATCCCAGTGGTCTCGATCCTCATCGTCCTGGTGGTGGCGATGCTCACCTCGATGTTCACCGCGGTCATCATCGAACGGATCGCCTATCGGAAGTTGAGGGGCGCTCCCCGACTCATTCCCTTGATCACCTCGCTTGGGGTCGCCTTCTTCATCCAGTACGCCTTCGCCGGGCTCTTCGGGGTCGGGATCCGCACCTACCCGGCGTTACCCGGCGACGGCCAGGTCAACATCCTCGGGGTCCCGGTGGAGACCACCAAGCTCCTGGTGATCGTGGTCGCCATCATCTCGGCGATCGGCCTCTGGTACTTCGTCAACCGAACCAAGACCGGTCGTGCGGTGCGGGCCGTGGCCGAGGACAAAGAGATCGCCGGCCTGATGGGGATCAACGTCGATCGCACCATCGTCACCACCTTCGCCATCGGTGGCGCCATGGCCGGGGTCGCCGCCCTGATGTGGGCACTGTTGTTTCGAAGTGTCGACTTCACCACCGGCTTCCTCCCCGGGATCAAGGCGTTCACCGCGGCGGTGCTCGGCGGCATCGGCAACCTCCCCGGCGCCTTGCTGGGAGGCGTCCTTCTCGGCTTGTTCGAGGGCACCGGCCCGCTGCTCATCCTCGCCGGGCTCGGCATACCCTCGGTGTCCCAACTCAAGGACGTGGTCGCCTTCAGCGCCCTGGTCCTGGTGCTCATCTTCAAGCCGTCAGGCCTGCTCGGTGAGCGCCTGGGGAGTGAGGACCGGGTATGAGCCCGTCCGCTGCGCTCAAGAGAGGAGCCATCGCCGGGATCGCCATGAGCTTCGTGGGCGGGATCGGGATGGTCGAGGCCTTCAACACCAAGGTCCTGATCTCTCCGATCCTGACCATGGGCTACGCCGTGATGTACTCCCTGCCCCTGGTCATCGCCTGGGTCGCCACCAAGCGCGAGGTCCTCGAGGGAATGGAGGTGGAGCCCAACAACTTCGGGGACGTGCATGTTCGGGGCACTGGTCGGGTTGGTCGCCGGGGTTATCACCTCCCTCTACGTCCTGCTCATCAACAGCGTTGACCTGGTCGACACCTTCCCCAACATGGGCCCGCCCACCGTCGAAGAGATGACCTTTGGGAAGGGTGTTGGTGCCGGCCTCGGCCTGATCATCCTGGCCAGCACCGTCGCCGGGGCGATCGGCGGGGCGATTCGGCTGATTCCCGACCGGCTTCGGGGTGCTCTCACCCAGGGCACACTCTGGGTGCTCGCCCTGGCCTTCCTCGAGCTGGTGGTGACCGATGTCTTCGAGTTCGCCCCCGCCCTGACCGACTTCCTCTACGCGTTGAACGGAGGGCTGAACATTTACGCCGCCGCCGTGATCTTCGCGGTGGTGTCGGTGCTCGCCTATTTCTTCCGGGGTGGCACCAGCGTGCTCCGTAACACCCTGGTCGGCACCGATGCCAAGGGCCGATCGAAGCCAACGCGCATCGCCCTGGTCCTGCTCTTCGCTTCCATCGCCGTGCTCCCCATCTTCCTCGGTGGGGTCATCAACGAGCTGCTGATCAACGTCTCCTTGTTCATGCTGATGGCCCTCGGCCTCAACATCGTGGTCGGCTATGCCGGGCTGCTCGACCTGGGATACGTCGCCTTCTTCGCGGTGGGGGCCTACACCACGGCGGTGCTCACCTCGCCGATCAGCCCCGCCTGGTCTCCGGAGCTGAGCTGGTGGGTGGCGCTCATCGTGGCCATGATCATGGCCGTCATCGCCGGCCTGCTCGTGGGCACACCGGTGATCAGGATGCGCGGCGACTACCTGGCGATCGTCACTCTCGGTTTCGGCGAGATCGTCCGCGTCCTCCTGCTCTCCGACTGGCTCGAGCCCTACTTCGGCGGTGCCCAAGGGATCCGGGACATCCCCGGCATCCCCTGGTTCGGTCAGAGCATCTCCAGCGTCGACCCCCAACTATTCGTCTACTTCGCCGCCGGATTCGTCCTGATCGCGGTCTACATCTCCTACCGGCTGCAGAGCGCCCGTGTCGGAAGGGCGTGGGCCGCGATGCGCGAGGACGAAGACGTCGCCGAAGCCACAGGCGTCGGGACCGTCACCGCCAAGCTGCTGGCTTTCGTTTCGGGAGCGGTGCTGGCCTCTTTCGCCGGCGCTCTGGTCAGCGCCAAGGTGGGAACCGTGTTCACCAACTCCTTCGACGTCCTGGTCTCCATCATCATCCTGGTGGTGGTGATCGTCGGTGGGATGGGGAGCATCCCCGGCGTGTTGGTCGGCGCCCTGGTCATGATCGGGGTTCTCGGCGGCCCCCGCTCCCGGGACTGCTAGCCGAGTTCGCCGAGTACAAGCTCCTGATCTACGGAGTCATCCTGGTCGTCATGATGCTCAATCGGCCCGAAGGCCTGATCCCCTCGGCCCGAAGATCCCGGGAGCTCCATCACGACGAGTTGAGCCAGGACGCCTGGCTGGACAAGGAAGGCCAGTTCACCGGTGACAAGACCGGCGAGGTAGCCGTCTGATGGCACTGCTCGAGATCCGGGGCCTGGAGAAGACCTTCGGCGGCATCAAGGCGCTCCAGGGCGTCGACTTCTCGATCGACGAAGGCGAGATCGTCTCGGTGATCGGGCCCAACGGGGCAGGCAAGACCTCGTTCTTCAACGTGATATCGGGGATGTTCCCCCCGGACGCGGGGACCATCGAGTTCGACGGCGACGACCTGGCGGGGCATGAGCCGAACGAGATCACCACCCGGGGGATCGCCCGCACCTTCCAGAACGTGCGCCTGTTCCCCAACATGACCGTCCTCGAGAACGTCATGGTCGGCCAGCACTGCCGCACCAAGGCGGGCATCTTCGGGGCCATCTTCACCACCCCGAGACAGCGGGCCGAGGAGAAGATGATCGAGGAGAAGGCCAAGGACATCCTCGGCTTCTTCGGGTCCCGTCTCGCCGGGTATCGCCACGACCAACTGGCCTACACGCTCTCCTATGCCAACCGGAGGCGCCTCGAGATCGCACGGGCCATGGCCACCGAGCCCCGGCTCTTGCTTCTCGATGAGCCCACCGCCGGGATGAACCCCAGGGAGACCATCGAGTTGACCGAGTTGATCGGCGACCTCCGCACCAAGCGGGGTTTTACGGTGGTCGTGATCGAGCACGACATGAGGGTGGTGCGCGACGTGTCGGACCGTGTGATGGTGCTCGACCACGGGGTCAAGCTCGCCGAGGGCACCTACGACGAGATATCGACCAACGATGCCGTGATCGAGGCCTACCTGGGGCGACCCTCGGAGCGTGAGGAGTGACCGACCGGATCCCGGTTCTCGAATTCAAGGGGGTCAACACCCACTACGGGGCGGCCCACATCCTCAAAGACGTCGACCTCGAGATCTACGCCGGCGAGATGGTCTGTCTGCTCGGGGGCAATGCCTCGGGAAAGACGACGACCCTGAAGACGATCCTCGGATACCTCAAGCCCAGCACAGGATCGGTCTATCTGGACGGGGACGACGTCAATGACTGGAACACCGCAAGACGGGTGGCCCGCGGGGTGACGATGGTCCCCGAGAACCGGCGGCTCTTCAAGCGGATGACCGTCCGTGAGAACCTCGAGATCGGCGCCTTCCTTCGAACCGGCGAGGACCTCGAGCCCGATTTCGAGCGGGTATTCGAGCTGTTCCCAAGGGTCAAGGAGCGGCTCACCCAGAAGGCAGGCACCCTCTCCGGTGGCGAGCAGCAGATGGTGGCTATGGGCCGGGCGCTGATGGCGCGGCCGAAGGTCCTGCTGATGGACGAGCCGTCCATGGGGCTGGCCCCGGTCCTCGTCGCACAAAACTTCGAGATCATCGAGAGGATCAACGCCGCAGGGACCACGGTCTTCGTGGTCGAGCAGAACGCCAACATGGCGCTGTCGATCGCGGACCGGGGCTATGTGCTCCAGACGGGGAGGATCGTGCTCGATGACACCGCGTCGGCGCTGCTGGCCAACCCACAGATGCGCTCGGCCTATCTCGGCGAGGTCTGAGCCTCAGGGCTGGCGCAGCGGGTCGAACTCCGCAGGCTCTCCGCCCTCAGCCAGCTCCTCGTTGATGCTCTGCATCTCCCGGGTGTCGAACAACCGCTCCTGATTCTGTTGGCGGCGCCTGATCCCGGCGATGCGCTCGGGGGGCTCGGTGTACTCGATCATGTGCCGGCTCGCCTCGCCCCAAGTCTCCCCGAGCACCCTGGTGCGCCAGAAGTGGCCGATGACGATCCGGATCGCCGCGGTCAGAGGCACCGCGACGACGACACCGAGCAGGCCGGCCAAGGTGCCCCCGATCACCAGGGCGAGGACGATGATCAAGGGTGAGAGGTTGACCCGGGCCCGCTGCACGAGCGGGGTGATCACGTGGTTGTCCACCTGCTGGATCACCACGAAGATCGCCACCGCCCATATCGCCTGGCTCACACTGCCGTTCAGCAAGGCGATCAACACTGCCAATGCTCCACCTACCACCGGGCCTAGGAAGGGGATCAGGTTGAGGAAGCCGGCGAGGATCCCGATGATCAGCCAGAAGGGAAGTCCGATCAGATACATGCCGACGCTGGAGGCGATCACCGACGATCACCGACACCAGGAGCTGACCACGAACGAAGGAGCCCATCGCGGTCCCCACCTCCCCGGCTACGAATGCTGTCTCTTCCCGGTGCCGGGGCGGGGTCATCCCCAGCGAGTTGGACTTGAACCGCTCGAGGTCGATCAGGATGTAGATGGCGAGCACCGGCGCCAAGGCAAGAACCGCGATGGCCTCGGTGACCCCGCGGATCACCAGACCGGCTCCAGCACCGAACCCGAGCAGCAGGTTCTGAACGGTCTCCTGGTTGGCCGGGTCGTTCAGCCATTCCTCGATCGCTTCCTGGCTGAGCAGCTCGTCGACGTTGAGGCCGAGATCGGCGCCGACGGCGCGGACCCAATCGATCCCGGCCAGGTATAGATCGGGGAGCTTCGCTCCGAGGTCGGCGGCCTGTTGCCTGATGGTGGGAATAACCAGGGCCGCCATGGCGAGGACCAAGGCTGCAAGCACGAGGAAGGACAGGATCACGGCGACTACCCGGGGGAGGCGCATCCGCTCGAAGGCGCGCACCGCGGGCTCGAGGAGGAACACCAGCCCTGCGGCAAAGGCGATCGGAAGCCAGATGACGCGGACCGCGTCTGCCACCAGCAGGAACACCCAGAGCAGGGCCGCGACTCCGACGGCAGTCCACACGATGAGGGCAAGCCGTCTCAGCCGGTCGGATGGCACGATTCACCGATTCTAACTAGGCGGTGGTTATCTCCAGGGTGGCGCCCTCGGACACCGAGATCACCCATCCCCCGCCACCCGCCGGGGATGTCCAGCCGTCGGAGGTCTGGGTCCAATCATCGGGGACCACGGCTTCGCCCACCACCCGAGCCGCAGTCCCGGACGGAACCTGTATCTCGAAGTCTCCGGAGACCCTGACCGGTGTCTCCGCAGCGGTCTGCCCGAGAGTCACGCTCCCACTCCCCTCGACCTGCAATTCGGTCAATCTCAGTGTGGAGAGATCAGCCTCGATGGTCCCACCGAGCGAAATGTTCCAGTTCGGGGCGGGGTCGAGCCCGAGGCTCCAACCGTCAAAGGTGTAGAGCCCCGGGTCTTCCACGGGCTCTAGGTCGATCGCGATCGCGGTGCCCTGGGTCCGCTCCACTGCTTGGGGAAGTCCGGTGCTGCCGCCGGTCCGGATCGGGACCACCGTGTAGAGAAACCCGCTCTCTGCGGACACGACATCGACCCTGCCCTCGATCCGCGCCGACATCGCGGCATCGGTGACCGATCCCGATGCCGGCCCCACCAGTGACGCCGAGGAAGATGGCATCGCCCCCCACCCCTGGATGTGTCCCACCAGGAAGACGCCTAGGGCAACGGTCGCCAGGATCGGGACGAGCCCGGCGACACGCATCCGGCCCAGCTTCATGTGCCGGCCGAAGAAGGCGAGGCCACCGAGGAGCAGCCACAGGGGCCACCAGGCGACGAAATCGATCACGATCGACCGGCTCAGCCATCCGATGGCGGCTGCCACCAGGATCAGGACCAGGGCGACGGCAGGGACCAGCCAGCCCTTGGGCACCCCGGGCTTGGACCCCGAGGCGGTGTGAGTCATTCCTCGTAACCGACGCCGAGAACCACGACGACATCGGACCCCGGGGCCAGCTCCTCGTCGGGCAAGGGCTCCACGAGGGCTCCGGGCAGCATGTCCAGGAGGACGGTCGCCTCGGCCGAGAACCCGTCCCGGTACCAGATCCGGGAGGGATCGAGCTCTGGGTCGTAATCATCGGCGGGCAGGGTCTGATAGCCGATGTCGGCCAGCTCCTGGGTGAAGCGTCCGGCCGCTCCGGAGAGCTGGAGGGAGTTGAGGACCATGACCCGCACTTCGCTCGGAGGCCGCAAGGGCACGGTGCCGTTGGTGGTCGTCGCGGGCGTCGTGCTGGGGGTAGTGGTGGGAGCCGCCGTGGTGGTCGCCGCCGATGTGGCCGAGGTGCTCGAGCTGCCGGTCGTCGTCGACGTAACCGCAGCCTCGGAATCGGGATCGCCGGCGAGGAGAAAGAGCAGGAGGAACACCGCGGCGCCGACGAGAAGTATCCCGATCGCCATCATCGCCAGGTCCCGATAGAAGGTGCCCGATGACTCCGAGGCATGTCGGCCCTTGTTGGTCATCAGCCGAACCCTGCGACGTGGTCGGAAGCGGGCTCGATGGTGGAACGCACCCGGCGCACCGTCATCGGGTCGTATTGCGCGGCCTCCGGCCGCTCGATCAGGTCAAGCAGGAGGTCGTAATAGCCCGCAGCGCTCAAACCGAGCCGGAGCTCGATGAGCTGGTCTTTGGGCCCACCCTCCACCCACCAGGAGCCTTCGAAGTCGAGGAGAGCCATTTCCTCGGTGCTGAGCATCCGTTTGAGGGTATTTGTGTGACCCTTGCTAGCTGAGGATTTGGGGCTTCGACCCTCGTCGGCGAAGGGACCTGGAGCCGGGTACCGGAATCGAACCGATGACCTGCTGTTTACAAGACAGCTGCTCTACCGACTGAGCTAACCCGGCGTGCTCGACGACAGTCGAACCCTCATTATCTCAAACCCGGCGAGGGCGGCGGAAACCGACGCGTTGAGGCTCTCGGTTGCGTCGGCCATAGGAATCGACACCACGACGTCGCAGCGGTCGGCGGTGAGGCGGCTCAGCCCGGCCCCTTCCGCCCCGACCACCACTGCCACCGGCTCGGTCAGCAACTCGAGGCCAAACAACCCGTCGCTCCCGGTGGCATCGAGGCCGACCACCCAGAGGCCGCCCGACTTGAGTCGGCTCAGAGCCTCAGGGATCGACCCCACGATCGCCACCGGCAGCCGCTCCAGCGCGCCGGCCGCCGACTTGAAGGCGACTGCCGACAACGGAGCGGCCCGTCGCGACGAGACGACGAGCCCGGTCATCCCCGAGGCAATCGCGCTGCGGGCAATTGCACCCACGTTGTGCGGGTCTTCTACGTGGTCGAGGACCATGACCGCGGCATCGCCGACGACCAAGGCATCGAGGGTCACCGGTAGCAAGGGACGGCAGTCGGCCACGATCCCCTGCGGGGCATCGGTCTCGGCAGTTGGTCGGACATCGTCGACGATGGTGACCCGGTCCATGCCGACCAGGTCGAGGATCGATTCCACCTCGGCTTTGCCGCGACGTCGGCCCTCGACCCAGATCCGGAGCACTCGCCCGGCCCCGGCCGCGGCCGCGACGGCGTGGACGCCTTCGACCCTATTTCCGAAGCCAGATGGTGCCATTTGGGCCGTCTTCGAGGATCACACCCGCAGAATCGAGCTCATCACGGATCGAATCCGCTTCCTCGAACCGCCGCTCCGACCGTGCCTGGTTGCGCAACCTGATCAGCGCATCGAGGACCTGCTCCTCATCACCGGCGAGCCCGAACCGTGCCGCGATGTCGCTCAGGTCCAGGCCTGACTTCGGCGCCGGGCTGGCATCGTCGAGACCGAGCACCTCGACGATCGAGGCCACCGCTCCGGCAATACCTGACCCATCGCCCCCCGCGTCATGGACCCGGTTTCCCTCCCGCACCAGGTCAAAGAGAAGTGACATGGCCTGCGGGGTCCCGAAGTCTTCGTCCATTGCGGCGGTGAAGTGGGCCATGGCCTCGGCATCCGGGGGCCCCGGCTCGACCCGCTCCAGGAACCGGCTCAACCTCTCCCAGGAATCGGCGGCCTCGGCGAGCAGCTCCTCCGAGTACTCGATGGGCGACCGGTAGTGGGCTCGGAGGAACAGGAGCCGGAGCGCCCGCCCACCGTGACGCTCGAGCAGGGTTGCCAGGTCGACGACGACACCGGTCGACTTCGACATCTTCTCCTCGCCGAGGTTGACCATCCCGTTGTGCAGCCAATACCTGCAGAACGGCGCGCCCGAAGCACCCTCGCTCTGGGCGATCTCGTTCTCGTGGTGGGGGAAGATCAGGTCGGTGCCGCCACCGTGGATGTCGAAGTCGGCGCCCAGGTACCGAGCAGCCATCGCCGAGCATTCGATGTGCCACCCGGGCCGTCCCTTTCCCCACGGCGACTCCCACCAGGGCTCCCCTGGCTTCGCTTGCTTCCAAAGGGCGAAGTCGAGGGGGTCGTTCTTGGCCTCCCCGATCTCGATCCGGTACCCCGATCGCAACTCATCGGGGTCTCGCCCCGAGAGCTTCCCGTAGGCGGGGAGCGACCTGACCGCGAAATAGACGTCGCCACCCGACTCATAGGCCAGACCCCGGTCGATCAGGGTTGAGATGAGCTCGAGCATCTCTGGGACGTGCTCGGTGGCCTTGGGCTCCACGTCAGGCTCGAGGACGCCCAGTTCCCGGTAGGAGTCGGAAAAGCGCTTCGCCATCTCCGCGGCCAGGGCCTCAACGGTGGTCCCGGCTTCCAGCGCGGCGGCGATGATCTTGTCCTCGATGTCGGTGACGTTGCGAACGAATAGGACATCGAAGCCCCGCCAGGTCAGATAGCGCCTGATCACATCGAATGCGACCGCAGAGCGCCCGTGGCCGACGTGGGGCTCGGACTGGACCGTGGGACCGCACACGTAGATCCCGACCTTGCCTTCGTCCCTGGGCTCGAAGGGGGCGATGGCGCGATTCAACGTGCTGTGGACCCGGAGCATCGGGCGATGTTACGACAGGGCGGCCATGGTCACCACAGCCACCACTGCCAGGCCTTCACCTCTGCCGATGAAGCCCGAGACCGTCGGTTGTGGTTGCCTTCACCGATACCGCATCGAGCCCGACACCGAGGGCATCGGCCAGCCCATCGCGGATCTGATCCCGATGAGGCGACACCCGCACCTCCTCGATCACGACCGTGACGTCGACGTTCCCCACCACCCAACCACCGCTGCCCGCAAGGGCCACCGCCTGGCGCAACAGCATCATCGAGTCGGCACCGTGGTAGGCCGGGTCGTCCGACGGGAAGTGGTCGCCGATGTCGAAGAGCGCCGCTGCGCCGAGCACCGCGTCGGTCACGGCGTGTGCCAGGACGTCGCCATCGGAAGTGGCGCTGACCCCGAGAGTGTCCGAGACGACCACGCCCCCGAGCAACAGAGGGGGATCGCCATCCAGACGGTGGGCGTCGAAGCCCCATCCGACACGAATGCCGGGGGACGACGACTCGGGGCTCATTCCTCTTCGGCTTCGACCGTGGGCAATGCCCTGTCGAGTCGCTTGATCGCCTCTTCCTCGTCGATCTCCAGGCTGAAGGCGAGCTCCGAGCTGAGAGTGAGCCGGGCCTTGGACAGCATCCGCTTCAGAGCGGGGCTGATCCCCTTGGTCTGTTGGGCGAAGGAGAGGTCGCGGACCACCTCGGCGACCTGGAAGATGTCACCGGAGGTCATCTTCTCGTTGAGCACCTTGTACCACCGGCTCCAGTTGGCACCGGCCTCCTCGGGCTCGCCCTTCAAGGACTTGAGCACGTCCCGGGACTTGGTCTTGGAGATGACGGGCCGGATCAGGTCGTCGACCTTGTCCAGCGGGACCATCACCGTCAGTTGCTCGGTGGCGATGTCGAGGACGAAGTAGTCCTGCTTCTTGCCGGCGAACTCCTGTTTGACCTTCTTCTGGATGGTGGCGGCACCGTGCTGGGGGTGCACCACCTTGTCCCCTACCGAGTATTTGGTTGCTGACGCCATTAGCGGCTGCGGAGTGTACCGGTGGGCTATGTCAATCGAAGACGGGCTCCCATTCATGCGCCGACTCGAGGAGCCGGTCGAAGTAGACGCGCAGCTGCCCGGCCCGGGTCTCACCGACTCCCTCCACGGAAGTGAGCTCGCCGGTCGTGGCATGGAGCAGTTTGGAGATCGATCCGAAGTGGCGAACGATGTCGTCGCGCACCGGCTCCGGGAGACGGCCGACCTGGGAGAGGATGCGGTACCCCCTGGGCTCCACGGGGTCGTCGAGGTCGGAGAAGCCCAACTCACGCCCCACCAGCGCCGGATCTTCGAGCTCGGTGCCGCTCAGCGCTTCGAGCCGCCCCACGGCCCTGGTCACGGCGTTTCCTCGCAGCGGCTTGATGTAGTCCTGGAGGACGATTCTCTTGGTGAAGTCGACGCCAGACATCAGGTCATTGAGCTGGAGGGAGACGATCCGGCCCTCTTCGCCCAGGGTCAGGGCTCGCCCGCCGACGACCTCACCGACCCGGTCGACCAACTCGGCGCGTTGCAGGACCGTGACGGCGGGCCGGTAGGTGGCCATGGTGGTGACCTCGAGACGGGTGAGCCGGCCCTCCGACTCGTTGAGGCGGCTTCTAAGCCGGTCCAGGCTCTGCAACTCCTGGTTGACGTGAGCGGTCACCTCGGTCGGCGTCGCCAATTCGATCTTCTGGCCGGCGTAGAACAGAGTCGCGACACGGCGCCCCTCGCTGACGGCCACCACCGGCTTCCCGGTCTGCGCCGCCATTCGCTCAGCAGTGCGATGCCGGGCCCCGGTCTCGTCGGTCGGGATCGAGCCGTCGGGCACGAAATGGACCCCGGCCTCGGTGATGATCGCCCAGCTGTCATCGATGACGATCCCGCCGTCCATCTTCGAAAGCTCTGCGAGGCGGGCCGGGGTGAACACCGCCCGTCTCAGGTGGAATCCACCCGATGAGGCGGCGGCGACTGCTGACCCGTTGCCGAGGACGACCAATCCGCCCTTGCCCTGCTGGATGATCCTCTCCAGGGCCCTGCGCATCGGAGTACCCGGCGCAAGGCGCTCCAGGGTCTCGATTATGGAGGGCCCATCCACCGGCTCAGGCTATCAGCCGCCAATCGGGCCGGCGCTGGCGCCATCTCATAGGATTCGGGGATGGACCCCGTGTACCGGCGCAACTTCGACGAGCCCGACGAGGTCGTCGAGCTGGAGAAGACGCGGTCGGAGCTGCTCACGATCGGGGGCCTGACCATGGCCCACGACACCCACCAGCCAGGTTGGCACTGGGCGGAGCACGTCAAACCACAC
Source organism: uncultured Acidobacteriota bacterium (assembly GCA_963780755.1). Classification (GTDB taxonomy): domain Bacteria; phylum Actinomycetota; class Acidimicrobiia; order Spongiisociales; family ZC4RG35; genus JALYNX01. The sequence goes on from CAWACX010000002.1 coordinate 59,196, forward strand.
GTTGGAACCGACTCCTGCCAGGCGCACCACATGAGTTTCATCATCAGGGGGCGGCTCCGCGTCCGGCTCGACGACGGCACCGAGTTCGAATGCCGGAAGGGAGACGTGTTGAACGTCCCCCCGGGCCACGATTCATGGGTCGTCGGGGACGAGCCGTTCGAGACCCTGGCCTTCATGGGGGGCGCCACCTGGCTCGCCCCGCTGCAGTCGTTGAGGGAGCGGGTGCTGGTGACGCTTCTCTTCACCGACATCGTCGACTCGACGGGCGTCGCCCGCCGACTCGGCGACCACGGCTGGGCCGAGCTCCTGGGCAGTCACAATCAGCGGATCGCCGAGTCGGTCAGGCGTCATGGAGGTGAGATCGCCAAGCTCACCGGGGATGGCGTCCTCGCCATCTTCGACGGTGCGGCCCGGGCGATCCGATGCGCTCTGACCTGTCAGCAGGATGCGGCCGACCTCGGTCTGGCGATCAGGGCCGCGGTCCACAGCGGCGAGGTGGAGCTGGCCGGTGAGGAGATCCACGGCCTGGCCGTCCATGAGGCGGCCCGGATCCTGGCCCACGCCGGCTGGGGGCCAGATACTGGTGTCCGACCTGACCAAGACCTTCGCACGCGGGACCCACCTCGAGTTCGAGGAGGTGGGAGAGGTGGAGCTACGCGGCCTGGACGAGCCGATCCGCCTCCATCAGGTGAGGGCGGGGTGAGCACCTCCCAAATTGAGAGCAAAAGGGCCAAATAGAAGCCCTTTTCGTCTCAATTACGGGGTGATGACGCGACCAGGCCGGCGTCGGCGAGGGCCTCACCGAGCCGGAGCGACCGCCCTCCCACCGGGGCGACCCGGCGATCGAGGCCCATGCGGTCCAGCTCCTCGGTCCGGCGGGCCTCGAAGGGAATCGACCTCACCTCACCTGCGAGACCGATCTCACCCCAGGCCGCCAGCTTGCCTAATGGCACATCGAGTGCCGACGAGGCGATGGCGAAGGCAACCGGCAGGTCACACCCCGGCTCGTCGAGACGCCAGCCCCCGACCACGTTGACATAGACCTCGGAGTCGAAAAGAGCGATCCCGGCGTGGCGGTGCAGGACCGCGAGCACCTGATTGACCCGGGTCGGGTCGAGGCCTCGGATGGACCGGCGCGGCTGGGGCTGATTGGTCTTCGACACCAGGGCCTGGATTTCGACGAGGATCGAGCGGCGGCCTTCCACGGCGGGATAGATCACCGTCCCCGCCACCTCCGGCTGCCACCCTTCGAGGAAGACCTTGGACGGGTCCTCGATCTCCAGGAGCCCGTCGGTGCGCATGTCGAACATGCCGGAGACATGGGTCGCCCCGTAGCGATTCTTGTTGGAGCGCAGGACACGAAAGCCGAGGTCCGGGTCGCCCTCCAGGTAGAGAACGACATCCACCATGTGCTCGAGCAGCTTGGGGCCGGCTAGTCCACCTTCCTTTGTGACGTGGCCCACCAAGACCACGGAGATTCCGGTCGTCTTGGCGAGCCTCACCAGCCTCCCCGCGCTCTCTCTCACCTGGGCCGGCCCTCCTGGTGCGGACGTGATCTCTGCCACGCCAACCGCCTGGATCGAGTCCACCACCAGCAGACGGGGCCTCTCCCTCTCGGCGAGGGCGACGATGGCGTCCACGTCATCATCCGAGACCAGGGTGATCGGCTCGTCGCCGATGCCCAACCTCCCGGCGCGGATCGCCACTTGCTGCGCCGACTCCTCGGCGCTGGCCACCATGACAGGATGCCCGCTTCCGGCCATCGCTCCCGCCATCTGCAGCAGCAGGGTCGACTTCCCGACCCCCGGCTCGCCGCCGAGGAGGAGGACCGAGCCGGGGACCAACCCCCCGCCCAACACCCGGTCGACCTCGGGCCAGCCGGTCGCCTGGCGCTCGTGCGGGCCCGCTGCGGCCTCGACCATGGAGAGCGCCTGGGCCGGCGCCACGGACGAGGTCGGCTTCGACCCGTCCTCGGCAAGCGGTTCCTCGACGCCGCATTGCGGGCAAAAACCCATCCACTTCGGGGAGCGATGCCCGCAGGACTCACAACGGAACGCCATTCAGAACACCGTACCGGTTAGTGGTTGTCGCGACGTGCGGCGAGAATGACAACCCCCACCAAAATGGTCAGGATGACGAGCGCGGCCAATGCCGAAGCCACCGTCCACGGCTCGTAGGTCCTGACCGCCCACACAAACATGCCGTGGCACAATATCGCGGCCAAGGAGGGACGTGGCTTCACGAAAGTGTGATCACTGCGGCGCGAGCGTGCCGGCGGATGAGCAGTTCTGCCCATCCTGCGGCACTTTTCTCGATCCTTTGACCGCGCCCGTGGCCCCGCGACGGGACAATGTGATCTCCGTCACCTCCGATGGGACCTATGAGGAGTTCGACCTCGGCAACGCTCCCCCGGAAGAGCCGGCCGGCAAGGCGGCGACGAACGACCGGGGTCGGATCACCTGCCCGTCCTGCAATGCCGAGAACCCATCGTCCAATCGCCACTGCCAGGAGTGCGGGGCCCGTCTCAAGCAGGGCCCGCTGCCCACCGCGCCCCGGCCCGCGGTTCAGGCGACGGCGGGGGTCCGCGCTGCGCTGGCCATCAGCGCCCTTCTCTTTGCTGTCGTGGTCGTCGCGCTGTTGTTCAACGTGTTCAACGGCTCGGAAACACCGGCCACCACGACAATTGCCGGCGGTGGCTCAACGACCCTGGGAACGAGCGCGGAGATCGAACAGATCGAAGTGATAAGTGCCGAGTGTGTCCCCCCCGGCATTGGCTCATTCGTTTGCGACAACCTGATTTCGGGCACCGAAGCCGATTACCAGATCACCTATGAGGACCTGGCCGACGGGGAGCAGGTGGTGATCACCCTGATCTTCCGGGAGCCGATGACTGTGAACCGCATCGACTGGTACAACCTCGCCGACGAGACCCAGTTCCGGCGGAACTACCGGGCCCGTGGGATCACCATCGACGCCCAGGGCAACCCTCAGGCTTTCCCGGTAGAGCTCGAGGACTCGCCCGGTGTCCAGCAGATCGCCTTCGCCGCTGTGAGCACAACCGAAGTGGTGATCACCGTGGAGAGCGCCTACCTGGCGGAGACGGTCGATGACAACGTCTTCAGGGAGATGGCGATCCAGGAGCTGGTCGTCTTCGGCCGGCCGGCGACCCCGCGCGACTAGGCCGCCTCCAGCTCCAGGGCGAGGGTCTGCACGCCCCTGAAGACCAGGCTCTCGATCCGGTCCGTCGCCTCGACCAGATCGATCGACCGCACCCGTGTGGCGATCCGCCCAAAGGTCGCCTCCAGCTCGACGGTGGCCAAAGGGGCACCGACACAGAAGTGAACCCCTGCTCCGAAGGAGAGATGTGGGTTGGGGCTTCGCGTCAGATCGAGCCCTTCCCCGCTCGGCCCGAACACGGCGACATCGCGGTTGGCCGATCCGAAGAGGAGCCCGACCTTCGACCCGACGGGCAACCGGTGCCCTTCGATCTCGGTGTCCTCCAAAACCCACCGCTCGAACATCTGGAGTGGGGAGTCGTATCGAAGCAACTCTTCGACCGCCGCAGAGATTGGGACCTCGCCCCGGTGCAACGCGGCGTAGTCGGACGGGTGGTTCGCCAGGGCGAGCAACCCATTGCCGATGGCGTGGACCGTGGCCTCATGACCGGCATTGAGGGTGAGGATCGCGGTTCCCACGATCTCCTCGTCGGTCAGGGTGTCGCCCTCGTCTTCCACCTGGATCATCGCCGAGATCAGGTCGTCGCCTGATCGGGCTCGCCGCAGGCTGACGATGCCTTCGAGATAGCTGACGAAGTCTCGGGTGGCTGCTTCCGCGGCGGCCCCCTCCTCGTCGGTCACCCGCTGGTCGAACACCTTGACTATGGCATGGCTCCACTCGAGGAGATGGGGATGATCTTCCGCGGGAATCCCCATCAGGTCGGCGATCATCGCCACCGGTATCGGGGTCGCCAGGTCGCGGATCGCCTCCAGTCGCCCCGACTCGAGCGCGGTGTCGAGAAGGCGATCGGTGGCCGCCTCCAGACGGGGACGGAAGACTTCGGACGATCGCCTGGTGAAGGCCTTGGAGACCAGGCGGCGCAATCTGGTGTGCCGGGGGGGCTCGAGATCGATGAACGACTCACGGATGTACCGGGTCCACATGGGCCAGCTCGAGGGATAGATGCGATCGTGGAGGCGCTGATCGACCTCCGCGGTTGTCAGCCGGTGCCGGTAGTCACGACCGAAGCGCTCCCGGTCTTTGAGAATCGCGCTGACGTCTTGGTGCCGGGTGACAAAGGTCAGCTCCCACTCCGGGTCGAAGAAGACCGGGGTCTGGTCGCGTAACCGAGAGTAAGTGGGATAGGGGTCGTCGAGGAACTCCGGTGAGTAGGGATCGAAGGTCATTTCGTAATACGTACTACGTACTACGTAACACGTGTCACGGCGCAGCCCTAACGGGGCTCGCCCTTCGCGTAACGGGCGCCATCGGCGGCAGGGGGTCGCAGCCGCTGTGAGGCGATGGCCAGCACCAGCAGCGTGATCAGGTAGGGGACCGCGTTGAGCAGCTGGTTGGGCACTTCGGAGACCAACATGTAGAAGACCAGGAAGCCGATTCCCACCGAGCCCTGGACGATCGCGGTACGGGTCCGGTTGCGGGTCATCGCGTAGATGCCGGCGGCGATGAGGCCGATGGCCAGCGCGAGGAAGAACGCACGGACTACTTCGGGGCCCCGGAAGCGGAGAGCGTCACCGAACCCGAACACGATCGAGCCCCCGAGCACGCCAATCGGCATCCAGTTGCCGAAGATCAGGGCCCCGAGCCCGATGAAACCCCGCCCCCCGGTCATCCCCTCCCGATAGATGCCGGCCTGGACCAGCACCAGGAAGGCACCGGCGAGGCCGGCCAGCATCCCCGAGATCACCACCCCGTAGTACTTGAACCTGAGCACGCGCACTCCCAGCGACTCCGCGGCCCATGGGTCCTCACCACAGGAGCGCAGCCGGAGGCCCCATGCGGTCCGCCACAGCAGCCAGACCGAAAATGGCACCAACGCCAGGCCGATCAGGGTGAGCCAGTTGAGATCGCCTGTGAAGCCGCGGAGAACTCCGGCGACGTCGGAGATGAAGAACCACTCCTGGGTCTCCACCCAGCCCAAGAGGTCCGGGGTGTCCCAGCCGAACAGGGAACCGCCGGCGAGGAACGGAAGGCTCACGTTCTCGATCCCGGTGACCGGCGGGGACTGGATGACCGAGCCACCCGTGTCCTCGGTGTAGACGATCGATGAGAGAAACCTCATCGCCCCCAGGCCGAGGATGTTGATGGCGACACCGGAGACGATGTGATCGACGTTGAAGGTGACCGTCGCCATGGCGTGGAGCAGGCCGAATATCGCCCCACCAACGATCCCCAAAAGAGCGCCCTGCCAAGGCCCAAAGGTCCACGCACCCCAGGCCGCGAACCATGTGCCAGCGATCATCATCCCTTCCAAACCGATGTTGACCACACCGGCGCGCTCCGAGAAGAGACCGCCGAGACCGGCGAGCAACACGGGTATGGCGAGCCGCAAGGCTGCGCCGGCAGTGCTACGCGCAGTGAGGTCCGAGGTGCCGGCGATCAACTCGGCGACAGTCATCACCAGGATCCCGGCCAGGGCCACCAGGACGATGCGCCACGATCTGGTGGTCATCCCCGTCTTCTGGGCGAATGTCGTCATGCGGCCACCGGGGAGGTGTCATTCTCGGACTCGGTGGCCTTGGCAGCGGCGGCGACCGTTCGCTTTTCGACGTTGCGGGCGATGATCTCGTAGACGATGACGACGGCGAGGACCACGATCCCCTGGATGATGGTGACGATCTCCTTGGGGACGTCCCTGAGGTCGAGGATCAGGGCGGAGCGGTCCATGAAGCCGAACAGCAGGGCACCCAGCGCCATCCCGATCGCGTGGTTGCGCCCGAGCAGGGCGACAGCGATGCCGGCGAAGCCGAGCCCGCTCGGGAAATCCTGGGGGTACTGGTGGTAGAAGCCGAGCAGTTGGGACATGCCCACCAGTCCGGCGAGCATCCCCGAGATGAGCATGGTCTTCACCACCATCCCCTTGGCGTCTACGCCGCTGGCATTAGCCGCTGATGGGTTGATGCCGCTCGCCCGCAAGTCGTAGCCGAACCGGCTCTTGTTGACCAGCAGGTGATAGATGACACCGAGCACCAACGCGATCACCAGGAATCCGTGGAGGTCGGCACCGGCCCGGGGCTCGATCCCGAACAAGGCCAGGACCGGGTTCAAGGATGGGATCCAGCCGGTCTCCGGGATCAAGGCGGTGGCGATGGTCAGGCTCGAGGTCTCCGCCCTGAAGATGTTCAGGAAGAGATATGCGCTGAGGCTGAAGGCAACGAAGTTGAGCATGATCGTGGAGATGACCTCGTGGACCCCGCGCTTCACCTTGAGGATCGCCGGGATCCATGCCCAGGCGGCCCCGACCGCCATGGCCACGATCAGGATCGAGAGGATGTGGAGAACGCTCGGGATCGAGTAGAGGGCCCCGACATAGGCGGCAACGAGCGCTGCGAGCAGATAGGCCCCCTCGACGCCGATGTTGAACAGGCCCATCTTGAATCCAACGGCGACTGCGAGAGCTGACACGAACAGCGGGATGGCGTTGTTGACCGTGATGATCAGCGACTCTTTGGTGGTGCCGAAGGTCCACATCTCCTTGTAGGCATCGATCGGGTTGATGTCGACCAGGAGCAGGGCGAGGGCTGCAATTCCGAACGCGATGACCAGGGCCACGATTGGGGCCACCACCGCGGTGAGGAGGCGACCCGACTTCAAGATGCCTGCTCTTCTGCGGCGCCGGTCATGTAGGACCCGAGGATCTCGGGCGTGACTCGGGCCGGGTCGAGCCGGGCCACGAACCGGCCCTCGAACAAGACATGAATCGTGTCGGAGAGGCCAATCAGCTCCTCGAGGTCGGCCGAGATCAGGAGGATGCCGGTTCCATTGTGACGGGCCGTCTTCAACTCCTCCCAGACTGCAGCCTGAGCCCCGATGTCGATACCCCTAGTCGGCTGGGCGGCGATGAGAACCTTGGGGTCGGCCATGATCTCCCGGCCGACCACGAGCTTCTGCTGGTTGCCACCGGAGAGGGCAGTCGCCGGGACGTCCACATCCGGTGTCTTGACCCCGAAGCGACGGACGATCTCCTCGGTCTGCACACGGGCCGACTTCTTGTCGATCCAGATCCCGTTGGCGTAGGGCTCCTGATACTGGTGACCCAGGGCTGCGTTCTCCCAGAGTGGAGAAGAGAGCAGAAGGCCCTGACGGTGCCGATCCTCAGGGATGAGCCCGATCCCGGCGCCTCGACGCTCGCGGGCCGGAAGCTCGCTGATGGTCTCTCCGACGAGCACGACCTCGCCGGTCGCGGTTCGGGGCGAGGCCGATGATCGAGTCGACGAGGGCTCCCTGCCCGTTGCCCTCCACGCCCGCCACTCCGACGATTTCCCCTTTGTGCACCTGGAAGTTGATACCTTCCAACACCCGGCGACCCTCCTCGGAGAGCAGCGAGAGGTCCTTAACGTCGAGCAGCACTTCGTCCTGCACCGTTGACTCCCGGGTCGCCGGCGAAGGCAGCTCGGACCCGATCATCATCTCGGCCAACTCGCCGGCATCCACCTCCTGGGGGCTGGTGGTGCCGACGGTCATCCCGCCCCGCATCACGGTTATCCGGTCGGCGATCGACAGCACCTCATCGAGCTTGTGGGATATGAAGATGACCGTGTGCCCCTCTGACTTCAGCTCACGGATGGAGTCGAAGAGCTCGTCCACCTCTTGGGGAACGAGCACGGCCGTGGGCTCGTCGAGAATCAGGATGCGGGCGCCTCGAAAGAGCACCTTGATGATCTCGACCCGTTGTCGTTCACCAACCGACAACTTCTCCACCCTTTGCTTCGGGTCGAGTCGCAGACCGTAGGAATCGCCCAGCTCTTTGATGCGGGCGGAGGCGGTATCGAAGTCGATCTGAATGCCGGATCGGGGCTCGGAACCGAGGATCACGTTCTCCAACACCGAAAGGTTGTCGGCGAGCATGAAATGCTGGTGCACCATCCCGATCCCGGCGTCGATGGCCTCCTTGGGGGTTCGGAAGTGGGTCTCGACCCCTTCGATGGAGATGGTCCCTTCGTCGGGGCGCACCATCCCGTAGATGATCTTCATCAGGGTGGACTTGCCGGCGCCGTTCTCGCCGACGATGGCGTGGACCTCGGCGGGCAACACGGTCAGCTCGACGTCCTTGTTGGCAACGACCCCCGGGTAGCGCTTGGTCACACCAGTGAGCTGAATCGCGGGTGCCGCTGACATCTCTCCCAGTCCAATAAAGAACGCCGGGCCCAGAGAGCCTGGGCCCGGCGCAAGTTAGCAGTCGCCGGCGGGCCTAGCCCTCTGGCGTGGTGGGTACGGTGATGGTCCCATCGATGATCTGGGCCTTGAAAGCGTCCAGATCGGCTGTGATGTCGTCGATGAAGCCACCCGTGGTCGAGTAGCCGACGCCTTCGACCGCGAGATCGAAGGTCTGGGCACCCGGGGTCCAGCCGTCTTCGAGGAACTCGAGGATCGTCGCGCCGACGGCAACGTCGACCCGCTTCAACATCGAGGTCAGGATGTGCTCCTGGAGAGCGGGCTCTCCGACCGTGTTGTACTGGTCGGCGTCGACACCGATCGCCCACAGGAAGTTGTCATCGGTCGACAACTCGTCCGCGGCCTGGAACAGGCCGAGACCGGAGCCACCGGCGGCGTGATAGACCACGTCCGCGCCCTGGTTGTAGAGGGCGAGGGCCGCCTCTTTCCCCTTTACCGGGTCGTTGAACCCGGTGAAGTCAGGAACCTGGGTCAAGTAGACCGAGGGCAAGATCTCGATGTCGGGGTTGGCAGCCAATGCCCCGGCGATGAAGCCGGCCTCGAACTTCTTGATCAGGTCGACCTCGACCCCACCGATGAAGCCGATCGTGCCAGACGTGCTCTTCAGTGCCGCCGCAGCGCCGACCAGGAACGAGCCCTGCTCCTCGGCGAAGAGCATGCACTTGACGTTCGGCATCTCGACCGGCGCGAAGGCCTCATCCTGCGGGCAGGAGTCGGTGATCGCGAAGTTGACGTCGGGGAACTCATTGCCGACCCGGAACACGTTCTGGGAGAACGCAAAGCCGTTGGCGATGATCAACTCGGCACCGGCCTCGGAGAGGAGACGGAGGTTGTCCTCACGGTCCGATCCGGTGGCGTCCGGGGCAAGCTCCTCGCCGTCGTAGCCGTAGAGCTCTTTTCCATCGTCCCATGCCAGAGCGGCCAGGTCGTTGAACGACAGGTCGCCACGTCCGCCGACGTCGAACGCCATGCCGACGTTTCGACCTTCGCCGATGCCCGCAGCAGCGGTCGTCGTCGTGTCTCCAGCGGTTGTAGTGGGCTCCCCAGCGGCGCTGGTGGTCGTTTCACCACCTGCCGTGGTCGTGGTGTCCTCGCTACCGCTGTCGCCACAAGCCCCGAGAACCAGGGCCAATGCCGCCAAGGCCGCAAAGACCCGCATAAAGCGTTTCACGCAGTCTTCCTCCATGTGTGTGATTTGATCGGCAGGGAGTCCCTGCCGCCCGCCGAGGTTAGTGGGCGGCTTCGTCGTGGGCGAGACGGATAGGGGTTGGTTTGACCCAGTAGATCAACGGGATCGAGGCCACCGTCACCAGGGCCTTGAGCCCGATATTGACCCACAAGATCGACCACGCGACCTCCGGCGAGAACACCCCAAACAGGGTGGCCAGGCCCACGAAGAGAGCAGAGTCGACAGGGACCGCGACCAGGTTGGAGGCCAGCACCCGGCCCCATTGCAGAGAGTCTCCGAATCTCCGAACCCACCGGCCATAGACGGCGGTGTCGATCAGTTGCGACGCCACTTCGGCGACGATCGAAGCGGCCACGATCCCCCACACCGGGGAGAGCACGATGCCGAATTCGGTCTGCGGCCCGGTGACCGGGTCCGCTGGGAGGCTCGAAGTCAGCCAGAACAGGCCGGCCATGACCAGGTTGACCACCGCCGCCAGGAAGATCAGGGTCTGGGCCGCCGTCCTCCCCCGACCTTGTGCACCAGGTCGCGAAGCGTGAACGTCAGCGGATAGACCAGCGTCCCGGCGTCGACGGCAAAACCGCCCAGGAGCACGATCCGCAGACTGGCGATGTCAGCCATCATCTGGGCCGCCACGTACGCCCCGCTGACGACCAGCAGCACCCGCAGCGGCGATTCGAGGCCGGGGCGATCTGGCTCCATTGCCCTGATGATGACAGCAATTCCAGGCGTGCCATGGGGAGAATGACCCGGTGGGATTCACCCAAGCCGTGGTCCGGCTCGCCGCCGAGACCCCGCCCGACAGGAACCGCGTCGTCGATGCCCTTCGGGCCGCCTCCATCCTGGTGGTGGTCTTCGGCCACTGGCTGATGGCCGCGGTGACCGTGGAAGAGGGTGAGTTGGTGCCCGGGCACCTCCTCGAGCTCGCCACCTGGACCCATCCCCTGACCTGGGTGCTCCAGGTGATGCCGATCTTCTTCTTCGTGGGCGGCTACTCCAACGCCCTGTCCTGGCGCTCGGCGCGGCGCAAGGGACAGACGTATGGCGGCTGGCTGCGGGCCCGTCTCCGACGGCTCGCCCTGCCGGTGGTGCCGGTTCTCATCTTCTGGACGGCTTTCGGTTGGCTGGCGCTTCGACTCGGGCTCGATTGGGAGGTGCTCCAGCTCGCATCACAGGTTGCGCTGGTGCCCACCTGGTTCCTCGCGGCCTATGTGGTGATCGTGACCCTGGCGCCCGCCTTCCTTGTGGTCTGGGAACGGCTCGGCCTCTGGTCGATCGCCATCGGGCTGGCGCTCGCCGGCCTCTGCGACCTGCTCTCGATCGAATTCGACGTCGTCTCCGTCGGCTTCCTCAACTACATCCTGGTCTGGGGCACGGTTCACCAGTTGGGATACGCCTGGCTCGATGGCCGACTCGATGGGATGGGTCGCAGGCTGGGAATGCTCGTCGTGGGCTTCGGCGCCACGCTGGCCCTGGTGTGGGCGGGTCCCTATCCGGTGGCGATGGTCGGCCTCGACACCTCGGGGATCACGAACAGCTATCCGCCACGGGTGACCCTGGCCTTTCTCGGCATGTTCCAGGTAGGTCTCGCCCTCCTCGCGGAACCGTTCCTCGCTCGCTGGATGCAGAGGCCGCGGCCCTGGCAGGTCGTGGTCGGAGTCAACCTCCAGATCATGACGCTGTACCTGTGGCATCTGACGGCGATGGTGCTCGTGATCGGATTCTCGATCCTGGCGGGCGGTTTTGGCCTCGGCATCGAGCCGCTTTCCACCGCCTGGTGGCTGACCAGGCCGATCTGGTTCGCGGCGCTTGCCGCGGTGACGATCGGCCTGATGGCGATCTTCGGGCGCTTCGAGCGGCCTGTCGAAGACCCCAGGCCATCTCCACCCGCCTGGCGGCCGTTGCTCGCCGTGGTCTCGATTTGTGCGGGGCTGGGCCTGCTCGCCGCTATCGGCATCGCCGATGACGACGGCCTCAACGGGCTGGTGCTGTCGCTTCCGGTGATCGGTGTCGTGGTCGGGGGCATCTCGAGGCTGCCCGCCCGGCTACGCCCATCCGGTTGATCACTCCACGAACTGGATCAGGTCCTCGTTGAACTCGTAGTAGCCGACCAGCGTCGGGTCGGTCACCCCGGCCCACTCCCAATGCCATGCCTCACGTGTCGAACGGTCACACCATGCCCAGCGGGGGTGGACCCAGCCGAACCGATATGCGTTGCCCTGCATCCAGCGCATCGCCTTGTCGTTGCACCCGAGGACTCCGTAGCCATCGCCAAAGTCCACGGCGCGGCCCCAACCGTGGTTGGACACACCGGGGCGTGCAGTGGGTGGTCCGGTGCAGACCCTGGTGCGCTTGGTTCCGGTCTGGGCCCGCTCTCCGGTGAGCGGATCGACCGAATAGATATCGGTCTCGGTTATGGGACAGCGCTTGTTGTAGGCGGCCTTCTGGCTGTTGTAGCTGCGGTAACAGTCCACCGGCGCGAGCTTGATCCCATCGCTCTCCGCGGCCTCGAGCATCAGTGCGTACATGTAGGCCGCGTCTCGCTCCAGAGTGCAGCCACGGAAGGTCATCAGCCGGTCGCTGTCCATGTCGCCGTTGACATAACCGTCGACTTCGAGGTCGAGGCTGTAGGCCTCTTCGCCTGCCGGGACGTACTCAGGAGAGGCACCTGGGACCAGCGCGGCAAGGAGCGAGAGTATTGCGAGAGCAGTGGGCATGAAATGAGAAAAGACTTAGCCCCCTATCGGCGGGAAGCGCATTTCCCTTGAGAGGAATACGCGAATACGGCGGTACGCGAATACGCAGGCAAAGGCAAGGAAGGATCGGCGTATGTGCGTATACGCGTGTGGGCGTACAGGCGGCGGAGCTAGTCCTGGCCGGCCATCTCCACGGGAGGGGTCTCCGGGGCGGTGACCGCCTCGAAGACGAGCTCCTGGTTGTCGCTGTCGATGGAGACCATGATCGTCGACCCGGCCTTGAAGTCGCCGAGGAGCACCCGCTCCGACAGCGGGTCCTCGAGCAGGCGCTGGATGGCGCGGCGCAGCGGGCGGGCGCCCAACTCCGGGTCGTAGCCCTTGTCTCCGAGGAACTCCTTGGCATCGTCGGTGAGCACCAGGTCGAGTTTCTGGCTGCTCAGCTGCTCCCTGACCCGCTCCAGCATGAGATCGACGATCTGCTTGAGCTCGGACATCGTCAACTCGTGGAAGACGATGATCTCGTCGAGGCGGTTGATGAACTCGGGCCTGAAGTGCTTCTTCAGCTCCTCGGTGACCCGGCCCTTCATGTAGTCGTAGGAAACTTCCTCATCCTCGACGTGGAAGCCGACCGCCTTCTTGTGCAGGTCTCGGGTGCCCAGGTTTGAGGTCATGATGATGACGGTGTTCTTGAAGTCCACCGTCCGACCCTGGGCGTCGGTGAGTCGCCCCTCCTCGAGGATCTGGAGAAGGGTGTTGAACACGTCGGGATGCGCCTTCTCGATCTCGTCGAAGAGGACCACCGAGAACGGCTTGCGCCGCACGGCTTCGGTCAACTGGCCGCCTTCGTCGTAGCCGACATATCCCGGTGGTGACCCAACGAGGCGGCTCACCGTGTGCTTCTCCATGTACTCGGACATGTCGAGCTGGATGAGCGCGTCCTCCTGGCCGAACAAGAACTCGGCGAGGGCCTTGGCGGTCTCGGTCTTTCCGACTCCGGAAGGCCCGAGGAATATGAACGATCCCGAAGGCCGGCGTGGGTCCTTGAGCCCGGCCCGGGTGCGCCGGATCGCCTTGGACACGGCGGTGATGGCGTCGTGCTGGCCGATGATGCGAAGGTGGAGCTCGTCCTCCATGTGGACGAGGCGCGCGGTCTCCTCCTCGGTGAGACGGTGGACCGGGATCCCCGTCCACTGGGCGAGGACTTCGGCGATCTCCTCTTCGTCGATCACCCAACCCGACTCGCTGCCGGCGGACTCCTTCGCCTCGCGGGCGGAGAGCAGGTTGCGCTCCTCGTCACGGAGCGTCGAGGCTCGCTCATAGTTCTCCCGGGCCACAGCGTCCTGCTTGTCGCGCCGGACACTCGACAGCTTCTCGTCGATGGCCGTGATCTCGGGGACGTCTGACGTGCGATGAATCCGGGTCCGGCTCCCCGCCTCATCGATGAGGTCGATTGCCTTGTCGGGAAGGAATCGGTCGGAGAGGTAACGGTCGGCCAGGTTGGCTGCGCTCACGATCGCCTGATCGGTGAAGCGCACCGAGTGGTGGGCCTCGTAGCGGTCCTTGAGGCCAAGCAGGATTTGGATGGTCTCGCTGACCGAGGGCTCCTCGACCTGGATCGGCTGGAATCTGCGCTCGAGGGCCGAGTCCTTCTCCAGGTACTTGCGGTATTCCTCCAGTGTGGTGGCGCCAACGGTCTGGAGCTCGCCCCGGGCCAGCATCGGCTTCAGGATCGAGGCAGCGTCGATCGCCCCCTCGGCGGCACCGGCGCCGACCAGGGTGTGGATCTCGTCGATGAACAGCACGATGTCACCGCGGCTCTTGATCTCTTTGAGCACCTTCTTGAGGCGCTCCTCGAAGTCGCCTCGATAGCGGGAGCCGGCGACGAGGGCGCCGAGGTCCAGGGAGTAGAGGTTCTTGCCCTGGAGGTTCTCGGGCACTTCCTTGGCCACGATGCGCTGGGCGAGGCCTTCTACGATGGCGGTCTTCCCCACGCCGGGCTCGCCGATGAGGACAGGGTTGTTCTTGGTCCGCCGAGAGAGGATCTGCATGACTCTCTCGATCTCGCGGATCCTCCCGATGACCGGGTCGAGCTTGCGCTCGCGTGCGAGCTGGGTGTAGTTGCGCCCGAATTGGTCGAGGACGGTCGATCCCCCGGCCGAGGACTCACGGGTCCCTGACCCGGATGGCTCGGCGGAGTGCTCCTCGCCGCCCCCGGGGCCGGACAGGAGCTGGATCACGGTCTGCCGGACCTTCTGCAGCTCGGCGCCGAGTTGTTGCAGGACCTGGGCCGCCACGCCTTCACCCTCACGGATCAGGCCGAGGAGAATGTGCTCGGTGCCGATGTAGTTGTGCCCGAGTTGCAGCGCCTCGCGCAGGCTGAGCTCGAGGACCTTCTTGGCCCGGGGGGTGAATGGGATGTGGCCGGACGGGGACTGCTGGCCCTGGCCGATGATCTTGACCACTTCGTCGCGGACCGAGGCGAGGTCGATGTCGAGGCTCTCCAGAGCCTGGGCGGCGATGCCCTCCCCTTCGTTGAGGAGGCCGAGCAGGATGTGCTCGGTGCCGATGTAATTGTGGTTCAGATGCCGCGCTTCTTCCTGGGCCAGAACGACGACCCGACGGGCTCTGTCCGTGAAACGCTCAAACACCTGTGACTCCCAAGCCTGACATACGCAACTTTACCACCGGGCCGCTCTTCCCTTCCCTGGAGGGCGATGGAGCGGCCTGTTGGTAATACCATCGTCATTTGTGGACGATCTCCAAAGTCTGATCGATATTCCTCGAATATGGGGGTCAATGTCGAGAGTGGAGGAGCGGTTGCTCGAAGCCGCCTCCGCCGATGACGCCTACCTGACCAAGGTCGCCCAGCACCTGCTCCTAGCCGGAGGGAAGCGTCTCCGTCCCCTACTCGCCCTGCTCGCCGCCGAGTTCGGCCCGGACGCCGGCAGTCATCGCCCGGTGGAGGCCGGAGTGTCCGCCGAGTTGATCCATGTCGGCTCCCTGTATCACGACGACGTCATCGACGAGTCCGACACCCGACGCGGTGCACCCTCCGTCAACGCCAACTGGTCGAACACGGTGGCCATCCTCGCGGGTGACTTCCTGATGGCCCGCGCCTCCGAGGTCGCGGCCACCCACCTCTCCCAGGAGTCGGTACGGCTGTTGGCTGCGACATACGCCGAGCTGGTCGAGGGCCAGACCAAAGAACTGCAGTTGGTGGGGAACCTGGACCACAGTATCGAGGAGTACCACCAGGTGATCGGGGGCAAGACCGCCTCCCTGATCCGCACTTCAGCCCGCCTCGGCGCCCTCGCCGCCGACGCCTCCCCCGAGGTCGTGGAGGCACTCTCCTCCTGGGCGTGGGAAGTGGGCATGGTGTTCCAGATCGCCGACGACGCCCTCGACCTGGTGGCGGACGAGGAGACCATCGGGAAGCCCGCAGGTTCCGACATCCGGGAAGGGACCTTCACCGCACCGGTCCTGCTCGCCGCCCGGGGCCCGGCCGGAGACCGGATCCGGCACCTGCTCGAGGCGCCGATGCCCTATTCCGACGAGGCGGTGGAGGAAGTCATCCGCCTCGTCCGCTCCGGCGGCCATGTCGAGGAGTCGTTGCAGGGGGCGACCAGCCGGTTGAAGGTTGCCACCGATGCCCTCACCGCCGTCGGTGACGGGCGACCGCGGGAGATCCTGGAGGAGTTGGGCGCCTACCTGTTGGAGAGGGTGGACACGGCGCGGAGTTAGTTGTCCCCCCTTTCCAAGGGGGGACCGCCTGAGCGAGGCGAAGGCGAGGGGGGTTCAGGTTTTCCCCCCTCGACGCGCTCACTGCGTTCGCTGGCGTCGGTCCCCCCGCTCCGCAGGGGGACACCTCAAATCAAAGAGGCCGCAGCGTCGGAAACAGGATCACTTCCCGGATGTGGTGCTGGTCGGTGAGAAGCATCACCAGCCGATCGACCCCGATCCCCAGCCCTCCGGTGGGGGGTAATCCGTACTCCAGGGCCATCAGGTAGTCCTCATCGACGGGATGGGCCTCCTCGTCGCCGGCCTCCCTGGCGGCGGCTTGCTCCTCGAACCGCGCCCGCTGGTCGTCGGGGTCGTTGAGCTCGCTGAAGGCGTTGGCGTACTCCGAGCCGGCGATCACCAGTTCGAAACGATCCGCGAGGCGGGGATCGTCGGTGTTGCGCCTCGCCAACGGGGAGACCTCGATGGGTGGATGGGTGACGAAAGTGGGCTCCCAGATTCGGCCCTCGACAGCGACTTCGTAGATCTCGGCAATCAGCCGGCCCGGGCTCCAGCCCTCTTTCGCCTCCACCCCCACCCGCCCGGCTAACTGTCGCAGGGTCTGAGGCGAGGTGTCGAGGTCGATCTCTTCCCCGACCTGCTCCGAGACCAGGTCGGTCATCCGGGCCCGCCGATAGGGCGGGGCGAGGTCGAGCTCCCGGCCCTGGTAGCTGACCGAGGTCGTGCCCTTGGCCCGGGCGGCGACCTCGCCGAAGACCTCCTCGACCAGGGCCAAGATCTCTTCATAGTCGGCAAATGCCTGATACGCCTCGAGCATCGTGAACTCGGGGTTGTGAGTGGAGTCGATTCCCTCGTTGCGGAAGATCCTCCCGATCTCGAACACGCGCTCCATGCCCCCAACTACGAGTCGCTTCAGATAGAGCTCGGTGGCGATGCGCAGGTACATGCCCATGTCCAGGGCGTGGTGATGGGTCTGGAATGGCCTCGCGACTGCGCCGGTCGCCTGGGCCAACAGGATCGGGGTGTCGACCTCGACGAAGCCACGCTGCTCGAACTGGCGCCGCAACTCTGAGACGACCACAGACCTGGCCAGCGCCACCTCCCGGGCTTCCTCATTGACCATCAGATCGAGATAACGGTGGCGGCTTCGGAGCTCCACGTCGCTCAGCCCGTGCCACTTGTCGGGGAGAGGGCGGAGCGACTTCTGGAGGGTCACCAGGCTCTTCACCTTGATGCTGAGCTCACCCTTGCGGGTGGTCATGACCGTTCCACCCGCACCCAGCCAGTCTCCGAGGTCTGCCGACTCAAATGCCGTCGCGATCCCTTCCCCGGCTTCCCCTCGGTCGACGACGAGCTGGATGGTCCCGGTCCCGTCGCGCAGCGTCCCGAACTGGAGCTTCCCGAACGATCGATGCAGCATCAGCCTCCCGGCCACCGAAACCTCGACCTCGGTGTGCTCGCCTGGGCCGAGTTCCCCGAACCGCTCATGCAGGGCGGCGGCGTACTCGGTCCTTTCGAAGCGATGGGGATAGCCGCCGGCGTCGAGAATCGCCTGATGGCGCTCGCGCCGGAGCGCAGTCTGGGAGTCTGGCTCCTGCTCGTCGTGAGTGGTCATCGGGTGCGCTGATCCTGGATCAGCGCAGAGTACCGAGCCGGCTGGGAGCATCGAGGATGAGACCGCGGTCCGGGACGAACCGGCCATCGACGAGCTCGATGGCGATGTTGTCGATGAGCCGCACGGATCCCACCGTGGCCGCCACAGCGAGGACCGCCTGACGATCGAGGGTCTCGATGGGGACCATCGTGTCCTGGGTGGCCAACATCACATAGTCCACGTCGAGGCCTTTTACCGACCTCTGCACTGTGGCCTCGAGTCGATCGCCGCGGCGCTCGCCGGCGTCGATCTGCTCTGCCGCCTGGAACAGGCCGCGGCTGATGGCGAGAGCCCGTTCATGGCCCATGCGGTCCAGGCGGACATTCCTGCTGCTCAGCGCGAGGCCGTCAGGCTCCCTGACTACCGGGGCATCGACTATCTCGACCGGGAATCGGAGGTCCCTCGCCATTGCCCGGAGCACAGCCAGCTGCTGGGCGTCCTTGCGCCCGAACAGGGCGACGTCGGGCCGCAGACCGGCGAACAGCTTGGCCACCACCGTGGCGACCCCTATGAAGTGCCCGGGTCGATGCCGTCCCTCCATCTCCTGGGACACTCTCCCCACCTCCACGACCGTCGACCAACCCTCCGGATAGACCTCGTCGGCATCGGGCACGAACAGAATGTCGACTGCGTGCTCATCGGCCAGGCGGGCATCACGCTCCAAGTCCCGGGGGTAGGCGTCGAAGTCCTCGGGATCGTTGAACTGGGTCGGATTGACGAAGAGCGAGACCACCAATGTGTCACATTGGGCCCGGAGCAGGTCCATGAGGGCGAGGTGGCCCTCATGGAAGAACCCGAGCGTCGGAAGCAGGCCGACACGCCCCGAGTAGAGGGTTCTCGTCCCCTCGAATGTGGGGCTCAGCTCCACTGGCGAACGTCTTCCGATCGCCCGGCGCGAATCGCAGTGGCCTCGGCCATGAGCCGAAACTGGCGACCCACCTCATCGGACACCTGATTGGCCGCTTCGAGATGACCCCGAACCGTCATCGAGTCACCCCGGGCGATGGGCCCCGTGAGCGCAGCGGCCCCTTGGCCGAAGAAGTTGGCGACAGCTCGCTCCACGAGCGGTCGCGACACCCTGGGCTCGACTCCTGCGTGCTCGAAGAGATCGCCGGCAACAGCGAGCGACGTGATGACGAAGTTGGCCGCCGAAGCCGCGGCAGCGTGATAGGCCGGACGCATCGCATCGTCGAGCCGGAACGGCTCCATCCCCAGAGAAGACGCGAGCCGGGTCAACGTTTCTACGGCAGCCGGATCACCATCGATTCCGACATACGACCCAGCCAGTGCGCCCGCCCCTGCCACCGGGTCAGGGAGCGTCTGCAACGGGTGGAAGCCCCCGGTGCTCATCCCCCGGGCGGCCAAAGGGCGGAGCGCGTCGACCGGGACGAACCCGGAGAGGTGGGCGGCAACCGGCACCGAACCGGCCCACTCGGCAATCGACGCCGCGACTTCTTCAATTGCCTCGTCGCTGACCGCGATGAGCAGCAGGTCGGCGGCGGGCAATGGAGTGTCGTACCCGTACGGGGAGCCGAAGCGGCTTTCATTCGACCGTGAGACGATGCCGGCGATCTCATGGCCCGCGTCTGAGGCGGCAATCGCGATGGACCCCCCGGCCCGGCCCGGGCCGACGATCAGGAGACGCATCGTTCACCGGTGCCTGACACTGCGACCGAGGCTAGTGCCCGGCCGGAACCTTCAGGCCTGCTCCTCCCGCAGCTGCTCGGGTGTGATCACCGGCCAGTTCGAGTCAATTTCGGACTTCATGGTGTGGTAGTCGTCCCGTCGCTTCCAGAACTTCGTCTTCCAGACCCGAAATCGTCGTCGCTTCGGCTCTGATTGAACATGGAGAGGGTCGTGCTCTCCGCCACCGCGGACCTCTGGCAGCCCGGCGACCTCGTCGGGGTCATCCACCATGTGAAGCATCTGGTGGGTGTGGTGCCGAACCTGGCGGTGTTGTTGCTTGCGGTCGCTACGCGTCGGGCGGCCCTCGTTGTAACCGGGGATGCCCTGGCGATGCTCTCTCGACCGTTTTGCCATCTGGATGATTCCTCCTGTTCCGGGACGCGTTCGTCGATCGGTTGGAGGAACGGGGGGCCACGGCCACAACCCATGACTGGAAGCTAGCACAGGCCCCGGGGACCGGAAGGTGGGTCTTCGCTCAAACGATGAAGGGGACCATCCGCTTCTCGACCCGGCGCCGGTAATCCGAGTACTCGGGATATGCCAGACGCAACAAGCGCTCTTCATATGCCGATTTGGCCCAGAAGAAACCGAAGAGGCCAACGCTGATCAGCGAGCCGAGTGCGCTCGAGACGGCCAGCGAGAGCCCGAGGAACGTCATGGCAAGCCCGCCATAGATCGGGTGCCGGGCATACCGGTATGCGCCGTCCTCCACCATCGACGCCCCCGTCATCGGCCGGGGCAGCGGTATCAGGGCACTACCGAGCACCCGGGCCGAGACCACGGTCAGGAACCCGCCGGCGACGAGCAGCAACAGGCCGACGAACCGATGCGGCTCGAGGCTCCCGTCCGGCATAGAGCCGGTCCCGATCAGAGCGAGGAGGATGGAGATCATGATTCCCGCCTGGGCAAAGACCCAGTAGCGACCGTTGTCGGGCTGGTCAGGGTCCAGCCAGTCTCGCTCCAGGAGGTCGACTTGCTGGTCGGCAACACCCCCAAGGGCCACGACCGCGGTGTCGCCGGCCCCTACCGGAGCCTCAGGCCAGATCTCGGTCAACGGCTCGAGCACGAATTTGCGCTCGCGGGCGCCGGGATGGGGGATCTCCAAGTCAGGGGTGCGAACGTCAGGCCCGTCACTGGACACGATGTCCAGGTCCAGTGTGCGTGGCCCCCAATGCTCGATCCGTTCCCGGCCATGTGCAGCCTCGATCGTCGCCAGTCCGCCCAGAAGCGCATCAGGCTCGAGCGAGGTGTCGAGCAGGAGCACCGAGTTGAGGTATGGCCCTTGCTCGGGCCCGCCAACCGGCGCCGTCTCGTAGACACCCGAAACCGCCGCGACGTCCCCAAGGGCCCGGATCTGCTCGACGGCACCCCGCAAGTGGTCGATCCGATCGCCCAGGTTGGAGCCCAGGGCAATCGCAAATCGGGTCATCTGGAACGGTCGACCGTCACCGAGACATCACCAAACTTCTCCTGGATTGGAGCCTGCGGCTTGTGGACGGTCACCAGGACTCTCTGTACCCGGGAGTCCTCGAGCACAATCCTTGCCACCCCTTCGGCGACGGTCTCGATGAGATCGTGGCTCTCCCCCGCCACCTTGTAGTGGACCTTCCGCACGAGCTCTCCGTAGTCAATGGTGTCCTCGACGTGATCGGAGGCGGAAGCGGGAGCGAGGTCGAGAAACAGCCGGACATCGACGATGAAGGGTTGGTTCCTGGTCTTCTCCTCTGCCAGGACCCCGTGGCGCGCCCAGACCTCGATCCCGGTGAGATCGATGCGATCGGTCACGAATCGACGGTGGCGGGGATCAATGATCTCCCCTCGGGGCCGAGCGCCCTCCCCAGGATCTGTTGGATGACCGCAAGGGCGAGGATCGGGTCCTTGACCAGACCGGAGACCACCAGGTAGCCGCCAAGAAGGCCGCCGACCGTGTCGTCAATGGTCTCCCTATGAACGAGGACCTTGGCCCGGCTCTTGGTCATGGCCTTGGTGAGCGCCTCGAAGAACGCCTCCACCTCGGCCGACTCGAGCTCATTGGCCACCGGGACCGCAAAGGTCTTCATCCCCGCCTCGCGGTAGGCGAGGAGGTTCTGGTTCCCCGGAAGCATCGACACGACGGAGTTGATACCCGCCTCCTCGACCAACCAGGTGATCTCCTCCTCCCGCCGCACCCGGCGGTGCTGGAAGCCTGAGCCCCCTACCCGCTCGGACACGGCCAACCGATCGGCGATGACCCACGTGAAGCCACGTGGCTTCAATCCGGCAACCATTCTTCCCATTGCTGTGGGGCCACGATAGTGGCGGCCAGCCTGAGCGCAGCCATCGAAGCTGCAACATCGTGGACCCTGAAAACCCGTGCTCCACGCTCGAATCCGAGCGCCGTGGTGACCGCAGTCAGACCGTCTCGCCCTGATGGGTCGTTAATCCCGCTCAGCCTGCCCAGGAAAGACTTGCGCGAGGCGCCGAGCACGACGGGATACCCGGTGGCGGCCAGCTCAGCGAGCCCCGCCAACAGCAGCAGGTTGTGAACGACCGACTTTCCGAAGCCGATCCCGGGGTCGATGGCAATCGCGTCGGGGGACACACCGGCCTCGATCAGCTCCCCCGCCCTGGTCACGAGGAAATCAATCACCTCTCCCAGAACGTCTTCATAGGCCGGTGCCTGCTGCATGGTTCCCGGCGTGCCTTGCATGTGCATGAGGACCACACCCACCCCGGACTGGGCCACCAGCTCCTTCATCCCCGGCGTTGAGCATGCCGTGACGTCATTGACCACGACCGCTCCCCGGTCGATCGCAGCCCGGGCGACTTCCGGCTTCGACGTGTCGATCGACACCATCAGCCCCGCGGCTGCCAATCGCTCCACCACCGAGACCACCCGACCCAACTCCACATCCACAGAGACCGGCTCGGCGCCAGGCCGTGTCGACTCACCGCCGACGTCGATGAGGCCGGCGCCGGCGGCGGCCATCTCCTGGCCTGCCGGCACCGCCTCATTCGCTTCGAGGTAGAGGCCTCCATCGGAAAAGGAATCGGGAGTGACGTTGAGCACCCCCATGAGCAGGCCGCGCGACAGGTCCAGAACCTGGCCGCTTCCGACTCTCCACTGGGTAGTCACAAGTAGAACGTAAAACGTCGAACGGAAAACGGCGAGCGCAGCGAGCTATCGCTAGCGGGTGGTGCCGAAGAGGAGGGACATCGCCTCGGCGCGGGTGGCGGGGTTGGTGTGCATGATCCCGCGCACCGCGGAGGTGACCGTCTTGGCCCCTGGCTTGCGCACGCCGCGCATCGACATGCACAGGTGCTCGGCCTCGATCACGACCATGACCCCCAGCGGCTCGAGGCGCTCGGCCAACGCGTCGGCCACCTGGGCAGTCAGCCGCTCCTGCATCTGGGGCCGGCGGGCATACCCCTCGACCAGCCGCGCCAGCTTGGAGAGCCCGGTGACCCGGCCCTTGGGCATGTAGGCGACGTGGGCCTGGCCATGGAACGGGACCAGGTGATGCTCACACATCGAGTAGAAGGGGATCTCCCGGACCATGACGATCTCCTGGTAGTGCTCTTCACCAAAGAAGGCGTCGATTTCGTCACCGGGATCACGGTGTAGCCCCTCGAAGACCTCGCTGTAGAAGCGCGCCACCCGCTCCGGTGTCTCGATCAGGCCCTCGCGGTCGGTGTTCTCACCGAGAGCCTCCAGGATCTCACGGACGGCTTTCTCGATCCGTCCCTGGTCTATCCCGTTCATGAGGGGGAACCGGCCTCTAGGCCCCGGCGTCGGCGGGCCTGCCCTTGGGGCGGAGGCTCCGCTTGAGGCGGAGGGACTCGGTGACCTTCTCCTCTTCCTCCTCCTCGACCTCGGAGGCGGCTGCCAGGTCCTCACGGGGCTGAGGGAGGATTGGGTTCTCCGGATACTTGATCCGCATCGACCCCTCCCCGCTGTGAACCCACTTGGGGACATCCTTGAACAGCTCGGCGACTTCATCGGGCCCCACCGTCTCGCTCTCGAGGAGAGCCTCCACCATTCGCTCCATTGCGTCCTGATGGCGCTCGATCACCGAGCGGGCCTCGACGTGGGCGGCGACGATCAGCTTGCGTACCTCTTCGTCGACCTTGGCCGCGACGTCGTCGGAGTAGTCCTGCTGTCGCGAGTAGTCGCGCCCGAGGAACACCTCGGCGTTGGGCTTGCCGTATTGCATCGGGCCCAACTCGTCGCTCATTCCGTACTCCATGACCATTCGCCTGGCGATGGCAGTCGCCTTCTCGATGTCGTTCGCTGCGCCCGTGGTTGGGTCGGCGAAGATGATCTCCTCCGCCGTCCGGCCGCCGAGAAGCATGGCGAGTTGGTCGACGAGCTCGGAGCGCCGAACCAGGTACTTGTCATGAGTGGGCAGGGCCAGGGTGTGGCCCAGAGAGCGGCCCCGGGCCACGATTGTCACTTTGTGAACCGGGTCCGAGTTGGGGAGGGCGAACCCGACCAGGGCGTGGCCGGTCTCGTGGTAGGCGATGAGCTTGCGCTCCTCCTCTGTCATCACCTTCGCCTTGCGCTCGGGGCCGGCGATGACACGGTCGATCGCCTCCTCGAGCTCCAGCATCGAAACTTCCTTCTTGTGCCGACGGGCGGTGAGGAGTGCGGCTTCGTTGATCAGGTTGGCCAGATCGGCACCGGTGAATCCAGGCGTCCGTCGGGCCAGCACGCCAAGATCTATCTCTTTGGCGAGCGGCTTGCCCTTGGAGTGCACCTCCAGAATCGCCTTGCGGCCTTCGATGTCCGGAGCATCGACCACGATCTGACGGTCGAAACGGCCCGGTCGAAGCAGGGCGGGGTCGAGGATGTCGGGGCGGTTGGTGGCGGCCATGACGATGACCCCGGTGTTCCCCTCGAATCCGTCCAACTCGACGAGCAACTGGTTCAGGGTTTGCTCCCGCTCGTCGTGGCCGCCGCCGAGTCCGGCGCCACGATGACGGCCGACGGCGTCGATCTCGTCGATGAACACGATGGCTGGGGCACTCGACTTGGCCTGCTCGAAGAGGTCGCGGACACGGGCTGCGCCGACTCCGACAAACATCTCGACGAAGTCCGAGCCGGAGATCGAGAGGAAGGGGACACCTGCCTCGCCGGCCACCGCCTTGGCGAGGAGTGTCTTACCGGTGCCTGGAGGCCCGAACAGGAGGACGCCCTTGGGGATCTTCGCACCCAACTGGCGGTAGGGGTCGGGGTTGGCGAGGAAGTCCTTGATCTCTTCGAGCTCTTCCTTGGCCTCCTCGAGGCCGGCGACATCGTCGAACGTGACCTTGGGTTGCTCTTTGCCGACCAGCTTGGCCCTCGACTTGCCGAATTGCATGACGCGGTTCCCGCCACCCTGCATCTGCATGAATATGAACACCATGAACCCGAGCAGGAACAGCCAGGGCAGGAAGCTGATGAGCAGTTCCCAGAATGAGGGGGGCTCTGGATCGGACCCGAACGCCGTGCACTCGCAAGCGAGAATCGCCTCGGTGATCGGGCCTTCGGATCCCTCGGGGTAGCTGGCCACCACGTCCCAGACGTCATCGGTGGCGTCGTCTCCGGCTTCGGCCCTGCCCTGGACCTGGTTGGAACGGGCCAGCATCTGGACCTCGGCGAAGTCGCCGGCCTCGACCTGTTCCATGAACACCGACAGGGAAACCTCTTTGGGGCCCGAGACCTGGTCGAACCACCACTGAGCGAGCACGGCCAACAGGATGATGGAAAGGCCGTACACCACCAGCGTGCGCATAGTTCGATTCACGAATACCTCAGTTCGGGTGAGAGAACCGTCGAGGGCTCAATGTTACGGGACTCAGTCGAATACACCACCTACACATCGGAGCCCATCACACCAACGTATGGGAGATTCCGATATTTCCCGGCGTAGTCGAGCCCGTAGCCGACGACGAACTCAGGCCCGATGGGAAACCCGACGTACTTGACGTCGATCGGGACCCTTTGAATCCCCTCCTTGAGGAGCAACGCAGCGATCTCGAGCGATGCCGGCTTGCGGACGTTGAGGCTCTTCATCAGGTAGTTCAGAGTGAGCCCTGAGTCGATGATGTCCTCCACGATCAGCACGTGGCGGCCCTCGATCTCTTCGTCGAGGTCCTTGAGGATGCGGACCACTCCCGAAGTCTGAGTGGAGGCGCCGTATGAGGACACCGCCATGAAGTCGAACTCCACCGGGAGGTCGATGTGACGGGCTAGGTCGGCCATGACCATGAACGCACCGCGCAGGACACCCACCAGGAGGAGGTCCTGGCCCGAGTAGTCATCGGTGATCTGCTTTCCCATCTCGGAGAGCTTGGAGTCGATGTCCTCGGCGGTGATCAGCGGCTTGATGTCCATCCAATTTCCTCTGTGGCGAGAACCGAAAGGTAGCCGGTGGTCTTCGGCTCATACCAAGCCACCGGGTGCCGCTTGACCCATGGCTCCCAGGCCAGGGCGCCATCCGCCTCCACGACGAGCCCTCCCTCCCCCTCGCTCGCCACCAGCGTGACTCCGGGGTCGAAGATCGCAGCCGATGTTCCCAGTGGGGCCACCTGGCAGACCGAGTCCATCGCCTGCACATCGAACACTGCCCTGCCCAGCCGGTGTCGCCCCGGAGAGAGCTGGACCCGGTCGGCAGGCACCTCCGCCGGTTCGGCAGCGATGACCAGCATCGGGCCCGAGCGGTGGGCGATCAGCCCGCCGCTCAGCTCCGTTCGGGCAGACGCACCAAGTATCACGTCCCACACCCGGTCCAACTCTTCCCCACTGAGGGCGCCATGCTCCCGAAACCGGCCGATGAGGCCGGAGAGCACGCGGTGTGCCAGTGCCGGATCGACCGTGGTGAGTGAGCCGACCGCCACCTTGGCCGCGTCGGGCTCATGAATGACGCCGACCTGCGCTGCTTCGCGCTCGATGAGCTCCGACTCGGCCCTTACGTTCTCCGCCAGCCGCGCCAGGCTTGCCACGACCTGCGGGTTGAACCGGGCAAGCTGCGGAAGCACCTCGAGGCGGATCGCGTTGCGCGTGAGCTCGAGTGACTCGTTCATCGGATCGTCGAAGTAGGGGAGCCCGGCGAGGGCGGCGAGCTCGCGCGTTTCCGATCGGCCGACGTCGAGCATGGGGCGGTAGACGTTCGGCGGCCGGAACCAGGAGATGCCGGCAAGGCCTCTGAGCCCGGAGCCGCGCAACATGTTCATCAACACGGTCTCTGCTTGGTCATCGCGGGTGTGGGAAAGGAGCACAGCTTCTCCCCGGGCAGAGTCCAGGAAGGCCTGGTATCTCGCTGTTCTCGCCTGGCCCTCCAGCGATGCGCCAGCGGGGACCGACACCCCGATCACTTCGATCTCCAGCTGCAGATTCGAGGCAACATCCCGGGCGGCTGACTCGAGGCGGTCACTGGCGGGGAGCCCGTGGTGGACGTGGATCGCCCGCAGCGGGTGCCTGCTTCGGGAGAGAAGGTAGGCAAGGGCCGCGGAATCTGCTCCACCCGACAGCCCCACGACGAGTTGGCGTTCGGGAAGTCGGAGCTTGGCTTCGATAAGGGCGGCGAGGGCTGTCAGGCGACGCGTGTCAACCATTGCCGGGGATGCTCGATCTCGGCAAGCGTGGGAAGGCTCCCCACGCCGCGAAAGGCCAGGGTGACCGTTTCCCAGCCGGCCTCGTCCTCGACCGCCTTGATGAACCGCTCCCCCATCCGGTACTGGTTCAGCTTCATCTCCAGCCCCGTGATCCTGAAGAACGCCGCGGTCCTTTTGTCCAGTCGACGGTTCTTCAAGACCCGGCTCATCCGCTCCTGCGAACGCAGGTGCTGGTGGCCGACTCGGTCCATGACCACGTGACCGTGGCCTTCGAGTAGCGACATCAGCGCCTGGACCTTGTCGATCACGAGTCGTTGCTCCGAAGTGGCGAACAACCCGAGCAGGCCTCGTTCGTCGAGGAGTGCACCCCCGGCTTCCTTTCTGGTCATCAATTCGTCGACCACGCGGCCAAGGCGGCCTGGCTCGGGGGTCGACTGCTCGACGAGCTCGGTGACCAGAGAGAGGAAGTAATCGCGGAGCCAGGGCACACCCTGGAACTGGGCACGGTGGGTGAGCTCGTGGAGGGCGACCCAGAAGCGGAACTCAGAAGGGCGAAACTGATGGGTGCGCTCCATCGCCATGATGTTGGGGCCTACATAGGCGACAACGTCACCATCCTCACCGGTTGGCATCACGAGCTCGTATTGGCCCAGCACCCGTCGCGCCAGGACACCGAGGACAGCAGTCACCTCGGCCTGCATCAACCGACCGGCCATGGCCGCTGCCCCTCTGGCGCCGGGCCCGGCGTCGGCGACCCGCTCCGCGAGCTTGCGATTGGCCGGTTCGATCATGTGCGAGAAGCTGGCGACGTTTCGCTCCACCCACTCCGACCGCCCGATGACCAGGGTGCCGGGGGCCCCCGGGAGCTCGAGACCTGTGGCCTCGGGAACGAGATCGGAGACACGGCTGGTGAGCTCGATCATCTCCGACTCCAGGGCCGCGGTGTGGTAAGTCTCGGCGAGCGGATAGGTGCCGGCGATGCGCCCCGCGATCCGGCCCGGGCCCTGGCGTGAAGGGTGGGTCACTCCTCGACGATTCGGTACCGGCGTCGCACCACCCTGGTGAAGTATTGGACGCAGGTGATGACCACCACCAGGACGGCCAGGGCGATCGCGGTCGGCACCATGTATCGGTACGTCCAGTCGGGGAGCGGCTCGGTGGCGGTGGGGGTAGTGATGGGGACCGCAGGCTCGAAATCGACTGTTGGTGCCGGCTCTTCGGCAACCGTGGTTGCGGTCTCATCCGGGCTGTCGGTGGCGAGTGCAGTGGCGGCGATCGTCAACAGCGCAGTGATCACCAGGAGAAGTGCGGCCAGCCGACTCAGGGCCTTCATACCCGCGCAGCCTACAACCGGGCGGTGTCAGGAGCGAACGTCAACGATCCCCTGCCGGCTCGCGGGCGAGGGCGGCCCGGAGGCGTTCGATGAACTCCGGGGGGACCTCTTCGGCGAGTCGCTCCCTCACCACGACTTTGAGTCGGACTTCGAACTCGTAGATGTCGAAGCATCCGGTGCACTCGCCGAGATGGGCACGGATTCGAGCGGAGTCGACCGATTCCATCTCGCGATCGAGATATTGATAGAGGTTGGTCAATGCCTCATCGCAATGATGGCCGCTCATGGTTTCTCCACGTCCGTGGGCACGAGACCCCGGTTCTCCGCGAACTCCCACAACCGCCGCTGAAGGGCCTTTCTTCCCCGATGCAGCCGCGACATCACGGTACCGATAGGGATGTCGAGGATGTCGGCGATCTCCTTGTAGGAAAAACCCTCCAGGTCGGCGAGGAGGACCGGGATGCGGAAGTTCTCCGGCAACTCCTCCACCGCCTGTTTGATGTCCGACTCGACGAGCCCGTCGAGGACCCGGTCCTCGGTGGTCCGCGCCGCCTCCGCCGACTCCTCGGAGCCGATCCTGCGATAGAGATAGAGGTCCTCGACTGCCCCGAGGTCGACCTCGGAGGGGCGGCGTGATTCCTTGCGATAGTTGTTGATGTAAGTGTTGGTGAGGATCCGATAAAGCCAGGCCTTGAGGTTGGTCCCCTCTTCGAAGGTGTGATAGGCCCGGTATGCCTTGAGGAAGGTCTCCTGGACCAGGTCTTCGGCGTCGGACGGGTTGCGGGTCATCCGCATCGCGGCGCTGAACAACTGCCGCGTGTATTGCAGGGCGTCGCGTTCGAAGTCGGCCTGGTCCGCCATTGGGCGGGGACGGTACATGGACAACGGCGCTTGCCCGACTCCATCGATTTGAGTGGAGCCGGAGAGGGGAGTCGAACCCCTGGCCCACGCCTTACGAGGACGTTGCTCTACCACTGAGCTACTCCGGCGAAGGATCCAATGTTAGAGGGAGGGCGACCACTGAGCCAGAAAACGCACTGTGCTGCGGGTCGCCTTCGAGGATGCGATAGGAATCGGCGAACCGGATCCGTTTGACCTGGCCGTTGGCAGTAGGTGCCAGCCGCAGATTGACACAGGCCTGACCGTTCCAGACGTTTGCCGGGAGGTAGAAGCAGCGGTCGGTGGTCGCGTCATAGACGCCAATCCAGTCCACTTCCTCTTCCGTGTATCGATGGGTCACCCAAGCCGAGTTGCTCATGACACGCGCTATCACGACCCGTCCGTTCGAGGTGGTGTACTTGCACTGGACCTTCTCCAGGGCGCCGTCCTCCTTGCGAATCACGATCAGGTCGTAGGGCAGATCGTGCCCGAAGGGGATGGCGACACCATGCCCTTGTCGTTGCAGGTCGGCGAGGATGATCGCCTCCCCGACCTCCCCCTTGGCGGTGGTGACACCCATTTCGATTCCCTCCCGATTGTGAACTTATCGGGAGGGTGGGACAGGACTCAGTCCTGCGAGCCCAACCCGGTGAACAGGCTGGCCAGCACCAGCTCCCGGCGCAGGCTGCCCTGGATGTCGACCACCGCATCGAGGATGTGCTCCGCCGACGCCACCGCCTTGCGTGGGGTGACTTCGGTGAAGTCGGCAAGGGGCAGGTCGGCATTCTTCACCGGGCCCCCGAGTTGCAGCGAGGCCGAGTCCGAGTACCAGGAAGCCAGGATCTCCAACCCGTTGACCAGCAACGCCTGCTCCGCCCGGCGTCGGGTGCGCTGCTGAGCTTCTTTGGTCATCTCCGATGAGACGGAACGGTTGGCCAGGGGGCCGATGTCCTCGAGGACCAACATCGCGAGACGCTGACCGTCCCCGGGATGGGGTGTCACCTGTCCCGGGATGGAAAGCCACAGATCGCGAAAACCGGAGACCTCGGGCTGGTCCATCAACGCAAGGGCGAGCCCGGGACGGCCGCCCGAGACCACCGACACCACAGACGCGTCATCGGCATCCATCCCACGCTCGACGAGGGCCTCGATCATGATGTCCAAGGGCACCCTGCCGATGTGGACCGTGCGGCACCGGGAGGCGACCGTGGGCGGAAAGTCCTCCTCCGACTCCGCAACGAGCAAGAAAACGGCGGCTGCGGATGGCTCCTCCAGCGTCTTGAGGAATGCGTTCGCAGCTTGCTCGGTCATCGACCCGGCGTCGGGGAGAAGGAAGATCGCCCGTCTTCCCTCAACGGGTCGCAGCGCGGCCCGGGTGACCACGTTCCGGACCTGTTCCACTCCGAGGCTGGTCGCGCCCTTCGGGCTCGACCACCGAGACGTCGGGGTGAGTGTCGGACTCCACAAGGCGACAGGAGCGGCAGGGCTCGTCGTGCACACCTCGAGTGGGGCAGAGGATCGCGGCTGCGAACCGCCGGGCCAGCGTCGCTTTGCCCACCGACTCCGGGCCGAAGAACAGGTACGCATTCGCCGGCTCGTCCGCGTCCTGCCTGAGCAAGTCGACCACCCGGGAGTGCCCGATGACACCTTCGAAATGATCAATCATTGGCCAACCCTTCCAGAACCTGGTCAGCAAGCTGATCGACGGGTTGCGAGCCGTCGAGAAGGACCACCCGAGCGGGCTCCGACGTCGCCAGATCCCGGTAGGAGGACCTCACTTCCAGCTGGAAGTCGATGCTCTCGCTGCCGATCCGGTCGGGCCTGTGTTGACGGCTGAGAGCGGTATCGGGGTCCACTTCGATCACGAAGACACGACCCGGCACCAGGCCGTCGAGCCCGGCCTCATTGATCTCGCGCACCAGTTGCTCGCCCAGGCCCCGGGCCCTCCCCTGATAAGTGATCGACGAGTAGTAGGTGCGATCGCTGATGACCCAGGCTCCCCGGCCCAACGCAGGCCCCACCACGTCTCGCACCAGCTGGGCTCGCTGGGCGGCAAACAGGAACACTTCCGCCCATGGTTCGACATGGTCGGAGTCGAGCAGGAGCTCGCGGATGCTCTCCCCGAGCGGGGTCCCCCCGGGTTCTCTGACCTCCACCACTTCGTCGCCTCGGCCGCGGAGGCGAGAGGCGATCGCGGCCGACAATGTCGTCTTGCCGCTCCCATCGCCGCCTTCCAGCGCAATATATCGGTGGATTCGGGGCTGATTGCCTGCCACTGGAGACAGACGGTAACGCTCACCCCGGACACGGTTCGTATTGACATCGGCCTGTCACATGAAGTCAACTCTCCACACCCATGCCTAAGAGCCTCGTCATCGTCGAGTCGCCTACGAAGGCCCGAACCATCTCCGGATTCCTCGGATCCGAGGTGGCGGTCGAGTCGTCGATGGGGCACATTCGCGACCTCCCACGGTCTGCGGCCGAGATCCCTCCGAAGGCAAAGGGTGAGAGCTGGGCACGCCTCGGGGTCAACGTCGACAACGACTTCGAGCCCTTGTACGTGGTGCCCAAGGAGCGTCGGGAACGGGTGAAGATGCTGAAGCAGATGCTCGCCGGCGTCGACGAGCTCTATCTCGCGACCGATGAGGACCGGGAGGGGGAATCCATTGCCTGGCACCTCACAGAGGCGCTGAAGCCCAAGATCCCGGTGCATCGGATGGTCTTCCACGAGATCACCAAGCACGCCATCGAAGAGGCGTTCGCCCATCCCCGGGACCTCGATCTGCGCCTGGTTCAGGCCCAGGAAGCGCGCCGCATCCTGGATCGGCTCTACGGCTACGAGGTCTCCCCGGTCCTCTGGCGCAAGGTGCAGCAAGGCCTCTCGGCGGGCCGGGTGCAGAGTGTGGCGATCCGGATCGTCGTCGAGCGGGAGCGGGAGAGGATGGCGTTCACCTCCGCCTCCTACTGGAGCCTCGAGGGCGTGTTCGCCCCAGCGGACGACCTGGACAGCACCTTCGAGGCGACCCTGCTCGCCATCGACGGCCAGCGAGTGGCCACCGGCAAGGAATTCGGAGCCGATGGTGCCCCCAAGCCGAACGTGACCGTCCTCGACCAGGAGCAAGCGACCGCGTTGGCCGAAGCCCTGCTCGAATCGAAGTTCGCGGTGCAGACCGTCGAGGAGAAGCCGTACAAGCGGTCGCCCTACCCACCCTTCCGCACCTCCACCCTCCAGCAGGACGCGGGCCGCAAGCTGCGCTTCTCGTCGTCGCGGACGATGTCGGTGGCCCAGCGCCTCTATGAGAACGGGTACATCACCTACATGCGCACCGACTCGACCGCACTTTCCGACACCGCGGTTGGTTCAGCCCGTTCCCAGATCGCCAAGCTCTACGGGGAGAATTACCTGTCTCCGAAGCCCAGGGTCTACGCCTCCAAGGTCAAGGGAGCCCAGGAGGCGCACGAGGCGATAAGGCCTGCGGGCGACGAGACCTTCCAGACCCCGGAGCAGGTGGCCGGCCTGGTTGGGCCCGACGAGGCCAAGCTCTACGACCTGATCTGGAGGCGGACCATCGCCTCTCAGATGGCGGATGCGGTCGGGGTGACCGTGTCGGCGCGCCTCGGCGCGGAGTCGAGTGACGGTCGGGAGTCCGTTTTCGCCACCAGCGGGCGCACCATCACCTTCCCCGGCTTCCTCAAGGCATATGTCCAGGGCTCGGATGACCCGGAAAGCGAGGCCGACGACGCAGAGAAGGTGCTTCCCGCGCTCGCCGTCGGCGACGCCCTCGCCGTGCAGCGCCTGGAGCCAACCGGGCATGAGACCCGCCCTCCGGCCCGCTACACCGAAGCCTCGCTGGTGCAGAGGCTCGAAGAGCTCGGGGTGGGCCGTCCGTCCACGTACGCCTCGATCATGACCACCATCCAGGACCGGGGCTACGTTTGGAAGAAGGGCGCCGCCCTGGTCCCCACGTTCACCGCGTTCGGGGTGGTGGCCCTCCTCGAGCAGCACTTCCCACAACTCGTCGATTACAGCTTCACCGCCGCCATGGAGGACGACCTGGACCGGATCGCCGCCGGTGAGGAACAGTCCGTCCCCTGGCTGACCGAGTTCTACTTTGGCGACGACGGCCTCAAGAACAAGGTGGCGACCCGTCTCGACGAGATCGACCCCAGGGCGGTGGGCTCGATCCCGATCGGGGCCGACGACTCCGGTACCGACGTGGTGGCCCGGATCGGCCGGTATGGGCCTTATGTGCAGATAGGCGAGGAGCGCGCATCCATACCTGGTGACCTGGCCCCCGACGAGCTGACCGTTGCGAAGGCGATCGAGCTGGTTCAGACCCAGAACGTCGGCGACAAGATCTTCGGGACCGACCCGGGCAGCGGGCTCATCGTGTTGGGCAAGACCGGTCGCTTTGGGCCCTATGTCCAGCTCGGCGAGACCGAGGAGGGGAGCAAGGACAAGCCAAAGCGAGCGTCTCTGTTCAAGAACATGTCCCTCGACGAGCTCTCTCTCGACACCGCCCTCGAGCTCCTTTCCCTGCCCCGAACGGTGGGGGTGGACGCTGAGGAGGTGGAAATCACCGCCCTCAACGGCCGCTACGGGCCCTACATCCAGCGCGGCTCTGATCGGCGCAGCCTGGAGAGCGAGGAACAACTCTTCACACTTACGGTTGAAGAGGCGCTGGCACTGCTCGCCGAGCCCCCGAAACGGCGCGGGCAGAGAGCCGCAGCAGCGCTCAAAGAGCTCGGTGACGACCCGGTGAGTGGCAAGCCGGTCACCGTGCGCAACGGCCGCTTTGGGCCCTACGTCACCGACGGGGAGGTCAACGCCTCGTTGCGACAAGGAGACTCGCCGGAGACCATCGACATCGAGCGGGCTGCCGAGCTTCTCGCCGCCCGCCGGGAGCGGGTCGCCAAGAGTTAGAGGACCGTCGCCGCCATCTCGGCCAACGGAGATCGGACCGAGCGCTCCAATGTGATGTGCCCGAAGAGCGGCGATCCCTTGAACTTCTCGATGAGCGCTGCCATCCCCCCGAACGGCGAGATGTAGGGGTTGTCGACCTGGGAGAGGTCCCCACAGAACACCACCTTCGAGTCCCGTGACATCCTCGTGAGAATCACCTTCAGGGTCGGCAACTCCAGGTTCTGCGCCTCGTCGATGATGACGAACTCCCCGGTGATCGAGCGACCCCGCAGATAGGTGACCGCAGCCATCTCCAACTCGCCACGGGCGATGAGCTCGTCGATGGCGTTGCGAGCCCCCTCGACGCCTGCATCCGAGAACAAGGCGTAGAGGTTGTCGTGCACCGCCGCCATCCAGGGGGCCAGCTTCTCGTTCAGGTCGCCTGGCAGATACCCGACCTCCTGTCGGCCCACCGCCACCAGCGGCCGATACACCGACACCCGGCGATAGCGCCCCTGCTCGAGGACCTGCTCCAGGGCCGCCGCCAGGGCGAGAAAGGTCTTCCCGGTGCCAGCCATGCCCATCACCGAGACCGCGGCAATGTCCGGATCGAGGAGTTGATGGAGCGCGACGGTCTGACGCACGTTCTTGGGCTCGACGCCGAAGGCCCGGACATGTGTGGGGACCCGCTCCAGGACCGTCGGGCCCGACTGGACGACCCGGGCCAAGGCGGAGCGCGAGGCACCGTTGCGGAGAATCAAGAACTCGTTGACCTCGGCCTCCAGCCCCTCCATCTCGACCTTGCCCTCGTCGAAAAGTCGATCGATCAGCTCACCGTCGGTGATGTGCTCGACGAGCCCGGAATGGTGCTGATCGACGGCCACGGTGTCGGCGCGATAGTCCTGAACCGCCACGCCAAGTTGGGCACCCTTGATCCGGAGGGCGGCGTCCTTGGTCACCAGGACTGCAGGTGTCTGCTCCACGAGGTTGAGACAGGTGGCGAGAATCCGATGGTCGGGGGTCAACGGGTCGAGGGCGCTGGGCAGGCGCTCGGACGTGATCCCGTTGAGCTCGATGCGAAGCGTGCCCCCGCCCGGCAGAGCGACCGGCTCCCGGAGCCCGCCCTCCTTGGAGGCGCCGAGCTCCTCGATGAGTCGGATGGCGGCACGAGCATTGGCGCCGACTTCGTCGAGACGGGTCTTCTTCCTGTCCAACTCCTCGATCACGACGAGCGGGAGGACCACATTGTGTTCGTCGAATCGGAGTGGGGACTGGGGGTCGGCGAGCAGGACGCAGGTGTCGAGTACGAAGGTGTCGGGCACCTGTTCGGTCTCCTTGGGGGTCGTCGCCAGGGGGCATAGCTTCCCGTGCCCGGGCACGAATTACAAGGATCGACGTCAGTTCGGCTCGTTGACCTCGAAGACGGGGAACAACTCCGCATTCTCGGCGAAGTCGGCGACCGTGGGGTTCTCGGGGACGTCCATGTACTGGCTGGCGTATCCCTCTCGGGCGTAATAGGCCGCGACCACCTTCGCCGCGGCATCGCCGCCGGCCTCGGTGAGCCGGATCTGCCGATCGGTCGACCCGTGACGGAGGCTTGCGCTGGGATTGGCCCTGGCGTTGTGCACCCATCCCATCTCGCCGTACGGGCACACCACGTATTCGACCCCTTCGACCACGATCGGGCTCACCGGAACGCTCCTCGGCTCGCCCGACTTCCGGCCGGTCGTGGTCAGCACCTGGACTTTGCCGATGCCCCGGCGCGCCATCCAGGACATGACCCGGCCGATGCGAAGCGTGCCGGAGTTGAGCTCGTATTGCTTGGCCATGGCAACGAAGCTACCGATCGCGTCGCCTGGCCACCCATTCCATGAAGTCGGCGAGGGGCCGGGCGTTCACCACCCGGTCTTTCGTCACCCAGCCTCTTTGCGCGTGGGCGACTCCGTATCCCATTCGCACCCATTCACTGGTGTGATGCGAGTCGGTGTCGATGACCACGTCGACACCCGCGCCCATGGCCCTCCTCGCCACCTCCGCGGTGGCATCGAGGCGGTCGAGGGCACCGTTGATCTCCAATGCCACCCCGGTCACCTCGAGCGCCTCCAGCACGACGTCGATGTCGAGCTCGACCCCGGGGCGGCGCCCGATGTAGCGGCCCGAGAGGTGCCCGATGGCGTTCACGGCAGGATCGGCCAACGCAGTCAGGACCCTGGCGGTCTGGTCGTCCTGGGACAGGTCGAAGTGGGAGTGGATCGAGGCGACGCAGTAGTCGAACTCGAGGCGAAACTCCGGGTCGTAGTCCAACTCCCCGCGAGGCCCGATATTGAGCTCGCAGCCGAAGAGGAGCCTGATCCCCTTCTCCTGCTCCAGCCCGCGGATCCGATCCCGATGGGCCAACATCTCCTCACGGGTCGAGCCGTTGATCGCCAGGTCCTCTCCGTGGTCGGTGATCGCCACGTATTCGTACCCACGGCCCACTGCGGCATCCACCATCTCCCCGAGACTCGACCGCCCATCGCCCGACTGGTCGGTGTGATAGTGGAGGTCTCCTTTGATCTGATCGAGCTGGATCAGATCGGGAAGGTCCTGGTCGGCCGCCAGCTCGACCTCGCCAGTCGACTCTCTGAGCGGCGGCGGCACGAAAGACATCTCGAGGGCCTTGTAAATGTCCTCTTCGGACTTGGATGCCACCACCTTCTCCTCCTCGAACAGCCCGTATTCGCTGAGCAGCCAGCCCCGGTCGATGGCGCGTTGTCGCAGGGCGATGTTGTGTGCTTTGGAGCCGGTGAAGTAGAGGAGCGCCGACCCCAGTTGGCCCGGTTTCACGGTGCGCACATCGACCTGCATTCCTTCCCTGGTCAGGAACGAGGTCTTGGTGTCACCGGAGCCGATGACCTCGGCGACCTCCGGCAGGCCGAGAACGAACTCGGACACCGTACCCGGGCTGGTGGTCGCCACCACGATGTCGATGTCGCCAATGGTCTCGGAGAACCTCCGTATCGACCCACATGGGACCGCGGCCTTCACCGATGTCAGCTCCGAGATCCTGGCCGCCAGCGACCGAGCAAGGGGAAGGGCCTCGATCAAGGGAGTCCGACGGTCCTTGCCATGGAGGCCGAGCCGGTCGATCGCCTTGGCGATCTTCTCCTCCGAGGTCTTGCCCATGCCGGGAAGCTCGCGCAGTTGCTCCGCTGCGATCGCGGCTCGCAGGTCATCGATGTTCTCGACGCCGAGCTCCGACCGGATCAACTTCAGGGTCTTGGGCCCGAGGCCGGGGATCCTGGTCAGCTCGACGAAAGCCGGCGGGTACTTCTCACGGAGAGCGTCGAGCTTGGCGACGCTTCCCGTGGCCTGGAACTCGAGGATCTTGTCGGCAGTCGACGCACCGACGCCCTTGATCGCGGTCAGACCGGCCTTGTCCAGGCCATCGAGTTCACCGGAATGACCCTCTATCCCATGTAGAGCGTTCTCGTAGGCCCTAACCCGAAAAGCCTGAGGGCTGCCCTCCTCGATCGAAGTGAGCTTGGCCATTTCGGCCAGCATGCGCAGGATCTCGATACGGGTCGACATCGGAGGCCGAGCCTATCGAGGGTCGGGGTCCTCGATGAGGGTGGCCACCGTTCCATTCGTGGCCCGGATCAGGTCGTCAGGTACCAGCTCGAGCTGGAGGCCGCGCACTCCCCCTGAGACCGCGACCGTGCCCATCACCAGAGCTGACGAGTCCAGATAGAGAGGTAGGGCCCGCTTCTGGCCGAACGGGCTGATCCCTCCCGTCACGTACCCGGTCAACCTCTCGGCTACGGCGGGCGCAGCCATCTCAGCTCGCTTGCCACCTGCGGCGCGGGCAAGGAGCCGCGTGGAGAGACGCCGGCCGACCGGGACCACGGCCACGACCGGAGCGCCGTCCACCTCGGCGACCAGAGTCTTGAGGACCCTGTCTCCCTCGATGCCTATGGCAGCGGCAACGGCCTCCCCATAACCGTCGCCCACCCTCTCCGTCACCTCGTAGTGATGGGCGACATAGGCGATGCCCAGGTCGTCGAGGGCTTTCGTCGCCCGGGTGGTTCGCGCCATGCCCATATCTTCCCATCACCCCCCGAGCCACAGGGCGGGATCGAACTCCGAGCGGGCAGCCGCGCTGACCGTGACGTCGCCGAAGATCGGAACCTTGACCTCGAGCGCCGTCGTCACCACCACGATCCTCGCCCGGAGAGTGGGGTCCACCGGGCAACGACAGCTCACGAGACGCGAAGCGTTCCTCTCGGCGAACTCGGCAGCCAACGCTTGGGGCGCGGCTCCTGCCCCCGCCGGGGGATAGGTCGAGACCGCAGCCGCCGAGCGCGGCAGCTTGCGCTGCCGTGTTCGCCTGTTCCCTCGCCGCAATCAGGGTCCCGAGGGAGGCAGTGGCCACGCCAACCGTCACCACCACCGCCACCCAGCCAACCACCAGGATGCTGGCGCCTCCGCGTTCCTCGGTCACCTCTCGGTGCGCATCGAGGCGGTGGCGGTGAGGTCGAAGCCGGCAGAGGCCGGAAACGGCGCACCGAGCCGGTGACGGAAGTGAATCGTGACCAGGGCGGGCACGCCCACCCGGTCCGGGCGCTGAACCGAGATCCGGGCCCGCTCCCGGATCTCAGAAGGCAACGAAGCCATGACCGCCTCGACCGCACGCGAGGGGTCGGGGGTGGTCGCGGCGACCCTGGCCCCATCCCTCGCCGCTGCCACCAACTCGAGCCTGGTTTGGGTGATCCCCACCACCTGGATCGCAGCCACCGCCGCCAACACCAGCACCGGGAGCACCAGGAATAGCTCCACGGTCACCGAGCCCCGGTCACTCAGAACTTTCCGGCGACCCAATCGATGACCCGGCCGAACAGCCCTCCGAGCAGGCCTCCACCGCTCCCCGACTGAAGCCAATTGAGGGCGACGAGGGCCAGGGCCGTGGCCGCCAGGATGACTAGGAAATACTCGACCGTCCCCTGTCCCTCCTCTCGCTTTGCCATGTTCCATTTGAAGATTCGAGCCATCAGCTCTCCTTCCACTCCGGTTGCCGACCGGTACGGGGAGAAGTGCGGATCTCATGAGAGCGGGCCCGACAGGTCCGCAAAGGTGCGGAGCAGGGAGGGGGCATATAGCAACAGGACGAGGCCGGGGAGGATCAGCAGGGTGATGGGGACCATCAGCCTTATCGGCAGAGATCTCGCTCTCTCGATTCGGCGGGCACGCTCATCGGCGATGTCCCCGTCGAGGAGGGATCGCATCGTGTCAGCCACCGCCGAGCCGGAGCGCTGTGCCCTGGCCAACTGGGCGAGCACCCCCCGGATCGGGCCACGGCATTCGTCGACCGCGGCTGTCAGGCCGCTCACGGAGGCAACGCGGGAGGCAAAGACCAATTGGGTGTCGTCTGGGAAAACCCGGGCCGCCTCCTGGAGGGCGCCCAAGATCGACCTTCCCGCCCGGAGCTCGACGATCAGGATCATCAGGACCGGGCGGATCGGCTTCGGTCGTGGCCTACGAGCCATCAGGGACCGAATGGCGACGACCGCGACCATCGCCAGCCCGACACCCGGGCCGCCAAGGGCCAACCCAACCGCTCCCGCGAGCACCGCCGTCATCGCGACCTCCTGAGCAGCGTGGCTGCGATCACGGTGCCCAAGGCCACCAAGGCGAGCCCGATGAGAGCCGATGCCCGCTGCGAAGTCGTTGCCAGATACGAGCCGAGTCGGCCACTGAAGAGCACCCAGCCCACGGCAAGGGCGGGCGCGGCGAGAAGCACGAAAGAGGTTGCCCGGGCAGGTGCTGTGGCGGACGCGACCTCGTGGAGGACCTCCACCCGGGCCAGCGCGAGTGCCGCCATCTCGTCGAACAACGGCGCGACCGGCCCGCCGATACGGGACCCATGCGAGATCACGGTGGCCAACTCGACACCAACATCCTCGAACTCGCGCCTGACCGCGTCCGCCACCTCAGAGATCGGGGCACCCTCGCGACAACAGCTGGCGACCCCGGGAGACCCGACAGAGTCCGCGGCTCGCTCCAGGGCAAACCGGAACGAAGAGCCGGCGCGTAGCTCGCCGGACACCGCCTCACAG
This sequence comes from uncultured Acidobacteriota bacterium, assembly GCA_963780755.1. Taxonomy (GTDB): domain Bacteria; phylum Actinomycetota; class Acidimicrobiia; order Spongiisociales; family ZC4RG35; genus JALYNX01. Next base: position 99,350 of record CAWACX010000002.1, read on the forward strand.
AAGACGGTGGACCTCGTGGAAGGTTGCGACCGGGACCGCCAGACGTGAACCACCATCAAGCAACCCAGCGGCACCGGAGCCGCCAACGCGGAGATGATGACGAGCACTCTGACCCGGTCCAGCCCGGAGACGACACCCCAGCCGACGAGGAGGGCCTCGATCACAGCCCACCCCCGGACACCCCTTCGGGGCCGACGGGCGCTATCGATCTGATGCTGCGCCCGGTGCCGGTGCGCTCGATCTGCACGACATGGTCGACAGCGGCATGGAGCTGCCGCCTCACCGAGGTCTCCGATGTGTCCCCGGCCGAGAGTGCCAATGTCTCCAATCTCCAAAGGGCCTCCTCCGGGGAGTTGGCATGAACCGTGGACAACGAGCCCCGGTGACCGGTGTTGAGCGCCCAAACCAGGTCGAGGGCCTCCGGGCCCCGGACTTCGCCGACAATGATTCGATCCGGTCTGAGGCGCAGGGCCGACCTCAACAGAGACCGAATCGTCACCTCTCCGGCGCCTTCTGCATTGGCGGGGTGAGCTTCGAGCCGGACGACGTGGCCGGGGAGCCTGAGCTCGGCAGCATCCTCGATGGTGACGACCCGTTCCCGGGGAGGGATCAAGCTTCCGAGGAGGTTGAGCAGCGTCGTCTTGCCGGCGCCGGTGCCGCCGGAGACGATGATGGTCTTCCGCTCGATGACCGCCTGCTCCAGGAACTGGACCTGTTCGGCCGTCGCCGTGCCCATCGGGACCAGGTCATGCAGCGATTCGACTGCCTGGGTGAAGCGGCGAATCGCGACCACCGGGTGGTCGACGGCAGCCGGCGGGGTGACGGCATGCAGGCGGCTGCCATCGAGCAGCCGGGCATCGACCATCGGCGAGGCGCGGTCGACTCGAAGGCCGAGGGGGGCAATCACCCTTTCCACGGCCGCGATCAACGCTTCATCACCGTCGAACACGGCTTCTGTGCGGCTGAGGACCCCTCTCTTCTCCACCCAGATCTCCCGGGGGCCGTTGACGAGGACGTCCGTGACCTCGGGGTCGCGGAGAAGGGGTTCCAGCGGGCCCAGGCCGAGCACGTGGTCGGCGACGACGCCCGCCAGCTCGGCTGCCCGGTCCGGGGCGGCGAGCCGCAGCCGCTTCCCGGCATCGAAGGCGACCTCGCCCCTCCTCATCGGAGCGCGCCCGGACGCGATCTGCTCGGCGACTCGCTCGATCATGCCCACGGCATCCTCCACACCGTCTTCCAAACCTCGAGCCAGCGCCCGCGCCCCGGCAGGCGCCCGGCGAGGAGACCTCTGGCCTTGCGAGCTGTGAGACGGGGCAGGACCGGTCCCGGGCCGGGAGGGCGAACCCCTCCGGCAAGGGACTGCCACACCGCCGGGTAGGGCTCGGTCGGGGCCAGGAGGCCGGGCCATAGCGGGCGAACCGGGACGGTGGGTCCCGGCCATCCGCCGGAGTCGCATCGGATCACCACCGCAGGCCAGTTCGCAGCCAACCGCTCGATGAGTGGCAGTCCCTCCTCGACCCCAATCGCGCCACCGGCGATCAGGGCCACGCCGGTCCGTGTCGGGCTCAACTCATCGAGACTGGGACCGTCCTCGACCAGATCGGCGAGCGTCCGCACGGTTCCGATAGGCGCATCCGACGGTGACATCGATCACCAGGGCGGTGCCGGCAGCGGCGCCCAGCCCCAACGACCCGAACAAAGACAATGCTGGATCGGGCGACTCGACTCCGAGGGCGCCCCTTCTCCCCACCCCCTCCATCCGGTCGAACCTATAAGCCCCGCATCCGGCTCACAAGACCCTCGACGCTCGCTCTCAGGCGAGGGTGGACTCGACCACGGACCACTCGAATCCAGCCTGTTCGACGGTCCGGATCAGGTCTTCCGGTGTGAGCACCAGTTTCCCAATGACCGTCAGGACGCTGAGGTCGATGGCGAATCCTTCTATCCACCAGAGGCCCTCACGGTCGAGAGACGACCGGATTCGGCCGTCGTCGACCTGCTTCACCGCGTCGGTGACGGGTCTGACCAGGAGCAGCGCCGCCCCACGGGCCGCGGGCAGCGGTCGCGCAGAAGGTTTCCCCATGGGATCGAAGACGACCGGCGAGCCCTGGTCCCCCGCTGCCTCGGTCAACGCCCCGATGTCGATCACAGGCTCAAAGTACTCTCGCCTGATGTCGGGACGGGCGATGATCATCGTGGCGGGAGGAGCCAGTTCCCGCTTCGGCGGCGACAAGCTGATGGCCCCGATCCTCGGTCTGCCACTGGTCATGCACACCGTCGCATCCGTTTCCCGGGCCGTCGACCACTGTGTGCTGGTCTGCCGAGCGGATCAACTGGACGCCTTGCTGGCGTTCGACAGCGGGGTGGTCATTGTCCCTGGCGGTGCCACCCGGACCGGCAGCGAGCTCGCCGGCCTCGCTGAGGTGGGCGCCGAGGTCGACCTGGTCGGGATCCATGACGGGGCGAGGCCACTGGTGAGTGCCGGTTTGATCGAGCATCTATTCGACGTGGCGGCGGACGTCGGGGGAGCCGTCCCGGTCCTCACCGATGCGCCCATCGTCAGCCGCACCGACCTGACCCGGGTGCCCGGGACCGGGCTGGCCCAAACCCCGCAGGTGTTCCGGGCTCGGCCACTCATCGAGGCCTACAAGATGGCTGAGGCACAAGGTTTCGAAGGGCACGACACGGCAGACGTCGCCCTGGCATTCAGCGATCTCGCCATCGCCGCGGTTCAGGGTGACCCTTCGAATATCAAGGTCACCTTTCCTGCCGACCTCGAGGCCGTCACGTTGGCGTTAGGGACTTCTCGTAACGGACCTCGGTGACCTCGGTCCCACCGATTGTCTCCAAGCGAATTGGCCGCCCCAGACTCCAACCCTGTCGCTCGTAGAAGTGACGGGCTCGGGTGTTGGCCTCCAACACCCAGAGCGAGGCGCGGTGATGCCCCAGGTCCGCAAGTCGCTGCTCCGCCGATGCCAGGAGCGCCCAACCCAGTCCGGCGCCCCAGTGCGCGGGGTCGACGTATATGGCTGCCACCTCACCCCATCCCTGGTCATCGGCACCACCGATCAGGCTGAACCCGACGACCGCTTCGTCGACCTCGGCCACAAAGGCCGATCCATCGTCGCGCTCCAACAATGACTGCCACCACGCGGTCCGGGTCTCGAGGTCGAGCCCACCGAGGAAGTCACGATCGAGAATTCCCTGATAGGCGTGCTGCCAGGCGATCACGTGCACCCGGGCAATCGCCCGAGCGTCACCGAGGGCGGCGAGCCTGACCATCCGCCTCAACGTAATCGACTTGACAAACAGGCGGGAAATCCCGACCATACGGGAATGGCAGTACATTCCGGCCCGCCTGACTACGACCTAGAGGATGTGCTCAAGCTCACGGATCAGAGTCAAGTGAGAGCTCTCTTCGAGGAGACCAGGAGCGAGATCGCCAATTTACTGCTGGAGAGGGCAGCCACTATCTCCGAGCTGGCGCGGGCCCTCGATCAACCGAAAGGCACTGTCGGGCACCATGTCGGGGTCCTGAGGGAGGCGGGCTTGATAAGGGTGGTCCGGACTGAAAAGGTGAGGGCGCTGGAGGCCAAGTACTACGGGCGCACTGCGCGGACCTTCGAGATGGGGGCGAAGGTCGGCCTCGGCGTCGAATTTGCGCCGGACTACTTCCTCTCCTCAGCCGCCTCCGAATACGCACGGGCTGCCGCCAATCAACCAGAGGAAGCCCACGAATCGATGCTGAGCACGCTGCGCTATGCCCGGATCCCGAGCGACCGCGCCCAGGAATGGGCGGTGCGCCTCGGCGAGCTGGCCCAGGAGTTCGTGACCGAGAGCAGGGGTGGGGACACCACATTCGGGCTCCTTATCGCCATCTACCCCACGGACCGACCCCACCTGCCGGATCCGGCGCAAGGCGAATGAGCACTCCCCTCGGTCGGAACTACTGGAAGCTGTGGACCGCCTCCGTCATCTCCAACCTGGGAGATGGGGTCTCCTTCATCGCCTACCCGTGGCTGGCCTCCGCCGTCACCCGCGACCCGGTCCAGATCGCCTTGGTCGCCGTGGCCACCCGGCTCCCCTGGCTGATCTTCACCCTGCCGGCTGGCGTGATCACCGACCGGGTCGATCGCCGAAAGCTGGTGGCCTGGATGGACGTGGTGCGCTTCGTCATCACGCTCGGGGTCGCTTTCACCGTCTTCGCCGCACAGGGCCAGCTGGCCAGTCCCGATGAGATCGCGGCCGGGACCGCCCCCTCCCCTGCCAACTCCACCCTCCTCCTGGTGGCCATCTACGCCGCCGCGCTGCTGCTCGGAATCGCCGAAGTGCTCAGGGACAATTCGGCGCAGACGCTGTTGCCCGCCATCGTGGCCGAGGAGAATCTCGAGAAGGCCAACGGACGGCTCTGGGGCGCCGAGTTGGTGATGAACTCGTTCGTGGGCCCGCCTCTGGCCGGGTTCCTGCTCGCCATCGCCTTCTCCCTGCCCTTTTTCATCGACGCCGGCTCGTTCGCAGTCGCCGCGGCGTTGATCTTCACCATCGGGGGCAACTTTCGTCCCAAGCGCTCAGCAGTATCCGAAGCCGCGACCTCGACGTTCTGGGGGGAGTTGAAAGAAGGGGTGCGCTGGCTGTGGCACCACCCCCTGTTCCGGCCGATGGCGATCTGCCTCGGGGTGATCAACGCGATGTTCAATCTCGCCTTCGCCACCGAGGTCCTCTTCGCCCAGGAGATCCTCGACCTGGGCGCCGCCGGCTTCGGTGTGTTGATGACTTCCGGCGCCGCGGGAGGGGTCCTCGGATCATTCCTGGCAGCATCGATTTCCAAGAGATTCGGCCAGGGCCCATCGCTGTTCCTCACCCTCGGTGTGAACAGCCTCACACTCCTGGTGACAGGGCTCACTTCCTCGGCGACAGTGGCCTGGGTCATGCTCGCCCTCGGGGCGCTCACCGGGACGTTGTGGAACGTGATCACGGTCTCCCTGCGCCAGGCACTGATCCCGGATCAGCTACTGGGGAGGGTGAACTCGGTGTACCGCTTCTTCGGGTGGGGGATGATGCCGATTGGGTCTCTGATCGGCGGCGCCATCGTTGCGATAACCGAGCCCCTCGCCGGCAGGGAATGGGCCCTGCGCACCCCTTTCATCTTCGCCGCCATCGTCACCCTCGGATCGTTGCTCTATGCACTGCCCAACCTGAACAGCCGGCGCATCGAGGAAGCCCGGCAAATGGCTCGGGATCAGGTGTCGGGCGGTGAGGCCTCGGCGGGAGCCTGAGCCATGGCGTCTTCGGGCGGCGACTCATCCTCGTCACCGCTCTCGGTGATCTCCCCCTCCCCCTCGTCGCGGCCGCCAAGGACCCAAAATGCGAGGGCCGCCAACGATGCTGCTCCGAATGCCAGAGCGAGCCATCCCCAGCCGATCGTGTCGGCGCTGAGCCCCTCGTCGGCCGTGGTGCCGGTGCTCCCGTCCCCGCTCACCTCCACCCCGAGGTCGCTGAGGGTCACCACCTGGGACTGGCTGGACACCTCGCCGAGCGTCTCGAATACCACCTGGTAGTCGGCCGGCTTGACCTCGGTGGTGACGCCGAAAGTCCCATCCCCACGGTCGAGCAACGGCAACGCCAAAGTGGGCTCGTTGGGAAGGGCGAGATGCGCCACCACCGCCTCCACCTCCCCCTCGACTCCGACCTGGATCTCGATCGTCATCGACTCGTCGCCCTTGGTCACGACCTCCGCGCTGGCAGAGCCGAAGACGCCACCCAACTCGACTGCGAGGAAGATCAGGGCAGTCACGAAGTGCATAGTTCGATGTTACGCCGCTGCTCTCCCCCGGCGTTCAGGCCCATTCCCCCCTGGCCACCAGCAATTCTTTGAGCAGATCGGGCCGGTCGGTGATGATGCCGTCGACCCCGATCTCGAGCAGGTCCTCCATCTCGCCCGGGTGGTTGACGGTCCAGACGTGGACCTGCAAACCGCGGCTGTGCGCCGCGTCGACCAGGCGCCGGTCCACCACCCGGACCCCACGGGTCTGCACCGGCAACTGAAGGACCGAGGCCTGACCGCCGGGAGCCCGGCCAACTCGCGAGCTGAGCAACCAGCGCCGACTCAGGATCGGCCCGCTCGAGGTGGGGACCCGGCCCCCGGTGGCGGCCCGGAACTCATCGACGCGCCGGTCAGAGAAGGAGCCGACGATAAGTCGATCATGGAGCGAGAGCCGTTCGACCAAGGCAACCAGCGGACCCACGATCCCCTCACCCTTGAGGTCCACGATGAAGGACGCCTCCGGGAACGTGGTCACCGCTTCCTCCAGGGTCGGCACGCTGACATTCGTTCCCCGGAACGGATACCCGGAGTCGAGGTTGTGCCGGAAACCGGCGTCGAGCGCCGCCAACCGATCGAAGGACATCGACCGGACTTCGCCGCTTCCGTCCGTCGTCCGGTCGACGGTGTCGTCGTGGAAGCAGACGACGACGTCGTCGGCCGTGACATGGAGGTCGGTCTCGATGAACCGATAGCCGAGCCCAACGGCTCCGCTGAACGCTTCCATCGTGTTCTCAGGCCACAAGTGCCGACTGCCCCGGTGGGCAATGGCCACAGGAGGCGCCCACTGATCGGGGAGCATCACCCCAAAGTAATGGACCCCGCCTGAGCGGGGCCCATGAAACTCCCGGTTTGCGCTCTCAGAGCGAGACTCGGTCCTTGAGACCCTTGGCTGCTGCGAAGTGGGCGTAGTTCTTCGCGGGGATGGTGATTGTCGCCCCGGTTGCAGGATTCCGACCCTGTCGGGCGGAACGTGACTTGGTGCTGAAATTGCCGAACCCGGTGATATTCACTTTGTCGCCGGCGTCGAGCGCTATGGCGATGATTCCTTCCCCGTCCTTGGTCGAGAACAGGATCTCGATGATCTCGGCAGCCTTCGCCTTCGAGACGTCCGCCTTGTCGGCGAGTTTGTCCGCCATCTCGGATTTGTTCACGAGCCCTCCTTGTGGGTCGACAGTGGCCGCCGCCAGCGCGGCGAGACAAGGTAACCATAGGCGTTGTCCCCGAAAAAACCCATCATTGCTTGATCATTAGTGTGACGATCGACCGAGGAGGACCGATGTCCGTCGATTACAAGCTGGATGACGGGGTCGCGACCATCACCCTGAACCGCCCCGACCGCTACAACGCGATCGACCGCTCCTTGAGCGAGGCGCTTCTCGATTCCCTGCAGAGGGCCGGAAGCGAGGGGCGCGCGGCGATCGTCACCGGAGCCGGGAAGGGCTTCTGCTCCGGGGCCGACCTGGCGGACCTGAAGGCCGGCTACGACAGCGGAGACGGCCCCGACCTGACCCGCCTCCTGGACGACGTGTTCCACCCGGTGGTCCACGCCCTGGTCGACTGCGCCGTGCCCACAGTCGGCGCCCTGAATGGCGTGGTGGCGGGGGCGGGCCTCGGCCTGGCCCTCGCCTGCGACCTGCGGGTCATGTCCAACGACTCCTACCTGACTTCGGCGTTCACCGCCATTGGCCTGGTCCCGGACTCGGGGACCACCTGGTGGCTCACGCAACACCTCGGGGTGTCGAGGGCCCTCGAGATCACCATGACCAACCGCCGGGTGAGCGCGGAGGAGGCAGTCGCTCTCGGCCTGGCCATGGAGGCGGTGCCCGGTGAGGACCTCGCGGGTCGAGCAAGAGAGGTTGCCTCCACCCTTGCGGACATGGTGCCTGACTCGCTGGTCACCACCCGACGCCTGATCAGAGAAGCTGCTGTCTCCTCGTTCGAGTCCGCCCTCGACGCCGAGCAGGCGGAACAGGGCCGGCTGGGGCGGACCATCGAGCATCGGGAAGGGGTGAGGGCCTTCACCGAAAAGCGCAAGCCCGACTTCAGGAACTTGTGATCGCCGCGGTCAGGGTCTGACCAGGAACACCTCAAGCGTGATTCGCCCTGCCTCCCCGTGGCCGAAAGCGACACCGATCTCGCCGTTGAGCCATGCCAGGTCCTCGTTGCCCGTCTGAAAGAGGATCAACTCCTTGGGGTCTGCCGACTGGTCGGGGTTGAGGATCGAGACGCCGGTCCCGGTATAGGCGACGGCTTCGCGTTTCTCGCCGATGACACCGTGGATCCTCAACTCCAGATTGCCGTCCCCTCGCACCGTGCTGTAGTCCATCCCACCCACCGGGCGCTCGCCCTCCCAATGGGGCCCTGTCGCCACTCCCTGGAAGGGAAAGTCGATGCGCATCCCGAGTGGGGTCTGGCCCAGGATCCTCCTCTCCAGGCTGGCATCGATGCTGCAGAACTTCTCGAGGCTGGGCATATCTCCTCCGGAACGACCGATTCACGGGCACGCTAGTGAGCGCCCCGGGAGCGCCGCAGCAGGTCCTGCACCTCGCCAGTGCTGGTCTGCGTGAAGTCGCGGTACCAGGCCCCGACTGCCATGAATCGGTGGGGTCGATGCAGGGTGACCACCAGGTCGGCGACCTCTTCGACGTGTCGCACCGCCTCGGGTGGCGCCACCGGCACCGCGACCCAGACCCGGGACGCCCCCTTGGCGCGGGCGACGTCGATAGCAGCGAGGGCGGTCGAGCCAGTGGCCAGCCCATCGTCGGTGACGATCACGGTGCGACCAGTGGGGTCGATGGCGGCTGCCGATTCTCTGTAGACCGCGACCCTGGTTTCGACTTCGTCCATCGCGGTCAGGGCCGCACCCTCGAACGCTGCTTCGCCGACCCGGGCCGCGAGCAAGATGTCGTGATTGCGGACCACAACCCCATGCTCGCCAACCGCCCCCATGGCAAGTTCCGGCTGATAGGGGACGCCGACTTTGCGCACCACGAGGACATCGAGCTCACATCCCAACGCGAGAGCCACTTCGTAGCCGACCGGCACTCCACCTCTGGGCAGGGCGGCGACCAGTGGCCTGTCCGGGTGCATCTCGGCCACCGCCTCGCCGAGCCGCGCCCCCGCTTCCCGACGATCGGCGAACCTCATCTCAGCCGTAGCGAGCGGCGTACCTGGCGAGCCAGGGCATGACGTGGGCCAGGTACTGCTCGGTCTCACCCATGGGAAGGGTCCGCGCCGCGTAGTTCATCAGCATGACCTGGCGGGCGGCGTGGAAGCCGTCGACCTGCTCGTGGCCATCGATCGGCCAGGGAAGAAACTCCTCATAGCCCTTGCGAAATGCGGCCTGGATCTCCGAGGTCCGATCGTTCATCCGCGACGAGTAGAGGCACACCGAGACGTCCTGCGCGGGGAGGGCGATCATCACGTCCTCGAAGTCGAACGCGTAGAGCCGGGTGCGATTGGTGTGCACGTTCCACTCGTGGAGGTCACCGTGCACCACCTGTGGGGTTCCCGCTTCCCATGAGGCGTCGATCACGTTGGTCGCAGCCTGACCTGCCTTGTCGATAATGGTTCGGCGTCCCGGGCTGAAGACGTGGTCGAAGCGGGAGTCGTAGATGATGACCGGGTCCAGGCCCTGGTCGTAGTAGAAGATCCGGTCCCATTTCCTCATGCCTTCAGGGTTTGGTGGGCTCCAGGTGCGACCGTGGCTCTGCAAGGCGGCACACATTTGTCCGAGCTGTCTATAGCCAAATGCCCCCGCCCCATCCGCCAGGGGCACTCCCGGCACCCAGGTGAAGAGGACGCAAGGGCGGGTGAGCTCGCTCTCCGGTTCCCGCAGCGTCCACGATGAGGGCGCCGTACCCGGTCGGGACCGGAGAGACGACGTCGATGTCGGTGTCCTTGTTCAGCGCCGACAGCCAGGCCACCTCGTACTCGATGTTGGCCCGGGAGTTGCCATAGGGGTCCCCCACCCGAAGCACCAACTGCCTGCCGTCGTCCGTGACCACTCGATACATGACGTTGGAGTGCGTCGCCAGGTGCTCCAGCTCGCGCACTTCGAACGGGTAGCGCTCGAGCACCTTCCGGGCAATGGGAAGGAGTCGCGAGGCTTCGGCGGCGATTCGGTGGGCGTCCATGAGTCAGGTTCGATCGGTCGGTTTCGTGCCAATTCTCGCGGGGTTGAAACCGCTTCGCACCAGCCCTCCGTAATTGAGACGAAAAAGGTCGGTATAGCGACCTGACGGTCCAAATTACGGGGAGGGGAGCACCGCATCGAGGGCTGCGACGAAGAGGTGGTTTTCCGCTTCGGTGCCCACTGTCACCCGGAGCCATCCCCCGGACATGGGGCGGATGATCACGCCTTGCTCGAGGATCGACGCGGCCACCGCGTTCGAGTCGTCGCCGAGGCGGAAGTAGACGAAGTTGGCCTGGCTGTCCGAATGTTCGAGCCTGCGCTCGGCCAGGGCGCCCATTAGGTGCTGGCGTCCCACGGCATTGGCCGCAACCCGGCGCTCCAGCTCGGCGGGGTTCCCCAACGATGCCGTGGCCGCGGCCTGTGACACCTGACTGATGGTGAACGGGGGCTGGGTCTTTCGCAGCTCACCGAGCGTGTCCGGATGCCCCACGGCGTAGCCCACCCGGTGCGAGGCCAGCCCGTAGACCTTGCTGAAGGTCCTGAGCACGACCACGTTCCGGCGGCTGGTGGCGATCCCCAATGCGCTCCGGTGCCCCGGGTCGGTCACGAAGTCGTGATATGCCTCGTCGACGACGAGGAGCACCCTTTCCGGGAGCGTGGTGGCGAATGCCTCGACCTCGTCAGCTGAGACGATTGTCCCGGTGGGGTTGTTGGGGTTGCAGAGATAGACCACTGTGGTGTCGTCGCGGATCGCCGCGGCCATGGCCGCCAGGTCGTGGACATGGCGATCGGTGAGAGGGACCTCGACGTTGGTGGTCATGGCCCAGGCGGAGACCGTGCGGTACATGATGAACGAGGGCCAACCGAAGACAGCGCTCGTACCCGGCCCACCCACCGCCAACCCGATGTGACTGAGCAACGCAACACTGCCGGCCCCGACCCAGAGCTGGTCCTCTGGAACCTCGAGCCAGCGTGACATCGCTCGGGATAGTGCCGTGGTGTCGGTGTCCGGATATCGGTTCGAGGACCCCAATGCCGAGATCGCAGCTTCGATGACCCCGGGGAAAGGGCCGTCGGGGCTCTCGTTGGAGGCCAGCTTGACGATCTCGCCCTCCGTGAGGCCCGAGGTCCTGGGCCACTTCCTCGATAGGGCGCCCCGGCACATAGCCCCTCATCGCCGTCAGGTCCGGTCGAAAGGTCGGCACACGACCGACGATAGTTTCCCTGCATCACCGGCAAATGGCGTGGCAGACTCGACAAACGATGGTTTCTGCCGACATCGCAGCATCGCCTACCGTCATCCAGATCGCGGCATCAGACGGTCAATGCCGCGCAGGAGGAGTAGGAATTGGCAGCGCGCAGAGCCGGTCTCGGTCGCGGCTTGGAGGCACTGATCCCGACAGGCAATTCTGAGCATCACAAAAAGCGTGCCCTTCGGATAATCGACGCCGACGGGCACCTGGTCGCCGACGACCCTGGGCTCGATCCCGAGCTCTACCAGCAGATGTACCGGCAAATGGTCCAGGCCCGTGTCCTCGATCGGCGGATGCTCGCGATGCAACGACAGGGCCGGCTGGGGACCTACGCCATGCTCGAAGGCCAGGAAGCGGTACAGATCGGCTCCGCCCTCGCCCTGCGACCGGACGACTTCGTGTTCCCCTCCTACCGGGAGCACGCGGTCCAGGTCTCCAGAGGGCTGCCCATCGAAGTCCTCCTCGCCTACTGGAAGGGGCTCCCCAACTCGGGATGGGACATCGAGAAGTACCGCACCGGGATCGTCACCGTCCCCATCGCCAGCCAGCTGCCCCACGCCGTCGGCTACTCCTATATGACAAAGCTCCGCGGCGAGGACACCGTCACCGCCACCTACTTCGGTGACGGCGCCACCTCGGAGAGTGACTTCCACGCAGCGATGAACTTCGCAGGAGTATGGAAGACCCCGACCGTTTTCATCTGCGCCAACAACCTCTACGCGATCTCGGTCCCCTACGAGAAGCAGACGGCATCGGAGACCATCGCCCAGAAGGCCGCCGCTTACGGCTTCGATGGCTTCAGGGTCGACGGCATGGACCCGATCGCGATGTTCCTCGCCACCCGGCTCGCGGTCCGGCATGCCCGAAAGGGCCAGGGACCGACCCTGATCGAGGCCATGACCTACCGCTACGGACCGCATGCCACCGCCGACGACCCGACCCGATACCGGTCCCGCGAGGAAGAGCAGAAGTGGAGGCGCCGCGATCCGATCGAGAGGCTGCGCCGTTTCCTGGAGCGACGGGACGAGTGGGACCAGGAAACCGAGGAGAAGGTCACCCGGGAGGCCTCAGAGGAGGTAGAAGCTGCAATCACAGCCATTGAGGCCGAGGCACTCCCGTCGCGAGACGACGCAGTGCGGCACGGCTTCCACAGGATCCCCGCCCACGTCGTGGAGCAGTTGCATTCAATGCAGCGGGCTCACGGCGAGGAGCCGACACCGTTCCGGGACGACGAAGTCTGGGCGATAGGCGAGGATGCGCTCCCGGCGGGGCCGACCGAGTCCTGGACCATGGCCGATGCAATCAATGCCGCGCTGGGCCAAGCTATGGGGCGAAACCCCGATGTGGTGGTTCTGGGCGAGGACGTGGGTTTGAGTGGCGGCGTTTTCCGGATCACTGAAGGGCTTCAGGAGAACTACGGCGAGGCGAGAGTCATCGACACCCCGCTCAACGAGTCCGGGATCGTCGGGGCTGCCGTGGGGATGGCCCTCGCCGGCGGTCGCCCGGTGGCGGAGATCCAGTTCGAGGGGTTCGTTTACCCGGCTTTCGACCAGATAGTCAGCCATCTCGGTCGGTTCCGATTCCGGACCAGAGGCAGCTCCAGCCTCCCGGTGGTGGTGCGCTTCCCCAACGGCGCCGGCATCGGCGCCCACGAGCACCACTGCGACTCACCCGAGGCCTATTTCGTCCACGCACCTGGCCTGGTCGTGATCTGCCCGTCGACCGCAGTCGACGCCAAGGGCCTCCTCGCCGCAGCTCTCGAGGGCGACGATCCGGTGATCTTCCTCGAGCCCAAGGTCCTCTACAGGGCGGGCCGGGAGGATGTTCCAACCGAGCACTACACCCTTCCCATCGGCCGGGCCCGGGTGCGACGAGCGGGCACCGACCTCACCCTGGTCACCTACGGAGGCATGGTCCCCGTCGCGCTCGAGGCCGCCGAACGCTCCGGGGCCTCGGTGGAGGTCGTCGATCTTCGCACACTGTTCCCGTGGGACCGGGAGACCGTCCTCGCCTCGGTCTCGCGGACCGGGCGCCTGCTTCTCGTCCAGGAACCCCAGGGATCGGCCGGCGTGGCCGCCGAGGTGGCTGCCGTGGTCGCGGAAAAGGCCCTCTACGACCTCCAGGCGCCGATCGTCAGAGTCACTGGGTACGACGTGCCCTGGCCTCAGTTCGCCATCGAGAAGCACGCCCTGATCGATGTCGACCGGGTGCTCGCCGGGATACGGGAGGCCCTCGGACGTTGACCACGACTGTGGCGGTGTTCGGGTCATCCCAGACCGGCATCGACTCTGAGGACTGGGCGGATGCCGTGAAGGTCGGGGCCCGGTTGGCCGCCGCCGGGGTGGCCGTGATCACCGGCGGCTACGGGGGCACGATGGAGGCGGCCTCCCTTGGCGCGGCCACGGCCGGCGGCAAGGTGATCGGTGTCACCGCCCCCACCCTGTTTCCCGGGCGGTCCGGGGAAAACTCCTACGTCGACGAGTTGATCGAGGCCCCGACCCTCTCCTCCAGGATCGACTTCATGATGCAACGGGCCGATGCCACGATCACCCTGGCCGGGTCTCTGGGCACCGCCACCGAGTTGCTCACCGCCTGGAACATGAACTTCATCGCCCGCCGAGTCGGAGGCCGCCCGTTCCCGAGCGTCGCGGTCGGAGCCCAATGGCAAAAGGTGGCCGATGCGCTAGTCCTCCTGATTGGAGCCGAAAACGACGGTATCCATTGGGCAAATACGGCGGATGAAGCTGTCGACTGGGTTCTGGGGCAACTCGGAATCCACGAGACAGGCCGGGCGACCACCTAGTCTCTGGCCAGGTCATGACTCACATCCGCACCGCACCCAAACCCTCGTCCAAGCACAAGATCGCTGACTGCCGCAAGGGCATTCACAACTATGCAGATGGCCAGCACATAGGCGCCGGCATCACGCGCCGGGTGTGCCAGACCTGTGCTTATGTCACCATCGACCTCAGCGGCGTGGACGACGCGTCGACCCACAACGCCACTGAACTGACCACCGCCCAGCAGTAGGCGGTTTCCCGCCTCTAAGCTCCCGCCGGTGCCACGACTCATTCGAGCCGCCGGGGGTGTCGTGATACGGCGAACCCGGAAAGGCCGCATCGAGGTCCTGGTCTCTCACCGCCCGCGCTACGACGACTGGTCGTTGCCCAAGGGCAAGGCAGATCCCAACGAAACGCCTGAGCAAACAGCAATCCGCGAGGTGCTCGAGGAGACGGGATATCACTGCCGAATCGTGGCTCCATTGGGGAAGACGCGATATCGGGTGTCCAGTCGCACCAAAGAGGTGAGCTGGTTCGTGATGCGGCCTCTCCCCGACAGTCCCGGGTTCAAGCCCAACAACGAGGTCGACAAGGTCAAATGGCTGAAACGCAAGAAGGCAGCCTCGCGCCTCGACTACGAGCGCGACCGGGCTCTGGTCGCCGAGACCGATCTCAAGAAGCTGGCCAGAACCGGGACACTCTTCCTGGTGCGACATGCCACCGCAGGCGACCGCTCGAAGTGGAAAGGCAGTGACCGCAGCCGTGATCTGACCAAGTCCGGGATCAGACAGTCGCAATCGATCGCAGATAGCCTGGCGGGGCGTGGCATCGAGCGCATCTTGAGCAGCCCCTATGACCGGTGCACTCAGACGATGGTGCCCCTGGCCTCGCTCACAGGAGCCCCTGTCGAGAGCACCGAGGCTTTGGTCGAAGGACACGACGTCAATGGGGCATGGGAGCTGGTCAAGTCGCTGGTGGGGCAAAACGCGGTGCTCTGCACCCACGGCGACATCATCGCTCCGCTGATGAGCCGCCTCATCGAAGCCGGCCTCAGCATCGATTCCCGGCTCTATTACTCCAAGGGTTCGACCTGGGAGGTCGAAGTGGACGGGGGCAAGTTCACCACCGGCACCTACGTCCCGCCGTCCAACAAGTAATCGGCGCTCTCTGGGAGAATCCGGCTTCGGACTCAGATGCCTCCGACAGGGGTATGGAGGAAAGCAGTGCCCTCGACCGGCCGACAAAGCACCCGGATCATCCTCCTCTTCGGCATGTCGGCGATGGCGCTCTCCCTGTTCGCTGCCCAACCGGCTTCCGCATCCGGTGACACCACTGTCCGTTGGGAGAGCTTCTCCGAGTCGCCGGAATGCGGACAGCCCTACACCCGACCGCCTCAAGTCTCGAAGTCCGGCTCGTTGACCAACAGCGAGCGGATCCTCGGGCCTTTCGGCACCTACTTCGGGCGCTCGATCAACCAGGTGAAGTCTCGACTCGTGCTGTGGACTGTCCCCGGCAGTGGTGGGCAACGGGTCCTCGTCCATAACGCGGCCCTGCCCGCGTTTCGGCGCGTGGCGACGGGACTGGCGGCGGCGGCGGCCAATGGCCAGGTGTATCGGATCACCAGGGTCAGCGCCTTCTCCGCCCGCACCGTCGACGGGACCCGGCAGATCTCCAGGCATGGCCTGGGGACGGCCATCGACATCAACTACCCACAGAACCCCTACCGCGCCGACGGAAAACTGATCACCGACTTCCCCGACTGGTTCGTCAAGGTCTGGCGGGATGCCGGGTTTTGTTGGGGTGGGGACTGGAGAGGGTCGAAGGACGCCATGCACTTCTCCTGGGTGGGGCCCAAGGCCACGCCGGCCACCAACGACCCGCTGCCACCGATTCCACCGCTGACCTCGATCAAGGTCTTCGGCGCTCCGGTGGCCGACATCTCGACGATTTTCGCCCCGGTCATCGATCGGTACGACTTCATGATCGCCGACGGCGACGGCAACGCTTCGCCAGACGTGATCGGGTTGCGGTCCCACCCCGACGGCTCCGTGATCGACGTCGCCTCAGGAATCGACATGTTCGGCGCCTGCTCCATCGCCCGCTTCTTCGTTCCGGACAAGACCTTGGCAGGGGCAGAGCACACCCTGTTCGTCGACATCGACGGTGACAGCCGCCAGGACCTGGTGTCGATCAACGGATCCCAGGCGCGGGTCGCCACCCGGCGCGGTGACTACGAGGACCTGGCCACCAGGGCCACCTCCATCGAACCCGACGCAGTCGCCATCGCGGGAGGTGACTTCAATGCCGACCACCTCGCCGACCTTTGGGTGGTCTCTGCCGATGGCAATCTGCGAGTGCATGCCGGGCCAGCTTGGACCAGTGTCCTCCACCAGCAGGCCCTCCCCGATGGGGCGCCGCTCGAGATCGCTGTCGGAGACCGGGATGGCGGCAACCTTCCCGAGCTGTTCGCCCTTTACTCGTCGGGTACCGGGAGCCGGGTCGAGGTGCTCAAGCTCGGCGGGAGTTGGCAGTTGTCCCAGGGGGTCCCGGTCTCGGTGCCGGCGGCCCAGGTCCGATCGCTAGGTGCGGCCGACTACGACGGCGACGGCCGAGCCGACATCCAGGTGTTCGACGGGCGCCTCAAGCCATACTTGGGCAACTCCGCGACCGGCCGCCCTGCGTCGGGATGGTTTGCCAACCCCAACTGCCCGGATGTCCCCGTCCGACTGCTCTATAACGGGACGTTCTTCGACGACGACGCCAGCGTCCACGTCAAGGGAATCGAGGCCATGGCCGCGGCGGGGATCACCAAGGGCTGCAACCCACCCTTCAACGACATGTTTTGCCCTGAGCGGACACTGACCAGGGCCGAGGCGGCGACTCTTCTTGCCCGGGCACTCTCCTTGCCCGATCCGGGGAAGGATTTCTTCGTCGATGACAACGGCGACGTGTTGGAGGGTGGGATCAACCGCCTCGCTGGCGCCGGGATAACCACCGGATGCAACCCGCCGGCCAACAACCGTTACTGCCCGGATCGGTCGCTGTCCAGGGCAGAGTTCGCCACCTTCATCGCACGCGCCCTGAGCCTCCCGGCCGCCTCCCGTGACTTCTTTGTCGACGACAACGGGCACATTCTCGAAGGCGCGATCAACCGGATCGCCCAGGCTGGGATAACCACCGGGTGCAACCCGCCGGCCAACACCCAGTTCTGCCCGGCCCGGCTCAACACCCGGGCGGAGACCGCCACGTTCCTCACCAGAGCGCTGGGATGACACACCCGGCATTAGCCGACGGTGCGGTGACTCAGACGGTCTTGGTGCCGGCCACCCAGTCTCGGTAGAGGGCGGCGTACAGCCCTTCGTGGGCGATCAGGTCACGGTGATGGCCTCGTTCGACGAGACGGCCCTTGTCGAACACCAAAACCTCGTCAGCCCCTTCGGCTGTCGCCAGGCGGTGGGCGATGGTGACCGAGGTCCGACCTTCGATCAGGTGCTGGATGGCGTGCCTCAGGGCCACGTCGAGTGCCGGGTCGACCGCGGAGGTCGCCTCATCGAGGACCAGGAGATCGGGGGAGCCGATCCATGCCCGGACCAGCGCCACCAGCTGGCGCTCGCCGGCGGAGAGGTTGCCTCCTCGCTCGCCCACCTGGGTGTCGAGGCCGGCGGGAAGCCCGGTCAGCCAATCTCCGAGCTCCAACTCGTGGAACGAAGTCCAGATCTCGGCGTCGTCGGCTTCCGGGCTTCCGTATCGGACGTTTCCGGCGATGGTGTCGTCGAAGAGGAAACCTTCCTGGGGGACGAAGGCCACCCGGGAGCGAAGCTCGGCGAGGGGAACCCGCTTGGCGTTGACCCCACCAATGGTCACCGCGCCTCCGCTGGGGTCGACCAAGCGCACCAGCAGCTTGGCGAAGGTCGTCTTCCCGGAGCCGGTCTCACCAACCACCGCGACCCGCGACCCGACCGGGATGTCCACGGTCACGCCCTGCAGCACTTCAGACCCTTCCTCGTATGAGAAGTTGACGTCTCGGAACCGGGCGCTGAGCCCTCCCGACCGGAGGTGCTCGGGGTTCTCAGGGTCGGCGACTTCGATCTCGCTGTCCAGGGCGCCGAGGATCCGGCGCAATCCCGAGGCCGCATGCTGGGCGAACTCCAGAGTCTCCACCACGATCTGAAGTGGCTCAATGAGCAGATTGGTGAGGAAGAGGAAGGCGATCAGGGTCCCCGCGGTCATCCCCTGGTTGACACCGATGATGATCCCGGTGACCACGATGGCGGCGGTGAGCAGGCCGGCGAACACCTCGGCCGAGGAGAAGAGGATGTTTCCGAAGCGGGCGGTCCTGAACTCGGACCAGAACCTCCGCTCCAGGGCTTCGGCGACCTTGACCTTGGTCGGCTCCTCGATCCCATAGGAACGGACCACCGGGATCGCGGTGATCGACTCGCTCAGCACACCGAGGGAGTTCCCCACCTCGCTGCGAACCCGGTCGTAATTGCGGGACAACACGACCTGGAACCAGCGCATCAGGCCCAGATAGAGCAAGACCCCGACCAGGGCCACCAGGGCGAGGCGCCACTGGTAGACGGACATGACCACCAGCGCCAGGAACACCTGGCTCCCGGCGATGACGATCCCGACCCCGCCCCACTCCATGAACTCCTCGAGGGTGGTCACGTCCGAGGTCACCCGCGAGACGAGGTCTCCGCGGCGGTCGGACTCGGTGTGAAGCACCGAGCGACGGAGCAAATGGCGGAAGGTCATGATCCGGAGGTCGGAGAGACCGTTCGACGAGCTTCGGATCAGGCGATGGATGGCAGCCCGGCCCACGAAGGCGCCGATCACGAGACAGACGAGGGCGATGGCCGACTTCTGCAGGACGCCGACCATGTCGACTCCGCCTGGAGCCAGGATCTCGTCGTCGATGATCTTTTGCATCACGACCGGGGTGACCACCGTGATCGCCTGCCCCATCATCGCCATCAGCAGCGTGACCTTCAGCCCGTGGCGCAGCGCCGGAGCCACCCGGAAGGCGCGCACCAGGATCGTGCCGCTGGATGTGGGATCGCTCACGACGCCTCCTCCGCCATCCTCCGGGCATCTTCCTCGTAGGCCTGGACCAAACGGGCATACCCGGGGGTGGTGGCCAAGAGCTCGTCGTGATTCCCGTGGGCCACGACTCGGCGCTCGTCGACATAGACCACCTCGTCGGCCAGGCGGATCGAGGCCGGGCGATAGGCGACCACCACGATCGTCGAGGGGAGCTCAGCCGTGCGCAAGCTGCGCAGAATCTCGGCCTCGACGGACGGATCGACCGCCGAAGTGGCGTCGTCGAGGATCAGGACACGGGGCTTGCGGATAAGGGCCCGGGCCAATGCGATCCTCTGTCGCTGACCCCCGGACAGGGTCGTCCCCCGCTCTCCGAGTTGGGTTTCGAACCCGTTGGGCAGGGCGGATATGAAGGCGTCGGCCCCCGCCAGCCGGGCCGCATTCCGGACCTCGGTCTCGGAGAATTCCTGGCCCAGGGTGATGTTGCCGCGGACGGTATCGTCGAAGAGGAAGGCCTCCTGGGTGACATACGACACCTCTTTGGGCAGCTCGGACGGCCCGAATGAGCGCAGATCCTGGCCATCGATGTGGATCGCACCCTGTGCCGGGTCCCAGAGCCGGGCCATCAGCAGCGTGAGCGTCGACTTGCCGGAGGCGGTGGGACCGACGACAGCCAGAGTGGTCCCAGCCGTGAGGTGGAGGTCGAGCCCATCGAGGACCGGTGCGGTGTCGTCGTAGGCGAAAGACACGGTCTGCCCGCGGATCGGGGCCGCGCCTGCATCGGGCCGGGCGAGGGCCTCCCCGTACTCCATGAACTCGTCAGCTTCGAACACCCCCTCCACCCGCCTCCAACCCGCGAGGCTGCCAGCCAGGTCCCAGAGCACGAAACCGATGAGCTGGATCGGAAAGGCCAGCAACGACAGCAAGTAGGCGACGGTGACGATCTCACCCGGGGTCACATCCCCCTGTCCCACGAGGTAGGCACCAACGGCGAGCAACGAGATGATTAGCGCCTGCGGGAGGGCGCGGATCACCGCCTGGTACGACGCCCAGGTCGAGTTCACCTTGATCAGCCGGTCTCGAAGCAAGTCGGATGCGACGCCGAAATGATCGGCGACGAAGTCCTCCCGTCCCAGGGACTTCACGGTGAGGGCGCCGTCGAAAGACTCATGGGCGACTGAAGCGACGTCGCCGCGGGAGGCTTGGACCCTTTCCCAAAGCTCGAAGGTCACCCAGCTTCCCTTGATGTCGATGACGGCAATAACGATCAGCCCGACAGTGGCCCCGAGCCCGAGCCAGGGATCGATGGCCGTGATCATCACGATCGTTCCCACCAGGAGCAGCGAGACCCCGGTCGCGTAGGGCAGCGGCCCGAGGACGCCGGTCCCCTGGTCGACGTCGGCGTCGGCCACGGCGAGCAGGTCGCCGATCGACTGCCGGTTGAGCCAGGACATGCGCAGGGAGAGCTGGTGCTCGAGGAGCTGGTTGCGCAGGTCGCGGCGTGTGGAGAACTGAAGCCAGCCGGCCGCGGTGCGCCGGAGGACGATCCCGCCGGCCTTGATCACCGCCACGGCGAGGATGGCGGCAACCGCGGGAAGGACCAGGCCCTCGGGGGGTACCCCTTTGTCGAGCACCGGGATGATCAACTCATCCGTGACCCGGCCGATGACCCACGCCGAAGCGATGATGGCCCCGGCGAACACGGCGGCGCCGAACACGGCCAGCCCGAAGGCCGCCGGGTGCCCTTTGACGAAACGCCAAATGAGGCTGATTCCGTCGCGGAGCACCAACCAAGGGGTGTTTTTCTCGGAGGGCATGGATCTCGAACCTGACAACCGGTTACGGCGCCCAGACCTTCCATGGTCGGGCCCGGCCGGATTCGAGAGTGTACGACCCGGGGCGATGATCCCCGGCCGAATAAGTTTCCTCCCCCAGGAGCGAAGCGACGTTGGGGAAGGTGGCCCGGAGGGCCGGAGGGGGTCCTAGACCAGGTCGGCCTCGCGGATCCCGAAGGAGGGATGGCGGAGACGGCACAGGGCCAGCTTCTCCAGCTGGCGGATCCGCTCCCGGGTCAGATTGAACTCGTCACCGATCTCCTCCAGCGTGCGGGGCACGCCGTCGTAGAACCCGTAGCGCAAAGCCAGGATCCGGCCCTCACGCTCGGGGAGGCGCTCGATGGAGATGCGGAGCGAGTTGGCGACATCCATCTCCTCGGTCATCTGCACCGGATCGGCCGCGTCCTCGTCCTCGATGAAGTCACCGAGTTGGGCACCGTCCTCGCCGATGGGCTGCTCCAGCGAGACGGTGTCGGCGACACTCAGCGCTAGCTCCACCTTGTCGGCGGTGACGCCTGCCTCCTCGGCGATCTCTTCCGGCCTCGGGTCGCGACCCAGCTCGGCCTTCAACGAGGCCTGGGCGGCGCGCACCGCAGCGAGGGTGTCATGGAGGTGGACAGGGATCCGAACCGTCCGCGACTTGTCGGCGATGGCTCTGGTGATCGCCTGACGGATCCACCAGGTCGCATATGTCGAGAACTTGAAGCCCTTGCGCCAGTCGAACTTCTCGACGGCGCGGATCAGGCCAAGGTTGCCCTCCTGGATCAGGTCGAGGAAGTCGATCCCTGAGGTGTTGGCATAACGCCTGGCGTTGGCGACGACGAGGCGGAGGTTGGCGGTGAGGAAGTCGTCCTTGGCCTGCGCCCCGCGGCGGGCCAGTCGGCGCAACTCCATCTCTTCGCGCTTCCCGCTGTACTCGCCCTTCTCCAGCTTCTCGGCGGCTTCCTCGCCGGATTCGATCTTCTGGGCCAGCTCCACTTCCTGCTCGGCGGTGAGCAGGTCGTATTCGCCGATAGCCGTCAGATACTGGGAGACCAGGTCCGTGGTGAGGCGGCCGCGCTCGTCTGTCAGCTTCGAGTGAAGCCGGGGACGCGGTTTCTCGGTTTTGTCTGTACGCGTTTCAGCAGCAGCCATAAAGTTCTAAGTCCTCCAGGGGCCCGTGGGCAGGGAATCGTGTGTTCCCCGGGCCGACCAACTATGACACAAGACGGGCGTTTTGTGAACCCCCCTCTTTTCCACATGGTTAGACGTGCTGGTTGTTGACATAGTTCCCACCTGTCACACCTCTTCGACGAACTGGAGGATCCTCATCCCTTCTGAGTCCTCGAGGTCGAGCTCTCTCCCGCTGCGACCCACCGACAACCGGTGGGAGGCCACCCGGGGCAGCCAACCCAGATACAGCGCTTCCTGCTCCATAACCGGCTCCGGGCACATCATCCTGGTGCCGCCGGCAACTCCGATCTCCAAACGATCAGGGCCGATGTCGTAGGCGGCGGTGTAGCGGTTGCACCCCGAGTTACCGGAGAGCCTTCCGTCATCGTCGAATTGGAGAGTGACCAACACATCTCCCAACACAGATGTAAACCCGCTCCCACCGTCGTGAATTCCCCTCAAGACCCAGGTCACGCCACGTATCTCCTCATCGACCCGAGCCAGGCGCAACAGCACCTGATCGCCGTCTCGGACTTCGAGTCGGTCTCCCACGACTACCTGGCTCTTCGCCCTCTCCAGTAGGGCGAGAAAGGCGTCCTCCTGGGCCATGACCTCAGGAGGGCCGGCCATCATCGTCCGGCCCAAGGGACCGATGACGCCGTCTTCGTCGACGCGTCCGAACAACCGATTGCAGCCCCCGAAGCCTGACACCGACCCGTCCCCGCCGATCTCGAGAGTGACATTCGTGCCGGCGATCAGTGGCCCCAGTCCCTCTGGGCCGGCGAGCTCTACGACCACCCACTTGCCGGCTGCGGTCACCACGTCATGCTCCGTCGTCCTGGTCCCACTCCGATCCGAAGAACATGCGAGGGTTGATCGCGAACCGGACCCAGCCTCTGGCCTGGTCCAGGCCATGCCAATGGTCGGCAAGGAGATCGATGGCGACCACCGCCCCGGTCCGCATTTCCAACCGGCCGCCGCTGATCCGCTCGGCGAGCATGGACCATGTCGGTTCGTGCCCGACGAGCATGATCCGCTCCTCGTCACCGGCCTGCTTCTCCGTCGCCGTGAGCACACTGTCGGGCCCGGTGCCATAGAAGTCGGGCACGACCTGCAGCGGGCAGTCCCATCCGCCGGCACGCGCCGCTTCCTCCGCCGTGGTCCGGGCGCGCATGGCCGAGGAGGTGAGCACGAGGTCGGGGACTTCCGCCCACGCCGAGAGCACCCGTCCCATCACCGTCGCGCTGCGGTGCCCGCGAGATGCAAGGGGGCGGTCGTGGTCCGATCCATACGAGGCGTCCCAATCTGATTTCGCATGCCGCATGAGCAGGATGGTCTTCACCGCTTCCAGCCTACGAAATCCGGGCTGTCGAGGTTCGGGCTCGCCCTAGCCTGACCCCGTGCCGGAGCCCACCACCCTCCTCGTCTTTCTCGGCGCCTGCTTGCTCCTGTTCGTGATACCGGGGCCTGCGGTGCTCTACGTCGTCACCCGCAGCGTCACCCAGGGCCGGCGGGCCGGATTGATCTCGGTGCTTGGCATCCACCTCGGAAGCCTGGTCCACATCGCCGCCGCGATCGCCGGGCTCAGCGCGCTGATCGCCGCCTCGGCGACGGCGTTTGCCGCCATCAAGTGGGCCGGGGTCGGCTATCTCCTCTACCTCGCGGTGTCCACGTTTCGTTCCGCGGGTCGTGACCAGGAAGTAGAACTGATAGAGCCGATGTCTGAGCGACGAATCTTCTGGCAGGGGGCGGTGGTCAACATCCTCAATCCCAAGACTGCCCTCTTCTTCCTTGCCTTCGTGCCTCAGTTCGTGGACCCGGCACTGGGCAGCACCACCTTGCAGTTGGTCGTGCTGGGAGCCGTCTTCGTGATCGCGGGGATGATCAGCGACGGGACCTATGCGCTGTTGGCGGGCGCGGCCGGAAATCGATTCATGCGCAACGACTCCTGGCGCCGGGCTCAGGGATACGTGGCGGGAACCATCTACCTCGGCCTCGGGGTTGCCGCCGCTCTCACTGGCCGCTCCAGCGAATAGCCGAGGCGTCAGACGGCGAGCCGGGCTGCGGTGGTGAAGATCCTGGGGTCGGGATAGTCCTCGCAGTAGTTGTAGGGGTAGGCGACCCTGATCAACCCGTCGCTACCGACCACGAACTCGCCGGCCTGCATCCAGGGGTCGTCTACCAGCGGCCGACCCAGCGCACGGCGCGATTCCTGGAATGCGACTCCGGTCTCCTCGGCGAGATCGCAGAACTCGTCCGGAGCGTCGTAGAGGACCTGTTCCCGGGACCAGTGCCCCAGCCCAAAGGCCCGATGCGTGGAGTAATCGGGGTCGGCGAGCATGGGCACGGGAATCCCGTACTTCTCCTTGTAAAGGGCCACACGCTCCCGATCACCAGGGGCCACCACCACGACTTCGAGCCCGGCGTCCAGGTATCCCCGAATGTCGGCTTTGAGCCGCTCAGCTCGCTCCAACCCGCAGCCGCATCCCAGGTGACGCCACAGGATCACCAGAGCCGGCTTCTCCGCCCAATGCGAGCCGAGCCTCACCGCCGACCCGTCCTCCGCGATCAGCTCCAAGTCGGGGGCGGAGTCGCCGCGACGCAACGGGTTGCCGGGAAGGGTCGGGCCCTCGAGCCAATGCTGGAGCCAGCGTTGCTCGGCGTTCGAATACAGCTCACGGATGTCACCTTCGCTCATGTCACGAACGTAACCGAGCCAGGTCACCCATAATTCCTGGCGCAGGTACGGTCACGGTGTGCCCAACCGCCTCGCTGATGCCACCTCGCCGTACCTCCTCCAGCACAAGGACAATCCCGTGCACTGGCAGGAGTGGGGCGACGACGCGTTTGCCGACGCGAAGGCCCGGGACCAGCCGGTATTGCTCAGCGTCGGCTACTCGGCCTGCCATTGGTGCCATGTGATGGCCCACGAGTCCTTCGAGGACCAGGAGACGGCCGCAGAGATGAACCGCCTCTTCGTCAACGTCAAGGTCGACCGCGAGGAACGGCCCGACGTCGACTCGGTCTACATGGAAGCCGTCCAGACGATGACAGGCCGCGGGGGATGGCCGATGACGGTGTGGCTGACACCCGATGGGGAGCCATTCTTCGCGGGGACCTATTTCCCTCCCGATGACCGGCAGGGGATGCCCTCCTTCAAGCGGGTCATGGCCGCAGTCTCCGATGCCTGGGTCAACCGTCGCAGCGAGGTGCTGGAGCAGTCCGGGCGGCTGATGGAGGCGATAAGCCGGGAGATGCCCATTGCCGAAGACCTCCCCGGTGTGGAGGCCCTGGCTGAGGCCCACCGCAACATCGCAGCTTCGTTCGATCCGATCAACGGTGGTTTCGGCAACGCCCCCAAGTTTCCGCAACAGCCGATCCTGGAGTTCCTGCTCCGAACCCACGGCGAGCCGTGGGGCGAGCGGGGAGGGGAGATGCTGCGCCGGACTCTGCACGAGATGGCGGACGGCGGGATCCACGATCAGCTCGGAGGCGGGTTCGCCCGCTACTCGGTGGACAACCAGTGGCTGGTCCCTCATTTCGAGAAGATGCTCTACGACAACGCCCAGCTGGCCCGGATCTACCTCTGGTCAGGCATCGAGCTCGACGAGCCCCGCTTCATCGAGGTCGCCCGCTCCACCCTCGACTACCTGCTCGCCGACCTCCACCATCCCGACGGCGGCTTCTACTCGGCGGAAGACGCCGACTCTGAGGGTGTCGAGGGCAAGTTCTACGTGTGGTCCCTCGGCGACCTGACCGAGGTGCTCGGCGAGGAGGACGCGACCGAGGCTGCCCGGTTCTTCGGTGCTTCACGGCATGGCAACTTCGAGGGCTCCAACATCCTCTACCGCCCGACCCGCGAGCCCATGACCGACCGCATGGCGGCGATCAGAGACCGGCTCCTCGAGGCCCGTGCGGCGCGGGTGCGGCCCGGCCTCGACGACAAGGTGGTCGCCTCGTGGAACGGCCTGGCACTCCGGGCGATGGCCGAGGCCGGCGCCGCGCTATCCGACGAGCGATACCTGCAGGCAGCCATCCAAACCGGCGGCTTTCTCGTGGACAACCTGATCGCGGACGGGGTCGCAATGAGGTCCTGGCGGCAGGGCCAGGCGCGGGTGGCGGGGTTTCTCGAGGACTACGGCGGCCTCGCCGTTGGTCTCTTTGCCCTCTACGCCGCCACTGGCGAAGTGCGGTGGTACGAGGTGGGAGCGGAGCTGGCAAGCATCATCCCGACCCGGTTC
Organism: uncultured Acidobacteriota bacterium; assembly: GCA_963780755.1. Lineage (GTDB taxonomy): Bacteria > Actinomycetota > Acidimicrobiia > Spongiisociales > ZC4RG35 > JALYNX01. The sequence goes on from CAWACX010000002.1 coordinate 125,613, forward strand.
GGCGCCCCGGAGGGAGGCCTCTTCGACACCGCACAGGACGCGGAGAAGCTGATCAAGCGACCCAGGGACCCGATCGACAACCCACTCCCCTCGGGCAACGCCATGGCCGCCGAAGCGCTCCTGATCCTTCACGGCTACACCGGGGCGGACAGGTGGCGCCAGTCGGCCATCGAGGCACTTGGGACCACGGCTGCCCTAGTCGGGAGTTACCCGGCGATGGTGGGCCACCATCTCTCCACCCTGCACGCCATGAGCGGCCTTCGCGAACTGGCGGTGGTCGGCCCCGACCCGGAGCCTCTCTCCGCCGTGTACTGGGAGCGGTTCCGACCTCACATGGCCTTCGCCTACTCCCGGAGTGAAGAGGACCGGGTACCACTCCTCCAAGGGCGCGCCGCGGAGTCGGGCACCACCCTGGCCTACCTCTGTGAGGGCCATGTCTGCAACCTCCCCACGGCCGATCCCCAGGCGCTACGGGAGCAACTCGCGGGCTGATCGAAGAGGCGCCGCCGCAACCGGCCCTGGCATACTTCGACCTCGATTCGGCAGGAAGGAACACGCAATGATTTTCGATTTCTTCGACGATTTGAACTGGGTGGCCGTCCTGGTGGCAGCCGTAGCCTGGTTTGCATTCAGCGCGGTCTGGTACTCGATCCCGCCCCTGAGCAATGCCTGGCAGCAGGCGGCCAAGGTGACTCCCGGGGAAGGCCCACCGCTGGCGATGATTCTGATCCCAACCTTCCTCGGCTATTTCGTGACCACGATCGTCATCGCTCTGCTGGTGAACGCGATGGACGCCGACTCTTGGCAAGACGGGCTGGCACTGGGCGCGGCCTTGGGGATCGGATTCGGTGTGGTCGGCGCCCTGGTCAGCCAGCTCTACGAGCAGAAGGGGCGCTTGTACTGGTTGATCAACGGGGTCAACGCCATCATCGCCTATTCGATCGTTGCAGTGATCCTCAGCCTCTGGGACTGACCCGTTCAGACCGGTTGGCTCACCTCGCTCGGGACCTGGAGCGCCCCGGCCGATGTGAGCACGTAGGCAATCCAAAGCGCGTCGGCGAGGGCCAGGTGCACCAGCTGCATCCATGAGGGCACCCCAAGGGCGACGTTGATCGCCCCGGTGATCAGCATCGCCCCCACCAAGGCGGGCACTGCTCTCGCCGCGGCCGAACGCGGGCCTGCACTCCTCCCCGAGATCCACCAGGCAATCGATGAGGCGGCCAGGGCGAGAACGGGGTGGATGACACGGAGGTCGGTGAGAAAGTGCGACTCCTCCAGGCTCCCAGCGCCCGACTTGGGGAACAGGGTGTCGGCGAGGGCGGTGACCGCGCCGGAGGCCGCAATCAGGACCAGGGCTACACCTCCGGCGATGACCCACCGGGTCACGGTGGGCTCGGCCCTGAAGTCGAGCCGTCGGCCACCGGCGAGCCAGAAGGCGGTCAGGGTCAGCGCCGCCAGCAGGAAGAGAGTGTTGACCAGATGCAGCGGGACCGCGACTACCCGGGCAAGTGAGGCGTCATCGGCGACCCAGTCGGCGAGGACGATCATTGCGCCGATCAGGGCCTCGATGACGATGGCCACGACGGAGAGGCTCGCTCCGAGCCGGGCCGGCTCGCCGCGCTCGAGTTCCGCGCCAGACCAGAACTGCGAGTACGCCCACAAGGACCAGCGCCAGCCCGCTCATGGCGCGGTGGGTGAACTCGATGGCGGTGGCACCCTCCATCTCGGGGACCAGGACTCCCTGGCAGGTGGGCCATGACGACCCGCATCCCGCCCCGCTGCCGGTCGCCCGTACCAGGGCGCCGAGCAGGATCACCAGGACGTTGAAACCGACTACGAACCAGGCATAGCGGGCGAGGCGAGGCACGCTCGGGAGGTTAGACCCCCCGAAATTTGGGTCGTCAGGGCTCAGATGGTGACCTGTCGGTCCAAATTACGATGGGGGGTGCATGGAAATCCATCCCGACGTGGTGGCAACGGTCGGCGACACCCCACTGATCCGCCTCTCCAGAATTCACCCGCCGGGGAACCTGGTGGCCAAGCTGGAGTCGACCAACCCCGGGGGCTCGATCAAGGAGCGGATCGCGATTTCCATGATCGACGCCGCCGAGAAGTCAGGGCTCCTCCGGCCCGGCGGGACCATCGTCGAACCCACCTCCGGCAACACGGGCGTCGGACTGGCGATGATCGGCGCAGTGCGCGGCTACCGGGTGATCTGCACCGTGCCCGACAAGGTCTCCAAGGAGAAGCAGGACCTGTTGAAGGCCTACGGGGCCGAAGTGATAGTCACCCCCACCGACCTCCTTCCCGAGCACCCCGACTCCTACTACGGGGTTGCCCGGCGCCTGGCCTCCGAGATCGATGGCGCCTTTCATCCCGACCAATACTCGAACCCGGCCAATCCCGAGGCGCACTACCTCACGACCGGCCCCGAGATCTGGAAGCAGACCGCGGGGGCGGTGGAGGTCGTCGTGATCGGGGTCGGCACCGGAGGCACCATCTCCGGGGTGAGCCGCTACCTGAGAGAGCAGAATCCGTCGGTGCTCGTGGTTGGCGTCGATCCTGAGGGGTCGATCTACACCGCGGATGACAGCTCCCAAGTTCACCAGTACTCGGTGGAGGGAGTGGGTGAGGACTTCTACCCCGAGACCGTCGAGCTCGACCTGATCGACCGCTGGATCGAGGTGACCGACGCCGACTCGTTTGCGATGACCCGCCGCCTGGCACACGAAGAGGGGATCCTGGTGGGTGGCTCGTGCGGGATGGCGGCCCATGCCGCTCTCGTCGTCGCCGCCGAAGACACCAGCCGGCTCGTGGTGGTCATCCTCCCCGACTCCGGGCGCGGCTACCTCTCGAAGGTGTTCAACGACGAGTGGATGGCTGACAACGGCTTCGACACGTGAGAAGGCCCCCGGCGAACCGGGGGCCTTCTCTCAGAAGTTCAGCTTTGGCGTTGCTTCGGCGATGACGCCGCCACGAATGGACGAGGTCCGTGGTGTCCAAAAGCCGGGTGGTCCGAGTGTGGAGTCGCCACCGGTCCCGAAGGACGAGCGGCGCACGCGGTCAGCGCCGCTCAGCGCTCGACCACCTCCAGAGTCCAAAGACTTTCATACAACCTAGGACCACCTCCTTTCTCTGGTGAGTGCAGTCTGCCACGCCCCGGTGCCTTGGTGCCAGCTTTTTTCTCACCCCCGGAACACGTCCGGTGGAATCGGGTCCTGGAAGCGCCTACGGGCATTGAGCCCAGAGAGGTATTGGTTGGGAAAGTCGAAGTCGGCGTAGCCGAGGTCGATGGCCGCGTTCAGCGTCCAATATGGGTCGACCAGGTGGGGCCGAGCCAGGACGCAGAGATCCGCCCTCCCCGAGACCAGGATGTTGTGCACGTCGTCGATGCTCGACACTGCACCGACGGTCATGGTCGGGATTTGGGCTTCGTGTCGAATTCGGTCGCTGTATGGCGTCTGATAGAGGCGCCCATAATCGGGGTCGGCATCGATCGTGGTCTGGCCGGTGGAGACGTCGACGATGTCGCACCCCAGCGCCTTGAGCTCCCGTGCGAAAGCGACCGCGTCGTCACCGTCGAACCCACCGGGCACCCAGTCCGTGGCGGAGATGCGCACCGAGATCGGCTTGTGCTCCGGCCACGCCTCCCGGACCGCAGCGAACACCTCGAGCGGAAACCTCATCCGGTTCCGGAGCGAGCCCCCGTATTCGTCCCCTCGCTGGTTGGAAAGGGGCGTCAGGAAGCTCGACAGGAGATAGCCATGGGCGAAGTGGAGCTCGAGGAGGTCGAACCCGGCCCGGTCGCCCAACCGCGTTGCCTCGAGGTGCTGGTCGACGACCAGGTCCATGTCCTCCCGGGTCATCTCCTTGGGGATCTGGCTGTCGGGCCGGTAGGGAATCGGTGACGGCGCGATCAGGTCCCAGTTCCCGGACTCGAGCGGCTCGGAGTCGCCCTCCCACATCAGCTTGGTCGATCCCTTGCGACCGGCGTGCCCGATCTGGAGCCCGATCCGGGAGTTGGTGTGGTCGTGGACGAAGTCGACCACTCTGGCCCAGCCATCGGCCTGTTCCTCATTCCAGATCCCGGTGCACCCCGGGCTGATCCGGGCCTCCCTGGACACACAGGTCATCTCGGTCATCACCAGCCCCGCTCCCCCCACCGCCCGGCTGCCGAGATGCACCAGGTGCCACTCATTGGGCATCCCGTCGACCGCGGTGTATTGGTCCATCGGCGATACCACGATCCGGTTGGGAAGGATCAGGTCCCGCAGCCGGAGTGGGTGGAACATCGGGGGGATCCCGGGGTCGATCGGTCGTGGGGAACCGTGGTCGGCGGAGGCGTACCAGGAGTCGACGCTCTCCATGTACCCGGCATCGCGGACCCGGAGGTTGTCGTAGGTGACCCGCTGGCTTCGGGTGAGCATGCTGAACACGAACTGCTCGGGGTCGAGGCTCCGGTAGCGGTCGGCTCCCTCGAACCACTCCAGGCTCGCCCTCGCCGCCCGTTGCAGGCTCTGCACCTCGGGGCGCCGCGCCCTCTCATAGGAGGCAAGAGCCTCGTGGAGCGGTGCGTCGGCGCCGAGAGCCCCGCTGAGGGAAATTGCATCCTCCATCGCCAGCTTGGTGCCGGACCCGACCGAGAAGTGAGCGGTGTGCGCGGCGTCACCGATGAGGACCACGTTCTGGTGATGCCAGCGGGCACAGGTCACGGTTGGAAAGCGAAGCCACCGCGACTTGTTGCCTATCAGGCGATGACCGCCGAGGTGGGCCGAGAACAGCTCGGTGCAGCGATCCAGGGCGAATTGATCACTGGAGCCGGGAGGGAGCGAATCGCCTGACGTGGCGTCGAACCCGAGCGCGGCCCAGGTCTCGGGCGAGGTCTCGACGATGAAGGTGCTCCCCTCGTCGCTGTACGGATAGATGTGGGCCCAGACCATCCCGTGCGGAGTGTCGCCAAAGATGAAGTTGAACTCGGAGAACACCCGGTCTGTGCCGAACCAGATGTAGTGGTTGCGACGCTCATCAACGGTGGGGCCGACCTCGCCGGCAAGCTCACGGCGGACTATGGAGTTGGCCCCGTCGGCGCCGACGATCAGGTCGGCATGGCCCAACGAGGCGAGGTCGGTGACCGGGGTGCCGAATTCGACGGCCACTCCCAACGTCCCGGCGCGTTCGGTCAGGATCTCGAGAAGCCGCTTGCGACTCACCGAAGAGAACCCATGTCCGCCGGACACGAAGTCCCGCCCGTCCGGGTGGTGGACCCTGATCTCCCCCCAGCGACGAAAGCCGGACACAAGAGTTGCGTAGCTCTCCTGATCTGCGGATTGGAAGTTGTCCAGTGTCTCGTCGCTGAAGACAACACCGAACCCGTAAGCGTCTCCCGGCTGATTTCGCTCCAGGACGCGGACCCGGTGCCCGGCGCTTTGTTGGGCGAGGAGAATCGACAAGTAGAGGCCGGCCGGCCCGCCGCCGACGATGAGTGTCTCCAGACCGTCCCGGCTCATCTCGACCCCATAGAGCCAACGTTAGGAGGCATGGCGCCGGGTTATGGCCCGGGCGGAGAGCTCAGCGGCTCAGAGTTTGAGGGTTCCGAAGAAGTCGTCCCACCATGAGCCCAGGGCATCGATGGTGCTGGAAAAGGCCCAGAGAAGGATGATGACCAGGGCCACAAGCAGGACGATGGTGGCCAGGTTCCTGACCCGGTAGAGCTGGCGCTGGGAGGAGTCCTCCATATACGAGGGCTCGACCAAGGGTGGGGTCGCCGCCGACAGGACGAATGGCTCCGGGGGCTCTGCGAATGCGGGTGCTGGAGTGGGTGAAGCCATGTTTGAGGTTACCGGTGCTTTCCACAACGTGTCGTCCGGGGCCGTTGGTTCCCCGATCGGGACCGAATCCTCGGCGGGCGATTCCGGGTCCTCGACCGGCTCCGGGACTGCCGCCACTTCCGTGGACGGTTCTGGAGGATCGGCGAGGTCCAGCTCGAAGACGGGGTAGGGATCCTCCACCCCGACCGGTGAGCGTTCGGGCTCGTCGGACAAGGCCGGCGCCGATCCGCCCATCATGGAACCTCGGGAGTCTGCACTGAGGCTGGCCAGAGCCTGTTCCACGGTCGGGCTGGTCTCCTCGACCGGCAGTTCCAATCCGGCCTTCTCAAAGAGAGAGCGTTTGTCGATGTCGAGAACGGCGGCCAGGGCATTGACCACCCCATTGTCGGTGGGAACCGACATGTCACGCTCCCAACTCCTGATGGTCGTTGCAGAGCGGCCGACCAACTCGGCGAGCTTCGCCTGGCTCATCCCGAGCTTGTTACGGCGGTATCGGATGGTCCTTCCAAAGGATCGTTCAGGCATGTCTGGGCATCGATGGTACAAGTGGTGGCGGGATGGGCAGGGGACGTCCTACCCGCAATTAGGGTCCATCAACCCTGGGCGGCGGGCCTTTCGACCCTCTTCGGCCGCTGGGAACAGCGGTAGGTGTAGGTTCTGGACCAAGAAAAAGGAGCCTCAAGTGAGAAGAGCTGCATCGATCGGCGCCATCGTCCTCGGAGTCCTATTGATCGTCGGAGGGGTGACCACCTGGTTCGTGGTGGCCGACACTCTCGGAGATCAGCAGATTGTGACTTCGGACGACGCTTGCATGCCCGGACAGCCGGTCGATGATCCGTTCACCGCGTATTGCGAGGCCAAGGTCATCGAACAGCATGCCCTCGAAGCCACCGGCGGCCTCTACTACGCCGAGTTGGACCGCGAAGATCCGTTGCGGGAGACGGCAATGACCGCTTCCTTCCTTCAGGCATCGCTCTTCACCTCGGTGGTCTCCTTCGGAGTGGCCGCGATGGCGGCGCTTATGGGAGTCGTTTTCATCCTGATCGGCCTCGGCATGCGTGACGTCGAGCAGCACCTCCCGGTCGAGGTCACCCAGGCCCCGCCGGCCGAAACCGTATGAACGGAGCGGCGTCCACGTAATTGCCGATATGGGCCGTCGCCTTGGCGGGCTCAACGCCCCAGTTCTCGGTCAGGGCGCGGATGAGGATGGCGGCCCGCTTCTCGGGGTTGGGCTCGGGCTCACCGACCACCGGCACATCGGCTTCGAGGCCCCGCTTCAGGTGCAGGGTGAATTCGGGGTGGGCCAGGATGTTGGCCACCCAGTCCCGCTTGAACCCGGGGCGGCCCGTCAGGTAGTACTCGCCGTCGAACTGGTGGAAGTAGATCTCCACCCGCCGCGGCAGGCCGGTCTGGCGCCCGGTAGTGGTGATGTCGGCGATCCCACCGCGCGCCAAGGCCTCTTCGATTGAATGGTCCATGGTGTCGGGAACCCCCTTCTTCGACTCGATCTTCCCAACTCGGTAGCTTGAGCCGATGGGCCAGCGCATCGAAGTGAGCTCGGTTGCCCTGGGAACGGTGGCCCTGTTCAGCACCGACCGCTCGCTGACCGGCCAGGACGGGGTCGAGCTCTTCAGAGGAGCCATTGACGGGGAGGGGCCCCCGTCGGAGCTCGCCCGACGGCTGATCGCTGCGGACGATGGGATCGATCACGTCCACGTCCTCTCCAACACGGTCGCGGTCCGCAAGGACGTCGCCTGGGAAGAGGATGCGCTCGCCGAGGCCGCCGAGATCATCAGCGGTCTGTTCGTCTACTACCCGCCAGCCGACAGCTTCGTCTCGGCAGAGGAGGACGAGGCGCTGCGCGTGCAGCACTACAACGCGACTCTGAGCGAGATCCGGGCCCACAACGAGGACCTGTGGGTGATGATGGTCCGACCCGACCAGCCGGTCGACCCGTACCTGCCGGGGCAGTACACCACGCTCGCACTCGGGTACTGGGAGCCACGCTCCGACGAGGCCGTCGAGGAGCTCCCGGCCGGTCAGCGGGCCAAGCTCGCCCGCCGCTCCTATTCGATCTCGAGCTCGATGGTGGACGACGAGGGCAACCTGTTGCCGCCGCGTTGGGACGAGGTGGAGTTCTACATCGTCAAGGTGCGACCGGGTGAGGAAGAGATCCCTGCCCTGACCCCGCGCATCTTCATGAAGGGGGTCGGCGACCGGATCTTCATGGGGCGCAAGTTCACGGGGCATTACACGTTGGAAGGGGTCAATCCAACGGACAGCGTGGTGTTCCTCAGCACCGGCACCGGTGAGGCGCCGCAGAATGCGATGAGTCGCGAGTTGTTGAGCCGCGGCCACGAAGGCCCGATCCTCAACCTGGTCTGCGTCCGCTACCGGGACGACCTGGCCTACACCAGTCAGCAAGCGATGGTCGAAGAACGCCACCCGACCTACAAGTACGTGGTCCTCACCACCCGGGAGCCGGAGAACGAGGGGAACAAGGTCTACATCCAGGACATGATCACCTCGGGCCGTCTGGAGGAGGAGCTGGGACGGCCACTCGACCCGACGAGCACACACGTGTTCCTCTGCGGCAACCCGGCGATGATCGGCCTCCCCAAATGGTCGGACGACGAGATGACCTTTCCCGGCGTGGTTGGCGTCTGCCAGTTACTCCACGAGCGGGGGTTCACCATCGACCACGGCAAGGCCCGGGGCAATGTCCATTACGAGGAGTACTGGAAGGACCGCTGAACCCAGCCAGGCGACAACCTGGTCCAGCACCTCTCGGTCGTAGAGCAGGTTGAAGTGTCGTCGCCCGCCGAGCACGCGGATCTCCGTTGCATCGACCTTGCGTCGCCTTCCCCGACCGGTCCCACTCGAAGCACGGACCATGAGATCGCCGAGCAATGCACCCAAAGGATGTTTCGGGTCCGAGGTGATGACTGCGGCGACAAAATGCTGCTCGACACCCTCCACCGGCGGGAGGTTGCTTACGGTGTCAGACAAGAGCGCGTCGGGCTCGACGCCTTGCCAATCGTCCTCGACGATGGCGCCGAAGCGGAGGTCCTTGATCCCGACGCTTCGGGCGTCGAGGAGATCGGCAAGCGGGCGGCTCTCGGGTGCGACTCGGAGCCCCCACGAAACCACGTTTGCTGCCTTTTCCAGGGGAGCGCCCAGATGGGGAGTGCCCACCGTGATCAGCTGGTCCGCGGTGTCCAGCCAGCGGTGTTGGGCGTCCTTCCCGGCATGGCACGCACTCCGGATCACGAGCCCGCCCATCGAGTGACCCACCAGAGCCATCGATTCGATAGGCACCGGCCAGGTCCGCCACACCTCTTCGAGGAGCCGGGCCAACTCCGCGCCGTTGTCGGACACCCGCCTCCCCGAGTTGAAGCGAACCATGAGCGGTGTGACTGATGGGTCTGCATCGAGTCGGTCCCACAGACCCACCTGGCCACTGCCGCCGAGCCAGCAACTTTCGGTCCGTCCCAGCCCATGGACCAGCACGACCAACCTTGGAGTGGCCGACGGGAAGCCAACGGCGAGGTCTTCGGGGGTGAGATGGACTGTCGCCCCTTCCGAGTTGCGAACTCCCATTTCGATGCGCAAGCCGTTGCCGCGTTGCTCGAGCTCGTCCCCCCAAGTCGCGTTGACCACCGCCTGCAGCCGGCTCCCCAGGGGCGATCCCGAGACCAGCTGGCCTCTGTCTCCTGCCACCATCTCGCTCAGCCCGACCGTCGTTCCCAACGCAGATCCAGTAGCCCGGATCGCTCCATAGAGCCCGGCGAGTGTGGAGTCGATCGCCTGCCTGGTTGATTTGCCGGTCGACCCGGTCCACCGCAAGGAGCGGTCGGCGATGGCCCGATGCATGCCCTCGACCGGGGTCGTCGCCCGCTCGATGGCCAGTGCCAAGAGATCGCCCAATCCGCGCAGTTCGTTGTTGGCCTCAGGTTCCCTCAAGCTGAGAACCGTAACGGCTGTTACTGGCCGGCCCGCTCCCGGCGCTGGGCTTCCGCCACCGCGATCGCGGTCATGTTGACCACGTCGTTGACCGAGGCATCGCGCTGGAGGACGTGGACGGTCTTGGAGAGGCCGCTGAGGATGGGGCCGATCACCTCGGCGTCACCGAGGCGGTTGAGCAGCTTGTAGGAGGCGTTGGCCGCGGTCAGGTTGGGGAAGACCAGGACGTTGGCCTCACGGCCCAAGGGCCCGTCGGGCCGACGATCCTTGAGCAGCTCGGGCATCACCGCGGTGTCGGCCTGCATCTCGCCGTCGACCGGGATGTCAGGGCGGGCGAGCCGGAACAGCTCCACCGCCCGTCGCACCCGGGCCGGCTCGCCACCTCCGGCGGAGCCGAAGTCCGAGTAGCTGATGAAAGCCACCCGGGGGTCGCGGTCGAACTCGTTCTGGGCGGTGGTGGCGGCGGCGAGGGCGATCTCCGCCAGTTGCTCGGCGGTCGGCTCGATGTTGACCGCGCAATCGGTGAAGAAGAAGGCGGTGCCCTGGACCACGACCAGGTACACCGAGCTCACGATGGAGCGCCCCTCTTCGACCTTGAGGACCTGGAGCGCGGGGCGGATGGTGTCCGGGTAGTAGGTGTTGAGGCCGCCGAGGACGGCATCCGCCTTCCCCTCCCGCACCATGAGACAGGCGTACATGTTGGGATCGGCAGTCTGCGCCCAGGCCTCCTTGAGGGAGAGCCCGCGGTGGCGGCGTAGCTCTTCGAGGTCGGCGGCGTAACGGTTGCGCTCCGCGGTCTCGTTGACGTGGTCGATGACCTCCATCCCATCCAGGGAGAGCCCCGACCCGTCCGCCAACGCCTCGATGCGCGCGACATCCCCGAGGAGCACCGGCCTGGCGATTCCCTCGTCGGCGACCCGTCGGGCGGCACGGATCAACCGGATGTCGTCGGCGTGGGGGTAGACCACCTTCTTCGGCTGTTCCATGGCCTTGGTGGTGATCGCGTTGATCAGGCTGTGCGAGGCCCGGAACCTGGTCTGGAGCTGGGCCCGGTACTCGTCGAAGTCCTCGATCGGCGCGCCGGCCAGGCCCTCGTCCATCGCCGCCTTGGCCACCGCGGGAGCCACGGTCCACAGGACCCTGAGGATCGAACGGCTTGGGGATCAGATAGTCGGGGCCGAACTGGAGCCGCTCCAGGTCGTACGCCCTGAGCACCGAGTCGGGGACCGGCTCTTTGGCCAGGTCAGCGAGGGCCCGGGCGGCGGCGATCTTCATCTTCTCGGAGACGGCACGAGCCCGGACGTCGAGAGCCCCTCGGAAGATGAAAGGAAAGCCCAGCACGTTGTTCACCTGGTTCGGGTAGTCACTGCGACCGGTGGCCATGATCACGTCGTCCCGTGCGGCCCGAGCATCGGGATACGGGATCTCGGGATCGGGGTTGGCGAGGGCGAAGACGATCGGGTCGGGTGCCATCGACTGCACCATCTCCTTGGAGACCGTCCCTGCCACCGATACCCCGATCAGCGAATCAGCGCCTTCCAGGGCGTCGGCCAGAGTCCGGGCATCGGTCTGGACCGCGAACTCCCTCTTGATGTCGGTGAGATCGTCACGCTCGCTGTGGATCACGCCCTTGGTGTCGGTCAACAGGACATTGGCCGGGTCCACGCCCAACTCGATGAAGAAGCGGGCAGAGGCGATGCCGGCGGCGCCGGCTCCGGCAAAGACCACGCGGGTCTTGGCGATGTCTCGTCCGGTGAGCTCCAACGCATTGAGGAACCCGGCGGCCCCGATGATGGCCGTCCCGTGCTGGTCGTCGTGGAACACCGGGATGTCGAGGCGGTCCCGAAGCGTCTCTTCGATGTAGAAGCACTCCGGTGCCTTGATGTCCTCCAGGTTGATCCCGCCCACGGTGGGGGCCAGCATCTCGCAGAAGCGGACCACGTCGTCAGGGTCGGTAGCGTCGATCTCCAAGTCGAAGACGTCGATGTCCGCGAACCGCTTGAAGAGGACTGCCTTCCCCTCCATCACCGGCTTCCCGGCAAGGGGTCCGATGTTCCCCAGGCCGAGCACCGCAGTCCCGTTGGACACCACGGCGACCAGATTCCCCCTGTTGGTGAACTTGAACGCCGCCTCGGGGTCGTCGGCGATCACCAGGCATGGTTCGGCCACTCCCGGGGTGTAGGCCAGGCTCAGGTCCGCCTGGGTGGCGGTGGGTTTGGTGGACCTGATCGCGATCTTTCCCGGGCGGGGGCTCGAGTGGTATTCGAGCGCCTCGGAGAAGTTCGATTTGTCGGCCATGGCCACCAAACCCTACCGACTGACCGTCGTCGCGGTCTCGCCGTTGCCCGGACGACCTGCGAGAATCAGGGGGAACGATGATGACGAGCGGCCTACCCATCTTCCACGACAACGGCTACAAAGTGATGCCCGGATGGCGTGTCGGTCACTCTCCGGAGGAGTCGACCACCCGCTCCGGCCTCCTTGTCCCGATCGGGACCAAGGACGGAAACGACGCCCTCGCCCTGGTCGACGTGCAGACCGGTCAACGCTTCTGGGCGGTCCCCATGGGAGCCTGGCGCTTCATCTGGCCCTCATCGGGCAAGCCGGTGATCGCGGTGCGTGAGTCACAGATCATTGCCGAAGAGGAGTTGGAGCACGTCGGGGACGAGGGCCAATACCTCTGAGCGCTGCTAAATGCGCCGGCATCAGCGGGTCGACTCGGCAATCATCGGCGGCCCGCCAAGCCCACGCCTAATGACTAACGATCGCACCTCCCGCAGCCGCCGCCGGCTGACCGCAACCGTCACCGACCTCGAGGTCAGGGTTCAGCGCGCCTTCCTGGTCGGCGTCGAGCTTCCCGGTATGACCGGCTTCGAGGCCGAGCGCAGCCTCGACGAGCTCGAACTGCTCACCGACACCGCCGGCGCCGAGGCCGTCGATCGGGAACTGGTGCACCGCCGCCAGATCGACCCTGCCACGTTCATCGGCTCCGGGAAGGCGGGTGAGCTGGCCACGCTGACCCGCGCCCTGGACATCGACCTCGTGGTATTCGACAACCAGCTCAACCCGGGGCAGCAGCGCAACCTGCAACAGTCTTTTCGAATGCGACGTCGTCGACCGGGAAGCGTTGATCCTCGACATCTTCGCCCAGCATGCGACTTCCCGGGTCGGGTCGATCCAGGTGGAGCTGGCCCTGCTCCGTTACTACCTGCCCCGACTCCGGGGGAAGGGCAAGGCCATGTCGCAGCAGGGTGCCGGGGTGCTGGCGAGGGGACCGGGAGAGACCAAGCTCGAGACCGATCGGCGACGGATCGTGCAGCGGATCTCGAAGCTGGAGCGAGAGCTCAAAGAGACCGTCCAGCACCGGGCAACCCAGCGCAAGTCGCGCAAGAGGTCGGAGATCCAGCAGGTGTCGATCGTCGGCTACACCAATGCCGGGAAGTCCACCCTGCTCAATGCGCTCACCGATGCCGGTGCCCTGGTCGAGGACCGCTTGTTTGCCACCCTCGACTCCACGGTGAGGCGCCTCGAATTACCAGACCACCGAGTTGCGCTGGTAGCCGACACCGTTGGCTTCGTGCGGCGCCTACCCCACCATCTCGTCGAGGCGTTCCAGTCGACCCTGGCCGAAGTCGCCGAGGCCGATCTTCTCCTACATCTCGTCGACGGCACCGACCAGGACCCTGCCGGCCAGCTGGCTGCAGTCCGGGAAGTGCTGTTGGAGATCGACGCCGCCTCGATCCCGGAGCTGATCGTCATCAACAAGGTCGACGCAATGTCGGAGTTGGAGGTGCAGCGCCTCGCCAACCTCTACCCCGACGCGGTGATGATCTCGGCCATGGACGGGATCGGCCTCGACACGTTGCTGGCCCGGGTCAGTGAGCTCCTGGCACCCACGATGGTCACACTCACCCTGGAGATCCCCTACGACCGGGGAGATGTCGTTGCCGCTGCACATCGGGCCGGTGAGGTGATCGAGGAGAAGCACGACGACCAGGGCACGATCCTCGAGGTCCGCGTGCCGGAGACTGCCCGAACCCGGTTCGCAGCCTTCAGCCGGTAGCCACCAGGCTGGCGGCGCCGATGATGCCGGCGTTCTTGCGGAGTGCCGCCGGCGCCACTGGGAGGGCGGGGTCGAACGCCTCGGCGAAGGCTTCCCACTTCGAGACCACCCCACCGCCGACGATTATCCGATCGGGGCTGAACATGGCTGCCACGTGGCTCACGAACTCGTTGGCGCGCTTCCCCCATTCCGCCCAGGTGAGGCCTTCGTCGGTCATCGCCTTGGCAGAGAAGTAGAGCTCAGCGGGCTGAATCCCCCGCAGCTCGATCTGACCGAGCTCCACGTTCGGGATCAGCCGGCCGTCGTGGAGGATGGCACTGCCGATCCCGGTCCCAAACGTGAGGACGATCACCGTGCCCATCTCGTCCTTCACGGCACCAAAGCGGTATTCGCCAACGCCGGCCGCGTCGGCGTCGTTGATGACGAACACCTCGCGCCCGGTGGCGTTGGAGAACAGCTCAACCGCGTTCACACCGATGCAGGACATGTCGATGTTGGAGGCGGTGAGGATCCAACCCCCTTTGAGCACGGCGGGAAAGCCGATGCCGATGGGGCCTTTGCCGCCGAGCTTCTTCACCAGCGAGCCGACCTCGGCGGCTAGCCCTTCAGGCGTTGCCGGCTTCGGCGTGTCGAACCTGACACGGTCAGAGACCAAAATGCCCGCGTTGGTGTCGACAAGGGCTCCTTTGACCCCGGACCCACCAATATCGATCCCGATTCTGACCTTGGCCACGACCGGCGAGAGTACGCAACCGCCCGGATGTGTGCGAGCGCCCCGGTACCCTCGCCGCCAATGAGCGACCGCGCCGATATCGCAGTGGTGGGCCTCGCAGTGATGGGCGCCAACCTCGCCCTCAACCTGGCGGATGCCGGGAACCGGGTGGTCGTCTACAACCGGACCCGGTCCGTGACCGACGAGTTCATGCGTGGCGAGGCCGCGTCCAAGCCGATGATCGGCGCCGGGACCCTGGAGGAGGTCGTGGCCTCGCTGGAGACCCCGCGGGTTGTCCTGCTCATGATCAAGGCCGGAGCGCCGGTCGACCAATTGATCGCCGACCTGTCGCCACTCCTCGAGCCCGGAGACATCATCATCGATGGCGGCAACTCCCTCTACACCGACACCGAGCGCCGCCGGGTCGAGGTCGAGGCGATGGGGTTGCTCTACCTCGGGGTCGGGATCTCGGGTGGCGAAGAGGGGGCCAGACATGGGCCCTCGCTCATGCCGGGCGGCAGTCCCGCGGCCTGGCAACGTGTCGAGCCCATCCTGAAGGGGATCGCGGCAAGGGCCGGCGACGGGACGCCGTGTTGCGAGTGGATCGGCCCAGGCGGCGCCGGGCATTTCGTGAAGATGGTCCATAACGGGATCGAATACGGGGACATGCAGGTCATTGCCGAGGCCTATGACCTGTTCCGACGAGGGCTGAACATGGAGCCCGCCGAGATCTCGGAGGTCTTCGCCGAGTGGAACCGGGGACGGCTCCGCTCCTATCTGATCGAGATCACCAGCGAAATCCTGGCAGCCACGGAGAACGGGGCACCCATGGTGGACCTGATCCTCGATGCCGCAGGACAGAAGGGAACCGGGAAGTGGACCGTGGTCGCCTCCCTGGACCTCGGCGAGCCGACTCCCCTGGTGGCGGAGGCTGTCTACGCACGGATCGTCAGCTCCGACCCCGATTCACGAAAGAGGGCGGCCGAGATCTTCCCGTTGGGGCCTCACGGTGACCTGACCCTGACCCTGGACGATGTCGAGCAGGCCCTGTATGCCTCGAAAATCATCTCCTACGCCCAGGGCTTCCGACTGATGCGGGCGGCTTCGGAAGAGCATGGTTGGGACCTCGAGCCGGGGAGCATCGCCTCGATTTGGCGGGCGGGCTGCATCATCCGCGCCGCGTTCCTCGACGACATCACCGCCGCCTACCTGCGTGATCCCGGTCTTCCCGACCTGGCAGAGGACGAGTTCTTCGCCAATGCGTTGCGCGAGGCGGAGGGCGGTTGGGGCAATGTGGTGGCAGGCGCCGCTCATGCCGGGGTCCCGGTGCCCGCGTATTCCAGCGCTCTCTCCTATTTCAACGCGATGCGGTCGGCGCGGCTGCCCGCCGACCTGATCCAGGCGCAACGGGACTACTTCGGGGCCCACACCTTCGAGAGAGTGGACCACCCCCGTGGCGAGTTCTTCCATCGGGAGTGGTAACGGCCTCAGGCAAAGTCGGCCGGCAATTAGACCGGCGGGATGCCGGGAACTTCGATCCGGTCGGGCACTTGGAACCCGGGATCGGAGGCGTCGGCGTCCTCCACGTGCTGGCGCTGGATGCCCATGATGAAGAGGATGGCGTCGAGGTAGGGCACCGAGATCGCGGTGTCGGCCCGCTCCCGGACCACCGGTTTGGCGTTGAAGGCGATGCCGAGCCCGGCCGCTGCGAGCATGTCGAGATCGTTGGCTCCATCACCGACGGCCACGACCTGCGACAGGGGAATCCCCTCGGCCTCGGCGATCGACCTGAGGAACCGGGCCTTGCCTGGCCCGTCGACGAACTCCCCCGTCAGTTCGCCGGTGAGCACCCCGTCGACGTCCACCAGTGTGTTGGACAACGAGTAGTCGATCCCGAGGTCGGCGGCGATGACGTTGGTGAACCTGGTGAACCCAGCGGAGACGATCGCGGTGACCATGCCCAGGCGCTTCAAGGTCCTGATGAAGGTCCGGGCCCCGCTGGTCAGGGTGATGTTCTCGAACACCCGGGTCAAGGCGAGCTGATCCACTCCTTTCAGCATTGCCACCCGCTCCCGTAGCGACGTTTCGAAGTCCATCTCGCCGGTCAGCGCCAGGTGGGTCATTTCGGACACCTGCTCCTCGACGCCGGCCTCCCGCGCCAGGAGGTTGATCACCTCGTGCTGGATCAGCGTCGAGTCGACGTCCATGATCACCATGCGCTTCGCCCGACGCTCGAGGCCGTCGGGTTGGATGGCGACGTCGATGGGCAGTTGGGCCGCGGCGAGGACCAGGCCCTCTCGTATCAAGGAGATGTCGCCATCCGAGACCAGCAACTCATAGGAGACCACCGGATACCGGGAGAGCCGGAAGATGCGCTCGATGTTCCCGTTGCCGGCAGCGATGGCCGTCGCCACCGCTCCGAACTCCTCGGGGCCGATCCGCATCCCGATCACGGTCACGGCCGACATCGCCTTGGTAGGGGTGGGAGCGTCGTCGACGACTTCGAATTCGATATGGAGCCCTCGTTGCCATCCGAAGAAGAGGAGCTCGCCGATTGTCGACTTCTCGCCGGCGACACCGATCAGCACATTGAGTGTGAGCCGGCCCCGGACCACGATCTGCTCCACGTCGTAGATCTCGGCTCCGGAGTCGGCCAGGACCTGCATCAAGCCGGCGCTGATCCCCGGCCCGTCGGGACCGTTGACCGCCACCAGGATCGTGGAACGATCGTCCATGGAGGGCAGGGTAAAGCCCGCGCCCCGATTCACAGGATTCGGGGTAGAAGGCTGGTTTTCGGTCGGTAGCATTTCCAGGTCCGTACGACTGTCGAGGCTGGGAATTTGTCCGACAACCCCTATCGCTTGCCGCGCCTGGTCATACCTGCGGCCTATGAACTGACGCTCGAGCCAGACCTCGAGACCTTCACCTTCGACGGGCGGGTCTCGATCACGATCGGGGTCGTCGAAGAGGTCGACTCCATCGTCCTCAACTGCGCCGAGATCACGATCGGGGCCGCCCGGGTGACCTCCGAAGCGGGCACGATCGAGATCGGCGAGAGATCCTACGACGAGGAGTTCGAGCGGGCCACGCTCCCCCTCGCCTCGCCGCTGGCTCCCGGCACCTATCAACTGGAGATCGAATACACCGGGATCATCAACGACCAGCTCCGCGGCCTCTACCGCTCCACCTACAAGGACCCGGACGGTGTCGAGCACCCGATAGCCACCTCACAATGCCAGGCCACCGATGCCCGGAGGGTGTTCCCGTGCTGGGACGAGCCGGACATCAAGGCGACCTTCCAGACCACGATGGTGATCGCTCCCGGGCTGGCAGCCTTCTCCAACACCGGCGAGGAGTCCCGCACCGACCTCGAGGACGGGCGCGTCGAGATCCGCTTCGCGCCAACCATGAAGATGTCGACCTATCTCCTGGCGTTCATCGTTGGGCCGTTCGAAGCCACCGATCCGGTGGTGGTCAGGGGGACGCCGATCCGGATCATCGTGCCCCAGGGAAACCTTCACCTGACGGATATGGCGATGGAAAACGCCACCTTCTGCTTCGAGTATCTCTCCGACTACTACGGCATCCCTTATCCCGGGGACAAGTTGGACCACATCGCGATCCCCGACTTCGCCGCCGGCGCCATGGAGAACGTCGGCTTGATCACATATCGGGAGACCTACCTGGTGGTGGACAAGGCCCGGGCCAGCCAGGGCGAGCTGCAGAACAGCCTCGACGTGATCGGCCACGAGGTTGCTCATCAGTGGTTCGGCAACCTGGTCACTATGCGGTGGTGGGAGGGTGCGTGGCTCAACGAGGCATTCGCAAGCTTCATGGAGCTCAAGGCCACCGACGCCAAGATGCCGGAGTGGAAGAGGTGGTTGTCCTTCGCCAACCTCGAGATCCCCTGGGCGATGGGGACGGACCAGCTGCACACCACCCGCCCGATCGAGTTCGAGGTCAACTCGCCGCGCGAGGTCGACGAGATGTTCGATGCCATCACCTACGGAAAAGGATCGGCGGTGCTCTGGATGATCGAGCAGTTCATCGGCACCGAACAGTTCCGCAAGGGCATCGGGAACTATCTGCGGAAACACGAGTACGCCAACACCGTCACCACCGACCTCTGGGAAGGGCTGGACGGTGCATCCGACTGGCCCGTCGGCGAGATCATGGACACCTGGGTCTACCAGCGGGGATTCCCCCAGATCGACGTCCAGGCGGCCGGCAGCGGGGTCAAGCTCAGCCAGCGCCGCTTCCTTGCTATCCCCGATGAGAGCGACACCACGATCTGGAAGGTCCCGGTCCAGCTCCGGGGAAGAGCGGGTGGGCGCGACTTCGATCACAAGGTCCTCCTCTCCGACGACGAGGTGACCGTCGAGATCGAGGGCGACCTCGAGTTCGTCGTGGCCAACGCCGGCGGCCATGGCTTCTATCGGACCCGATACTCCGAACAGCTCTTCGCCCGCCTTCTCTCCCATCTTGATGACCTCGACGACATCGAGCGCTACGGGCTCGTCTCCGACACGTGGGCGATGATCCGCTCCTCTCAACTCCCGGCGTCCGACTTCCTCGACCTGGTGGGAGCGTTCGGCGAGGAGAAGGAACAGGCGATCTGGTCGGTCATCACCGGCGGGCTGGCCGCGATCGAGCATCACGCCCTGTCCGACGAGGCCCGCCCTGCGTTCGAGAAGTACGTGCGGGACCTGGTCGGCCCCGCCCACCGCAGGCTCGGGTGGGAGCCCGGCGCCGATGACAGCGATCTCACCCGGAAGTTGCGTGGAGACCTGATCGCAGCCATGGGCAACGTCGGCCACGACGAAGCGACGATCGAGCGGGCACGACAAGCCGTCGACTCGCTGCTCGGTGGTGAGGACCTCGACCCTGAGGTGGCGACCGCGGCGCTCTCCGTCTACGCCCGGCACGGGGGCCCCGACGAGTACGACCGGCTTTGGAACACCTATCGGGAAGCGGGCACTCCCCTCGACCAGCTCCGATACCTGCGATCGGTGGCTGCGGTCCCCACCAAGGACCAGGTGGTGACGACCGTCGACCGCATCATCAACGGCGACATTCGCACCCAGGACGGATTCTGGGTGCTGGCGCGCCTCCTGGTGGGGAAGGGTGGGCCCTCGGCATGGGAAAGCGCCGCGGACCCGGTGGCCCGACGTCCTGGCACAGATGCCGGGGATGACCAAACGCCGGATCACGGAGGGCCTGTCCGGACTGTCCCAGCCCGAGATCGCAGCCGACGTCAAGGCGTTCTTCGCCGAGACCCCGCTTCCCGAGGCGGCGACCAGCCTCGCCCAAAACCTGGAACTACTCGACGCCAACGTCCTGCTGCGGGAGCGCGAGACCCCGGTGGTCACCGAGTACTTCGGCGTCAAATGACGATGGCCCCCGAAACGGGGGCCATCGCGCACTACGTGATACGTATTACGTAGAACGTGTTACTTGAGCTCTACCGTCGCTCCGGCACCCTCGAGGACCGCCTTCGCCTTCTCGGCGACTTCCTTCTCGACGGCTTCCAGCACATTGGCCGGAGCGCCATCGACGAGGTCCTTGGCCTCCTTGAGGCCGAGGGAGGTCAGGCCGCGCACTTCCTTGATCACCTGGATCTTCTGAGCGCCCGCGCTGGTGAGGACGACATCGAACTCGTCCTTCTCCTCGACGGCAGCGGCTGCGCCGCCGTCGCCACCTGCGGCGGGAGCCGCGGCCATGGCCACGGGGGCGGCAGCGGTGACTTCGAACTTCTCCTCGAAAGCGTCGAGGAACTCCTTGAGCTCGAGGACGGTCATCTCCTCGAAGACGCTCATCAATTCATCAGTGGTCATCTTGGCTTTGGTGGCCATTGATCATTCCTCCTCGGCCTGGTCGGCCGTCGTGGTCGTGGGCTCATCGGCGGGCAGAGTGGCCTCCTCGGAGGCCCCTTCAGCCAGATGTGCGCCTGACTCCTTCTTCTCCAGTAGCTGGTTGAACATCGTTGCTGCGCTGCGGTTGAAGGACGCAAACATGCCGGCCGCAGCGCTCAACGGCGCCTTGGCGGCCCCTGCGATCTTGGCCAGCAGCACGGGTCGGGGCTCGATGTCGGCGAGCTTGGAGACTTCCTCAGGTGTGAGGACATTCCCCGAGAGCAGGCCGGCCTTGAGCACGAAGACCTCGTTGGCCTTCGAGAAGTCCTTGAGCGCCTTGGCAGTCGCCACCGGATCGCTGTTGGCGAACGCGATGGCGGTCGGGCCCAGGAGGTACTCGTTGAGCCCATCGACCCCGGCCTCGCCTGCGGCGCGCTGGGCGAGACTCATCTTGACCACCTTGTAATCGGCCCCGCTGGCCCTCAGGCTTCTCCGAAGCGTCTGGACCGCCTTGACGGTCAGTCCGCGGTATTCGGTCAGGAACACCGCTTCGGCGCCTTCGAGCCTCTCTTTGATGTCGGCAACCGCCTGGACCTTCTCTGGTCTTGGCATTTCGCTCCTCCTGTAGACATCAATAAGCCCCTCGACCATGGACAAGGGGCTCTGTGAGGAGCGACCTGCGTGGGCGGCTTTCGCCTTTGAGTCCTGGGGACACCGACGGTCTGGGGCCGAGGATTATTGGAGTTGCAGGCCGGATTGTACCGGTGCGGTCACGCACAGCAATTCGACGCCTGTCGCGAGAGCCAAACCTGGAACCTAGGGTTTCTCTATGACCGATCCCAGCACCGGCTACGCCCCATCCGGTGACGCCCGGCTCTACTACGAGATAGCCGGCGAGGGCGCGCCCGTCTTGTTAATCCATGCAGGAGTGGCCGACAGCCGGATGTGGGGACCCCAGTTCGGCTCGGTCCCGGATGGGCTGCAGATGATCCGCTTCGACGCCCAGGGCTTCGGTTGGTCTCAGCTCGGAGAGAGCCCCTACTCGACACACGACGATGCCCTTGCTGTCCTCGACCACCTGGAGATCGACGAACCCGCGGTGATAGTCGGCTGCTCGATGGGAGGCGGGACCGCCATCGACCTGGCGCTAGCCGCGCCCGGCCGGGTGCGGGGCTTGGTCCTGATCGGGGCTTGGTCCCCCGGCTTCGTAGGGCCGGACGCGGAATACGAGCCTGAGCAATGGCCCGACGTCGTGGCCGCATTCAAGAGTGGCGACCTCGACCGCGCTGCTGACCTGGAGACCGAGATCTGGGTGGTGGGGGTCGACCGGGCCCGATCCGAGGTCGACTCCGGGCTCTTCGACCTGGTACGGACAATGGATCGAATTGCCCTGGAGACCGAGAAGGCACGAGATGAGTTGGTCGTCCCCCTCGATCCTCCCGCCGCTGAGCGGATGGAAGATCTCAAGGCTCCCACGCTGGTCGTCGTTGGTGGGCACGACCTTCCCGACATCCGAGCGGCTGCCATCCATCTCGCCGAGCGGACAAGCGACCGGCCTGCGGTAGTGATCCCGGGCGCGGCCCACCTCCCCAGCCTGGAACAGCCCGAGGCGTTCGACCGCGCATTCCACGAATTCCTGATTCTGTTGGGCTGACCCGCTTTCCAGATTCTCCCTGGACAGGCTGTGGAAGCCGCGCGACACTTGCACCATTGAGAACAGGGGGTCTCCGTGTGAGCCCGGGCGGGTTCCCTGACCGCCCCCGCCCGCTCTCCGGACCCAGAAGTAATGGCCACGAGCCGACATTGGAAGACCAGCCCCTACCCTGGTCCACAGATGAGTCGTCGGCCCGTGCGGACGGTGGACCTGGCAGCCGAAGCCATTACAGCCCACGGTGAAGCCGGAGCACGGAGATCCCCCTACTCCTGAGAAAGAGCCCCCGATACCGGGGGCTCTTTCAGTGGTCGACTCGTTGCGGCGTCAGCTGCTGGCTTTGACGAAATCGTCGAGGATCCCGACATCCACCTTCACGCCGGGCCCCATCGTCGAGGAGACCGAGAGCTGGCGCATGTAACGGCCCTTGGACGACGACGGCTTGGCCCGGAGCAGCTCACCAGAGATTGCGGCCAGGTTCGACGTCAACTGGTCGACATCGAAGGAGACCTTGCCCACCGGGACTTGCACGTTTCCGTATCGGTCATTGCGGTACTCGATCCGGCCCGCCTTGAACTCGGAGACGGTCTTTCCGACGTCCTGGGTGACGGTCCCAGCCTTGGGGTTGGGCATCAGGCCTCGGGGACCCAGGATCTTGCCCAATTTCCCGACTTCGGCCATCAAGTCCGGGGTGGCGATGGCGATGTCGAAGTCGAGCTCACGGCCGGCCGAGAGCTGCTCGACCAGTTCCTTGCCTCCCACGACGTCGGCGCCGGCCTCGGTAGCCTCTTTCTCCTTGTCCGCCGACACGAAGGCGGCCACCCGGACCGTTTTCCCGGTGCCGTGGGGAAGGGACACCGTGCCCCTGACCAACTGGTCTGCCTTCTTGGGATCGATGCCCAGGTTGAAAGCGGCTTCAACGGTCTCGTCGAACTTCGCAGGAGCCAGGGTCTTCACCAACTCCAGTGCTTCACGTGGTTGGTACTGGGTCTGCTTGTCGTACCGCATCGCGGACTCGCGGTACTTCTTGCCATGCCTTGCCATTTTCTCTCCTTGTGGTCCAGGCGGCCTTCACGGCCTCCCACTTGCGCCGACTCAGTCGGCGACGTTGATTCCCATCGAACGGGCGGTGCCCTCGACGATCTTCATGGCGCCGTCGACGTCGTTGGCGTTGAGATCGGTCATCTTGATCTCTGCGATCTCCTTGACCTGGGCCCGGGTCACCGTGCCCACCTTGACCTTGTTCGGCTCCCCGGAGCCCTTCTCCACCTTGGCCGCCTGGCGAAGCAGGGCGGCAGCCGGAGGGGTCTTCATCACGAAGTCGAACGAGCGGTCCTCGTAGATCGAGACCTCGACCGGGATGATCTGACCCCGCTGGCTCGCCGTGGCGTCGTTGTACGCCTTGACGAAGTCCATCAGGTTGACCCCGTGCGGGCCGAGGGCGGTCCCCACCGGGGGCGCCGGTGTCGCTTGCCCCGCGGGCAATTGCAGTTTCAGCGTCGTTACAAGTCTTCGTCTACCCATTTCTCATCCTGTTGATCGATGCCCAAGCTCGGTGCTCCGGGCTTAGTTCTTCTGAATGTCCTCGAAGCCGAGCTCGACAGGAGTGTCCCGGCCGAAGATGTTGACCAGCACCACGATCTTCTGCTGATCGATATTGATGTCCTCGATGACGCCGTTGAAGTCGGCGAAGGGGCCGGTGACGACCCGCACCTGCTCCCCGACCTCCCAGTCGGGCTTGAAGCGAGGCTTGGTCTTCTCCTCTTCCTCCTGGACGCCGAGGAAGCGCTCGACCTCGCGTCGGGAGAGTGGGGTCGGCTTCTGGGCGTTACCGGCGACGAAGCCAGTGACACCCGGGGTGTTGCGGACCGCGTACCAGGAGTCATCGTCCAGGGTCATTCGCACCAGGATGTATCCGGGGAAGACCTTCTTGGGGACGGTGACCTTCTTCCCACCCTTGAACTCGACGACGTCTTCCATGGGGATGTGGACTTCGAAGATCCGGTCCCCCATGTGCATCGACTGGATCCGGGTCTCGAGGTTGGCCTTGACCTTGTTCTCGTATCCCGAATAGGAGTGGATGACGTACCAGTCCCCGGGCAGGTCGTAGGGGCTGGCCGGCTGGACGGACTCGACCTCCTCGATCAGCTCCTCTACGAGCTCGACCTCGACGGTGTCCACGGTCTCGACTGCATCGCTCATCCGGTCTTGGTCACCAGCCAGAACACGAACTCCTTCATGGCTACATCGAGCGCGAAGACGACACCGGTCAGGATCACGCACGTGAGGACAGTCACGGTGGTGAAGGCGATCATCTGCTCCCGGGTGGGCCAGGTGACCTTGCGCAGCTCCTGGCGCACCTCGTGCAGGTAGTCGCCGAGGCGCCTGAAGAACGATTTGCGCTCGGCCTGGGGCTTGGCCGGGCTCGCCGAGGCGCGCTTGGTCCCCTTGCCCTTTTCTGGGTCCTGCTTCTTCTGGAGCCGCTCTTCGCGCTCTTGAAGCCGGCGCATCTCTCGGTTCATCGCTACTTCCTAAGCCTCAATCTGAATCAAGTCTGGCAGGGGCGGAGGGACTCGAACCCCCAACCTCCGGTTTTGGAGACCGGCGCTCTACCAATTCGAGCTACACCCCTAGGGGGTTCGCGGGAAGGGCAAAGTATAAGGGCATCGACGGGGTGTGGAAACTCGGTGGTTGGGCGGGAGGTATAGGTAGTAGAAAGCTATCCGCGGAGTCACACATCCGCAGGGGAGACAAGATGGAAACCGATCAGAGGAACGCCCGGATCTTCGGGGTGCTGTTCATCATCACGTTCCTCACATCGATCCCGGCCTTCTTTCTCTTCCAGCCAGTCCTCGACGACCCGGCCGGCTACATCGCAGGTAGCGGGAATGACAGCCAGATCTACCTCGCGGTCCTCTTGGAGTTTCTCCTCATCATTGCGAACGTCGGGACGGCCGTCGTTCTGTATCCGATCGCCAAGAGGCAGAGCAAGGTCCTCGCCATCGGCTACCTCGCTGCTCGGATCATCGAGTGCGTCTTCATTGCCGGCGGGATCATCTTTGTGCTCGGGATCGTGAGTCTGCGCCAGAGCTCTCCGGGTGCAGCCGACCTCGCCGTATCGCTCGGGGCGCTCAAGGATTGGACGTTCCTGTTCGGCCCCGGATTCGTCGTCCCCTTTGGGAATGGACTGATACTGGGCTACCTGATGTACACGTCTGGCCTCGTACCGCGGCGCATGACGTGGTTCGGCATGATCGGGGGGCCAGTCCTTCTGATTTCAAGCCTCGGCACGCTCTTCGGCTGGTGGGGTGGTGACAGCACGGTTCCTGGCCTCTTGGTGGCTCCGGAGTTCATCTGGGAGGCTTTCCTGGGCATTTACTGCACGATCTGGGGCTTCCGACGTGACTCACCGATTCTTCAAGTGAGCACGCGGTGACTACTGCGCGACGGGCCCTCACGGTGCCCCAGGGGCAAGCCGGAACACCTTCCTGGCACCGGGCAGACCTTTCATCTCGTGGGTGCCTGCATCCTCCAGTGTCAATCCCGAGCCCTCGAGAAGGTCATACGTGGTCGACGACACAAGGACTTCGTCCGGACCGGCGAGCGACATGACGCGAGCTGCCACGTGGACGGCTAGACCGCGGGCGTCGCTGCCAACGAATTCGACCTCGCCAGTGTGCAACCCTGTTCGAATCGGCAGTCCCATTTCGCTCGCTGTGCGCGCCATCGCCGCCGCGCAACGCACCGCTCGCGCTGCTCCGTCGAACACGGCGAGGAATCCATCACCGGTCGTTTTCACCTCGCGTCCCTGAAAGACATTCAGTTCGTCACGGAGCCGAAGGTTGTGCGCTCGCAGGAGTTCACGCCAGGCGGTGTCGCCGATCCTTTGCAACGTTGCCGTCGAGTCGACCACATCCGTGAACAGCACGGTCACCAGGACCCCCTCGCCTGGTTCTTCCCGGGCAAACCCAAAGGTGCGTGCGCTCGTCCACTCAACGGTCACAAATGGGTCGTCGCCCACGACCCAGGCGTCGTGACCCGATGGGATCTCAAACACGGACCCCGGCGGAATGTCCAGCTCCTGGCCATCGTCCATGACGACATGCATTACGCCTGAGATCGAATAGCCGAGGTGGTGTAGTTGGCAGGTACTCGTTCCGACGAGTGCCGCCATGTCCGTCGACCATCGCCAACCGGGTTCGAAGACCGATCGCCCGACCACCGACTCATCCAGGGTTACGAGCTCGGCATGCCCATTGGGAAACGGCCGAATTTCGGACGGCGAGGCGAAACTCTTGTACTGCAGACGGGGCATATGGGCTTTCTCTAGGACAGCGGCGACCGATTCGACGCCATCTTGGATCGTCTGGTCGATGCTAGGAAGTCAGAGCGCGGCACAACCCGTCGTGACGATCACGCAGCCGGGAGCACGGGGATAGCCTCGGCGTTGATGGCCGGTTTCGGCATCAAGCCGCTGAACGAGAACACGTGGCCCGACAACTCGGCAAGAACAACTGACTGGTGACTAAGAAGGTGCGACCGCAGGGCAGCGACAGCTGAGGCCGGCCGCCGATGCCTAGTACGAGAGCTGGCTGTGGATGTTTCCAGCCGGATCTAGGAGGAACGCCGTATCCCCATCGTTGTTCCAAACGGCTCCAGGGCTGCACCAGTAGAGCTGCGTCGAGGTGTCCGCGCCGCAGCCAGTGACCACTCGCACCGACGAACCTGCCCTGAAGGTGAAAGCCCCGGGGAAGCCAAAGCGGTGGCTTGCTGACTCGTCTTTCAGGACCCACCCATCCATCGCCGTGGACCCGGTGCCCGTGTTCCCGATCTCAACCCATTCCCCGTCGAGGTTCTCGTTGTCGTTTCCGGGAGCGTTGTACTCGACATGCGTGATGGCCAGCGCCGAGGTCGAAGGTGCGCCGCACGCGTCCGCGGCCCAGAGCCCACTGCCGTTCTGTTCGGCTTCGAACTGGGCGGCGGCCAGAATCGACGCCTGAGCGGTGTCAGGCGGGTACTCGCGAGCCAGTGCGTACCCGTTGCGCACCATCCATTCGTTGACGAAGAGCCCATCGCCTCGGTACAGGTATCGAAGCAAACGGTTGAACTGATCAACCTCATTCACGTCCGTGACCATCCATACCTGCTGATCACCGATCAGGCTGCGAAGTGCGCCCGAAGCCTCGGCGGCGAAGCATTCGCCCGTCTCTGGGGAGTTGATGCCGATGAGCCGAACCGGAACGTTGCTACCACCTGCGTAATCCACCCGGATGGTGTCGCCGTCGGTGACCGAGCGGACCACAGCCGGTACCCCGCCGACAATGGTCACGGTTGTCGTGGTGGTCGGAGGCTCGGTCGTCGTCGGGGTCTCTCTGGCCGTGGTGCTGGGGGAGGGCGCGACAGTTGTGGAAGGAGCGGACGAGACCACGGTCGAGTTGCTCGTTGTCGACGATGAGGTCGAGCCGACTGTCGTCGACGAACCGGCAGAAGTCACCGAAGTCGATGAGGGGACAACTTCCTCGTCCGTCGAAGCCGAAACGGCGATGACAACGACCACGATGGCCGCGGCCGCGTAGCCGGCTGGCTTCTTCCAGGACCTGGGCTCGGCCCCCTGCTGGGTCACGCGCTCAGGCTATGACGCCGATCGAGCCGGGCCGAGGAGGTCCCACCGATTGCCACAGATGTCCACGAACACCACGACGCGCCCGTATTCCTCGGTGCGCGGCTCGGTAGCGAATTCCACGCCGGCACCGAGCATCCGGTCGTAGCTGGCATCGAAGTCGTCGACCCGGAGGAAGAAACCGACCCGACCTCCGGCCTGGTTTCCGACCGCAAGCTCTTGCTGTTCCCCGTCGGCCTGGGCGAGCAGGATGCCGGTCTCCGCGCCACGAGGTCGCACGACCACCCATCGCTTGGGACGACCATCGTTGGTGAGCGACGGGGAGTCCTCGACCAGCTCGAAACCAAGGATTCCCACGAAGAATTCGATCGCAGGGTCGTAGTCGTCGACGACGATCGTGACCAGCTCCAGGCGCCCCATCGAAAGAGTCTGCCATGGCGAGAATGCGCCGACTGTGTCGAATTCGGCGCCTCCCATTCGTGGATGTGGTGAAGACCGGCACCATGTGTGCTCTCGAGCAAGGAGACAGCCATGAAACTGACCGTGACCACCTTCGTCAGCGTCGACGGAGTGATGCAGGGGCCCGGCGGGCCTGAAGAGGACCGCAGCAACGGGTTCGACCTCGGAGGCTGGATGGTCCCCCTCGCCGACGAGGACTTCGGACGCATCATCACCGACATCTTCAGCCGCGCTGACGAGATCCTGCTCGGCCGGACCACCTACGACATGATGTACTCGTACTGGCCGCAGGTGACCGACCCGGACGACATCGTCGCCGTCGCCCTCAACACTTTTCCCAAGCATGTCCCCACCAGTCGGCCCGACAGCCTCGAATGGAAGAACTCGCATCCCATCTCCGGAGATGTGGTCGCCGCAGTTCGGGAGCTGAAGGAGCGGCCAGGCCGGGAGCTCCAAGTTCACGGCAGCCACGGCCTGATCCAAACACTCCTGGAAGCGGGCTTGGTCGACGAATTCAACGTGTTCACCTTCCCTGTGGTGTTGGGCCAGGGAAAGCGGCTGTTTGGGGAAGGCGCCGTCCCGGGTTCCATGAAGCTCTCCTCTTCCGAGGTCACGTCGCAAGGTGCAGTCTTCGCCGTCTACGAGCCGGCCGGTGCCCTGGTGCAGCAGACCGTGGCTATCGAGGATGGTCGGGAGGTCGTGGTCTAGCCGGGGACGTAACGCCAACGCAGAGATGTCGTTGCCTTAGTAGGTAGTTGACCCGAGTCGAGCAGATCCTCGATCGTCATCGTGGAGAAGGTGGAACGGTCCACCAGGAGGTCGCTGTAGCGCGCGGTTGCCTCGACGAAATCGGGGCTCCCCTCGGGGTAGAGGACGACGTGACGGCCCCAAGCCCAGG
The DNA here is from genome assembly GCA_963780755.1 of uncultured Acidobacteriota bacterium. GTDB lineage: Bacteria > Actinomycetota > Acidimicrobiia > Spongiisociales > ZC4RG35 > JALYNX01. The sequence continues at coordinate 154,659 of CAWACX010000002.1, forward strand.
CCCCGCTGGGATGTTGCAGCATCGACAGGAGCAACAAGTGCCGGAGCCACATCTCGAGAAGGTCGCTGCGGCGGTTGACCAAGGCGATCGCCCCTGGTGCGAAGACGCCTGATCTCTCGGCGATCGAGCCGTAGTGCTCGGCGCGGATCGGCTTCGGAGTCTCTGGCTTGATCCGCTCGTGGTAGTTGGCGTTGATGCTCACGATCCCCTTGGTGCCATCGTCCAGATCGAGGATGAATGCCGCCTCGAAGTCGCTGAGGTTTCCCAGGTACAGGTCGTCGAAGCGGCCCGGCGAGTGGGCGAAGCGGATGTCGGAGACGGTCCCCGGTGCGTCCGGCCACCAGGCGTGAACCGCACGGTCGGCCAGTTCAAGGTCGGCCGCCAGATCGCCCAACAGGTTGAACGACATCGCCACCGAAGAGAGGAGATCGGCCCAGAGGCGCTGGTGATCGAAGCTCTGGTGGGGCTCGATGTTCGAGGTCCGGTCTCTGGCAGCCTGCAGAGCGCTCTTGGTCAGGAAGTTGGCGCCGGTGTCCTTCGCGTAGTCGAGCGGCATTCGGCTCCCCACCGGGCTCACCTTGGTGTCGTTCGGCCGCGGTGCCAGCGGCTGAGTGCCGATCGGGTGCCCGTTCGCCTCCCGCCACTGGGCTTGGTGGTATCGAAGCCGGCGACGGAACTCGGTCATCTCCGGCCGCCCCGGCACTCGATCGGCAGCGTCCCACCAACAGTGGGCTGCCTCGAGTTGCTCCCTGGTCGGGCGCTCGGTCATGAGGCGCATCCTATGAAATCCAACTCATCCCGCTCCCCTCGCCGTCGAGCGTTGTCGACCTTGGCGGACGTAGAAAAGAATCCTGAACAACCCTCTAGAACCTGTCACAGGGGGTCGGTAAGTTAACGAACATATGTTCGCTGTCCTGGAATCAGCCGAAACTGGACCCGAGGCCCCACCCGACGTCGCGCCCGAGGACATGGTCGAGGAGCTCGAGGTGCTGTTCCTCAAGCGGGACCGTGACGAAGCCCGACTCATGGACCTGGTCGCCGACGCTGGTGCCTCGAAAGCCTTCACCCGTGATGGCTATTCGTCGATGACGGCCCTCCTCAAGCAGCGCATGTCGCTTCATCCCGGTGAGGCCCAGCGGTTTGTGACCCGGGCCAACGGTCTAACCAGGGCTCCTCTGACTGCCAAGTCCTATCGAGAAGGATCCCTGAGCGGCGCCCAGGTCGACCTCCTGCTGGCCGCATTGTTCGCAGCTCCCGACGCCTTCCCTGATGCGGAGGCCGAGCTCGTGGCGCTCGCCTTGTCGACACCTCTGGTGCGGGACCTGCGCAAACAGCTCGACTATTGGCTGGACCGGTTGGCGACCGACGAGCTCGCCTCCCAGCGCGACCTGGTCAGGGATCTCCGGTCGCTGACCCTGCGACGAGAGGGTGACATGGTCCGCCTCAACGGGTGGATGGACATCGAATCCGGGGAGCGGCTCATCGCACAGCTCGATCCGGGGCCTCCCGCCGAGGAAGACACTCGCTCGGCCCCGGCCCGCAGAGCCGACATGTTGATCGACATCCTCAACGGCTCATCGCAACGGCCCGACATCATCGTGCACGTCTCCGCCGAGACCTTCGGCCAGCGCGGTGCTGGCCTATCCGAGACCGCCCAAGGCACCTTCCTCACTGCCGACGAGATCCGGCGAATCTCGTGTGACGCCAATCTGACCCGTGTCGTCTTCGGACCGGAGAGCCAGCCTCTCGACGTGGGAAGGACGAAGAGACTGGTCACACCCGCGTTGCGTGCTGCCATCACCGCCCGGGACATGGGTTGTGTCTTTCCAGGCTGTGACAAGCCCGCCAACTGGTGCGACGCCCACCATCTCCACCACTGGAGTGAGGGCGGCGAGACCAAACTCGACAATCTGGTCTTGCTCTGCCGGCACCATCACGTGCTGGTCCATCAGGCGGGATGGCAGATCAAAGGCACGCCCGGTGCACTCACCTTCCTTCGACCCGACGGAACGGTGCTGGGCGAGGCCCGGCCCAATCGCCCCTATCGCTCGCCGTTCTTCACCATCCCCGACCCTCCACCCCCAACCCACGCAGAATTCGTGGAGAAGATGTGGGAGATGCAGAGGCTGCTCCACGGTCCCTGAGGCAGACTGGGCATCGATGCCAGTCGCCAACCTCAACGAGACCCCAATCGCCTACCAGATCGACGGAACCGGAGTTCCTCTGGTCCTGGTGCATGGCTCCTGGACCGATCGCAGGACCTGGAGCCCGGTTGTCCCCTATCTGAGCACCACCTTCCAGGTCGTCAGCTACGACCTCAGGGGCCATGGCAAGAGCGCCGGGGACCCGACAGTTGGGACCATCCATGACGACGTGGCCGACCTGGCGGCGCTCATCGAGCACCTCGGCCTCGCCCCAGCGAACATCGTCGCCAATTCTTACGGGTCCAACATCGCCCTCCGCTTCGGCGCAACTCATCCCGACCTCTCCGGAAGGTTGGTGTGTCACGAGCCCGGGCTCTTCGATCTCCTGGAATCGACACCTGCCGGCTCCGAGATCGCGGCGAGGGAGTGGGAGAACTTCCGGGAACTGGAGGCCATGCTCGCCGAGGGAGACTTCCGAGCGACGGCGAAGTGGTACGTAGACCGCGAGTTCGGCCCGGGCACTTTCGACTCGTTCGACGATGAGGCCCGGGACCGTATGCTGCACAACACCCCGACCGTGCTCCGCGAGCTCAAGGATCCCGACTCCCACCGCGCCGACATTGGTTCATTGAGGAACCTGACCGCTCCGGTGCTCTTGACCCAAGGTGACGACACGGCGGCGTGGGTCGACGGTGTGATCGAGGAACTGCTCCACACCCTCCCCAACGCCACAAGGCGCTTGATCGCCGGCGCCGGGCATTTCCCCTACCGCACCCACCCCGAGGAGTACGCCGGGATCATCGAGGAGTTCCTCGTCAGTCGGTGATTGCGAAGGCCCGCACCGGGAAGGTGCCGAGGCCGACCACCTTGGGTGGGACCGCGAAGAATCGGAACTCGAGGCCGGCGAGTTGGCTCAAACCCGTGAGGTGCTCGACGACCGGGATCCCGGCCTCGAGCAGGCCGGTGTGCGCCGGTCGAGCCCCTCCCCTGGTGTCGTCGATGTTCACCGAATCGATGCCGACCAATGCGACGCCGGCCGAGACCAAGGCCTCGACCAGGCCGGCAGAGACGTAGGGATGGTCGGGATTGCCGTAGTCGTCGGTCCGCCAATGCCGATCCCATCCGGTCGAGAACAGGACGGCGCGGCCCTCGACTTCGACGCCCTCGATATCACTTGCGACCAGTTCCGGTCCTGCTTTCTCCACCACGACCCCGTGAAGGTCGGCGACCAGGTCGAGGGAGAGCCCTGCCAGGTCGAAGCCGTCCGCGAAACGATGGAAAGGGACATCGAGATAGGTGCCGGTGTTGGCGATCATGTCGATCCGCCCGATGCTGAACGTGGTCCCCGACTCATAGCGGCTGACCGATTCGGCGCGGGAAAGGTGCTCGGTGATGACCGGGCCGGGCAAGCCGGGATAGGTGATCATTCCGTCTTCGATTGGATGGGAGAGGTCGACGAGACGCGGCATCATGTCCGCGACACTACGTCCCCGCATGAACCTCATGACAGGCATGAACACACCCTTCTTCCGGAGCCGGCTGGTGGACGCCACCGACGGGATCATCGCCACGGCCGGCATCGTCGAAGGGTTGGCCGGCGCCGGGGCAACCGGGCTCACCATGGTCGTGGCGGCCTTCGCCGCGATGGTGGCTGGTGGCGTGGCGCTGGCGGGGGCCAACTACACCGAGGCGTCGCTGGAGGAGGAAGCTCGGGAGCACCGGATCGAAGAGGAGCGACGCCGGGTAGCCCTCTCGCCCGAGCAGGAGCAATCCCAGCTCGCCGCTCACTACGTCAGCCGTGGCTTGAGCCCTGACCTCGCCGCAACCGTGGCTGCCGAGTTGAGCCGCAACGACGCGCTGGGCGCCCAGATCGATATCGAGCCCGACCTCGGTTCGGGAGAGGTGTCCAAGCCGCTTTCAGCCGCCCTTTGGGCGGGCCTGGCCTTCGCTCTCGGGGCCGGGGTGCCGCTCGCTGCAATCCTGTTAACCCCGACGAGCCAGCGGATTCCAGTGACCATTTTGGTGGTGGTTTCCGCCCTGGTGGCGACGGCGATGGTGACGGCACGAGCCGTCGGCGGCGACCCGAAACGGGCCATGGTCAGAGCCGTCTTCATCGGAGTGACGACCATGATGGTGAGCCTGGGGGCGGGGCTCCTATTCCGCCGATAGGCCAGTCCGACCGGCTCGATCAGAAGGGCCAGAAGACCGGGACCAGGAACACGGCGGCCGCCATGAACAACAGGAGCATGGGCAGCCCAAGCTTCCAGTAGTCGCCGAACTCGTAACCCCCGGGGCCCATCACCATCAGGTTCACCGGAGTCGCCACTGGGGTGATGAAGGAGGCGGCGGCAGCCACGGTGAGCGACATCAACACCGGGCGCACCGAGATCCCGAGATCGGTCGCTGCCGTCACCGCGATCGGGATCATGATCAGGGCGGTGGCCATGTTCGAGATCAACTGCCCGAACACCGCGGTGATCACGAACAGCCCGAGGAGGAGCACGTACGGGCCGGCGTTGCCCACGACATCGAGCAGGAGGCCGGCAATGTCGTCGGCCGCCCCGCTCTGGGTTACCGCCGTCGAGAGGGGGATCATCCCAGCGACGAGGACAACGGTCGTCCATGAGATCGAGCGATAGGCCTGATAGATGGTGACCACCCGGGTCAGGATCATCGCCCCCGCTGCCAGCAGGGCAGCCTCCACTGCGGGCACCGCATTGGTGGCCAACAGGACCACCATCGCAACCAGGATCGCGATGGCAAACCAGGCGCGGGGACCGAGGGCTATCGCCTGGCGGCGGACCAGGGACGGTGAGTCGACGACCAGGAGATCGCGTTCGGAGTCGACGCGGTCGAGGTCGTCCCAGGTCCCCTGGAGCAGCAGGGTGTCACCCACCATCAACTTGGCCGGCCCACGGTCCAGGTCCTCCCCCTGGCGCTGGACGGCAAGGATCACGAAGTCCCCGCTCTCGGTGACCAGCCCCGGAAACACTTTCATCCCAATCAGCTCGGAGCGTGGAGGGATGACGACCTCCACCACGCCGACCCGGCGATCGATCAACTTGCCCCCGGTTTTCCCGGGCATGCGCCGGAGGGAGTTGTCGGCGGCGAACTCGTGGATGACTTCCGACTCCCCACGGACCGTCACCACGAACCCCATACCAATGGGCGCTTCCGCGTCGAGAGCAACGCCCAGCTCCCCTTGCACGCCGACCACCGCCAGCTCGGGATACGGACTGAGATCGATAGCAGCGGACGTCGACCCAATCAGCGGCGAACCGGGCTCGACCTCGAGACGGGCCACCCAATCGGCGAGCGAGTACTGGTCGATGAGGGTGCGAGCGTGGTCGCTCAGATCAGGCGGGATCGAGTCGGCATGCCGCTCGGGGAGGAGGCGAGGCCCGAAGATGACCACGATGGCGATCGCGCCGATCACCACGGGTGCGCCGACCATTCCGAACTCGAAGTAGTTGAACCCGGCCGATCCGGCCTCGATAGCGGCGTCGGATACCAGGATGTGCACCGGGGTCCCTGTGAGGGCTAGCAATGAGCCGGCGTGGGCGCCGAAGGCGAGGGGCATCAGGAGCTGCGAAGGGGCCCGGCCCATGCGAAGGGCGATCACGACCACCATGGGCAGCAGCGCCGCAACTGCGCCGTTGACGCTGATCACTGCGGTGAGCACCGCGACCAGCAGCATCATCAACACCGTGAGCCGAACCCGGCTCCCGCCCGCGCTCTCGATCAGTTGCTGGCCGGCCCAGGTGGTCACACCAGTGGAATCGATGCCCTCGCTGACCACGAACAGGGCCGCGATGAAGAGGACCGTGGTGTCGCCGAATCCGGCCAGGGCCTGGTCCAGGGTGAGGACACCGGTTGCGGCGAGGAGCAGCGCCGAGCCGACCGCCACCAATTCCACCGGGAGCTTGTTCCAGATGAAGAGGACGACAACGCCGACAAGGACCAGATAGACGACGGTGGCGTCAGTCATCCCCGAAAGCTAGGTGCTTACCGGATACCCCGGGCCCAGAGGTATGCCGAGCGCAAACCACACCGCGAACAGGATGACCCAGACCACGGTGATCCACAACGCGTAGGGGATCATCAGGGAGATCACCGTCCCCAGTCCGGCATCCTTCTTGTAGCGCTGGGCCACCGTGACGATGAACGGCAGATAGACCATCAGCGGCGTGAGCACGTTCACCGGCGAATCGCCGACCCGGTAGGCGGCGAGCAGGGTCTGGGGCGCAACGTCCAGTCTGAGGAAGATCGGAATGAACACCGGGGCGAAGATCGCCCATTTGGGGACCACGCCGGGGATGATGAAGTCGAGGAGCACGATCACCAGGATGAATGCAACCAGCAGAGGCAGCGGGCCGAATGGCGCCGTTTCCAACAGGTGGGCCATCTCGATTGCGGCGACTCGGGGCATGTTCGTGTAGTTGAAGTAGGCGATGAACTGGCTGATCATCAGCAGCATGAAGACCAGCCCGGAGAGCCCAGCGAAGGTCTTGGTGACTCCGGCGATCACGTCGTTGCTGCCGGACAGGGTCTTGGCCCCCTTCCCGTAACAGATCCCTGCCACCAGGAAGATCAGGGTGATGATGAAGATCAAGCTGTCCATGAACGGGGTATTGCCGATGATTGCCCCGGTCTCGGGGTCGCGGAGCGGCCCCCAACCGGGAATTGTGAAAATCGCCACGACCGCGATCACAGCCAGAGCGCCGTACAGCGCGTAGCGGAGGCCCCTGGCTTCACCCTCCTCGTCGACGGTCTCGTCCTGTCCGTAGTCGACGCTGGCCTCCGAGACCTCATATGGGCCGAGTCTGGGCTCGACGAGCTTGACCGTCACCCACCAGGCGACGACTGCGATGAGGATGCTCGACACGACCGAGAAGAAGTAGTTGGCGACAACAGTCAAAGACTCCCCGCCGGCCAGGGCGATGGCCTCGTTGCTGATCTCGGTGATCATGCTGTCGACGGGAGTGATCAAGAGATTGACCGCGAAGATCGCGCCCACGCCGGCGAAAGCTGCCGCCATCCCTGCCAGAGGGTGTCTCCCCAAAGTCAGGAAGGCGGCAGCCGACAAGGGGATCAAGATCAGGTACCCGGCGTCGGAGGCGATGCTGGAGAGAACCCCGATGAAGATCAGGATGAACGCGATGAGGCCCTTGGGCGCCACCGTCACCAGCTTCCGGATCAGGGCCCCCATCATCCCCGCGTGCTCGGCGACACCGACTCCCATCATGGCCACGAAGACCACCGCCACCACGGAGAAGCCCGCGAAGTTGTTGACGAACGAGGTGAAGATGAACCGGATGCCGTCGAGGGTGAGGAGGCTGACCACCGGGATGGTCTGGGTCTCGATCTCGTACTCGGGGTCGTAGTCGGGCTCCAGAGGCTCCTGGGTAGAAGGGACGTCGGAGCCGCCCAGGCCGCCGTGGGCATCCACTTCTGCTTCGGAGGCCACCGGGACCGCTATCTCCTCGGTGGCGCTGACTCCGGCCCAGGCGAGGATCGCCGACAGCACGATGATGAAGATGATCAGGTAGAGAAACATCAATACGGGATGGGGGACCTTGTTTCCCATCCGCTCCACACCGTCCAACATCCGCTCAGAGAAGGACTTCTTCCCGCCCGATTCCACAGTGGTCGCGTCCATGCTCAGACCTTGCTCCTTTAGCCGCGGGGTCGGGTGAAGTTGAGGGCGAGCTCGATGAGGAGTCGGGCCCCGAAGCCGGTGCAGCCCGGTGGGCGCCACGAGGTGTCCCGGTCGTTCTGTGCGGTGCCGGCGATATCGATGTGGGCCCAGGGCTTGCCGGCGACGAACTCCTCGAGGAAGAGGGCCGCGGTAATCGCACCCGCGTTTGGCCCTCCCAGGTTCTTCATGTCGGCGATGTCGGAGTTGATCTGGCCCCGATACCGGTGCTCCAGGGGCAACTCCCACACCGATTCTCCGGTGGTGGCAGCTGCGGCCTCCACCTGATCGATGACGGCGCGATGATTCCCGATCACGCCGGCGACCTGGGTCCCCAGCGCACGCATGGCGGCGCCGGTCAAGGTGGCGATGTCGACAATGGCGTCGGTCGGTTCCTCGGTGGCCAGGACCAGGGCGTCGGCCATGACGAGGCGGCCCTCGGCGTCGGTGTTCTCCACCTCGACGGTCTTGCCGCCGTAGATGGTCAGCACCTCGCCCATCGCGATCGCTGTCGACGAGGGAAGGTTGTCGGTGCACATCAGGTAACCGGTGACTGCGGTCTTGCAACCGAGCGCCTGCAGTTGCGACATGGCGGCGAGGATGGCTCCGGCACCGGACATGTCGTTCTTCATCGTGGCGTGGATCGCATCGCCGGGCTTGATCGCGATTCCCCCGGCGTCATACATGATCCCCTTGCCGACCAGGGTGAGATGCCCTCGCGGCTTGGCCGGGGAGTAGGTGAGCTTGATCATTCGGGGGGGCTCACTGCTCCCGGCGTTCACCCCGAGCAGGCCGCCACAGCCCATCTCGATCAGTTGGTCCTTGTCGAAGACCTCGATCCCCAGGCCGCGCTCTTTGGCGAGCCTGGTCGCGACCTCGGCCATTCGGGCAGCGGTGAGGTTGGCAGGAGGGGTGTTCGCCAGATCGCGTGCGATCTGGGTCGCTTCCGCAGTCGCCTTCCCCTTTTCCACGCCCCGTCTCGAAGCGGCTGCCCTTCTCCCTTCCACCACCAGAGTCAGGCTGGAGACCGGGGTCACGGTCTGTTCAGCCTTGAAGGGGTCGTACCGGTACCTGGCGAGGAGGACACCTTCGACCGCCAGGCGGGCAGCATCGGCGGGAGCGATCGAGTCGAACGCGGGAATCGTCAGCGCAAGATCGCCATGAGACTCGGTAGCCCGGGCGAAGGCGGCCGCAGCGTCACGAAGGCCATCGCCATCTAGCCCCGAGCCGACGCCGACCAGGACTACAGGGGGCCCGTCAGGCCGAGGAACGGTGAGCGTCTGTCCGACCCCACCGCTGAACCCCGCCGAGGCCAACGCCTCTGCGTCGAGGCCGAGGAGCGACTCTGCCCCATCGTCTGATGCGACCAAGACACCGAGCACCGATTCATCGGAAGCGCTCGTCTTGACTTCGACGGTGAGCGACCTGGACCGCTCCAGCGATGGGACCGGGTTTTCGATCAGCCGAACCGACATCACCACCCCTTTGAGATCAGGGCAGTGAATTTATCAGAGGCGAGTAGAGCTCGGCTTCAACTCCTGCAGGGACCGGTTGATCCCTGTCGCCCACTCCTCGATCAGGTCCCAGTCACGGAAGTCGCCCTCAGGAGCATGGAAGGCCGCGACGATGGCCCTCTCGCCGAATCCGAGCAGCTTCTTCTCGAGCCTCCCCGAGAAAACCACGTGCTCTCGGGCTCCGGTGGCTTCGGTTATGGGCTCGACATCGACCGGTTCCTCGTCGGGCTTGGGTGGATCGCCAAGAGGCCCGCTGGAGAACAGCCAGACAGGGCGCTCCCGGAGCCGTGACGAGAAGCTGGTGACCAGGTCTCGGGCGTCTGCCATCCAGCGACCGGCATAGACCGCGCTGCCGAGGACTACCGCGTCGTAGTCGTCGATGCCGTCGACCTCCCCGGGGGCCACCAGCACCGTCTCGTTCCCCGCGGCCGCCAGAACCGCAGCTATCGAGTTGCCGATCTCGGCGGTCGCCCCGTGCTTCGAAGCCACAGAAATTAGGACTTTCATGCCATCGACTACAGCGGACGGCCAGGTGTGAGGCCAGGGTCAATAGTCCCTTTCCGGCGACCTCAGTTTTGAGCGCGTGGGCGAAGCCGCCAGATGAGAATGGCGGCGGCCATCGACAGAAGCGCGGCCGTCACGGCGACCGGCTTCTTCCAGGAGCGGGCAATGGCGAGATCGCCCTCTAGCGCTGACATCACCCGCCACTCCAGGTCGAGGGGGGCGGTGAAGGACTCCGCCGACATCACCGCGAGCTCGCGTGCGGTCCGGCTCATCGCAGCATGGCGGGCCTGACACCGCAGACAGGCGTCGGCGTGCGAGCGGAACGGCCATGCCACCTCGGTCTCGTCGACCGCACTGTTGGCCACGAATGGCGCGGCCAACTCACACACGACGCTCATGACGCCTCCAGAAATCGGGCGAGCCGGGCGCGTGCCCGGTGCAGGCGGACCTTGGCCGCGGTGACCGAGATCCCCATGGACTCCGCGATCTCGGCGTGTGACCAGTCGTATACGTCCTTCAGGATCACGACCTGACGCTGTGCCTCGGGCAATGACTCGAGTGCCCTGCGGAGCCGGCCTCTCAGCTCCAGGATCTCTCCGGCGACCTCCGGGTGCTCGGCCGTGTACGGAGCGGCGATCTCGGCCAGTTCGTCGAGAGAGACACCGGAGTGGCGCCGGGCCCGCTTCTTCTGGGTCCAGGCGGCGTTGACCGTTATCCGGTGCAGCCAGGTTGAGAAGGCGGCATCGCCGCGGAAATTGGGAAGCGCCCTCCAGGCCCGGATCATCGTCTCCTGGGCCACGTCGGCCGCAAGGTGCGGGTCGCCCACCAGCCTTCGAGCCAAGGTATACACCTCATTCCCGTGTTCCCTGACCAGGGCGGCAAAGGCGGCGCGGTCCCCTTCCTGCGCCCTGGCGATCAGCTGTGCTTCTCTGTCCTTTTCGACCCTCGGCACATCGGGCTGGTTACTCATCGGAGAGCACGATCGCGGCGCTGACGAATTCGGTTTCTTCTCGTGAAATCACCACCGACGCCTTTCCGTCGGCCTCTTCGATTCGAAGGCCGGCGGGTGTGGCCGGGCGCAACGGGCTCCGGAAACGGACCCGAGCCGACTGGAGAGGGTGGCTGCCGTCGCGCAGCCGGGAGGCGGCGGCGAAGGCCCAGGACGCCTGGAGCAAGCCGTGGACGATCACACCGGAAACTCCGGCGCCCACCGCCGCCTCGTGATCCCAATGGATCGGGTTCCAGTCCCGGGTGGCCGCCGCGTAACGGACCAGATCGGCCCGAGACGCACTCACCTGGCCCTGGGCCGGACGCCCGTTGTCCAACGGGGCAGGCTCGGCTTCCTCGTCGATCCCGGTGACGGCGGTAGAGGCGCCGGAGACGAGGAACATCGCTGATCCCTCGGCGACCGGCCCGTCCGTGCCGTTGATTGCAAGGTCGAAGTTGACGAAGTTCACCCCGCCCCGCTCCCTGACCCGGGAGACCGTGCCCCGAACCTCGAGGTCGGCCTCCATCGACAATGGCCGGTGCCAGGTGAAGGTCTGCTCCCCATGGATCACCGAGCGGTCGGTGAACTGGCTGAGCAGGTCGGGCGCCACGACGAACAGAGCGGCCGCAACAAACCCGGGCGGAGCGGCGTTCGCCCACCTCGACGCGTCGTCACCGGTGACCGAGACGAAGTCGGCCACGTTCTCCACGCACACCCGAAATGGGTGCGGTCCATAGACCTGGTCGACCAGGGAGGACGGGTCCATCCCTGGAACGCTAACTGTGCCCCTACCGGGTTTCGCGGTGAGCCGTGTGCTGCCGGCACCAGCGGCAGTACTTCTTCAGCTCCAGGCGGTCCTGGGTGTTCGACTTGTTCTTGGTGGTCACGTAGTTGCGCCGCTTGCACTCGGTGCAGGCGAGCGTCAACGGGGGCCGCTTGTCGCTTGGCATGTTGTCCCTACTTGAGGATCTTGATTACGCGGCCGGCGCCGACGGTGCGGCCGCCTTCTCGGATGGCGAAGCGGAGGCCTTCGTCCATGGCGATCGGTGCGATCAGTTCCACGTTCATCTCCGTGTTGTCTCCCGGCATCACCATCTGGGTCCCTTCGGGCAATTGGATGGAACCGGTGACGTCGGTGGTCCGGAAGTAGAACTGGGGCCGGTAACCGGGAAAGAACGGGTTGTGCCGTCCCCCCTCCTCCTTGGTCAACACGTAGACCTGAGCTTCGAAATCGGTGTGCGGAGTGATCGACCCGGGCTTGGCCAGCACCTGACCTCGCTCCACCTCATCCTTACCCACCCCACGCAACAGGACTCCGACGTTGTCGCCGGCACGGCCCTCGTCGAGGAGCTTTCTGAACATTTCGATCCCGGTGGCCACCGTCTTATGAGTAGGGCGGATCCCAACAATCTCCACCTCCTCATTCACCTTCAAAATCCCCTGCTCCACCCGACCCGTAACCACCGTCCCCCGACCCGTGATACTGAACACGTCCTCGATCGACATCAGGAACGGCTTATCAGTGTCCCGGTCCGGCTCCGGCACATAAGAATCAACCGAATCCATCAGCTCCATGATCTGATCCGAAGCCGAATCATCCCCATCCAACGCCTTCAACGCCGAACCACGCACCACCGGAACCTCATCCCCCGGAAACTCATACTCAGTCAACAAGTCCCGGACCTCGAGCTCGACCAGGTCCAAGAGCTCAGGATCGTCGACCATGTCCACCTTGTTCAAAAACACCACAATGCTCGGCACCCCCACCTGACGGGCCAGAAGCACATGCTCCCGAGTCTGCGGCATCGGACCATCAGCCGCCGACACCACCAGGATCGCCCCATCCACCTGAGCCGCCCCCGTAATCATGTTCTTGATGTAATCCGCATGACCCGGCATATCCACATGGGCGTAATGACGCAACTCCGTCTCATACTCCACATGAGCAATCTGAATCGTGATCCCCCGCTCCCGCTCCTCAGGCGCCTTATCAATCTGATCAAACGACGTCAACTGATTCGAACCACCAACCCGATCCGCCAACACCCGCGTAATCGCCGCCGTCAACGTCGTCTTCCCATGATCAATATGACCCATCGTCCCCACATTCACATGCGGCTTCGTACGCTCAAACTTCGCCTTCGCCATCGTCGGCTCTTCCTTTCCTTGTCCCTCTCGCCCGACGCAGGCTAGGCGTCGGCATCGGATGTAGCGGCGGGCAGACTCGAACTGCCGACCTCTCGATTATGAGTCGAGCGCTCTCACCAACTGAGCTACGCCGCCTCAGGCGGCCGACCGTTCGACCGCATCGAGCCCCCTTCCGGATTTGAACCGAAGACCTCTTCCTTACCATGGAAGCGCTCTACCGACTGAGCTAAGGGGGCCAGGTTGTCAGAAGCCCGAAGGCCCGGTGCCGGGAGAAGGATTCGAACCTCCGTAGGCGTCAGCCGGCAGATTTACAGTCTGCTCCCTTTGGCCGCTCGGGCATCCCGGCATGCCGAACACACGCTGAAGACAGGCATGGTCCGGGATGCTTGATGTTAGGTATCGGGCAGGGGTTGTACCAACCGCTACTTGACTCCCTGCGCCATCATCGTGAGCCGGTCGATGCGCTCGTCGATGGGCGGGTGCGTGCTGAGCAGTCGCATCATCCCACCGCCGCCCCGCATGGCCTTCATCGGGTTGTCGATGAAGAGCTGGGCGGTGGCGGGGTTGACGTTCATCGGGATCCTCGACGTACCGGCCGAGATCTTCTCCAAGGCGCTGGCCAGCATCATCGGGCGTCCCGTGGTCTCGGCCCCGGTCTCGTCGGCCTGGAACTCCCTGGTCCTGGATATGGCGAGGCGGATCAGCATCGCGGCGATCGGAGCGATCACCAGCGAGAGGATCGCACCGATGGCGCCGAGTGGGCTCTCCCGGCTGTCACCACCACCGAACCAGAAGGCCATCCGGGCCAGCATGGTGAGGGCGGCGGCGATCATCGCCGCGATCGAGCTGATCAGGATGTCCCGGTTGGACACATGGGCCAGCTCATGGGCGAGAACTCCCTCGAGCTCGTCGAAGTCGAGGATCTGGAGGATCCCCGTGGTCACGGCCACCGCTGCCTTCTTTGGCGAGCGGCCGGTGGCGAAGGCGTTGGGTTGTGGCGAATCGATCACGTAGATCGACGGCATCGGCATCCGCTTCTGCTCGGCGAGCCGACGAACGATGGCATAGACCTGGGGTAACTCCTCCTCGGTGACCGGCCGGGCCCGGCTGGCAGCAAGCGCCATCTTGTCGGAGAAGAAGTAGGCGAGGAAGTTGAAGCCGACGGCGATGGCGAGGCCGAGCCAATAGCTGCCTCCAATGGCGGTCACCACGATCCACAGCAGCGTGGTCATGAAGGCGAGGAGCCCCACCGTCTTCAGGTTGTTCATGGCCTGGATTTTACCGGTGCCTTGGGTGTAATCCGTTCCGTTCTTATCCCTCCCCCCGCTTGACGACACCGACTCGGACAGGTGTATGGTCGACGCCGCTTGTGGGAAGGCGGCTTCCTGACGGGACCGTCTGGGGCACTACAACCCAAGGAGGAAGGTACGTGAGGAGGAAGCTGCCCATCGCATTGCTGGCGTTCGCGACCGCGTTCGCCACGGCGATACCGATGGCCCTTGCCGAGGAGTCCGAGCCCGGCGATCTGGGCCAGGAAGTGCCCGTCGTCGAGGACGGCGAGTACGACAGTTACATCGTGGTGATGGAGGACGATCCTCTCGTCACAGAGTTCTCCCAGGATGCGCTGGACACAGCGGCAGCCGAGGCGGCCGCCTCCGACCTGGAAGCGAGCCATGACGCCGTGATGACCGATGCCGGCCTCGACAGCGGTGACATCACCAACGACTACGTGAACTCGCTGAATGGGTTCTCGGCGCTGATCACACATGCCGAGGCCGTGAAGCTGGCGGCTACCTCCAAGGTGGCGCTGGTGATCCCCGACGAGCTCCTCCAGTACCACACCGACTCCAGTGCCCAGTTCATCGGGCTCACCGGTCGTGGCGGCGCCTACGCCGCCGGTTACACCGGTGAAGGTGTGGTCGTTGGTGTGATCGACACCGGGATCTGGCCCGAGCACCCGAGTTTCGCCGACAACGGGATGCCTGCGCCGCCCATCGACCCATTGTTGGACACTCCGGTATCCACCGCCTGCAACTTCGGCAGTGCCTCTCCGAACGATGCCGCCTTCCCTTGCAACAACAAGCTGGTCGGCGCTCGACAGATGTTGGAGACCTACCGGGCGGTCATCGGCATCGAGCCAGGTGACTTCGACTCTGCCCGTGACCCCGATGGGCACGGGACCCACACCGCATCGACCGCAGCCGGCAATGCCGACGTGCAGGCCGTTGCTTTCGGTGAGGAAGTGGCAGAGATCTCGGGCATCGCCCCCGACGCCCACATCATCGCCTACAAGGGCCTCGGGCTCCAGGGAGGCTTCACCTCCGACCTGGCCGCGGCCATCGACCAGGCGGTCCTCGACGGCGTCGACGTCATCAACTATTCGATCGGCGGCGGGGCCAACCTCACCGGCCCTGACGAGCTCGCGTTCCTGTTCGCAGCGGACGCCGGGGTCTTCGTTGCTACCTCCGCGGGCAACGAGGGGCCTGGCCCTGAGACGGTCGGTTCTCCGGCGGTCACCCCGTGGATCACAGCGGTGGGCGCCAACACCCAGAAGCGGTTCTTCGAAGGCCGTGTCACCGTGGGCAACCAGGGCAACAAGGGTTGGCGCTGGCACAAGTCCTTCACGGGCGCGTCTCTGACCCTGGGCACCGATGGGAAATTCCCGCTGGTGGACGCCGAGTTCGCCGGTGGCGAATTCTGCATCCCCGGCGAGCTCGACCCGGCCGTCGTGACCGGGACCATCGTCCTTTGTCGCCGTGGCGTCGTCGGACGCGCGCGGACAAGAGCTTCGCCGTGGCCGAGGCCGGTGGCGTCGGGATGGTGCTCTACAACGAGAGCGACGATGACAACCTGTTCACCGATCCGCACTCGGTGCCGTCGGTGCACATCGACCTGACACCGGGCCTCAAGTTGAAGGACTACATCGCGGACACCGACAACCCGGTGGCAAGGATCCGCACCGGGGAGGTCAGTAGGTGGAGGTCGGCTCCGTCGATGACCATCTTCTCCTCGAGGGGCCCGAACGCAGTCGCGGCGGACATCATCAAGCCGGACATCACGGCGCCCGGGCTCCAGATCCTGGCCGGCAACTCGCCGATCAACGTGCATCATGTCCAGGGTGAGTTGTTCCAGGCGATTGCCGGGACTTCGATGTCGAGCCCGCATGTCGCCGGGATCTACGCATTGATCAAGCAAGCTCATCCGGACTGGACTGCGGCCGCGGCCAAGTCGGCACTGATGACATCTGCCGACACGGACGTCGTCGACAACGACAGAAAGACGCAAGCCAACCCGTTCGAGATGGGCGCCGGGATGGTCGATCCGGGTGGCAACAAGAAGGGTTCGGCCTTCAACCCGGGCCTGGTCTACGACGCAGGGTTCAACGAGTATCTCGGATTCTTCTGCGACGCCGCCCCTGAGGTGTTCGCCAACCCGGTCCGTACCTGCACCAACCTGGCAGCAGCTGGGATCCCCACCGACGCCTACAACCTCAACTACCCGTCGATCGGGGTTGCCGAGGTTCCCGGCACCCGGACGGTCATCCGAACCCTGACCAACGTGACCGACAAGTCGATCAGGGTTTCCGCCGACGTGAACAAGCCCAAGGGCTTCGACGTCAAGGTCAGCCCGAGACGGCTCACCATCCCGGCACAGGGACGGCGACCTTCGAGGTGACCTTCACCACGACCAAGGCACCGATCGGCGAGTGGCGGTTCGGTTCACTGGACGTGGGAGGGAAGCGGCTACGAGGTTCGCTCCCCGATCGCAGTCGGGCGGCCCAGCTCGAAGCGCCCGCCGAGATCGTGACTGGCACCGGTGAAGCGGGTTCGGCCAGCATCCCGATGACGTTCGGCTACATCGGGCCCTTACACAGCAGTGGCCACGGATTGGTCGCGGCAACATTGACCACGGACAATGTGTCCAGGACGGGCCCGAGGAACCAGACGGAGTTCAGACCCGGGAGACGTGGCCACAGGCGGCGCCAGGTGCCCGACACGTTCGAGCTGACCGGGGCCGGGGTGTCCGGGCTGGCGATGCCACCAGAGGCGACAGATACCAACACCGACATCGACATCTACCTGGCCGATCCGCGGGCACGATCGTGGCCGCATCGACATCGGAGGGACGGACGAAGAGATCATGTTCGAAGACCCCGTGACGGGAGCATGGACCTGTATGTCCATGGCTGGCGACGAAGCGAGCGGCAGACTCCGCCTACACCCTGTACAGCTGGATGGTCCCGGACGCAGCCGGTGGAACTCTGGTCATCGACAGCCGCGCCAACGGAGGCGGTGAGCGGGTCACCGGCACCGTCGATATCAGCTGGAGCGGAGCCACCGACCTGCAATGGCATTTCGGCGCCGTCGCCCACAACGACGGAGACGGGGTCATCCAACGCACATGGTGGACATAGACAACCGCTGATCACACCGACAGCGACTGAAAGGGGGCGCCCTTGAGGCGCCCCCCTTTCTCATTCGTCGAAGCCGGGAGGGGGGACCGATTCGTCGGTCGGATCGGGGACCAGGCTGTCGAGCGTCACCGTGGTCCCTGTGGTGTCCTTCGGAGGGATAGTGCCCGCCGGGTTCTCACACGAGAAAGGCTCATACGTGCTGCCGCCCATGTGATAGCTGTAGGTGGTGCCGGCAGAGCCGAGCTCGATCAGGGCCCCGTCGGTAGTCACTTGGGCATACTGCATGCCGGGCTCAGGGCAGCCAAGGCTGGCATCCGGCCAGACAACCGGTTGGGCGGAGATCACTTCGATATCGGCCTCGGGCACACCCAGGCGCTCGGATAGGTCGGCCACGGCGAGGGCGACCCTCGAGGCGAGCCCGGGGTGGACGGGGGGTCTTCGGTGGGAGTGGTCGTCACCTGGGCCACCGTAGTGGAGGCCGGTATGGATGTCGTCGTGCCCTCACCGCCGTCAACTGAGCCACACGCAGCGAGGAGGCCTATGGCCGCGACCAACGACAGTTTTCGCATCAGGTTCATCAAAGTTAGGACGCCCCCGGACTTATCGCGGTTCCCTTCAAATGGTCGCCACCAGCACCCGGAAGTCGCCGAGGCCTCGCGGGTGGAGCAGGGTCTCGGCCTCCGTTCGGCTCGAGCGGAGGCGTAGTCGCTCCATCTCGTCGCCTGATCTTGCAGCCTCCAACTCGGCGAGACGGAGTTCGGACAGACGCTCCCGAAGCCCGAGATCGGCCAGAAAATCGTCCTGGCGCACGAACCTGACATCGGCTCCGCAGCGGGTCGCAGTGTCGATCAAGCGCGGAGAAGTTGACATCGGCGGTGATGTCGGTCTCCCCGGGCTCGTCGAGCGGGTGGGGGCCGAGATGGTGCGCCCGGTAGGTGCGCAAGGTCCCATCCTGTCGTCGCGGGACCAGGTTCTCGGCGGTGTCTCCGTAATCGATGATCACCACCGAGCCGGTTTCCAGCCGTGTCAGGGCATCGCTGAGCCAGCCGGTCGCCGCGAGTTGCACCTCGACCCAGCCACCGTCTTCGACCGCGCCGGCATAAGCATCGAGCCAGTCGACGACCGCGGGGCGGGGGTCGGAGTCGACCATCTCCAGATCGGCGCCCGAGGCGCCCACCCAGCGCTCCCGCCAGCCGCCATCCACCTTCTGAGCCAGGGCCATGGGGAGGTTGTCCAGCAACTCGTTGGCCAGGACCACCCCGCGAATCGTCGGTGGGAGGCTGGTCGCTGACACCGGCGTCGGGGAGCATCTCCTCGAGTGCGATCCGCGCCGCCGGTGAGGCCTCGACGGCGATGACACCGACCGGAGCCCGTGCGAGGAGAGGGCGGAGCAGAGAGCCCGATCCGGCGCCGGCCTCGACCAGCGTGAAAGGGTCGCCGATCCGGGAGCGCTCGCGTTCGACGAAGGCCGCCAGGGTCTCCCCGAACAGTGCGCTCACCTCGGGTGAGGTGAGGAAGTCGCCCGACTGGACCGATCGGAGCCGATCGGTCCCGAAGAAGCCGAGCCCCGGCTCATAGAGGGCGATCTCCATGAAGACCTCGAACGGCAGCGGGCCTTCGAGTGCGATGCGCCCCAGAATCAAGTCTTTCAGAGATTCCAACCAAGGCCTCCCAACGAGATGCAGGGCGTCACTGGAGTGACGCCCTGCATCGGGAACCAAACGCTGGAAGCGTTTAGAAGTCCATACCGCCGCCGTCGTGGCCGTGGCCACCACCCGGCATAGCTGAAACTGGCTCCTTCTCCTCTGCCACAAGGGCCTCGGTGGTGAGGAGCAGAGCTGCGATCGAGGCTGCGTTCTGCAACGTGGACCGGGTCACCTTGGCGGGGTCGATCACCCCGGCGGCGACGAGGTCGGCGTACTCACCGGTGGCAGCGTTGAAGCCAACGTTGCCCTCGGAGTTGCGCACCCGCTCGACGACCACTCCACCCTCGAACCCGGCATTCACCGCGATCTGGCGGAGGGGCTCCTCGATGGCCTTGCGCACGATGGCACGACCGGTCTTCTCGTCATCGCCACCGCCACGGATCTTGTCGATGGCGTTCTGAGCCCGAAGCAGGGCAACCCCACCGCCAGGGACGACGCCCTCTTCGACGGCGGCACGAGTCGCCGAGACGGCGTCCTCGATGCGGTGCTTCTTCTCCTTGAGCTCGACCTCGGTGGCAGCGCCGACCTTGATCACCACGACACCGCCGGACAGCTTGGCGAGACGCTCCTGGAGCTTCTCTTTGTCCCAGTCTGAGTCGGTGTTCTCGATCTCGCGCTCGATCTGCTTGATCCGCGACTTGACGTCAGCCTCGGAGCCGGCGCCGTCGATGACGGTGGTGTTGTCCTTGGAGGCAACCACCTTGCGGGCACGACCCAGCATGTCCAGGGTCACGTTCTCCAGCTTGAGACCGACCTCCTCGGAGATGACGGTCCCGCCGGTGAGCGTTGCGATGTCCTGGAGCATGGCCTTGCGGCGCTCGCCGAACCCGGGAGCCTTGACCGCCACCGAGGAGAAGGTCCCCCGGATCTTGTTGACCACCAGAGTCGCCAGGGCTTCGCCTTCGACGTCCTCGGCGATGACCAACACGCCCTTGCCGGACTGCATGACCTTCTCGAGCACAGGCACCAGGTCGTTGACCGAGCTGATCTTCTGGTTGGCGATCAGGATGTAGGGGTCCTCGAGCACCGCCTCCTGACGATCACCATCGGTGACGAAGTAGAAGTTGAGATAGCCCTTGTCGAACTGCATGCCCTCGGTGAACTCGAGCTCCAGACCGAAGGTCTGGCCCTCTTCGACGGTGATGACGCCGTCCTTGCCCACCTTGTTCATCGCCTCGGCGATCACCTTGCCGATGGTCGGGTCGTTGTTAGCCGAGATCGAGGCCACGTTTGCGATCTCGTCGCTGGTCTCGATGTCGCGGGCCATCTCACCGATGGCCTCGACGACCTTCTCCACGGCACTCTCGATGCCTCGCTTGAGATCCATCGGGTTGGCGCCGGCCGCCACGTTGCGCAGGCCCTCGCGGACCATGGCCTGGGCCAGGACCGTTGCCGTCGTGGTGCCGTCACCGGCCACGTCGTTGGTCTTGGTCGCCACTTCCTTGGCGAGCTGGGCACCCATGTTCTCGTACGGGTCGTCGAGCTCAATCTCCTTGGCGATGGTGACGCCGTCATTGGTGATGGTGGGTGCTCCCCACTTCTTCTCCAGGACGACGTTGCGGCCCTTGGGGCCGAGGGTCACCTTTACCGTGTCGGCGAGCTTGTTGACGCCCGCCTCGAGGCCACGCCGGGCCTCCTCGTTGAAGCGAAGATCCTTCGCTGCCATTTCCGATCAACTCCTCACTTGACCACGGCGAGAAGGTCACGCTCGGAGAGGACCAAGTATTCCTCTGAGTCGAGCTTCACCTCCGTGCCTGCGAATTTCGAGTAGAGGACCTTGTCGCCGACCGAGACATCCATGGGGATGCGATCTCCGTCTTCGTCACGGGCCCCTGGGCCTACGGCGATGACCTCGCCGATCTGTGGCTTCTCCTTGGCGGTGTCGGGGATGACCAGACCCGAGGGAGTGCGGGATTCCGCATCCTCCGTGGCCTGGACGACCACCCGGTCGCCGAGCGGCTGAAGCTTCATTCTCTTGCTCCTCCTTGAAGCGCCGTTCTTGCTGTGCTCCGGAAGAACACTGCTGGTCCGGATTGAACCGTGAGCCAACGTGGGCTTTCCGTTGCGTTAGCACTCGGACAATTCGAGTGCTAACAGAACACTAGCACTCGGCGCCGGTGAGTGCTAAATCGAATCTGAGTCGGGCAGACTCAGATATTGGCCGCATCCCCGAGCACCCGGCCCGGGTCGACGTTTTCCGCCCAATCGGTGATTCGCCCCTGCGCCAGCCAGTGCGCCCCGGCGACCCCGATCATCGCTGCGTTGTCGGTGCACAGGATCGGGTCGGGCAGCGCCAGCGCGATCCCACGCTTGTCGGCTTCCTCGCCAAACCGCTCGCGGAGGCGTCGGTTGGCCAGAACCCCGCCGCCACCGCCCACCATCTGGGCCCCGGTCTGGTCTACGGCATGGAAAGTCTTGTCGACGAGGACATCGACGATCGCCTCTTGCACCGAAGCTGCCACGTCCGCCAGTGGGGGGAGGTCACCGGCACGAGCGCCCTTCTCGATGAACCTGACCACGGATGTCTTCAATCCGGAGAACGAGAAGTCGAACGGCCGCTCGGGGAGGGCCCGGGGGAAGTCCACCGCGGCGGGGTCACCCCCATCAGAGGCGGCGTCGATGGCGGGCCCGCCGGGGAACCCGAGGCCCATGACTCTCGCCAGCTTGTCGAACGCCTCGCCGGCCGCATCGTCGATGGTCGAGCCGAGGGTGTCGTACTCACCCCAATCCTGCACATGCACGATCTGGGAATGGCCACCGGACGCGAGGAGGGCGACTACGGGTGGGGCAAAGCTCTCGAACTGGAGTCGGGGTGCCATCAGGTGCCCTTCCATGTGGTCGATGCCAACGAACGGCAACTGGCGGGCCCACGCCGTGGCCTTGCCGAACGAGTGGCCGACGAGGAGAGCTCCGACCAGGCCCGGTCCAGAAGTTGCAGCGATTCCGTCCAGGTCGTCGGGGTGGACCCCGGCCTCCTGGAGCGCCCGGTGGGTCAGGGAGCGGATCGCCTCGACATGGGCCCGCGCCGCCAGCTCGGGGACCACCCCGCCAAAGCGTGCATGGATCTCTACCTGGGAGGCGAGGACGTTGGAGAGGGGCTCCACGCCGCGGACCACGGCCACCGCGGTCTCGTCGCAACTGGTCTCGAAGGCGAGGATCAGGGGAGTCATCGCAGCGACTCGAGCCGGGCCTGGAATTGATCGCCATCGATGTCGTGCACCCACAGGATCAGGGCGTCATCGTCGTCGTAGTAGCCCTTGCGCATCCCAACGGGGGCCAGCCCGAACACCTCGTACAGCGCTCGGGCCCCATGGTTCCGGGACCGGACCTCGAGGGTGAGATGCCGGGCACTCTGGGAGATGGCGGCATCGACCAGGCCGACCATCAATTGGCGCCCGATACCGGCGCGTCGATGATCGGGCGCCACCAACAGGTTGGTGATATGAGCATCCTCGCCAACGACCATGAGGCCGCCAAAGCCGACCAGGTGGTCCCCAACTTCGGCGGCGAGGTACACCCGATTTACGGCCGCGAGCTCGTCAGCGAACACCCCTTCACTCCAGGGGTGGGAACGCTCGGCCGCCTCGAGGGCGGCAGCTGCCTCGATGTCTGACGCCACCAGAGGCCTCAGCGCGGCGGCCATCAGCCCGACCCCCATGGCCCCTCCTGACGCAACTTCTCCCAGTTGATGGTGACGTCGGCCTCCCTGAGGTACAGGGGCTGGATCTCGTCGGGTGCGGGGAAGTCGCCACGCTCGAACCTGGCCCGGGCCGCTTCGGCAAGCGTGACGGCGTAGGGGTACCGGGGCTTCCCAGTCTTCACCCGGTGCAGCCCGAGGAGCAATCCCTCGGGAAACGCCGCCGTGTCCCCCACCACCAGGCTCTCGTCAGAACGGGAGTCGAGCTGTGCGGCGAGCACCTCGGGCCGCATCAACTCGGGCGAGCCCTCCTTGACCACCCCACCGGGCACCGGGCGGTAGCGGGCGACCGCCAGCTCCCCGCGGCGGACGTCGACGACCGCCCAGATGAGTCGATGCCCCGTCCTCGCCTCGAGGGCGATGGCGTCGAGGGAGATCGCCGGGATCAAGGGGATCCCGAAAGCGGCGGCCAACGCCTGAGCCGTGGCAAGGCCGACCCGGATCCCGGTGTAGAGGCCAGGACCGACATCGACCACGACCGCGTCGAGAGCCGATGGCGACCATCCGACCTGGTCGAAGCAGAAGTCGATTGCCGGAACCAGGAAGGTGGCGTGTCCGACGCGGTCGATGCGTGAGGCCGTGGCCAGGGTGCTGGCGTCCTCGACCAGGGCGACGGACGAGCCCGGAGTCGAGGTCTCGATGGCGAGCAGCTTCACGTGACGGTCTCCAGGTCACGCTCTGCCCAGGATCCGGCAGGTATCAGGCGCAGGGTCCTCGCGTCGTCCTCATTCACCTCGAACTCGACTCGGAGGTGGTCCTCGGGAAGGATCTGCTCGACAGCATCGCCCCATTCGATCACAAGGACCCCGTCGATGCCGAGCTCGAAGACGTCCAGGTCGTCGAACTCGTGTATCGACCCGAGCCGGTAGACATCGACGTGCACGACAGGGAGGAAGCCGGTCACGTACCTGCGCACCAGGACGAAGGACGGGCTGACCACTGCCTCCTCGACGCCAAGGCCCTCACACAAGCCGGCCGTGAACAAGGTCTTCCCCGCCCCGAGGCTCCCTGCCAGCTCGAGCACGTCACCAGGCCCGAGAGCGGCAGCGAGCCGACGCCCGGCGGCCCTGGTGTCGTCCGGCGTTGGGCAATAGACCTCGATCATCCGAAGAGCTCCATCTGCGACGTCTCGTCGGACACGACCTCTTCGATCGACTCCTCGTTTTGGCGCTCGGCAGCCGACTCGAAGGAGCGTGTGCACCAGGGCGAAGTCGTCTCTCATCTGCGCGGCGACCCGGTCCCCACCACGCAGGGCGGCGGCCGGGTGGAAGGTGGGCACCAGCGTGGAGCCCAGCCACCACTCGTGGGGCGTCCCCCGCAATCTGGTGATGCCGACCTCGGTGTTCAGCAGGAGCTTGGTGGCGAAGTTGCCGAGGGTGATCACCACTTCCGGCTCGACGAGGCGTATCTGCTCACGAAGGTAACCCTTGCACGCGTCGATCTCGAGGGGCAGCGGGTCGCGATTGCCCGGTGGGCGGCACTTGAGGACGTTGGCGATGTACACCGAGTCTCGAGCAAGGCCGATCCCTTCGAGTAGCGAGTCGAGGAGTTGGCCGGCGGCACCAACAAAGGGCTCGCCCTGGAGGTCTTCGTTCTTGCCCGGAGCTTCGCCGACCAGCATCACCCGGGCATCCGGGTCACCGACGCCGAACACCACATTGGTCCGACTCTCCGCCAGGCCACAGTCGGTGCACACCACGGCCCGTGCCTTGAGTGCCTCGAGCATGTGGATGCGGTCGCTCACCGAGCCCCATTGTGGCAAAGCAGTCAGCCGGCGGCGGCGCGAACCGATCTCTCTATCGCGGCGGCGGTGGCGCCGAAGGCAGCCTCCGCCAGAGTCTCGATGTCTTCATCGATCCCACCACACGCGACCGCGAAGACGATGTCTCCGTCGAATCGGGTGTGCACCGGGCGGATGCACGCCGCAAGGGCGTCATGTGACCGGACTGCCAGCCGACTCAGGGCTGACCTCGACATCAAGGCATCGGTGGCCAACACCACCAGGGTGGTGTTGCTGATGGCCTCGGGGAATGGTGCCGGCGGGCCGGGCTCGTGTGGTCCACCGGTGAGGGGGATGCCCTCGACCGTGAATACGTCGCCGACCGCGTTGAGCACCACCAGCGCACCCACGGTCGCCTCGCCCGCGGAGCGGGTCGCCGACCCCAGCCCGCCGGGCTGCATGTGCTCGAAACCGCGCCACTTCGCCACTGTGGTGCCCGTGCCTACCCCGACACGGCCCGATTCGACCGGGCGGTTGCTTGCCGATCGGTAGGCGGCTTCGCCCTGATCGGGGCCGGGACGAAACCCACCTCCGTCGGGGCGGAGGTCGAAGACCACGGCAGCGGGGACGATCGGAACCCGGGCCACCGGAGTCGGATGGCCCCGACCGTCGGCCTCGAGCCCTCGCACCACGCCGTCCGCCGCAGCAAGGCCGAAGGCGCTCCCACCGGTGAGGAGGATCGCCTGGATCTGCTCGATCCTCATCCCGTGCTCGAGGAGGGCGGTCTCCCGTGAGCCAGGAGCCGCGCCGCGCACCTCGGCTGCGGCGACATTCGGCTCGGGAAAGACCACGACGGTGCAACCGGTTCCCGCCTCGGGATCCGACCAATGGCCGACCTCGACCCCGGCCACCGCAGTAATGGTGTCGTTCAAGATAGGTACCTCCGGGGAACTCGAGGGCCGATCCCGCAGACCACCTCATATGAGATCGTGCCCAAGTCCCTCGCCCAGTCGTCAGCAGTCACCTCGGCCCCCAATTGCTCACCGAGCACGACCACTTCGTCACCTTGCTCGACCTCGGCGTCGCCAACATCGATGACGATCTGGTCCATGGTCACCATGCCTGCCAGAGGGAATCGACTGCCGCCGATCAGCGCCACTCCTGACTCGGACAGGCGACGCGAAAACCCGTCGGCATATCCGATGGGTGCCGTGGCCACCGAGGCCGCGCCCTCGAGCGCCCGGACCCGCCCGTAGCTGGGGCGGGCACCAGCCTCCAGCCTTCGGACTTGGGAGACGTGGGTCACGATTCGCATCGCCGGCCGCAGTTCGACAAGGTCCCGCGTTTCGTCGCAGGGGTGGAGGCCGTACATGCCGAGGCCGATTCGGCTGAAGGTCTGCCTCGCTTCGGGGAAGAGCAGGGCGCCCGCGGTGTTCGCAAGGTGCCGCATTGGTGGCTCATACGGCTCCACGGTGCTCATGAACCGATCGAACTGGGCCCTGGTGAACACCGGGTCTTCGTCTGCCACGGCAAAGTGGGTCCACAGCCCTTCGACTTCGAGCCCGACGCCAAGTGCGACGTCGATCAGGTGGGGCACCGTTTCGGGCACGGAGCCGACGCGGTGCATGCCGGTGTCGATCTTGATGTGGACCGGTCGGTCGGGGGCAAGCTCGCCGAGAGCCTCGATCATCGACTGTGAATAAGCGGTCGGGGTCAGCCCCCATTTGCCCACATCCGGAACCGATGGGTAGTCGGGCTCGGAGAGGACGAGGATCGGAGCCTCGATGCCCGCCTCGCGCAGCCGTACCCCTTCCTCGACCAGGGCAACGGCGAGTCTCTCCGCTCCGGCCTCCAGGGCCGCCTCGGCTACCGGTGCATCACCGTGCCCATAACCGTCGGCCTTGACCACCGCGCAGAGCGCGGCCGGGGCGGTCGCCGAGCGAAGAGCAGCAACGTTGTGCCGCACCGCGCCGAGGTCGATCTCGGCATAGGTGGGTCTCACGATGCCTCGAAGGCGAAGCGGCCAACATGCCGGCACAAGGCGTCGGCGGTGACAGTGCCTCCCATCGACAGCTCGGACCCGGCAATCCCGTGCCAGTACGCCCCCGAGATCAAGGCAGCCTTGGGACCGAGCCCGCGGGCCCAAAGCGCCCCAACCATCCCCGAAAGCACGTCTCCGCTGCCCTGGGTCGCCAGCTCTGGGCCGCCGCTGCGAACCAGCACCGGCTCGGCGCCATCGCTGACCAAGGTCGGGTTGCCCTTGAGGAGCACGGTCACCCCCTTGCGCAAGGCAAGGGCAGCGGACTGCGTACTCACCACCCCCTACCCCGGCGATCCGCTTGAACTCACCCCCGTGCGGAGTCGAGCGCGACCTCGGACCCTCCGTCAGTGGCCGCATCGACGAGGTCGGGGCTCAGCGCACCGGCATCGAGCACGACCCGGGAGGCCTTCCTGATCAAGGGCAAGGCAGTGCCATGATCAGCCTCGTCGAGGCCGGGCCCGGCGACCACGACGTCGTACCTGTCGAGCCGGTCTTCGACAGAGTCGAGCGACCGGCTGAGAAGCTCGGGTGCGATCCCGGCGACGACGTCCGGGCACGGAGAGGCAACCACCACCGAGCCTGCGCCGAAATGAAGAGCACTGCGCCCGGCGAGCACCGCCGCGCCCACCATCCCCTGAGACCCTCCGACCACGAGGACCGAGCCGACGGACCACTTGTGCCCCTGTCGCAACCGTGGCGGCCGCGGAGCGTCCTCCTCATCGACGAGCCACATCGATGGGCGCCCACCTTCGATGCCGATGTCGACAACAGTCACCTGGCCGCAGTGGTCAGGCCCCGCCTCCCGGACATGCCCTGTCTTCAGGTACTGGAAGGTGACGGTCTCGATGGCGACGAATGCATCGCTCTCGACCTCTCCGGTGTCGGGATCCAGACCCGTCGGGAAGTCGACGGCAATCACAGGTGCGTCCGCCTTCAACCATGGGCCGAGCTGAGAAGGCATCCCCCGACGACCGCCACCGCCGAACACCGCATCGATGATCAGGTCGGATCCGGATGGTGGCGCAAAGTCGACAACCCGGGCGCTGCCGGCCCGCGCCCGGGCTGCGGCCCGCACCGCCTCGGGTGATTTCGGCTCCCCCAGGGCGTGGACCACGACGTCCACTCCCCGTCGCGCCAGGTAGTGAGCTGCCACGTATCCGTCGCCACCGTTGTTTCCGGGGCCAGCGAGGACGGCGACCCGCTTCCCGTAACCCGCACCATGCCTGACGGCAGCAAGGGCCACGGCGAGACCTGCCGCGGTCCATGGCGGCATCGGTGTCACCGGGGTATTCCCTGTCGACGCGCCGGTACTCCTCCGCGGTGAGGATCGGCCTCACTCGGGGAACATCCCCAGGACCGACTCGATCACCCGGTCCCGGTCCGCGATCGCGAGGTTCGAGCCGCTGGGCAGGCACAGCCCATGTTCGAACAAGCGGCCCGACACGTTGCCCCCGTACATCGCGCAATCGGCAAAGACCGGCTGCAGGTGCATCGGCTTCCAGACCGGGCGTGCTTCGATGTCCAACGACTCGAGCTCGATCCGAACGGCCTCGCGATCGGTGCCTGAGATCTCAGGGTCGATGGTGAGGCAAGTGAGCCAGAAGGTGGACCGGCAGTCCTCGGCCTCGGGCATGAACTCCACTCCAGGTAGCCCGGACAGAGCGGCCCGGTAGGCCTGGTTGTGATCGCGCCGGGCATCCACCCGGCGCCCCAGATCGGCGAGTTGGGAGCGGCCCAACGCCGCGAGGAGGTTGGAAAGCCGGTAGTTGTAGCCAACAGTGGAATGCTGATAGTGAGGAGCGGGGTCTCGAGCTTGAGTCGCCAGCCAGCGTGCCTGTATCGCCCAGTCCTCGCGGTCTGTGACCAGGGCCCCTCCGCCACTGGTGGTGATGATCTTGTTCCCATTGAAGGAGAGGGTTGCCATCACCCCGAAGTTGCCTGCAGGCCGCCCTCGGTAGGTAGCACCCAAGCCCTCCGCTGCATCTTCGATCAGTGGGATCTCGTGTTCGGCACAGAGGGCCTCGATCCGGTCGTAGTCGGCGCATTGCCCGTAGATGTCCACCGGGACACAGGCTGCAAAGGGGCCACCTCGATCGAGGGCCTCAGCCAGGAGCCCAGGGTCCATGTTCCACGTCTCGAGCTCGCTGTCCACGAACACCGGATCCGCCCCGGTGTAGCGGACTGCATTGGCGGTCGCGGCAAAGGTGAGCGAGGAGACGAGCACCCTGTCTCCAGGACCGACTCCCAGCGCCAAAAGAGCCAGATGGAGCGCTGCCGTGCCGCTGGACAGGGCTACCGCGTGCCCACGTTCGGTGACCGCGGAGAGGTCGGACTCGAATGCGTCGACCTCCGGCCCGAGGGGCGCAATCCAGCCACTCTCGACTGCCCGCTGAATCGATTTCTGGTCATCGGGCAGGACGTCCGGCGGGGACAGGTAGACCCTGGTCATTGCCAGATGAGGCTAACCAGCAGGTGCAGAGCCAGAAGCGGCGCTGCGCAACAACTGCTCGACCTGGTCAGCGATCCGCTGCATGTCGTGATGGGACCGGACCCAAGCCTCGGCCTCGGTGTCACGCCTGCTGCCCCTCCCCAAATGGCGGATCAGTGCCGACGCCATGGCGGCCACGTCACCCACCGGGATCAGCTCGGCATGCCGGCCGTCGACCGAGGCCTCGCGCACCGGCGGGATGTCGAAGGCCACTACCGGTGTCCCGACCGCCATCGCTTCGAGGACGGCGGTCCCCAGGCCTTCCATGACGGAGGAGAAGGCGAAGACCTGCCCGTGGTAGAGGTAGTCGGTGACGTTCGGGGTGTGTCCCACCAGGGTGACGGAGTCGGCAAGGCCGAGCCGGTCGATGGTGCCTCGCACCTCGCCGGAGGCCTCACCCTCGCGTCCGACGATGACCAGTCCTGCGTCGGGGACCTCGGCGTGGACGGTGGCAAACGCCTCGACCAGCAGCGCCTGGCCTTTCTGAGCCGCCAACCGGCCCACATTGACCACCAACGGGCCTTTGGGCAGCCCGAGCTCGTCGCGACTCTTCACAGGTCCCGATGCTCGTGCCGGAACGCCACGAGGAATCACGGTCACTCGTGATGGATCGACCCCGAGGAGGGCCGCGTTCGACTCCTTCACCTCCCAGGTCAGGGCCCGGAACCAAACGTTGTCCCGGCGTGCGGCACGCCCGGCGATGCTTCGGAGCAGTGCAGCCCGCCGGGTTGAGGCACCGGGTTGATACCTGCGAAGCAGCTCGAGATCGCCGGAGAGCACCAGATTCGACACCACAGGGACCGACAGCCCCCGGGAGGCGGTCTGTCCGACCAGGTTGCCAAGGAAGAGGCTCGTCTGGATTACGTCGGGCCTCCACTCGGAAATTAGCTGCCGGACCATCCGGGCGGCCCGGGGCCAGGCGCGCGAGCCGGACCCTTCTGTGAACCCGATGACATCGATCGAGATCTCCCGTTCCAACAAGGGGCCCTCGAGGTCTCTGCGGTCATAGAGCAGGACCATTCGTTGCTCGAGATCCCCGGAGAACCTGGTCACCTCGCGGACCAGTCCTTGCTCTGCGCCGCCCGAGCCGGACAGGCTGTCGATGACGTGCAGGATCCTCATGTTTCCTCGGGAATCGCGGAGGACGGCGAGGGTAGTGAGAGAGACGCGTGGTACGGGTAGGGGCGATCAGTGCCTTACGATCAACGGCCATGACCGACGGGCTCTCGACCCTTTTCGATCTGACCAACCGGTCGGAGTTCATGGTCGGCGGGTTGATCGGCCTCATCGCCCTCCTGGTCATCGCCTTCGTCACCCCTGATCAGCAGCAACGGCTGGATTGGGGCGTGGTCTTCGCCGCGGCCTTTCTCCTCGGGGTCGGGCTCACGATTGGACGACGCTTTGGCCTGGTCTTTGGAGTCGCCACGCTGGCCCTGGGGGGGTGGCTGGCACGGCCTCCCCACGACACGATGCGGGCCGTCTTCGGGTGGGTCCTGCTGACCGCAGGCGCCATCGTGATCGTATGGCGTGGAGGGCTCCCCGACATCGGGTGGGTCACCGTGCTTGCCCCGGTGCTGATCCTCGCCGGTGGGGCCGCGGTGGCGGCGTGGTCGACCCGACTCCCTCAAGAGGTCCTGGGGCCGATGGTGGCCATCTCGGCATTTGGAATCTGGGCGACGGTGCCCGACACCGAAGCGGCCCGCGTCCTGCTCGGGGTTTCCTTGCCGATGGCGTTGGCCACGGTGCGACCGATCAAGGCGGGCCTCGCCTTTGCAGGCGCCTTTCCCCTGGTGGGGATCATGGTGTGGGTGACGGCGGTTGGCGGTGAGGGCCGGCCGGCCTCCATCATCGGAGGGTGGGCGTGCCTCGGCGCCCTCGCCATCTTCCCGCTGTACCGAAACTCCCTGCGGGGATGGGTCGAAGCCCACCCCTTGCTGACGATCCTCTACCACGCATTTCTGGTGGGCATCGCGTCGAGGATCATCGGTCTTTGGGAATCCGTGGGTCTGGCGGTGGTGGCGGTGCTCGTCCTGGGCGTGGCGGCCTATCTCGGGCTGGGGCCGCTGAGCAGGGCCCAATCCGAGCCACAGGCGTGAGGCCGACCCTCAGGGCCCGGTGTAGCGATTCCGACGGCGCCGGACAGCTTCCTCCAAACGGAGCCCCCCGCTGAGCCGGGCCGGGAACCAACGGAAGCCGTCCGAAAGCTGCACCGGGTACCGGGGTAGGTGCCAAGGATCGGCGGTGGAGGTGGCGGAGGCCACCCCCGCCAGGGCTGCCGTCCGGTAGCGCTCCCGGACCTGGCCCTCGGCTATCGCCGAACAGAACCCCCACGGGTAGGCGAAGTGAGAAGGGTCGACGCCCAGCCGGTCCTCGATCAGGGCGTCGCTGGTCCCCAACTCGTCTTCGACGGCATCGGCGGTGATGTGGCGCAGGTCCTGGTGGCGATGGGTATGGGCTCCCACGGTCAAGAGCCCGGTGCCGGCCATCTCCCCGACCTGGTCCCAGGTGAGAGGCTCCGCCCCGGGGACCGGGCCGAGGGCGACACCCGACTCAATGGAGTCGGTCGCCAGATAAAGGGTGAACGCAAGTCCCCGCTCGTCGAGGAGTGGAAATGCCGTGGTGAAGGTGTCCCGGTATCCATCGTCGAAGGTGAGCACAACAAGACGGTCAGAGTCGGGCTCATCCCACCGGGCCAAGGCCTCGTCCAGCGACACGACCGTTCGGTGCTCCTGCAGCCAGTCGAGTTGTCGCTTGAAATCGTCGACACGAACTTCCATCTGACGACCCAACCCGGCACCCACCTGGTGATAGATCAGGATTCGCGGCCCCGGAGGCGCGGCGCCGAGGCGATCGCTGAAACTGGAGATTGCCTTGAGGGCGGTGCGGGCCAGCGACACGCCTAGACGGTGGCGACGAGGGAGTTCATCTCCTCTTCGGTGAGGACCGGGAAGATGAGGAGCCCCAGGCGCTGCAACGGTGCGAGGTTCGCCCGATAGCCAAGCGACCAGTCCGGGTTCCACTCCCATGCCTCACCCTTGGCCCGTTTGCGGGACACCTTGGTCTCCTCGTCGACGGTGATCCCGAGCAGGAGTGCGAGTGAGGTATCCATTCGGCGAACTTCGCGGATTCTGGCCTCGACCACGGCAGCCTGCTCCTCGTCGCCACGAGCATTGGTCGCCTTCAGGGTCCGCTCCTGCTCGTCGATGATCCGACTCGTCACCTGGGTCATAACGTTTTCGATCTTCTGCCGGTCGAAACGTCGCGCCGAGACCAGCACCTGCACCGCTCCGTCTTCGCTGGAAAGGTGCCACACCGAGGGGTCGCCTCCTGTCCGCTTCAGGTGCCGGATGAAGAACTCTGCGGCGAGCCACTCGTCGACGGATACGACATCGCGACCGGTCCCCGCAGCCAGGATCTCCTCCATCTCGAGGGCGATGGCATCGGCGGTGTTCGGGGCAAGCTCCCCATGAAGCTCGTCCATCAACCACCTTCCCACGGACTGATGCTCGCTCAGCGACCGGAATGGAAGGAAGCCGCTCAACGTCACCTCGTCGATCACCGCGTCCGAGAACTCGCCCTCCCCATAGTTGGCGTTCATCATGTCCTCGACCCGGGACACCAGGTAGTCGGCCACCGCCTCGTAGGCGACTTCCTTGGGAGCACCGTCGAGGGCAGCCAGCAGCTCCCTTCCGAAGTCGCTGGTCTGGGCCGCTTCTTGGAGGGTGCCGATGCGATCTGCGAGGTTCTGCAACGAGTCCTGAGGAGGCGCAGTCATGCCGCGGTCCGGGCTCGGGTAATAGCTGAGCCTCGACACCGGCGACTGCTGGTGCTTGGCCACGTGGCTCTGTTCCGGAGCAGCCTGGTACTCGACAGTTCGGTCCGACATGCCCCATATCGCTCGCTCTGAACGCTCCAGAAAGACAGCGCCGAGGATCGAGACCTGCCGCTGCACAACGTCGAAGATCAGCCCGTTGATCTGTGGGACCTTGGAGCGACCCGGAGTCAGAACCAGCATGCTGCGGCGCAGACGCTGCATCGCCACCTGCGCTGCCGGGCTCGCCATGTCCCCAACGGAAACCACGATCGCATCGAAATGCTTGGTGGCCTCCTCGAGAAAGCCCCGGAACTGCCGCCCCGCGAGGGCGTCACCCGGAGAGGCAGGGGGCGGCCCCGAGGGGACCACTGCCAACCCCGGCCTTACGAACAACGAATCGGACACTGCCGAAGCGACCGCCCGCTCGAACCCGATCGACTCCGGGTTGAGGGCGAGAATGCCGGAAAGCGATGACCCGCCGACCCGATACTCGGTGAGGGCGGCGTCGCTGGTGAAGTCGGCGTCCACCAAGAGCACCGTGGATCCGGCGCTGGCCATGGACACCGCAAGGTCGGTGGCCAAGGCATGCACCCCCTGAGGACTGACATGGTGACCGGTGACGGCAAGCGTGGCGCCCGTCGAGGGGAGTTGAGCCTCGATCACCGAGCGCAATGCCTGAATGGCCGGTTTCCGCGCCCCGCCTTCAGTGGTGTCGTACCAGGCCTCCCCGACCCCGGAACCGAGCCGGCGAGTCGGAACCTGGCCCAGGAACGGGATATCCAGGTCTTCGGGCAACCACACCGGCTTGGTGCCCCTGGTGATGAAGATCAGGGCGAAGACGGCGACGGCGGCGCCGGCGAGCATGCCAATCAAGCCATTGACCAGAGCGCTCGGCTCGGTGCCGGAGAGGTCTCTCGTGGTCGGAGTTATCGACGTCGCCTCTTCGATGATCCCCAGGCGACGGAGGGTGAGTTCTTGGTGCTGGGCAGCGAGCGTGGCCAGCACGTTCTGAAGAGAGGCGATCTCCATTTGATCGGCGACACTCAGCTCGGTCACCGGGCTCGGCGGCAACGCGGCCTTGCTGGCGTTGAGTTCGCTCAGCTCCTCCTCGAGCTGTTGAACAAAGATGCCTGCCGCGGCAGCATCGGCGGGGAGAGCCGCAACTTCGTCGAGTCGGGCTTCCACCAGCCGCTCCTCGGTTGCCGAGATCTGGGCGTCCAGCCTGGCGTGGTCGATGACCAGTTGTTGCTCCTCCGGAGTGAGGGATCCTTGGAGGGTCGTCGATCTCCGCCTGAACATCCTGAGCGTCCTGGACGATTTTCTCGATCGCCTCGGCGAC
The DNA here is from genome assembly GCA_963780755.1 of uncultured Acidobacteriota bacterium. Lineage (GTDB taxonomy): Bacteria > Actinomycetota > Acidimicrobiia > Spongiisociales > ZC4RG35 > JALYNX01. Next base: position 188,871 of record CAWACX010000002.1, read on the forward strand.
GTTCTGGCCGGCGACCGGGTCCCGGTCCATGTATGCCTTCCGAAGTGCCTCCGCCGCCTCGATGGCCTCGGATGCATCGGAGCGGACCGCCCGGAAGGTGAGCCTTCCGGTCAGGTCGTCGAGGAGCACTTCGGCCGTTTCGTCCTCGCGGACCATCTCGGCGGTGGCCGCGATCGCCAGAACGAGCGCTGTATCTCTTTGGGCCTCGAGCGACTCCGCCGTGTCCCCCTCCTGGGCCTCGAACTCCACGGCAGCGGTGGCTTGGATCCGATCTTGGCGATTCTCGTTGGCCAGGTTGGTGAAGAACCATCCGGCGAGGAATCCGAGCAGGGCCATACCAACGACGACATACCAACGGTCCCGAAGGACCCGAAGCATCCTTGTCAGTTCCATACAGGCTCTAGGTCACCCGTCTCGGGGACGGCTCCAGCGGACGCTGCGCCAGCAACCTGCCAGAGAAGGCTCCTCACTTCGTCCTGCGTTCCGGTCCGGGCCGCACCCTCGAGGTCGGCGACGCTGTCGAGCAGCACGTATGCGGTGGGGTGGCCAAGCTGAGCCTCGAAGATCTGTGGGTTGCGCGTGAGAACCATGGGATCTGCCGAGAGGCGCTCGGTGAGCTTTTCCCCTGGTCGGCGCCCAGTGTACTCGATGGCAATGTCAGCACCAGGGGTGAGGCCGGCAAGTCGGATCAGGCGACGCGCAAGGTCGACGATCTTGACCGGCTCACCCATGTCGAGGACGAAGACTTCGGACCCCTGGGCCAACGCCGACGCCTGTAGCACCAATTGCACCGCCTCGTCGACCGTCATGAAGTAGCGGGTCATGTCTGCGTCGGTCACCGTGACCGGGCCCCCCGCCTTGATCTGCTCGACGAAGGTGGGGATCACACTTCCCCGGCTGCCGAGGACGTTTCCGAACCGGACCGCGGTGTAGACGCATTTGTCGTTGCGTGCCTGGCCCAGCTGCACCATGAGCTCGGCGATCCGCTTGGTTGCTCCCATCACCGATGCCGGGTCGACGGCCTTGTCGGTGGAGATGAGGACGAAATGGCTCATCCCGTTCCGAGATCCGGCTTCGATCACGTTTCGAGTACCCACGACGTTGGTCAGGACCGCCTCGTCGGGATACGACTCGAGGACCGGCACATGCTTGAGGGCGGCGGCGTGGAAGACGACGTCGGGCCGGATCTCCTCGAACAGCCGCAGGGTCTTCTCGGCGTCCCTGACATCACCGAGCACGATGTGGGGATGGCCCTGCCAGGTGATCGAGGCGTCATGGAGAAGCGTCTCGTCACGGTCCAAGGCCCACACTCCTGCCGGCTCGAAAGCGAGGACCTGGGCCACGATCTCGGAGCCGATCGAGCCACCGGCGCCTGTGATCAAGACCCGCTTGTCCTTGAGGAGCATGGCGACCTCTTCGAGATCGGTGTCGACCCGGGGCCGGGCCAGCATGTCCTCCACCTTGATGTCGCGGACGTCCACCGCGGCTGAGCGATTCTCCATGACGTCTTCCGCTGCCGGCAGGATGCGAAGCCGGACGTCGACGTCGAGGCACTGGTCGACCACCTCGCGGGTCTTGACCGCATCGCTGCCCACCACCACGACCTCGTCGATCTGGTGCTCCTCGACGATCGCGGCCACCTCTTCGAGATGGCCGAGGATGGGGAGCCCCGCCAGTTTCCGCGCCGAGTCCGAGCCGGACCCGATCTCCGAGACGAAGCCGACGGCGTATCCCTGTTCGGTCAGTTCGGGGATCTGGCGAGCGAGGGCGGCGGCATCACGCCCGGTGCCCACAATCAGGATTCGGTGCCCTCCCCCCGATTTCCGAAAGGAGAAAAGTCGGGACCGGAACCGAACCACCCCCATTCCGGCCAGGGAGAGGAAGGCACCCATGATCACCACGGATGCGGGAACCCGGATCGTGACCGGATCGAAGGCCTTGAACACATAGGTGAGGGCGAGTACCAGGGCGCCGGCTGCGGCGTTGGCGAACACCACCCGCATGGCCTCGTCGGTGGAGGCGTGCTCCCAGACGTGACCGTAGGCTCCAGCAATGATGTTGGCCAGGAGGTGGATCAGGATGATGGCTGGCATGACCTTGGCCAAGTCCTGGAAGTACTCGCGGACGTCGAGAATGCCGGAATCCAGCATCCTGAGCGCCAACGCGACGGTGTACGCCGCGATCACGATGAAGACGTCGATCACCGCAAATGCGATGTCTGCCCGGACCCGGGCCGCGGCCCCCGAAATCGCTCTGCGCCAGCGCGCAGAGAAACTCTCCCCACTGATAGCTCCGCCCAACAAGATGATGCCTCCAAATACGGCATGGCCGACCGGCCATAACCTCCCAGACCGAGAAACCTACCACATCTCCCTACTCGCGGAAAGTGGCAATTGAACACGCGGCGTGGTCGTGGGAGTATGAGAGCGACGGGTTGGGGGACGCTTCGGGGGACCGATACCATCGATCCGGCCTGACATCTACGTTTTCTGGGAGGCATCGATGAGAGTCGTGGTCACTGGGGCCGCAGGGTTCCTCGGCGGGCACATTGCACGAAATTTTCGCGATATCGGCTGGGAGGTCACCGCTTTCGATGTCTCTCCGTTTCAGGAGGACGGAATCAGGTTCGCTCAGGGTGATCTCACCGAGGCCAACTCCGTTGACCAGGCGGTGCGCGGGTCCGACGTCGTGGCGCATGTCGGGGCGATCGGCGACGTCTACCTGGCCGGTGAGCAACCGACTCTGGCCGCAGAAGTGAATGTGGTGGGCACCGCCAATGTGGTGGAGGCTGCCCTCCGGCATGACGCCCGCATGATCTATGCATCGACCTGGGAGGTCTATGGGGAGCCGGACTACGAGCCACTCGACGAGATTCATCCCACCCGGCCCGACCATCCCTACAGCATCACCAAGCTCGGCGGGGAATCGCTGATGCTCGCAGCCACCCATCTCCGGTCGCTGTCGGCGATCGCCCTCCGGTTGGGCACCGCATACGGGTCGGGTCTGCGCCCGAACTCGGTGTTCCGGATCTTCGTCGACCGTGCCCGCAAAGGCGAGGCGATCACGATCCAGGGAGACGGGTCACAGGGACGCCAGTTCACCCACGCTTCCGACATTTCCCGCGCCTTCGCCCTCGCGGCCGGCTCAGATGTCTCGGGGATCACTCTCAACACCGTGGCCGCGGACACCGTCACGGTCAAGGAGTTGGCCGAGCGGATCGTGGAGCGCTTCCCGACCGAGCTCAGCTTCGGAGAGCCCCGACCGGGCGACGTGCCTCCGGCCCGAGTCTCTGCGGAACGAGCCAGGGAGGTCCTCGGGTGGCAGGCCGAGATGCCCTTTGACCGAGGGCTCGGGGAGCTGATCGACGGTGTCGTCGCCTCGACCTGACCGCCCTCGAATTCTGGTCCTCATCAAAGGGCTCGGCATTGGCGGCGCCGAGCGCCTGATCTCGGAGGGATCGGAACACTGGGACCGGGAGAGGTTCGACTACGGCGTGGCTTACTTCCTGCCCTGGAAGGACCAGCTCGTCGGCCAGCTCGAGTCGCAAGGGATAGCGGTCACATGCTTAGGTTCGGACAAGGGCTTGGGCCCGATTGCCTTCAAGCGGCTCCGATCCCTGATCTCCGAGTGGCGGCCGGCCATCGTGCACACTCACCTCCCCTCGGCGGGGATCATGGCCCGGCTGGCCACGCGGACTCCGGTAGTCCACACCGAGCACAACATCGTCAGCTCGTACCGCCAGCCGACAAGGACCCTCAACAAGATGACCTACAGCCGCAATGCCGAGGTGATCGCCGTCTCCGAGGCCGTGGCGGAGAGCCTGGTCGGGTATCCGGGCCCAGCCCCGAGGGTGATCGCGAACGGGGTGTCGGTCTCGGTCGACGAAGCTGCCATCGAGAAAGTGCGCGACGAGCTCGGGCTCGAGCCAGGCCGGCCTCTGGTCTCCCACGTCGGGAACATCCGACCCCACAAGGGCCATGAGAACCTGATCGCGGCCACAGCCGAAATCGTGGCGACCAGGCCCGACGTGATGGTGGTCTCCGTTGGCGCCGAGAAACACGATGGTGACCTGAGCCGGGTCCGATCATCGGCGGCGGCCGCCGGCATGTCCCAGCACATCAGGTTCATGGGCCGACGGGAGGACGCCGTTGCATTTCTCGCCGCTGCCGATGTGGTGGTGAACCCCGCCGACGTCGAAGGCCTGCCTCTGGCAATCCTGGAGGCCCTGGCGCTGAAGCGCCCCGTGGTGGCCACCGCCGTTGGCGGGGTCCCGAGCGTGATCATCGAGCGCGAGACCGGGCTCCTGGTCCCACCGCAGGACCCGGTGGCCTTGGCCAAGGCCGTCGTCGAGGCACTTGAATCTCCGAATGCCGAGAGCTGGGGTCGGGCAGGCTCCGAGCTCGTCGCCTCCGACTACGGGATCGCTCGGATGATCAAGGACTACGAGCGCGTGTATGAGGAGCTGCTCGATGCCTGATCTCGACATCCGACCGGCCGTGACCGCCGATGTGCCCGGGATACTCGACGTGCTTCGTGCCGCTCTCGGTGAGACCCCGCTCCTCAAGCGCACCCCGGAGCAGTGGCGCTGGAAGCACGCCGACAATCCTTTCGGCCCTTCGATCGTCTTGCTCGCCTGGATCGATGGGCGAATTGCCGGTGTGCGCGCCTTGATGCGTTGGCATCTGACTTCTCCCGATGGGTCGAGGTTGAGCTGCGCCCGCCCCGTGGACACGGCCACCCACCCTGACTTCGAACGTCGGGGCGTCTTTCGCGCTCTTACCACCGAGGCCATCGCGTTGGCTCGACAGGAGGGGGTCCATCTCATCTTCAACACGCCCAATCCCCAGTCCGGGGCTGGGTACCTGTCGATGGGATGGGGCGAGGTCGGCACGATCGGGGTCATGGCTCGCCCTCATATCGGGAAGGCAGTGCCCCTCTCCAAGGATGCCCAACCAGACCTCGACGTCATCGCGCCCGGAATCGCGAGCTTCTCACCCATCGACGTGCCCGACCGTCCCCCGCGTGGGCTGCGCACCCCACGGACGGTGGCATATCAGCGCTGGCGGTTCAACGGGCACCCGACGGTGAGGTACGGCCTCGTGGCCGAGAGGGAAGGCGGTGCAGTGGTCAGGGCAGGGGCTCGGCGTGGTCGCACCGAGCTCGTCCTCTCCGACCTGCTCGGCGGGGCCGGGCGAAGGGCGGTATCGGCCACAGCAGAGATCAATCGAGCGTCCTACCTGGCAGGCTTCTTCTCGGCCGGATCGCCGGAGCGGTCGGCGGCCATGAAGGCGGGGATGGTCCCGGTCCCGGGAGTGAAGGCGCTCCAGCTGGTCGCAATGCCCCTGACCGAGCTCGATACCGATCCCTTCGATCTAGCCTCCTGGGACATCGCAACCAGTGACTTGGAGTTGTTGTGAAGAGCGAGGGGTGGATCTGGGCAGTCGCCGCGGCATGCGCCGCGGGCATCGGGCTGGTCCTGGCGGTCGGCGCCGCCGGAGTCGGCGTCCTCGTGCTCGCCATTCTCGGCACGATCATGATGTGGGGCGTCGCCTCGACACTGAAGCGCCCCGTCGACGCCGCATGGTTCACTCGCTGGGCGACTCTCGGCTTCATGGCCAAGATCGTCGGTGCGTGGGGTCGCCATTTCATGGTCGAGTTCTACGAAGCGGGCGACTCGCTCGCCTATTACGCGGTCGGGCGTGACCTAGCCCAGGTCTGGCGCTCGGGCTCCATCCCCCCACTCTCCGAAAGTGGCTCCCTCGGGACTCAAGTCGTCGAGGCATTCACCGGCGGGCTGTTCGCCGTCTTCACCCCGGACCTGCTCGGCGGATTCGTCATGTTCAGCATGCTCTCCTTCCTCGGGCAGCTCGGCTTCTATGCCGCCTTCCGTCGCTGGGCAGAGCCACATCAGCTCAAGCCATATGCCTTCGTTGTGCTCTTCTTCCCCACCTACGCCTTCTGGCCATCGACCATTGGAAAGGACGCCCTGGTGATCCTTTGCCTGGGGATGTCGGCCTACTTCATTTCCCGGCTCCTCGAGCACTTCGAGTTGCGTTGGATCCCGCCGCTCGCCCTCTCATTGACAGGGCTCGGCCTGATCCGGATTCACATCGCAGGGCTGGTGTCACTGGCCCTGGTCGCCGCCCTCATCTTTTCCAAGGTCAGGATCGGTTCCGGGATCCTCACCCGGGGCAGAAAGATCCTCACCCTTGCCGGTGCCGCGGTAGCCGTCGCGGTTGCCGTGACCTTGATTCCTGACATCGTGGGCCTGGAGCTGAGCGACTTCGACGACATCACCCCGTTCACCGATGAGATCGCCCGACGCACCTCCGAAGACGGGACCGTGGCCTCCGGTGATCCCGTCAACTCCCCCCTCGACGTGCCGGCTGCGCTCGCGCTGGTGCTATTTCGACCGTTCTTCTTCGAAGCGACGGAGATACAACATTTCCTCGCCGCGGCCGAAACTGCATTGATCCTCGGTCTGACTATCTGGAAGCTCCCCGCCATGATCCGCAACTGGCACGCGTGGCGCAACAACGCCTATCTGGTCTTCTGCACGCTCTACACCCTCGCCTTTGCGGTCGCGTTCAGCGTGGTGCGAAACCTGGGGATCATCGCCCGACAGAGAGGCCAGGTCCTGGCGTTCTTCCTTGCGGTGGTCATCGGCATGGGGTGGGCCCAGAAGGAGAAAGTGAAGCGGGCTCGTGTCCCGCTGCCCGCTGAACCGCAACCCGAGCTGACAGGGACGGCAGCCAGCAGGTGAAGCGGGCTCTGGACCTGGCCATATCCGCGCTGGCCCTCTTGGTCCTCTCTCCGCTGCTGCTGGCGATCGCGATCCTGGTTCGAATCAAGCTGGGCCGGCCGGTCCTGTTCACACAGGCGCGACCGGGCCTGCACGGAATCCCCTTCACCCTCATCAAGTTCCGCACCATGCGGCCAGGCGACGCCGCGCAGACCGATGCCAATGGTGACCGGGACCGACTCGAGCCCTTCGGGGCCAAGCTGAGGAGCACCAGCCTCGACGAGCTCCCGGAGCTGTGGAACGTCATCAAGGGTGACATGAGCCTGGTTGGGCCGAGACCGCTCCTGATGCACTATCTGCCGCTGTATTCAGAGCGACAGGCACGCCGCCACGAGGTTCGCCCCGGGGTCACCGGCTGGGCCCAGATCAACGGGCGCAACAGCACGCCATGGCCGGAGCGCCTGGAAATGGATGTCTGGTACGTCGAAAATCAGAATCTCTGGCTGGACCTCAAGATCCTGGCACTTACCATCCCGAATGCCTTGAGCCGCCGTGGTGTCGCTCAAGACGGTCAGGCGACTGTCGAATACTTCACCGGGTCTGGATCGTGACCAGGATCGCCTTCGCCGGGGATCGACAGGTGGCTCTGGACTGCCTCCGGTTTCTGATCGATCAGGGTGTCGACATCCAGGCCCTCCTCATCGCATCAGCGGATCGGGCTACCCATTCCAAGGAGCTCCGGGAAATGTCGGGCCTCGACGAGGATCGGGTCATGACCGGAACCCGGTTCCGCGACCCCGACTCGGTGGAGATGCTGGGCAACCTGGACCTCGACTACATCGTCGGAGTCCATTTCCCCTACATCGTCCCCGACGAGGTGCTCGAGATCCCGCGGATCGGCGTCACCAACCTCCATCCATCATTGCTCCCGTTCAACCGCGGGTGGCACACCCCGAGTTGGGCCCTTCTCGAAGGGACCCCGGCGGGGGTGACCCTTCATTTCATGGACAGCGGCCTCGATACCGGCGACATAATCGCCCAGGCCGAGCTCGCGGTCCGACCCGATGACACGGCGAACACCTTGTACGCCCGCCTGTTGGACCTGGAGGTAGCCGTGTTCTGTGATTCATGGCCTCTGCTCGCTTCGGGCAACCCCCCGCGTCAGGCGCAGTCCGCGGAGGCCGGCACCAACCACCACCGGGCCGACCTCGGTGCAGACGCCGTGCGGCGACTGGACCTCGAGGCGGTAGAACAAGTCGCTGACACCCTCCGCCGCCTACGAGCCTTGACGACCAGCGATCCAGGGGAGGCCGCCTACTTCGAACAGGGCGGGAAGCGCTACTGGGTCCAGGTCACGATCACTCCCGAAGAGGACGACTAGTCGGGGGCACTCCAACTCGCCACAAGGGACGGATACCGGCCCTTGGCGACCGCCACCCTGGCATAGGACGCCATCACCCTCTTCACGATGTCCCGCTCGTCGAAGAGCGCGCCGGCCCTATCGACGGAAGCTCTCGCCATCTCAGCCCTCAATTCAGGGTCTTCTCCGATACGGATGATCGCCGCGGTGAGGGCATCGACATCCCGGGCGGGGAACAGGAACCCATTGCCACCGTCGGAGACGACCTGGCGGCATCCCCGAATGTCCGAGGCCACGACAGGCAGCCCGGAGGCCGCAGCCTCCATTGCGGCGCGGGGGAAGCCCTCACGATGGCTGGGCAGGACGAACATGTCGAGACCCTGGTAGATCCGCTCCACGTCCTTCCTCATCCCGAGGAAGCGGACACCGGCCGACTCGGCCTCGGTCAGGATCTCTTCTGGGAGGGCATCCGCCTTCTCCGGATCGCGGGGGCCGACAATGAAGACCGCGTAACGATCTCCGAGCCGGGCTGCAGCCTCGATCAGCTCAGGGACTCCCTTCTCGGCCACAAGGCGGGCTACCAGCCCCACGGCGATCTGGCCTTCCGCCACGCCAAGCTCGGCCCGGACCTCATCCCGGCTCTCGGGGCGAGGCTTGAATCGCTCGAGGTCGACCCCATTGCCCAGGAGTCGGAGCTTGGACCGGGGCATGATGCGACGTTGCCAGAGGAGCTCGAAGTCCTCCGGGCTCTGGATCAGCTCGGCGTCGGAGAAGCGAGAGGCGACCCATTCCAGTGAGTAGACGATCGCCCTCTTGAGAAAGGATGATTCGGGCGTTGCATACAGCCCGTGCACGGTGTTGACCACGATCGGGACCCCGCACAGCCGGCCGACGATCCGCCCGTAGACCCCGGGCTTGGGGTTGTGCGTGTGCAGGACATCCGGGCGCTCCCGTCGCAGGATCCTCCAAAGTTGGACGACGGACTTGAGGTCGGCCACGAGATTCATCCCTCGGGTCGACGAAGCAAGGGCGATATGGCGGATGCCCCTTTCCTCGAGGTCGGGAACCAAGTCCCCGGGGGCGCTGATCCCGATCGACTCGCCCAATTCACGGGCCGCCTCCAGTTGCGGCAAGAGCAGGTAGCGGAGGCTCATGTCCACCGTGGTCAGATGTGCGATCTTCATTCGATCACCGATGCCAGATGGACTGCGTACCCCGAGACGATCTGATCGAGGGCGAATGACTTCTTGACATGGAGCTTTGCGGCCTTCCCCATGCGCCGCAGCAGGGCGCGGTCCCCGCCCAAGGTGGTCAGCGCCTCGGCGAGCCCGTCGGGCCGATCTCGCTCGACGACCAGGCCGGTGATTCCGTCACGCACCGCTTCGCGGACACCACCTACGTCGACGGCAACCGTCGCCACCGAAGCGGCTCCTGCTTCGAGCACGGCTCCGGGGAGGCCCTCGGTCTGGGAGGTCAGCAGAAGCACATTCGCCCAGCCGAGGTGGGGTCTCACGTCGTCGACTGGCCCTACGAATTCGACCCGTTCACTGACGCCGAGCGATTCCGCCTCCTTCGCCACCCGGTCGCGCAGCGGGCCGGCTCCGACAAACCTGAGCATCGAGTCGGGGACCGAAGCGATGCTTTGCACTGCAAGCAGGGGATCCTTCTCGGCAGTGAGGCTCCCGATGAAAGCCACCCGCAACGGCCCCTCGGTGCTCGACCCTCGCACCTCGAACATCTCGTCGGGCACTCCGGTGTAGGTGACGTGCGTCCGCTGCTCGAGTTTGGGCTCGAGCTCGAGGAGTTGGCTCTTGGTGGCCGCGCACACAGCGAGGACCATCCGTGCCCGGCGCAGCATCCATCGATTGGCTGACCGGGATAGGGCGGACTTGATCCAATACCTGGGCTCTCCGATTGCGATGTAGGCGAGCGGTGCATCTGTGGACAGGGTGGCCACGGCCCCATAGCGAAGAGTCGATCCGCCGTTGGCGACGACCACATCCGGCTTGGAATCACGGATTCTCCCCACCAGGGCCCTGGAGATCTTCAAGCTGAACCTCCCGGCTCGTGAAGGGTCGGTTGAAGTCAGGGCCTCGAGCCCCGACCCCTGGCCATCACCCGTGCTGGTCAGGCTCACCGTTTCGACCTCCCAGCCCCGATCGACCAATCCCTGCCCAAGGCGAGTCGTGAATACCTCTGCCCCGCGTCTCCGGTCGGTGGCGGCCACGATGAGGGCGCGAGCCATGGGCACTCAGTCGTGCTCGCCGACCGCAACCGCCATCACCAGCGCGGATGTGTCGGTGTGAGTGATGGTCACAAGGACCTCGGTGATCCCCATGCCCTCGGCACGGCGTGCCGCCCCCCCATACATGTTCACCGTGGGCTTTCCGCCCCCGGTGATCTCGATGTCCTGCCACCTGATTCGCCGCCAACCTGTCCCCATCGACTTCATCACGGCCTCCTTGCCCGCGAACCGTGCGGCAAAGCGGCGAGCCGGGGACGAGAAGCGCGAGGCATACTCCCGCTCGTGCTCGGTGAAGCAACGCTCGGCAAATCTCGGGTAACGGTCTAGGACTCGCTCCACCCGGGCGATGTCCGCCAGATCAACTCCCAGGCCGAGGATGCGCACCAGTCAAGGTTACCGGTCCGCTTCTTTCGCCTATTCCACCGTCACCGTCTTGGCCAGGTTGCGGGGCTTGTCCACGTCCATCCCACGTGACATCGCCACGTAGTAGGCCAGGAGCTGCAGCGGCACCACCGCGGTGACCGTGCACAAGAGGTCGGGTCCGGCGGGCACCCGGATCACGTGATCCGCCACCTGGCCGACGTCATCGCCCTCCTCGGCGACCAGGACGATGGTCGCGCCACGAGCCTTCATCTCCTCCATGTTGGACAGGGTCTTGGTCCGCACGTGGCTGTCGGTGGCGATGCCGATGACCACCACCCCGGGCTCGATCAGAGCGATCGGGCCATGCTTCATCTCGCCGGCGGCGTAGCCCTCGGCGCGGACGTAGGCGATCTCCTTTAACTTCAACGCCCCTTCCATGGCCACGGGGAAGTCCCCGGAGCGTCCCAGGAAGAAGAAGTGCTCGGTGTCGGACCAGCGCCGGGCCCAATGGCGCGATCGCATCCGCACGCTCCAGCACCCGCTCCACCTGGTCGGGAAGATGCAGCATGTCATTGACGAGGACCTCGATCGCGCCCGGGTCGAGGGCACCCCTGACTTGAGCGAGATAGAGCCCGAGCAACTGCATCGCCACCAGCTGGGTGGTGAAGGTCTTGGTGGCCGCGACCCCGATCTCCGGGCCGGCCCGGGTGTAGAGGACGGCATCGGACTCCCGCGCCAGGGCGGATTCGACGACATTGGACACCCCGATGACTGTGGAACCCTGGGCCTTGGCGTACCGCACCGCAGCCAGAGTGTCGATGGTCTCACCCGACTGGCTGATCCCGATGACCAGGGAATTGAGGGTCAGCACCGGATCTCGGTATCTGAACTCGGAGGCGATGTCGATCTCGACGGGGAGTCGTGCCCAGCGCTCGATGGCGTACTTGGCCATCATCGCCGCGTGGTAGGAGGTGCCGCAGGCCACCACGAACACCTTGTCGATCTCCCGCAGCTTGCGATTTTCGATCTCCAGCTCATCGAGCACCACTCGCCCGGTCACCGAGACCCGGCCAGCGAGGGTGTCGGCAATCGCGTGCGGCTGCTCGAAGATCTCTTTGAGCATGAAGGTGTCGTAGCCCCCCTTCTCCGCCGCCTCGAAATCCCATTCCACGGTGCGCTGATCGAGCGGCAACGACTTTCCTTCGAGATCGGTGAGCGCGATCGAATCCGGGCGGATCTCGACGATGCGGTCGTCCTCGATCACGACCATCTCCCGGGTGTGCTCCAGAAAGGCCGGGATGTCGGAAGCGAGGAAGTTCTCACCCTCGCCACGACCGACCACCAGCGGCGAGCCGCGCCGCGCCCCGACCAGGACGTCGGGCTCGGAGCGCCGCATCACCACGAGGGCGAGCGCCCCGTCGGACTGGTTCATCACCTGGCGCACTGCCTCGGCAAGGCCGAGGTCGGCCATCTCTTCGATCATGTGGGCGACGACCTCGGTGTCGGTGTCACTCTCGAAGACGTGACCGCTGTGGACCAGCTTCTCCTTGAGGTCGACCCAATTCTCGATGATCCCGTTGTGGACCACGACGACGTCCCTGGTGCAGTCGAGATGGGGGTGGGCATTCCCGGTGTTGGGGGCACCGTGGGTGGCCCACCGGGTGTGCCCGATCCCGGCATGGGCCACTGCCGGGGATTCGCGGTCGACCAGTTGCTGAAGATCCGCGATCCGCCCTGCCTGTTTGAGGACGGTCAGAGAGTCGCCATGGTTGAGCGCCACGCCCGCTGAGTCATAGCCCCGGTATTCGAGGCGGGCCAGGCCCGGCATCAATACGTCGACCACCGAACGGGGCCCAACGTATCCGACAATTCCGCACATATCAGTTCCTTCGCATCTCGTGAAATTTGGACGATGAGGGGTCGCATGGTGACCCGCGCAACCAAATCTCGGGGTCGTAGGTGATGCGTGCGCGGAGCCGGGGGAGCCGGCACTCACGGCTGGGCTTCTGTTCCGGGATCACTCCCGGGTTTTGGTCCCAACCTCACGACCTGAGCTGGCCGGGAAGGCATCCGCCGAATCTTTCGATGACCTTCCACCTCGTCCCCTCGCCATGGCGGCGAGGGCTGGCGCTAGTTGCTGTTGCGCACGCGTAGCTGTGTGTTCCCTGTGCTCACCCCTTTCCGAACGTGGTCTCGGTGATAGCCGACAGCCTGTCAGCGTAGTGCCTGGCCCTCTCTTCGGAAGAGGCTTCAACCATTATCCGGATCAGGGGCTCGGTGCCGGAGGCCCGGACCAGGACCCTGCCCTCATCGCCGAGCTCCTCCTCGACGGCCCGGACCTCGTCCCAGATGTCGGTCGCGCCCGAGAGGTCGGCACTGCGCTTCACCCTCACGTTGCTCAGGATCTGGGGGTACTCGACGATCGCCTCGGTGCGCAGTTGCCGGAGCTCCTTCCCGGTGCCGGCCACGACCTCGAGGAGCCGCACCGCGGTGAGCAGCCCATCCCCGGTTTGCCCCTTGTCGAGGAAGATGATGTGCCCGGACTGCTCCCCGCCGAGGAGGCCCTTTCGTGCGGCCAGCGCTTCCATCACGTAACGGTCGCCGACTTGGGTCTCCACCAACTCGATCTCCGCCTCGGCCATCGATTTCCGGAAGCCGAGGTTGGACATGACGGTGGCGACGACGAGGTTCTTGGTCAGCTTTCCCTGCGCCTTGAAGTGCCGGGCCAGCACCGCCATGATCACGTCGCCGTTGGCCACCCGGCCGTCCTCGTCGACGGCGATCAGGCGGTCGGCGTCGCCGTCGAAGGTCAGGCCGATCCGGCCGTGGGCGTGCTCAGCGAGGAACTCGGGATGGGTGGCACCGACACCCCTGTTGATGTTGGTCCCATCGGGGGCGTCGGCAAAGACCTCGGCGTCGGCCTTGAGCCGGCCAAAAACCAGCGGTGCCGCCTGATAGGCAGCGCCATTGGCGCAGTCGAGAGCGATCTCCAGGCCGCTCAGCCCGTATCGGGAGACACCAACTAGATGGGAAACGTAGGAATCCGAGCGCGTCCGGGTCGGAGAACCTGGTGCCGATCGCCGGGCCCAGAGCCGACTTGCTGCCGTGCGAGCGAATCCGATCCTCGACCTCGCGCTCGACCTCGTCGGGGAGCTTGGTCCCCCGAGCTGCCAGCAGCTTGATCCCATTGTCTTCGGCCGGGTTATGCGACGCGGAGACGATCGCGCCCATCGTGGCCGCGGTGGTCGCGGTCAGGAAGCTGATCCCGCCGCTGGGGAGCACGCCAACGTCGACCGTGTCGATCCCCACAGCGTGGAACCCGGCCTGCAAGGCCAGTGACAGCATCTCACCAGAGCGCCGGGTGTCCCTGCCTACTACGACCGGGCCGTTCCTGAGGTAGGAGCCGGCGGCCCTGCCGATGGAGAGAGCGAGCTCGGGGGTGAGCTCGGAGCCGGCGACACCGCGAACCCCGTCGGTGCCGAAAATGGGCAGTCCCTCGTCGAGAAGACGACGGAGGTCGGCCAACTCAGCGCTTCGTGTACTGCGGGGCCCGGCGCGCCTTGCGCAGGCCGTACTTCTTGCGCTCGACGGCCCTCGCGTCGCGGGTCAACATCCCCGCCTTCTTAAGCATGGGCCGCAACTCCGGGTCGAGCACGATGAGGGCGCGGGCGATCCCGAGGCGGAGGGCGTCGACCTGGCCGGTGGTGCCGCCACCCTCGAGAGTGGCATCGACGTCGTAGCGGCCCTGGGTCTGAGTGATCTGAAGTGGCTCCATCACCCGCATCCTGGAGGCCATCGTCGGGAAATAGTCTTCGAGCGGCCGACCGTTGAGGGTCAACTGTCCCGACCCATCGCGAAGCCGGACCCGGGCGACCGAGGTCTTGCGCCTGCCAGTGGCCTGGACGAGCGGCTTGGGCATCAGAGTTCCACCTTTCGAACGTCGAGCTCCAGGGGCTGCGGCTGCTGCGCCGCATGAGGATGCTCGGAACCGGCATACACCTTCAGTTTGCGCGCCATCTGGCGCCCCAACTTGTTCTTGGGGAGCATGCCCCTCACCGCACGCTCGATGATGGCCTCCGGCCGGCGCAGGCGAAGGCTCTCGAAGGACTCGGCCTTGATGCCGCCCGGATATCCGGAGTGGCGGTAGTAGATCTTGGACTGGCTCTTCCCGGACGTCACCGCCACCTTCTCGGCGTTCACCACGATGACGAAGTCCCCCCCGTCGATGTGCGGGGCGAAGGTCGGCTTGTGCTTGCCGCGGAGCAGGGTGGCGACCTCTGAGGCGAGACGGCCCAAGGGCAGGTCCGTGGCGTCGACGACGTGCCAGGCCCGGGTCACGTCGGCGGCCTTGGGCGAAAATGTCTTGTTGGAGTTCATGTGTGGTGCCTCGGCAGGTCGAAAGATACCGGGACGTCGGGAAACGGCTCCCGGGTCGGGAGCAGGCATATGCTAAGCCGGAGCCTACGCCTAGGCCAATCGCGATGATCACCCTCGAAGACATCAAAGAAGCCCGATCCAGGTTCGAGGGTCGGGTCACCGAGACCCCGTTGTTGTGGTCCCAGTCCTTCAGCCGCATGACCGGCCGCGACGTGTATCTGAAGGCCGAGTGCATGCAACGCGCCGGCTCCTTCAAGATCCGTGGGGCCCTGAACGTGCTCACCCGACTCGATGGCCAACCGGTGGTCGCCGCTTCGGCGGGGAACCACGCCCAAGGAGTGGCCCTGGCCGCAGCCTTCACCGGTTCGCAATGCACGGTGTTCATGCCGTCCGGCGCACCGATCCCCAAGATCAAGGCGACCCAGGACTACGGCGCACAGATCGAGCTCACCGGGACCTCCCTCGCCGATGCGGTCGAAGTTGCCCGGGCCTATGCTGCCGAGACCGGCAGCCGTTTCGTTCACCCCTACGACGACCCGCTGATCATCGCCGGGCAGGGGACTCTCGGGCTCGAGATCCTGGATCAACTTCCCGATGTGGGCACGGTGCTCGTGCCCACCGGGGGTGGGGGGTTGGTCAGTGGGACCGCGGTTGCCCTCCGATCGGGGAAACCCGACGTGAAGGTCATCGGTGTCGAGATCGCCGCTGCGGCGGTATACGCCGAGAGCCGCGCCAAGGGTGCGGTGATCCGGGACTATCCGCGGGGAAAGCCAACCGTCGCCGACGGGATTGCGGTCTCGGTGCCATCCGACCTGGTGTGGGAGATCGCCGAGAGCTACGTCGACGACTTCCTGGTCGTCAACGACGACCAGGCGACGGCGGCCCTCACCTGGATCCTGGAGAGGTCGAAGCTCATGGTGGAGGCAGCCGGCGCCGTGGGCCTGGCAGCCGTCATGGAAAAGCTGATCCCCGATGACGCCCCGGACCCGATCTGTGTGGTCCTCTCCGGGGGCAACATCGACCTCATGTTCCTCGAGAAGGCAGTGCGCCACGGGCTGGAAGCTTCGGGCCGCTTCGCCCGCTTCAAGGTCCTGGTCCCCGACGAACCGGGCAACCTGGCCCGCATCCTTGCCGTCATCGCCGAGAACGGCGGGAACCTGGTCCACGTCGAGCATCACCGGGAGGGGTTCCGGCTCCCCTTCGGCAAGGTGGAAATCGAGCTCTCGGTGGAGACCAGAGACGCCGACCACGCGGCCCGGATCGGCACCGCGATCGAGTCAGTCATCGGCTGATCTCCCCTAATGGGGGTTATCCCCCAGGGGAAGCCTCCCCATAGCCGGCACCCCTTCAGTGCCGCACGATCGCCTCATGCTGCATGCCACGACAAATCGGAGGACGACCGTGTACGTATCGCGCATCATCCCGTTCAAGAGAACCAACAAGCAGAAGCCCAAATCAACCTTCGGGGTGACCCGGGACCGGCTTCGCAACCCCACGATCGACGCCGAGCCGACCCGCTCCCCGTTCGACGCGGTGGCCAGGGGCCTGGTCTCGATCGGGGACCGGCTCCGAGCACCTCAAACGCTGCGGGTCCTGTGACCTGACGACTCAGTAACCGACTTCCCAGAGGGTCAAGCCGTGGGGCGGCGCGACCGTGGCCACCCGCCCGCGATCCCCGGATGCGATGACGTCCGGGATCGTGGCCGGGTCGGTGAACCCGCGGCCGACGTCGTACGAGAGCCCAACCACCGAGCGGACCATCTGATGGCAGAACGCGTTGGCCCGGATCCAGAAGGTGAGGAGGTCGCCTTCGAGATCCCACCGGGCCTCATCGACCCGGCGGGTGTTTTCGCCGCCCGCCACCGAACGACAGAAACTGGAGAAGTCGTGTTCGCCGAGGACCGCCCCGGCAACCAGGGCCATCGCCGGATGGTCGAGGCGACGGCCAACATGCCAGGTCTGGTGGCGGTCCAGAGGGTCCACGGCATCCCCGACTGAGAGCCGATACCGATATCGGCGATAGGCTGCCGAGAATCGGGCGTTGAAGCCATCGGCCGCCTCCTCGATCGCGTTCACTGAGATCTCAGGCCCGAGAATGCCGTTCAGCGAGCGACGGGTGGCACCGAGGTCCACCGGATCGGTCGTTGTGAACGAGACCACCTGCCCCCGGGCATGCACCCCGGCGTCCGTCCGCCCCGCCACTGCAGTGGCGACCGCGCCTCCGAGGACCGAGGCAAGGGCAGCCTCCAACTCCCCTTGCACGGTGCGCTGGCCCTCTTGGCGGGCATAGCCCCGGTATCCGGACCCGTCGTAGGCCAGGTCGATCCGGTAGGTGGACATCAGAACAAGGCGGCGAACAGGGCGAAAGGCACACCGAGCAGAGCCCGGAAGATCACCACCAGGGCGAATCCGATGAGGACCGACACCACCGCATCGCGGGTCTTGAGCTCGGCCGCCTCCTTGGTGGCGACCACCAGAGCTACCAGATACCAAACGAGCCCGATTGCCCCCACCGCCGCGCCGAACATGTCGAGCAGGAGGGGAAGCACGGCCAGGCCTTGGAGGGCGAATACCGTTTGAGGGCGCGACGAGGATTGAAACAGGCGGTTGGCCACGAACCAGGTGGCGAAGCCGAGGATCAACCAGGAAGCGACTCCTCCGATGGCCGTCTCCAGCAGGCCGGTGAGCGAAAACGCCCCGAGCACCCCGTGGACCGCGAGAGATCCCAGGTAGGTGGCGATCGCGACCAGTGCAACCAGGATCGCCGAGTCGGCGGCGGCATCCCCGTCGAAGAACGCCTCGGTGAACGCCCTCCGGTCGAGGACAGAGGCCCGTCCCGCCCGCCTGAACATCTTGGTCACGGCGGGGAGGGTAACCGTGGCGGCGCCGTCCCCCTCAGGTCACCTGCGGAGGCGGACTCTCCTCACCGAGTGGTCCAAAGCCTTCTCCATGATCAGGGTCGCTCGCTCCCGAGTGTGGAGGATGTTCTCCAGCAGGTTCACCTCGTTGATCCGCTGCCAGATATCTTCGGCCACCCTCGACGCTTCATCGTCGGACAGCCCCGCAAAGCGTCGGAAGTAGGCGTCGCTCTGTGCGAAGGCCGTGTCACGCAAGGTCAGGAATCGCTCGACGTACCAGGTGCGGATGTCTTCGAGATCGGCATCGACGAAGATCGAGAAGTCGAAGTAGTCCGACAAGAAGGTGCCCCCGTGACCGGCCTGAAGGACGTTGAGCCCTTCCACGATCAGGATGTCGGGACGGTTCACCAGCCGAATCTCGTCGGGGACGATGTCATAGGCGATGTGGGAGTAGACCGGGATCTCCAGGTGGTCCTGTCCTCCCTTGGCCCGGGCGACGAAGTCGATGAGACGCGGTCGGTCGTAACTCTCGGGGAACCCTTTGCGCTCCATCAAGCCCCTCTCCTCGAGCACCCGGTTGGGATGGAGGAACCCATCCGTGGTCACCAGCTCCACCTTCGGGTGGTGGGGCCACCGGCCCAGCAGCTCTTGGAGAAGGCGGGAGGTTGTCGATTTTCCGACTGCAACCGAGCCCGCGACCCCGATCACGAAAGGAATTGGAGTCGGTGGGGTCCCGAGAAAGGTGTCGGTGACCGAGGCCAATTGCCGACTGCCCTGGACATGGAGGTTGAGGAGCCGGGAGAGTGGCAGATAGGTGTGCTCCACCATGTCGATGTCGAGGAGCACGTTGATGCCACGGATCTTCTCGACGTCCGACTCGGTGAGGGTCAGCGGGGTGTTGGCCCGCAAGGCCGACCACTCCTCCCGGGAGAAGTCGAGATAGAGCGGCTCGGTCATCGATGTCAGGCTACAAGCGCTTTCAGCGACAGCAGCCCAGCCCACCGTGCGATAATCGCCTCATGACCGACCGCCCCTATCCCGAAGCCAGTCAGGCCACGACGGCTCTCGTCCTCGGAATCCTCGGCATCGTCATCTGCGGGGTGCTGGCCCCCTTCGCCTGGTCGATGGGAAGCAAGGAGATGCAGGCCATCGACGCCGGCCGGCGCCCGCCGGAGAACCGGGGCACCGCAAATGCCGCAAAGATCCTGGGAATTGTGGGCACCGTGCTGCTCGGCATCGGGATCATCGCGCTGATCGTGTTCTTCATGTTCTTCAGCGTCGCAGCCGTCACTTCGAGCTGAATCACGAACTAGTCATCTCGCGCGGAAATGCGCGCAAGTCCGGTCAGAACATGCCGATAAAGGGCGCATGGGCCAATTCAGTGCGACATTGCGAGTTCCCGGGGACAACAACGCGCTGCCGGCAACCGTTGATATCGGCGACGGCCGGCTCCGAGTTGAATCCGGAAGTCACGTCATTGGTAATTGGGCGCTCGGTGAGATCGACATCACTCAGAGCCCCGAAGGCGTGCATGTCTCCGCCGAGGGAGAGGTGTTGATCCTCGAGATCAGCGAGAGCGAAGCCTTCCACGAGGCCGCCGGGACCAACGGCGGAAAGCCTGCAGCAAAGGCCAACACCCCGTTCAAGTTGCCCAATCTGACCCGGACTGCGAAGCACGCGACAAACCGGCCCGAAGGCGGTCGCCCAGCCCCGGCCTCACCCAAGGTCGAGAGCAGTCCCGTTCCAAAGGCTTCGACTTCGAAAGCTCCCAAGGCCGAGGTCAAGGAGCCGATCTTCATCGATCGCTGGCTGGCGGCTGCCGAGAAGGCCGTGGGTCAGCATTTGCCGAGTTGGGTCTTCTCCCGCGGCGGTGCGGTCGTGGTCCTTGGGGCACTGGCCATCGCCATCCTGTTCCCCACCCTGGTCTCCACCGTGCTCATGATCTCCGGGACCATCCTCCTGGTGCTGGGAGGGGTGACCATGTTGGACCACGTCCTGGCAGCCCGGATGCTCAAGGCAAAGGTGACTTCCATCCAGTGCCTGATCGTGGGTGGCATTCTGGTGTTCGTCGGCGTCGTCTTCGGGATGCTCGCCTAGCTGAATTCGGGCCGACTTTGCCCGCTCGGCTCCATCGAGTCACGGTCATCGCGCCAGCCGGGGACTACCTAGATCAAGACGGACCGAGAGGTCTCGACCTCGGGCAAACAGACGCTGGTCGGCCCGGGGCTACCGCTCCAGGTCGAGATGTTCGAACGGGTCGGCCGCATCAAAACAGGGCCTCAGACGAGCTCGATTATCGCCTCTTCGGCTCCGTCGCCACGACGTGGGCCGAGCTTGGTGATCCGGGTGTAGCCACCGGGACGATCGGCATAGCGGGGCGCGACCTCGTCGAACAGCCTGCTCAACGCTTCGCGATTGGTGATCGTCTTCCTCACCGTCCGCTTTGAGTGAAGGTCGTTCTTGCGCGCCTTGGTGATCAACTTCTCCGCCAGGGGGCGCACCGCCCGGGCCCGGGGCAGGGTGGTGGTCACCTTCTCCTTGATGAAGAGGTCAGTCGCCAGGTTGGCAAGGAGCTTGCGCTCGTGTGATGGGGAGCCTCCGAGACGGGGGCCCTTGCGGGGGCGTGGCATCAGCCACCGCCACCGGCGTCGGCCAGGCTCAGGCCCAACTCGTCCAGCTTCGCCGTCACCTCTTCAAGGCTCTTCTGGCCGAAGTTGGTGATATTGAGCAGGTCGTCGGAGGTGCGCTCGATGAGCTCTCCGACCGTCTTGATCTGGGCGCGGCGCAGGCAGTTCCGGGGCCGCTCCGAGAGGTCGAGCGCCTCGATAGGCAGCTCCTTCTCGGGGAACCCGGCGTGCTCCGTCTGGACGTCGCCAAGCTCCAGGCCCTGTCCCTCGCCCATGTCGGCAAAGAGGCCCATGAGCTCGCGAAGGGTCTTGCCGGCCGAGGAGATGGCCTCACCGGGCTCGAGTGCGCCGTTGGTCTCGACGTCGAGCACCAGGCGGTCGAAGTTGGTCATCTGTCCGACCTGGGTGTTCTCCACGCGATAGGAGACTTTGCGAACGGGGGAGAAGATCGAGTCGACCGGGATCACGCCGATGGTCGAGACCGATCCTTTGTTGGAATCGGCAGTCCGATAGCCCACTCCGGGAGACACAGTCAGCTCCATCTCGAGGCGGCCACTCGCACTGAGCGTGGCGATGTGCAGATCGGGATTGACGACCTCGACGCCCGCTGGCAGCTTCACATCGCCGGCCTTGACCTCGCCGGCGCCCTTGGCCGTGAGGTAGACGACCTCGGTATCGGTCCCTTCCATCCGGACCACCATCCGCTTGATGTTGAGGATGATGTCGACCACATCTTCCACCACGCCCGGGATGGTCGAGAACTCGTGCTCGACGCCTTCGATGCGGATGGAGGTCACCGCGGCGCCCGGGATGCGGGACAGCAGCGTGCGACGGAGGGTGTTACCGAGGGTGTACCCGAAGCCAGGCTCCAAGGGCTCGACGACGATCTTCGACCTGATGTCGGAAATCGACTCCTCTTCGATCTGGGGGCGCTGGACGATCAACAACAGTGGTACCTCACTTCGAGTAGAGCTCGACGATCAATTGCTCATTTATGGCGGTGTCGATCTGATCCCTGCGGGGATGATCCTTGACCGCGATCTTGCGCTCGCCGAGGTCGACCTCGAGCCAGGCCGGGGCCTCCCGACCCTGGGTGTCCACGGCGTGCTGGATGACAATGGCTTCCCGGCTGGCATCCTTGACGGACACGGTGTCGCCGGGCCGAACCTGATAGCTGGCGATGTCGACCTTCTTCCCGTTGACCCGGAAGTGGCCGTGGTTGACGAGTTGCCGCGCCTGGGGGCGGGTGGCAGCCAGGCCGGAGCGCCAGACGACGTTGTCGAGCCGCTGCTCGAGGAGCTGGAGCAGGTTCTCTCCGGTGATCCCGGGGCGACGGGCGGCCTCCTTGTAGTAGAGGCGGAACTGGCGTTCGAGGACGCCATACATCGTGCGCAGCTTCTGCTTCTCACGGAGCTGGATCAAATAGTCGCTCTCCCGAATTCGGCCGCGGCCATGCTCGCCGGGGGGATAGGGGCGACGGTCGACCGGGCATCGCTTCGACTGGCAGAGCGGGGTCCGGGCACGGCGGCAGGCCTTGTGGCGGGGGCCGGTGTAACGCGCCATCAGCCGCGTCTCCGCTTCTTGGGGCGACAACCGTTGTGCGGGATCGGGGTCACGTCGCGAATCCAGGTGACCTCCATGCCCATGTTCTGCAGGGTGCGGACCGCGGTGTCCCGGCCGGAGCCGGTGCCGCTGACGATGACGTCCAGCTTGCGGATGCCGTGCTCGCCGGCACGCCGCGCCGCCTCTTCGGCAGCGACCTGGGCCGCGTATGGGGTCGACTTCCTCGAGCCCTTGAACCCGACGGAGCCTCCCGATGTCCACGCCACCGAGGCCCCGGTCTGGTCGGTGATGTTGATGATCGTGTTGTTGAAGCTGGCCTTGATGTGGGCCTGTCCGTGGGAGATGTTCTTTCTCTCCTTGCGCCGGACTCGCTTCGCGCCTTGCTGTTTCGCCACCTACAAACTCCTACTTCGTGACCTTCTTCTTGCCGGCGATGGCCACCCGCCGGCCCTTGCGGGTCCTGGCATTGGTGTGGGTGCGCTGGCCTCGGACCGGCAAACCGCGACGGTGGCGGATGCCCTGGTAACTCCCGATCTCGATCTTTCGCTTGATGTTCTGCTGGACCTCGCGGCGCAGGTCACCCTCCACCTCGAGGTTGGCCTCGATGTAGCGGCGGATCCGGGTCACCTCGTCGTCGGTCAACTGACGGACCCGGGTGTCGGGGTCGACCTCGGTCTCGGCGCACACCTGCTGGGAGCGGGTGAGGCCGATCCCATAGATGTAGGTGAGGGCGATTTCCAGCCTCTTGTCCCTGGGAAGGTCCACGCCTGCGATACGTGCCACTCAGATCATCCTTGCCGTTGCTTGTGACGGGGGTTGGGGCAGATCACCCAGACGCGACCACGACGCCGGATGATCCGACATTTCTCACACATCTTCTTGGTGGAAGGGCGTACCTTCATCATCTGCTCCAAAACTTCGATTGCGCCCCGGCGGGCGAGCCAAACGGCACCGCTGTCACCGACCGAAAGTGGACGCGTGTTTCCCAGGTCACGACCAAGCCCTAGCCCTTGCGGGAATTCGGGGGTTTGGAGTGCCCTGGGCATCTCCGGATCCGCCTGAAGCGGGTCGGGGAGACGTCGTTATGTTACCCATGGCTCAAACTCTGCTCAAATTCGACCGCGACCGGCTCTTCGCCCATGGTGAACACCTGTGGTCCGTCGGGGGTGAGGCAGACCGTGTGCTCGAAATGGGCTGACAGAGACCCGTCCTCGGTCCTCACGGTCCATCCATCGGGATCGACCTTGGTTGTCCGTGCACCGATGTTGAACATCGGCTCGATGCAAAGCGCCATGCCGGTGCGCAGCTTGAGCCCACGACCGCGCTCCCCGTGGTTTGGGACTTGGGGCTCCTCATGCATCTGGCGGCCAATGCCATGACCGACGTATTCCTCGACGATCCCGTAGCCCTTGGTCTCGCCCACCTCGGCCACTGCGGCCCCGATATCGCCGACGTGCCCGCCCTTGCGCACCACCTCGACTCCGGCCCACAGGGCGCGCTCGGTGACCTCGATCAGCTCCAGCGCTGCCGGTTCGACGGCGCCGATCGGCACTGTGAACGCCGCATCCCCGTGAAAGCTCTCGTAGATGGCACCGGCGTCGACCGAGAGGATGTCCCCCTCTTCGAGTCGGCGCTCGGAGGGAATGCCATGGACGATGACGTCATTGGGCGACAGGCACAGAGTGGCCGGGTAGGTGCCGTGATAGCCGAGAAAAGAAGAGGTGCACCCGCGCTCCTCGATGATGCGGGCCGAGATCTCCTCGAGGGCAAGCAGAGAAACCCCCGGCACGGCCGCCTCACGCACGGCCTCGTGGATGGCGGCAACCGTGGCGCCTGCCTTTTGCATCTTGGCGAACTCGCGCCGACTCTTGATGGTGATCATGCGTTCTGCGTCCTGCGCGCCTCTATCGCGGCGAGGACTCGCTCGGTGACCTCGTCCATGTCCCCGATCCCATCGATGGGCACCAAGAGCCCTCTTTCGCCATAGATCGCGAGCAGGGGAGCGGTCTGCTCGGTGAACACCCGGAACCGGTTGCGGATCGTCTCCTCGGAGTCATCGGCCCGGCCCCGAACCAGCAGCCGGTTGGTCAACTCGTCGACATCGACTTCGAATACGACGACTGCGTCCAGACCGTCCTCACCGATGAGCCCGTCGAGCGCAGCGACCTGGCCCTCGGTCCGGGGGAACCCGTCGAGGATGAAGCCCTTCCCGGCGTCGGGCTCTGCGACTCGCTGTTCCAGCATCTGCACCGTCACCTCATCGGGGACGTATTCGCCTGACTTCATGATGGTGTCGACCTGCTTGCCGAGGTCGGTGCCCGCCGAGACGTGATGACGGAACATGTCTCCGGTGGAGATATGAGGTATGCCGAGGTGTTGGGCCACGCGGGTCGCTTGGGTCCCCTTGCCGGCCCCGGGAGGACCAATGAACAGGAGCTTCACGAAGTGAAGCTCCTGTTCGTAATACGTAATACGTAATACGTAATACGAGAAGGAATCATCACGTCAATATCCCCTCGTAGTTCCTCATCGTGAGCTGGGACTCGATCTGCTTCATCGTCTCCAGGGCGACCCCTACCACGATCAGGATCGATACTCCGGAGAAGGCGATCGAGATGTTCCACACCGCCCCGGCGATGGCGGGCAGGATGGCGATAACAGCGAGGAATATCGACCCGGGAAGCGTGATCCGGTTCAGGATGAACGCCAGGTGCTTGGCGGTCTGCCGGCCGGGGCGCACCCCGGGCACGAAGCCACCCTGGCGCTGGATCATCTCGGCCTGCTTCTCAGGATCGAACTGGATCGCCGTGTAGAAGTAGGTGAAGAAGATGATCAGTGAGAACAGGATCAGGATGTACCACCAGCTGACACTCCCGTTTCCGCCGAGGTTGTCGTCGATCCAGCGGTAGATCGACTGCACCCATGCGGCATCGGATGGGATGGCTGTGATGATCAGCGAGGGGATGAGCAGGACCGACGTGGCGAAGATCACCGGGATCACGCCTGCCGTGTTCACCTTGAGTGGGATGTAGGTCGACTGACCGCCCATCACGCGGCGACCCCTGACCCGCTTGGCGAACTGGATCGGGATCCGTCGCTGTGCCTGGTCGACGTAGATGATCGCCCCGATCATGAGGAGGAACACCACGACCACCACTACGAAGCGGACCGGGAGGTTGGCCGCGACCGTCTGACCCCAGATCTGGCCGAAGATGAAGGGGAACTGGCTCAGGATGGAGACGAAGATGATCAACGACATCCCGTTGCCAATCCCGCGCTGGGTGATGAGCTCACCGAGCCACATCACAGTCGCGGTGCCCGCGGTCATCGTGAGGACGATCAGGATCACGCGGCCGGTCGTGTAGTTCGGGATCAGGTCGATCCCGCCGGTGAACCGGCCAACGTGAAACAGGTAGGTGAAGCTGGTCGACTGGATGAGGGCAAGGATCACGGTCAGGTACCGGGTCCACTGAGTGATCACTTTGCGCCCCGACTCCCCCTCTTCCTGAAGGGCCTGGAGCTTGGGGATCACCACCGTCAGCAACTGGATGATGATGGAGGCGGTGATGTAGGGAATGATCCCCAGGGCAAACACGGAGAACGACTCCAACGCACCGCCCGAGAACAGGTTGAGGAGCCCATAGATGCCTCCCGCCTGCTGCTGGGATTGGAAGAGCTCGACGGCGTCGAGGTCGATGCCGGGCACCGGAATCGTCGCCCCGAGTCGGTAGACGCCAAACATCGCCAGCGTGAAGAAGATCTTGCCCCGGAGGTCGGGGACCTTGAACATGTTGCGGTAGATGTTGAGCATTGAGTCTGGATTCTGTCCTTGATCTGGTACTAGGCGAAGGTGCCCCTTCGCTAGATGATCTCGACCGACCCTCCTGCAGCCTCGATCTTCTCTTTCGCCTTGGCGCTGAAAGCATGGGCCTTCACCGTCAATGCCTTGCCCAGGTCGCCCTGAGCCAGCACCTTGACCCGTCCCTTGTGCCTGATCATGCCCCGGTCACGGAGTGACTCCGGTGTCACCTCGCTGCCTGCCTCGAAGGCGTCCAAAGCGGCCAGGTTGACGATGGCGAACTCCTCCTTGTTCGGGTTCTTGAACCCGGGAAGCTTGGGGAGGCGCATCGCCAGCGGGGTCTGCCCGCCCTCGAAACCGGGACGGAGGGTGTTCCGGGCCTTGAGGCCCTTGGTGCCCCGCCCTGCGGTCTTGCCTCTGCGGCCACCCTCACCGCGCCCGACACGGATCGCCTTCTTCTTGGAGCCCGGGGCCGGCTTCAGATGGTGCAGCTTGAGCTGCTCTTTGGTCTCTTCGGCCATGTCAGCCTTCCTCGACTTCGACGAGGTGCCGCACTTTGTGCAGCATCCCGCGCAGGGTTGGTGAGTCGGTGTGCTCCCGGCTCTGGTGGAGCTTGTGGAGGCCGAGCGACTCGACGGTCGCCCGCGTTTTCGGCTTCTCGCCGATCACCGATCTCTTCAGTGTCACTTTCACGATCTTGTCCGCCATGGCTCAGCCTTTGTCATGGGCGCGCAGCGCCTCGGTGGAGCGGTAGGCAGCGAGAAGTCCCGGGGGGACGATGTCCTCGGCCTTCTTGCCGCGGAGTCGGGCCACCTCGTCGGGGCGCCGCTGGCCGGTAAGGGCGTTCATCGCCGCCTTGGCCACATTGAGATGGGTCGGAGAGCCGAGGGACTTGGCGAGGGCGTCGCGGATCCCGGCCGCTTCGAGAATCTGGCGCACCGCACCACCGGCGATGACTCCGGTGCCCGGCGCGGCGGGCTTGATCAGGACCCTGGAAGCACCATGCTCCCCGGTGTTCTGATGGACGATGGTCTGTCCGGCCATAGGGATCATGACCATGGCCCGTCGGGCGCCCTCCATGCCCTTCTGAATGGCGGCAGGCACCTCTTTGGCCTTCCCATATCCGATACCGACCTTGCCGGCCCCATCCCCCACCACCACCAGCGCGGTGAAGCTGAACCGGCGGCCACCCTTGACCACCTTCGCCACCCGGTTGATCTGGATGACCCGCTCGTCGTACTGGCTTTGCTCTTGTGCCATTTCAGAAATCCAATCCGGCTTCGCGAGCAGCCTCAGCGAGAGCCTTGACCTTGCCGTGGAACTTGTAACCACCCCGATCGAAGACAACGGCGTTGACACCGGCGTCCTTGGCCCGGCCGGCGAGCAACTCGCCGACCTTGGCCGCGGTCGAGATGTTCAAAGCGGATGCACGGAGGTCGGCCTCCTGGGACGACGCCGAGGCCAGGGTGCGGCCCTCGCTGTCGTCGATCACCTGTGCGTAGATGTAACGGTTGCTGCGGAACACGGCGAGACGGGGACGATCCCCGGTGCCATGGACCCGCTTCCGGACCCGGACGTGACGCCGGGCTCGAGCATCCTGTCGGGAGCCCCTCATCACTTCCCTGCCTTTCCAGCCTTGCGGCGCACGTATTCACCCGCATAGCGGATCCCCTTGCCCTTGTAGGGCTCGGGAGGACGGATCTTTCGAATGTTGGCGGCTACCTGTCCCACCTGCTCCTTGTCGATCCCGGAGATGACGATCCGGGTTGGCTCGGGCACCTCGAAGGTGATCCCATCCGGCGCCGGGACATCCACCGGGTGGCTGAAACCGACCAGCAACTCGACGTCCTGACCCTTGAGGGATGCGCGATACCCGACTCCCTGGATCTCGAGCACCTTGTTGAACCCTTCGGAGACCCCGTGCACCATGTTGGCGAGGAGGGCCCGGCTCAGGCCATGCAGGGCCTTCGACTCCCGGGTGTCGTCCTCACGTACGACACTGATCACTCCGTCTTCCATCGAAAAGGTGACCCGATCAGGGAATTCCCTCGACAACTGCCCTTTCGAGCCTTTGACGGTCACCTGCGACCCATCGACCTGGATGTCGACACCCGAGGGCACGGTCACCGGCATCTTTCCAACGCGGCTCATGTCACCAGACCTCACAAACGATCTCGCCGCCGAGCCGGCGACGACGCGCCTCGCGGTCGGGGAGCAGCCCCTGGCTCGTGGAGACCACGGCGATCCCGAGGCCGCCCTGGACCCGCGGCAACTCTCCGGCGCCGCGGTAGATGCGGTGCCCGGGCTTGGAGATGCGCTTGATACCGCCGATGGCCGGTTGGCGTCGGTTCCCGTAGCGGAGCACGAGCTCGAGCTCGTTGAGGGTCCCATTCTCTGTCACATCGAAACGATCGATGAAGCCTTCGTCGACCAGGATCCGGGCGATGCCGACCTTGATCTTCGACGAAGGCATCGAGACCTTCTCATGACCCACCGCAACGGCGTTGCGGATCCGGGTCAGCATGTCTGCGATTGGATCGTTGACCATTACCAGGAAGCCTTTCTCACACCGGGCAACTCGCCAGACGAGGCCAGCTCACGGACACAGATTCGGCACATGCCGAAGTCGCGCAGATAGGCGCGTGCCCTGCCGCAGCGCTGGCATCGGTTGTATCCCCTCACTTTGAACTTGGGCTTTCTGTTGGCCTTGACCACCAACGATTTCTTAGCCATTCAGTCTCTCCTCAAGCCTCGATGGTCGCCTTGCGGAATGGGAATCCGTAGGCCTCGAGCAACGCCTTGGCGTGCTCGTCATTGGTTGCGGTCGTGCAGATCGTTATGTCCATGCCTCGTGTCGACGAGACCTGGTCGAAATCGATCTCGGGGAAGATCAGCTGTTCGGTCACCCCGAAGCTGTAGTTGCCTCGGCCATCGAACGACCTGGGGTTCAACCCGCGGAAGTCGCGGATCCGAGGGATGGCCACGGCGAGCAGGCGATCGAAGAACTCCCACATCCGGGCCCCACGAAGAGTCACTGAGGCACCGACCGGCATTCCCTCCCGGACCTTGAAGCCGGCGATCGACTTACGGGAACGGTTCAACTTGGCCTTCTGGCCGGTGATCAAGCTCAGCTCGTCCATGGCCGAGTCGACGGCCTTCTTGTCCTGGACCGCTTCGCCGACCCCCATGTTCACCACGATCTTCTCGAGGCGAGGAATCTGCATCACGTTGTCCAGGGCGAGCTGGTCCTTGAGCTTGCCGGCGATCTCCTCGGAGTAGCGCGTCTTGAGGCGAGGGGCGGTCACAGGTCCCCCTCGCACTTCACGCAAACCCGGTGCTTCTTGCCCTTGTCGTCGATGCGGTGCCCGATCCGGGTGGGGCCGCACTTCTCGCAGAGGATCATCACGTTGGAGACGGCGATGGGCATGTCCTTGTCGATGATCCCGCCCTGGAGGGTCTGCCCCCGGGGCTTGGTGTGCCGCTTGGCGGTGTTCACGCCCTCGACCAGGACCTTGTTCTGCTTGGGCAGGACACGGCTGATGCGTGACTCCTTGCCGGCATCCTTGCCGGCGATCACCATCACCTTGTCCCCCTGCTTCAGTCGGATAGTCATTACAAAACCTCCGGCGGGCGCGGCAGCCCCGGCCGACCGGCGTCTGTTCGACCCGAGGGCTGAGCTTCAGAGACCGATCCCAGACCATTGCTGAGGGTTGCCGAGGGTCGAAGTCGGCCGGCAATCAAGTCAGCCATTACAACACCTCCGGCGCGAGCGAGACGATCCGCATGAACTTGCGGTCACGGAGCTCCCTGGCCACAGGCCCGAAGATGCGGGTACCGCGGGGCTGGGAGTTGTTGTCGATGATCACGCAGGCGTTGTCGTCGAACCTGATGTAGGTCCCGTCCTGTCGACGCGACTCCTTCTTGGTGCGCACGACAACGGCCTTGACCACCTCGCCCTTCTTCACCGAACCGCCCGGGTTGGCGTCCTTGACCGTGCCGACGATCACGTCGCCGATGCCGGCATAGCGGCGCGACGAACCGCCGAGCACCCTGATACAGAGCAACTCGCGGGCGCCGGTGTTGTCGGCGACCTTGAGGCGCGACTCTTGCTGGATCATCGAGCACGCTCCACGATCTCGACCACCCTCCACCGCTTCTGCTTCGAGAGGGGGCGGGTCTCCATGATCCGGACCGTGTCGCCGAGCTTGGCGTCGTTGGCCTCGTCATGGGCATGGAACTTGGTGCTGTGCCGCACCACCTTGTCGTAACGGGGGTGGCTTCGCTGGGTTGGGACCTCGACGGTGACCGTCTTGTCTCTCGAATCGGAAACCACGACGCCTACCCGCACCTTGCGGCGCGTTCTGTTGTTCATCTCGTCAGCCATCAGGCACTCTCCTCGGCCAGGGCCGTAGCCGACTGCTGGGCCTCTCGCTCCCGCATCACGGTGAGGATGCGGGCAATGTCTTTCTTCACCTCGCGGAGCCGGGCGTTGTTGTCCAGCTGGTTGGTGGCCAACTGGAATCGCAGGTTGAACCGCTCGGCCTTGGCCTCCCCTAGGGCTTCGACCAACTCGGCGTCGGTCATCTCACGGATCTCGGTGGGGCTCATTGCTCCTCCCTGGACACGAACCGGGTCCGGATCGGGAGCTTGTTGCCGGCCTTGCGCATCGCCTCGCGGGCCAGGTCCTCGGGGACTCCGGCCAGCTCGAACATGACGCGGCCCGGCTTGACAACGGACACCCAGAACTCGGGGTTGCCCTTGCCCGACCCCATCCTGGTCTCGGCTGGCTTCTGGGTCACCGGCTTGTCGGGGAAGATCGTGATCCACACCTTCCCGCCGCGGCGGACCGCCCTGGTGATGGCGACACGGGCCGACTCGATCTGACGGGCGGTGATCCACCCGGCCTCGAGCGCCTGCAGGCCGTACTCGCCGAAGTTCACCTGGGTTCCTCCCTTGGCCACGCCGGAGCGACGGCCACGATGGACCTTGCGGTGCTTGGTTCTCTTCGGCATCAACATCCGCGACACCTGGTTTCTGTCACATGGACCGGAGTGTTCATTCCTCCTCCGAGCTCTCTGCGGCCTCGGACTCGACTGCCACTTCGGCAGCGGTCTCCTCGACCGATTCTGTGTTCTCCCCCTGCTCCGCAGGGACTTCGACCGCCTCTTCGGCGACCGGCGCCTCGCCGGCCGCGGGGGGTGCGACCGTCTCTTCGACGTCCACCGCGGCCACCACGGTTTCATCGACCGGGACTTCGCTCTCTTCCCGTGCCGACTGGTACTCGACCTGGGCCTCGGCCGCAGTCGGGCGACGCCCACCTCCAGCCTCGATGATCCGTCGGCCGCCTTCCTTCTTGCCACCGCCGGCCTCGATCAGGCGCTTGCCGCCCCCGGCCTCGATCAACCTTGGTTTGGCGTCGGTCCCGGCGGCCTCTTCGGCGCGCGACTTGATGCTCTTGCGGGTGCGCCGGGCGGGCCCACCAGTCGCCAGGTCGGCCTCGGCGGCGATGCGATCTCCTGAGACCTGCCCCCTCGAGATGACCTCGCCGCGATAGACCCAGACCTTGACCCCGATGGTCCCCACCGTGGTGTGCGCCGTGGCGGTGCCGTAGTCGATGTCTGCGCGCAGGGTGTGGAGGGGGACCCGGCCTTCCCGGTACCACTCGCGGCGGCCCATCTCGGCGCCGCCGAGACGACCCTTGCACTCGACGCGGACGCCTTCGGCACCCGCCTTCAGGGCGGAGGCGATCGCACGCTTCATGGCACGGCGGAAGGCGATCCGGTTCTCGATCTGGTCGGCGATGCCGCCGCGCCAGCAGTGCGGCGTCCAGGTCGGGGTCCTTGACCTCGTTGATGTTCAGCTTGACGGGCCGGTCGGCCATGGCCTCCAGGGCGCCGCGGAGGCGCTCGGCCTCACCGCCCTTGCGACCAATGACCACACCGGGCCGGGCGGTGTGGATGTCCACGATCAACCGGTCGCGGGTCCGCTCGATGTCGATCCGGGACAGGGCGCCCCTGGTCAACTCTCCCTTGAGATACTCACGAATGTGCCAGTCCTCGTTTACGAACTTGACGTAGTCCTTTTCGGAGAACCATTTCGATTTCCAGTCAGTGGCGATACCAAGTCGGAACGAATATGGGTGCACTTTCTGGCCCATCAGCTCACCTCCTCGTTCCTGTCGGACACCACGATCGTGATATGGCTGGTCCGTTTCCTGATCCGGGTAGCGCGGCCCCTGGCCCGGGGCCGATACCGCTTGAGTGTCGGTCCTTCGTCGGCGAATGCCTCAGCGATCACGAGGTCCTCGGGATCGAGGGCAAAGTTGTGCTCTGCATTGGCGACGGCGGAGTGCAGCACCTTGGCCACCGGCTCGGTCGCGCCACGCGAGGTCAACCTGAGCAAGTCCTCGGCCTCGGTGACCGGCAGGCCACGGACGAGGTCGAGCACCAGACGCACCTTGTACGGCGACTGCCTGATGTACTTGGCTTGAGCCTTGACCTTCATCGCTTCCTCGCTGACTTGTCCGCGTGGCCACGAAAGGTCCGGGTGGGGGCGAATTCGCCCAGCTTGTGGCCCACCATGGACTCGGTGATGTAGACCGGCACGTGCTTGCGCCCATCGTGGACCGCGATCGTGTGCCCGATCATCTCGGGGATGATCGTGGAGCGCCGGGACCAGGTCCTGATGACTCTCTTGCCACCTGACCTGTTGAGCTCATCCACTTTCGCCGCCAGATGGTCATCGACGAATGGCCCTTTCTTGAGACTGCGAGCCATGACTATCTCCGACCCTTCTTCGCGCGGCGACGCACGATGTACTTGCTCGATGCCTTCTTCTTGCTCCGGGTCCGGCCCTCCGGCTGGCCCCACGGGCTCACCGGGTGACGACCACCGGAAGATTTGCCTTCGCCACCGCCGAGGGGGTGGTCGACCGGGTTCATGGCCACTCCACGGGTCTGGGGGCGAACCCCCTTCCAGCGGTTGCGGCCCGCCTTGCCCAGCTTCACCAGCTCGGCCTCGGTGTTGCCCACCTGTCCCACGGTGGCCCGGCTGTCCAGCGGGACCTGGCGCATTTCGCCGGAGGGGAGGCGGAGCAGGGCCAGGTTGTTCTCCTTGGACATCAACTGCACCGCGGTGCCCGCCGAGCGGCCGAGCTTGGCCCCACCGCCGGGGCGCATCTCGATGGCGTGGACGATGGTGCCCGCCGGGATGTTGCGAAGCGGAAGGGCGTTGCCGGGGCGAATCTCGGCCTTGGGGCCCGACTCGAGGCGATCGTCGACCTTGACTCCGAGTGGGGCCAGGATGTATCGCTTCTCGCCGTCGACATAGTTGAGCAGTGCGATTCGAGCGTTTCGGTTGGGGTCGTACTCGATCGTCGCCACCCGCGCCGGGATCCCGTCCTTGTCGCGACGGAAGTCGATGACCCGGTAACGCTGCTTGTGCCCGCCACCACGGTGGCGCGAGGTCACCCGGCCATAAGTGTTGCGGCCGCCGGTCTTCGCCTTCTTGGCGATCAGCGACTTCTCCGGGGTGTCGGTCGTGATCTCGGCGAAGTCCGAGACCGTCTGGAACCTGCGGCCTGGTGATGTCGGTTTGCGCTTCTTGACAGCCATTCTCAGACTCCGAACAGATCGATCGAGTTGCCTGCGGCGAGAGTGACCACAGCGCGCTTGGTGTCCTTGCGCTTGCCCACCTTCCAGCCCTGCCGCTTGGTCTTGCCCTTGCGGTTCATGGTGTTGACCCGAAGCACTTTGACCTCGAAGATCGACTCCACCGCATCCCGGATCTCCGCCTTATTGGAGCGGGGATCCACGAGGAAGGTGTAGGTGTTCAGGTTCTCGATGAGGTCGTATGACTTCTCCGAGACCACCGGGGCCAGGATCACATCGTGAGCGTTACGCATCGGGCTCACCCCCGTCGTCTTCCTTGACGAAGTCGGATTCGCTGACCTCGTAGGAGCTGGCCCGGCCGACCGAGCCCACGGTGTGCGTGGTGAACACCACCTGATCGGCCCACAGCACCTCATAAGGGGTGAGATGCCCGGGCTCGGCGAGGATCACCTCGGGAAGGTTGCGGAAAGAGCGGCCGGCAACGCCGTCGAGTTGGCTGAGCACCACCAGGGCCTTGCCCGGGGCGCCGATCGCCTGGAGCAACGCAATCGCTTGCTTCGTCTTGGGGGCCGACCAGTCGAAGTCGTCGATCACCTTGACCGCGTCCTCGGAGGCGCGGGCCGACAGAGCGCTGCGCAGGGCGAGGCGCTTCATCTTCTTGGGGGTGCGCTGGGAGTAGTCACGGGGCTTGGGGCCATGGGCCACACCGCCGCCGACCCAGTGCGGAGCGCGGATCGATCCCTGACGGGCGCGACCCAGTCCCTTCTGGCGCCAGGGCTTGCGCCCACCGCCACGGACCTCGCCGCGGGTCTTGGTTGAAGCCGTTCCCGAACGGGCGCCGGCCAGTTGGGCGGTGATCACCTGATGGAGGACAGCCAGGTTGGGCTCGATGCCAAAGATCTCGGCGTCCAACTTGATGTCGCCCTTGGCGCTCCCGTCGGAGGAGAAGAGGGGTGCCATCACGTCAGCCACGAGCCTTCACCGCCTCTCGGACCAGGACCAGCGAGCCCTTGGGACCGGGCACGGCTCCACCGAGGAGCAGGAGGTCGCGCTCGGCGTCCACGCCGACCACTTCGAGGTTGAGGGTGGTGACCCGCTCTCCACCGAGGCGACCCGCCATCCGCATCCCTTTGAAGACGCGGGCAGGCGTGGCGCAGGCGCCGATGGACCCAGGAGCACGGTGCTTCTTGTGGTTGCCGTGGCCCGCGCCCTGTCCGGAGAAGTTGTGCCGCTCCATGACACCGGCAAAGCCCTTGCCTTTGGAGATCCCGGCCACGTCGGCCTTGGACCCGGGCTGGAGGACATCAGCGACCTTGATCTCCTGTCCCAGCTTGTAACTGGCGGGATCGTCGACACGGACTTCAGCGAGATGACGGGCAGGGGCGACACCAGCCTTGGCGAAATGCCCCGCCTCGGGCTTGTTGGCCCGTCCTGGCTTCAGCTCGCCATAGGCGATCTGGATGGCGTCGTACCCGTCGCGCTCGACCGTCTTGATCTGAACGACATGACAGGGCCCGGCCTTGATCACGGTCACCGGGATGGCGCGGCGCGTTGTCATCGAAGACCTGGGTCATCCCAACCTTCTGGCCGAGAATGGCGTTCATTCGTCGTTCTCCGTTGTCCGTTGTCCGCTGTCGGTCGAGAGGTCGTCGGACGTGACCGGCTCAGCCGACAGCAAGCAGCCCCAACGCAATTGCGGAAAGCGGGGAGCGGATAGCGGATTGCGGTTTCACAGTTTGATCTCCACTGCTGTCCTGCGGGGGGACGACCCCCCTGCACCCCCCGCCCAAGGCGAGGTCGGCAGGCGAAAGCTGAACTGGGATCTCACAGTTTGATCTCCACCTCGACTCCGGCGGGGAGCTCGAGGCGCATCAGGGAGTCGACCGTCTTCGGGGTCGGCTCGAGGATGTCGATGAGGCGCTTGTGGATCCGCATCTCGAAATGCTCACGCGAGTCCTTGTCCACGTGCGGGCCCCGGATCACGCAATAGCGATGGATCTCCGTGGGGAGCGGGATCGGGCCCTTGATCTTGGCCTGAGTCCGCAGCACGGTCTCGGTGATCTTCTTCGAAGACTCGTCGACCACGTTGTGGTCATAAGCCTTGAGTCGGATCCGAATCTTCTGTGTGTTATCGGCCATAGTTCACTTGAGGATCTTGATTACGCGGCCGGCGCCGACGGTGCGGCCGCCTTCTCTGATGGCGAAGCGGAGGCCTTCGTCCATGGCGATCGGTGCGATCAGTTCCACGTTCATCTCCGTGTTGTCTCCCGGCATCACCATCTGGGTCCCTTCGGGCAATTGGATGGAACCGGTGACGTCGGTGGTCCGGAAGTAGAACTGGGGCCGGTAACCGGGAAAGAACGGGTTGTGCCGTCCCCCCTCCTCCTTGGTCAACACGTAGACCTGAGCTTCGAAATCGGTGTGCGGAGTGATCGACCCGGGCTTGGCCAGCACCTGGCCTCGCTCCACCTCATCCTTACCCACCCCACGCAACAGGACTCCGACGTTGTCGCCGGCACGGCCCTCGTCGAGGAGCTTTCGGAACATTTCGATGCCGGTGGCCACCGTCTTATGAGTAGGGCGGATCCCAACAATCTCCACCTCCTCATTCACCTTCAAAATCCCCTGCTCCACCCGACCCGTAACCACCGTCCCCCGACCCGTGATACTGAACACGTCCTCGATCGACATCAGGAACGGCTTATCAGTGTCCCGGTCCGGCTCCGGCACATAAGAATCAACCGAATCCATCAGCTCCATGATCTGATCCGAAGCCGAATCATCCCCATCCAACGCCTTCAACGCCGAACCACGCACCACCGGAACCTCATCCCCCGGAAACTCATACTCAGTCAACAAGATCCCGGACCTCGAGCTCGACCAGGTCCAAGAGCTCAGGATCGTCGACCATGTCCACCTTGTTCAAAAACACCACAATGCTCGGCACCCCCACCTGACGGGCCAAAAGCACATGCTCCCGAGTCTGCGGCATCGGACCATCAGCCGCACTAACCACCAGGATCGCCCCATCCACCTGAGCCGCCCCCGTAATCATGTTCTTGATGTAATCCGCATGACCCGGCATATCCACATGGGCGTAATGACGCAACTCCGTCTCATACTCCACATGAGCAATCTGAATCGTGATCCCCCGCTCCCGCTCCTCAGGCGCCTTATCAATCTGATCAAACGACGTCAACTGATTCGAACCACCAACCCGATCCGCCAACACCCGCGTAATCGCCGCCGTCAACGTCGTCTTCCCATGATCAATATGACCCATCGTCCCCACATTCACATGCGGCTTCGTACGCTCAAACTTCGCCTTCGCCATCGTCTCCTGGCTCCTCTATCTCTTCTCTAGATCCGTGTTCTCGAATTTCAGGCCGCACCGCGGCGCGTCGCGACGATGTCGTCGGCGATCGAGTCGGGAACGTCTTGGTATGAATGGAATTGCATGGAATAGGTGGCCCGCCCCTGCGTCTTGGACCGCAGGTCGGTGGCGTAGCCGAACATCTCCGACATCGGGACCTGGGCCCTGATGACCTGGCTGTTGCCCCGCTGGGTCATCCCTTCGACCTTGCCCCGGCGGCTGTTGAGGTCCCCGATGACATCGCCCATGTAGTCCTCGGGCGTGGTGACCTCGATCTCCATGACCGGCTCCAGGAGTTTGACGCCGGCCTTGCGGGCGGCTTCCTGCAGTGCCATCGAGCCTGCAATCTTGAAGGCCATCTCCGAGGAGTCGACGTCGTGGTACGAGCCGTCCACAAGGACCGCCCGCACGTCGACGAGTGGGTAGCCGGCGAGGACACCCTGGTCGAGTGCATCCTCGATCCCGTCGTCGACCGCCGGGATGTACTCACGTGGGATCTTGCCACCGTGGATCTGGTCGACGAACTCGTAGCCGCCGCCGGGGCCGGTGGGCTCCAAATTGATGACGACATGGGCGTATTGGCCCTTACCACCGGTCTGCTTGACGTGGCGGTACTCGACCTTGTCGATGGCGCGACGGATGGTCTCCCGGTAGGCGACCTGGGGCTTGCCGACGTTGGCTTCGACCTTGAACTCGCGGAGCAGTCGGTCCACCAGGATCTCCAGGTGGAGCTCGCCCATCCCGGAGATGATGGTCTGGCCGGTCTCCTCATCGGTCCGGACGAGGAAGGTCGGGTCCTCTTCAGAGAGGCGGTGCAACGACTCGGAGAGCTTCTCGTCATCGGACTTGGTCTTGGGCTCGATGGCGACCGAGATCACGGGCGCGGGGAACTCCATGGACTCGAGCTGGATCGGTTCCCGCTCTGAGGAAAGGGTGTCGCCGGTCGTCGTGTTCTTGAGCCCGATGCCGGCCACGATGTCGCCGGCAAACACCTCGTCGACGTCCTCGCGAGAGTTGGCGTGCATCCGCAGGATCCGCCCGAACCGCTCCTTTTTCCCGGTAGTCGTGTTGAGCACCGAGTCGCCCTTCGAGGCGTGACCCGAATAGACCCGGAAGTAGGTCAGCTTGCCGACGTGGGGGTCGGACATGATCTTGAAGGCAAGTGCGGAGAAGGGCTCGGTGTCCTGGAGCTTGCGCTCGAGGACGACCTCTTCGTCCCCGGGCTTGAACCCCGTGATCGGAGGAAGCTCGGCCGGGCTCGGGAGATAGTCCACGACGGCGTCGAGGAGGAGCTGGACGCCTTTGTTCTTGAACGCCGAGCCGCAGAACACCGGGTTGAAGTCGCCGTTGAGGGTGCCGAGTCGCACGCCGGTCTTGATCTGGTCGATGGTGAGCTCGCCGTGCTCCAGATATGCCTCGAGCAACTCCTCACTGGTCTCGGCCACCTTCTCCAGCATCGCCTCGCGGTACTTTGCGGTGCGCTCGACGAGGTCCTCGGGGATGTCGACCGTGTCCCACTGCTTGCCGTCGTCGCCCTTCCAGACATGGGCCTTTTGCTCGACGAGGTCGACGACACCGATGAAATCAGCCTCGGAACCAATGGGGAGCTGCATCACCAACGGATGCGCCCCGAGCCGATTGGCGATCGAGTCGACGTCGGCATAGAAGTCGGCGCCGGTGCGGTCGAGCTTGTTGATGAAGCAGATCCGGGGGACGTGGTAGCGGTCGGCCTGGCGCCAGACCGTCTCCGACTGGGGCTCGACGCCGGCAACGCCGTCGAACACTGCAACAGCGCCGTCGAGAACCCGGAGCGAGCGCTCGACCTCCACTGTGAAGTCGACGTGCCCGGGAGTGTCGATGATGTTGATCAGGTGTTCATGCCAGATGCAGGTAGTGGCAGCGGAGGTGATGGTGATGCCACGCTCCTGCTCCTGCTCCATCCAGTCCATGGTGGCGGCGCCCTCATGGACCTCACCGATCTTGTAGTTACGGCCGGTGTAATAGAGGATGCGCTCGGTGAGGGTCGTTTTGCCCGCGTCGATGTGAGCCATGATCCCGATGTTCCGGGTTCGGCTCAGCGGCACCTGCCGCAGCTGTGACAGCGCAGCGTTTCCGTCGCTCATTCTCTCTCTTACTCCGACTCGTTATGAGGTTGTGAACGTCCCACGTCCTGCGGTTCGGGCTGGTTTCGGTGGTCAACCCGCCTGCTGGAACGTTCCGGTAAATCTTGTGTGCAGTAACTCCGTTGGGACCGTTGGCTCTACCAGCGGTAGTGGGCGAATGCCTTGTTCGACTCCGCCATCTTGTGGACATCTTCCTTGCGCTTGACCGCGGCTCCGGTGTAGTTGGAGGCATCGAGAATCTCGTTGGCGAGGCGCATCGACATGGTGGGCTCACGACGCTGCCTGGCGAAGTTGACCAGCCAACGGATGGCCAGGGTCTCCTGGCGGCGTGGCGAGACCTCAACGGGCACCTGGTAGGAGGAACCGCCAACCCGTCGGGACCGGACCTCCACCTGAGGGCGGATGTTGTCGACGGCCCGCTTCAGGACGACGCTGGGATCCTGGCTGGTGCGCTGCTCGACGGTCTCCAAAGCGCTGTACACGATCTCGCGGGCGGTGTTCTTCTTCCCCTTGAGCAGGACCTTGTTGATCACCTTGCTCACGAGGACGCTGCGGAAAACCGGATCGGGCTCGATCTTCCTCTTTTGGGCGGGAGCGCGGCGCATCAGGAGTCCTTCTTCGTCCCGTATCGGCTGCGGGCCTTCTTGCGGGCGCTGACCCCGGAGGCGTCGAGCGTGCCCCGGATCACCTTGTAGCGAACACCGGGGAGGTCACGGACTCGTCCCCCGCGAATCAGGACGATGCTGTGCTCCTGGAGGTTGTGCCCTTCACCGGGGATGTAGGCGGTGACTTCCACTCCGGTGGAGAGGCGGACTCGGCATACCTTGCGCAGCGCCGAGTTCGGCTTCTTGGGAGTGACCGTGTAGACGCGGGTACAGACCCCCCTCCGCTGTGGGGCGCCGGCCAGACCTGCGGTCTTGCCCTTCTTGATCTTTGGCTTCCTGCCCTCGCGGACAAGCTGCTCGATCGTTGGCATTTTGCTCCTAACGCGAGGATGCGGCACGGGACAACCCCGTTGCCGATCCTGTTGTGAAACCTTGCGGCCCGGGCACGCTCGTCACCCGGCTCGCTCTTCGGCCGTCGATGAAAACGACCTTCCGCGTGACCGGATTGTATGAGCCGGCCTCCGCGCGTGCCAAATCGACCGGATCGCTCCGGTCGGGCAGAAAGAACGGTAACACCGGATGAAAACCACGCCAACCGCGGCTGTGGTGGCGGGGGTCGTGACCGGTTCACAACCCCCGCTACTCCCTACCCGGAACGGTGGTGCGGGGCGCGAGACAGAGCCGAAGAAGCCCCCACCGGCCCCTGGATTTCTGCGCCCGCCCTGGTCGTCCCTCCTCGGGCGATGTTATTTGGGGCTGGACCGCAATCAGACATCAAACCGATGGGTCGATCGACCCGATTCAGGGGGCGACGGTTGTCGTGGTCGCCTCGGTGGTCGTGGTCGTCGCCCCGGTGGTCGTCGTCGTTGCCTCGGTGGTCGTGGTCGTCTCCTCGGTCGTGGTGGTCGTCGAGGCGACAGTTGTGCTGGTGGTCGTGGTTGGGGGCCGGGTGGTAGTGGTGGTCGGCGGCCGGGTCGTGGTGGTGGTCGGTGGGGGCGGGGCCACCGGGAAGGGCAGGGTGGTGGTCGGCCCCGAAGGTCGGGTGGTGGTCGTCGTGGAACGGGGACGGGTGGTCCCCGGGGCGCCGGCCACCGTCGCCGTAGTGCTCCCGACTGTGGTCTCGACGGCCACGACCGTCGTGCTCGGCGTAGTGACCAGGGTGGTCTCCTCCGGAGCCAGGGTGGTCGCGTCCTCGACCGCCACCGGGACCCCTCCCGGCTCGCAGGTGAATTCCGACAACAGAGAGGGATCGCCATCGAGATCCACTGCCGTGGACGAGACAAACGATGCATCCCCCGGGCCTCGCTCGTCGTCGATCACCAGCCACTCGGCTCCCTGCCGCCCGATCACGGTCACGGTCTCACCCTGGAATACCTCGCCCAGCGCGGGATCTCCAGGGCAGGAGAAGGCCGGGGAGGTCTGGATGACAGTGCCGGTGGTCTCGTATCGAGTCACGCCGGTGGCCCACACCGTCACTGCTGCCAGGGCGCCGATCAGCAGCAATGCCCCCAGGCCCATGACCAGGCGACCGGCGTTGAGGAGGTCGAACCGCGGCAGCCAGCGTCGCGAGCCCTCATCGTCATCGGACGGCTGGAGCCTCCGCGCTATCTCCTGTGCCAGCTCGTCTGGCGAGAGCCGCTTGGGGTTCGGTGGTGGGTCAGCGGTGATTTCGAAGCACTTTCCCCCAGACCCGCCGTTGAAAGCTACGGGTCGGGTTGGGCCATGTCAACGAAATGGCCCACCCCGAACGGTCGGAGTGGGCCATCTCAACCAACTATTCGAGGAGAGGCTATTCCTCCTCGTCGTCACCGCCGAGCTTTCCGCCCAGGCTGGCCAGCCACTCGGCCGGGTCATCGGGCAGGGCGTCATCGTCCCCAGGAGCGGAGAGCCCCCCGTCGAGGAACCCAAGGCTGGCCACCGTGGTGGCGCCCGGGAGCGAGGGCTGGAGCACCTGGTATTGCTGGGCGCCGGTCCCTGCAGGGATCAGCTTGCCGAGGATCACGTTCTCCTTGAGCCCGCGCATGAAATCGGATCGGCCCTGGATCGCGGCGTCCGTCAGCACCCGGGTCGTCTCCTGGAAGGAGGCGGCCGACAGCCAGGAATCCGTGGCCAGCGAGGCCTTGGTGATCCCCATCAGCTCGGGGCGAGCCTCCGCCGGGCGCTTGCCATCTGTCACGAGCTCCTTGTTGGCGGCGCGGAAGTTCTGATCGTCGACCAGTTGGGCCGGCAAGAAGTCGGAGTCGTTGGGCAAGACCACCTTCACCCGGCGCAGCATCTGGCGCACGATCATCTCGATGTGCTTGTCGTGGATCTCCACGCCCTGGGAGCGGTACACCTCCTGTACCTGGTCGACGAGGTACTGCTGGGCAGCGCGCACACCACGGATCTCCAGGACTTCCTTGGGATCCAGCGGCCCTTCGGTGAGTTGGGTCCCGGCCTCGACGGTCTCCCCGGTGGCGATGCCCTTGAGCTTGGCAAAACGGGAGATGGGATGGACGCTCTCCTGGTCTTCACCGATGTCGAGCACGATGCGGCGACCGTCTTCGTCATCGATGATGGTGACCACACCCTGGGCCTCGGCGAGCACAGCCTTGCCTTTCGGGGCCCGTGCTTCGAAGAGCTCGACCACCCTGGGCAGGCCGTGGGTGATGTCCTCGCCGGCGACCCCACCGGTGTGGAAGGTGCGCATGGTGAGCTGAGTCCCGGGCTCACCGATCGACTGGGCGGCCATGATCCCGACCGCTTCGCCGGTCTCGACCATCTTCCAGGTGGCCAGGGACAATCCGTAGCACGCCTGGCAGATTCCACTTCTGGTGTCACAGGTCAGCGGCGACCGGACCCGGATCGTCTCGATGTCGGCGTCCTCGACAGCGTGCATCTCCTTTGTCCCCAGCACCGCGCCCGCTCGCAGCTTCTCGCCGTCTTCAGTGGTGACCAGGGCATGGCGCCCTTGGCAGTCTCTTCTTTCACGTCGTCGGCGAGCACCCGTCCGAAGATCCGGGACCGGAGGTTCCGGATCTTGGGTTTGTGGCCATCGACAGGCTTGGCGTTGTCGTCGACCACCTTGATCACGATCCCCTTGTCGGTGCCACAGTCGTCCTCCAGGACGATCATCTCCTGGGAGACGTCGACGAGGCGACGGGTGAGGTAACCCGAGTCGGCGGTGCGCAACGCGGTGTCGGCGAGACCCTTGCGGGCTCCGTGGGTCGAGATGAAGTACTCGAGCACGGAAAGCCCTTCGCGGAAGTTGGAGATGATGGGCCGGGGGATGATGTCACCTTTGGGGTTGGCCACCAGGCCACGCATCCCGGCGATCTGGGAAACCTGCATCATGTTCCCGCGGGCTCCGGAGCCCACCATCATTTCCAGTGAGTTGAAGCGCTCCGACTTGAGGCTGTCCTTCATCGCCTCTTCGACCTTGCTTCGGGCCTCGGTCCAGATCTCGATCAGCTCCTGACGGCGCTCGTCGTCGGTCACCACACCCTTCTGGAACAGGCTCTGAATCTTGTCCGCTTCCTCTTCGAATCCGGCGAGGATCTCGGCTTTGTTGGCCGGGGTGCGCACGTCGTCGAGGGCGATGCTGAGCCCGGCCCTGGTGGCGAAGCTGAACCCGAGAGACTTGATGGCGTCGAGGGTCTCGGCCACGGCGGAACGGGGGTAGCGCTCGATGATGGTCTCGATCAGTTTGCGGATGTCGCTCTTGATCACCACTGAGTCGACGAAGGGGAAACCCTCCGGCAGCGCCTGGTTGAAGATCACGCGGCCCAGGGTGGTCTCGGAGAGCCCCACGTTCTTCATGGGCTCGTCGGGAAGGAGGCTCCCCAGGGTCTGCTTGAGGTCGGCGTGCAACTCGGGCTCACCGGCAAGCTCGCCAAGACGAATCTTGATCGGGGCGTGGATCGAGAGCTCCCCGATCTCGTAGGCCATGATCGCCTCGTCGTAGTCGGCGAAATACCGTCCCGCGCCCTTGGCGTCTTCCACATACTCCGAGAGGTAGTAGACCCCGATCACCATGTCCTGTGACGGGGTGACGATCGGGCGGCCCGACGCCGGCGACAGCACGTTGTTCGACGAAAGCATGAGGACACGGGCCTCGGCCTGAGCCTCGGCGGACAGGGGCAGATGGACTGCCATCTGATCGCCATCGAAGTCGGCGTTGAACGCCTCACAGACCAGGGGATGGATCTGAATCGCCTTGCCCTCGACGAGGACCGGCTCGAAAGCCTGAATCCCCAGCCGGTGCAGGGTCGGGGCCCGGTTGAGCAGCACCGGGTGCTCCTGGATCACGTCCGAGAGCACGTTCCAGACCTGTGGGCGCTGGCGCTCCACCATCCGCTTCGCGGCCTTGATGTTCTGGGCCAGGTCGAGGTCGACCAGGCGCTTCATGACGAAGGGTTTGAACAGCTCCAGGGCCATGATCTTGGGCAGCCCGCACTGGTGCAGCTTGAGCTGGGGACCGACCACGATGACCGAGCGCCCGGAGTAGTCGACGCGCTTTCCGAGCAAGTTCTGGCGGAAGCGCCCCTGCTTGCCCTTGAGCATGTCGGAGAGCGATTTGAGCGGGCGATTCCCGGGGCCGGTGACCGCGCGACCGCGACGACCGTTGTCGAAGAGGGCGTCGACCGCCTCTTGAAGCATCCGCTTCTCGTTGTTGACGATGATCTCGGGGGCACCCAGGTCGAGGAGCCTCTTCAACCGGTTGTTGCGGTTGATCACCCTCCGATAGAGGTCGTTGAGGTCGGAGGTGGCGAACCGGCCACCGTCGAGCTGGACCATCGGCCGCAGATCCGGGGGGATCACCGGGACCGTCTCCAGGATCATGTCCTCGGGGCGGTTCTGACCCTCAGAGAACGGCTTGACCACTTTCAT
Source organism: uncultured Acidobacteriota bacterium (assembly GCA_963780755.1). Classification (GTDB taxonomy): domain Bacteria; phylum Actinomycetota; class Acidimicrobiia; order Spongiisociales; family ZC4RG35; genus JALYNX01. The sequence goes on from CAWACX010000002.1 coordinate 233,384, forward strand.
CCGCTGCGTGGCGCGCTGTCGCTTCTGCGCCGACCCGGAGTCGAGGTGGGAGTTGAGGATGACCATCTCCTCATCGAGGTCGAGACGATGGAGCAGGGCCTTCACGGCCTCGGCGCCCATGCCTCCCTCGAAGTACTCGTCATATCGGAAGAAGATCTCGCGCCAGAGCTGCTCTGACTCGACGAGGTCCTTGGGCTTGAACTTGCGGAAGGTGTCGAAGGCGTCCTCGATGAGCTCGACCTCGCGATCCGTCCGCTCCTGGCGGTCCTTGATCTCGCGCTCGACTTCCTTCTTGCGGGCGTTGATCTCCTGGCTCTTGGCGCCACCTTCCTCCATGCGGCCCAGCTCGTCCTCGAGGGCCTCGAGCCTCACTTCGTGCCACTCGGAGAACTCGGAGCGAACGACCTCGATCTCGTCGCGCATCGCGGCTTCGAGCTCGGGAAGGTCCTTCTGACGGCGCTCGTCATCAACCGAGGTGATGATGTAGCTGGCGAAATAGATGACCTTCTCCAGCTCCTTCGGAGACATGTCGAGCAAATAGCCGAGCCGGCTGGGGACTCCCTTGAAGAACCAGATGTGGGTGACCGGCGCGGCGAGCTCGATGTGGCCCATGCGCTCCCGCCGCACCTTGGAGCGGGTGACCTCGACGCCGCAACGCTCGCAGACGATGCCCTTGTAGCGGATCCGCTTGTACTTGCCGCAGTAGCACTCCCAGTCCCGTTGCGGGCCGAAGATGCGCTCATCGAAGAGGCCTTCCTTCTCCGGGCGCAAGGTGCGGTAGTTGATGGTCTCGGGCTTCTTGACCTCACCGTACGACCAGGCGCGAATCTGGTCGCTGGAGGCGAGGCCGATCTTTATCTCATCAAAGAGTTGCTGAACCATTTATCCGTTCTCCGTCGTCCGTACTGCGTAAATGCGTAAATGGGAATCTGCGGTCATTCCGCGTCTGGGCGCTCGGGGCGGCTGAGGTCGATGCCGAGGGTCTCCACCGAGCGGTAGCTCTCCTCTTCGAGCTCGCGGAGCTCGACTTCCTCGCCTGCGGCCAGCATCTCGACGTTGAGGCACAGGCTCTGCATCTCTTTGACCAGCACCCGGAACGACTCCGGGATCCCGGGCTCGGGGATGTTGTCTCCCTTGACGATTGCCTCGTAGACCTTGACCCGGCCCTGCACGTCGTCCGACTTGATCGTCAGCAGTTCTTGGAGGGCGTAGGCGGCGCCGTAGGCCTCGAGTGCCCAGACCTCCATCTCGCCGAAGCGCTGGCCACCGAACTGGGCCTTACCGCCGAGCGGCTGCTGGGTGATCATGCTGTAGGGGCCGGTCGACCGGGCGTGGATCTTCTCGTCCACCAGGTGGACCAGCTTCAGCATGTAGATGAACCCAACAGTGATCGGGTTGTCGAACGGCTCGCCGTTGCGGCCGTCGTAGAGGATGGCCTTGCCGTCCGCGGCCACCAAGCGCTCCCCATCACGGTTGGGAAGGGCATTCCCGATCACATCCATGATCTCGTCCTCGCGGGCGCCATCGAACACCGGCGTCGCCACTTTGGTCCAGGGCTTGGCGCCGATGATCGCCGGGCTCTCGCCCTTGTACGGCTCCCAACCCTGGGCAGCGGCCCATCCGAGATGGGTTTCCAGCACCTGACCGAGGTTCATCCGGGAAGGGACACCGAGCGGGGAGAGGATGATGTCGACCGGGGTCCCGTCGGCCAGGAACGGCATCTCTTCCTCGGGCAGCACCTTGGAGATGACGCCCTTGTTGCCGTGGCGGCCGGCGAGCTTGTCGCCTTCTGAGATCTTGCGCTGCTGGGCGACGTAGATGCGCACCAGCTCGTTGACACCGGGTGGAAGGTCGTAGCCCTCGGCGCGCTTGAAGACCTTGACCGCGATCACCTTGCCGGTCTCGCCGTGGGGGACCTTGAGAGAGGTGTCGCGCACCTCGCGGGCCTTCTCGCCGAAGATGGCGCGGAGCAGGCGCTCCTCTGGCGTGAGCTCGGTCTCGCCCTTGGGGGTGACCTTGCCCACCAGGTAGTCGCCAGGGCCGACCTCGGCCCCGACCCTGATGATGCCCTCCTCGTCGAGGTTGGCCAGGACCTCCTCGGGGACGTTGGGGATGTCCCTGGTGATCTCTTCAGCGCCGAGCTTGGTGTCTCGGGCGTCGATCTCGTGCTCCTCGATGTGGATCGAGGTGAGCACGTCGTCCTTGACCAGGCGCTCGGAGATGATGATCGCGTCTTCGAAGTTGTGGCCCTGCCACGGCATGAAGGCCACCAGCAGGTTACGACCCAGGGCCAGCTCCCCGGCCTCGGTCGACGGGCCATCGGCGAGGACGTCGCCCGTCTTCACCTTGTCACCTTCCCGCACCAGTGGCTTGTGGTTCATGCAGGTGCCCTGGTTCGACCTCTTGAACTTGTCGAGGGGGAAAGTGTGCTTCTTGTTGGTCTCCTTCTCCTTGACCACGATCTCATCACCCGTGACCTCGACGACCTCGCCGTCGACGGGCGAGATGATCATGTCCCCGGAGTCCTGAGCGGCACGGCGCTCGACACCGGTCCCCACCAGTGGGGCGTCAGCGGTGAGCAGGGGGACCGCCTGGCGCTGCATGTTCGAGCCCATCAGGGCACGGTTGGCGTCGTCATGCTCCAGGAACGGAATAAGCGATGTCGAGACCGAGACGATCTGCTTGGGGGAGACATCCATGTAGTCGACCTCGGCAGGGGGCAGATACTCGACCTCGCCGCCGGCGCGCCGGACCAGGACCCGGGGGTTCTTGAATGCCCCGTCGTCCTTGAGGGGTGCATTGGCCTGGGCGATGGTGTAGCGCTCTTCCTCGGTGGCGGTGAGGTACTCGACCTTGTCCGTCACCTTGCCGCTGATCACCTTGCGGTATGGGGTCTCGATGAACCCGAACTGGTTGACCCTCGCATATGAGGCGAGAGAGCCGATGAGGCCGATGTTGGGGCCTTCCGGTGTCTCGATGGGGCACATCCGCCCATAGTGGGAGGGGTGGACGTCACGGACTTCGAACCCGGCTCGCTCGCGGGAGAGGCCGCCCGGGCCGAGCGCGGAGAGGCGCCGGCGGTGGGTGAGCCCGGCGAGCGGGTTGGGCTGGTCCATGAACTGGCTCAACTGGCTGGTCCCGAAGAACTCCTTGATCGCGGCGGTCACCGGCCTGATGTTGATCAGGCTCTGCGGGGTGATGGCATCGGGGTCCTGGGTAGTCATCCGCTCCCGGACCACACGCTCGAGGCGGGTCAGGCCCACCCGGACCTGGTTCTGGACCAACTCCCCGACGGTGCGGATCCGGCGGTTCCCGAAGTGGTCGATGTCGTCGGTGCGGACCATCACCTCGTTGCCCTTGTGGGTGACCAACGTCTGCTCGCCCGCGTGAAGCGCGACCAGGTACTTGATGGCGTCGACGATGTCCTCGTCACGGAGCAACTGCAGCCCTTCGGAGCGGTAGTCGGACGGCGACTCCTCGCGGTACTTCTGGCTGATCTTGTAACGACCGACCCGGGTCAGGTCGTAACGCTTGGGATTGCGGAACAGGGTCTGGATCAGGCTGCGCGCCGACTCCACGGTGGTCGGCTCGCCGGGACGAAGCTTGCGGTAGAGGTCGAGCAGCGCGTCCTCTTTGTCGGCCGCGGTGTCGCGCTCGATCGTGTTCCGGATCGACTCGGCGCCATCGAACATGGCGAGGATCTCCTCGTCGGTCTCGGCGATCCCGAGAGCCTTGAGGAATGCGGTCACGTACTGCCGGCGCTTGCGGTCGACCCTGACACCGATGGTGTCCTTCTTGTCGGTGTCGAACTCGAGCCAGGCCCCGCGGCCGGGGATGATCTTGCCCGAGTAGATCAGCTTGTCCGAGGTCTTGTCCGGGCTCTCGTCGAAGTAGATCCCCGGTGAGCGCACCAGCTGGGAGACGATGACCCGCTCCGTGCCGTTGATGATGAAGACGCCCTTCTCGGTCATGATCGGGAAATCGCCGAGGAAGACCTGCTGCTCCTTGATCTCACCGGTCTGCCGGTTCATGAACCGGGCGGTGACGAAGAGGGGCTGCGCGTAGTTGGAGTCGCGCTCCTTGGCCTCTTCGAGGCTCATCTGAGGCTCGCCGAAGCGGTGGTCAGTCAGTTCCAGGGCGAGAGAGCCGGTGAAATCCTCGATCGGACTGATCTCTTCGAAGATCTCGCGGAACCCCTCGTCGAGGAACCACTGGAAAGATTCGTGTTGGACTGCGAGTAGGTCGGGAAGGGGGAGTACTTCGGGAATTTTCCCGAATGAGAAGCGCTCAGCCACGCGCGAAGCCAAGAGGGGCCTCCTTGGGAATGCAGGTTGGGTAGGGACGCAGACAAGGCATGCTAGCAGACGCGCAAGCATGCCTCCAATCGAGTCTTAAGCTGTCAGACCGCTCCGGCCAAGACCGGAGGACCCGGACCCGAAGGTCGTAGACCATCATATCGCGGGCTCGGGAAACGCGTCAAGGGTATCGGAGACCCAACCCGTGTCCGGCTCGGGAAACCCCAGGTAGCGGCAGCGGCTCTCGTAGCATCTGGGCGACTTGGCCAAGCACTCCTCCCCTCGCTCCTGGATCGTCTGGGCATCCATCGCAGTTGCCGTCGCCGCTTTCGGCGCGATCGGGCTCGGTTGGTCGAACCATGTGTCAGCCGCCGGGGCCGTGGTGGCCGGCAATGTGCGCTATGCCGGACTGGCGGTCGAGGGCCTGACTCCCGAGGAGGTCCGCCCCCTGGTTGCGGAGCGGGCCGTCGACCTGCTCAACGACGACATCACTCTCGTCGCCGGCGAGGTCGAGATCTCCGTCCCCTTCAGCGAACTGGGCTTTTCATATGTGGCCAACGAGACCACCGAGGAGATCGTGGCCGCACGGCACACCGGTCAGCCCTGGGATCAGTTCGCGGCCTGGGTCGCCGGCCCGATCCTCGAGCACGAGGTCGACGAGACCTGGACCTTCGACCCCGACCTGGCCATGGCAGCACTGGCCGGCATCGCCGAGCTCCGCCCCAATCCGGCCGTGGAGCCTGGCCTCGTCTTCGGCGGCGCGGACATGGAAGTGGTCCCGGGCGACGCCGGAGTGATCGTCGACCTCGACTCGATCGTCGAGGGGCTCGAGGACATCGACCTTCTGCAACCACCCGCCCGTGTGGAAGGAAAGCTCATCGGCGAGCCGCCGGCGATAAGTGACGACGCTGCGGGCGACCTGGCGCAACATCTGAACGACGTGACCCGCGATGGCGTCCTCGTCTCGGTCAATGGCCACAGCCGGCTGCTCAGCGCCGAGGACCTGCGGGAGCGTCTGATCGTCACCGACAACGGCGATGGGCTCGAGCCCAGCTTCAACCAGGCGAGCCTCCAGAAGTTGCTCGAAGCCAAGTTCCCTGAGCCGGTCACCGAGTTCGTGCACCCGGTCATGACGGTCCAGAACGGGACAGTGGAGGTCGTCACTCCCGGCAAGCCCTACCTCGTCTGCTGCAGCACCGACGCGGCGTCCCAGGTGGCGGAAGGCGTGCTCGCCGGCTCGGATGAGGCACAGGTGCTCGCACCTGCACCGGCAGACGATCCGGTGTTGGAGCAATGGGCCGATGGCTCGTTGGTCACCGAGCTCGTCAGTGAGTTCACCACCCACCACCCATGCTGCGAGTCGAGGGTGACCAACATCCACCGCATCGCCGACCTGGTACGAGGCTCCTATGTCCTGCCCGGCGAGACCCTCTCCATCAATGAGCTGGTGGGGCCGAGGACGGTGGCCGGTGGATTCGTCAGGGCCGGGGCGATACGCCAGGGCCACATGGTCCTCGAAGTCGGAGGCGGGGTCTCCCAGTTCATCACCACCACCTTCAACGCCGCCTATTTCGCGGGCCTCGACTTCGACGAGTACCGCAGCCATTCCATCTACTTCTCACGGTATCCGTACGGGCGCGAGGCCACTCTGGGGATCCCCGCCCCGGATCTGATCCTGAACAACACCACCGAGTACCCGGTGCTGATCTGGCCGACCTACGACGACACCTCGGTCACCGTCAGGATCTACTCCACCAAGCACATCGAGGTCGAAGAGCTCGGCCAGCGTCGCTCGTCGTCGGGGGCATGCACCCACGTCGAGACCGATCGTCAGCGCACCTATGGAGATGGAAGAGTGGTCGTGGACACCGTCGTGGCCGACTACCGGCCGGCGGAGGGGATCGACTGCGCGGGTCGGCCAATCCCCGAGCCCGAAGGCTGAACCGATCGGGCGTCAATTGCCAAAGGCGATCCCGCCGACCACTGGGTCGTCTCCATACCCCAGGGCGTAGGCCACCACCAGCACCAAGGCGAAGAGCACCACGGCGATCATCAGGCCGAGCAACCACGGTGGGAGCCGGCGCTTCTCGGGTTCCATTGGCCGTCATTGTTGCGACCGGCCGCTCCCCGACGCAACGAGCGAAGAACGCGCGGCTCCGATCGACCGGCCCCGACGGCTTCATATCATCGACAAATGAGCGCCATTCCTTGGAACCTGCTTCCCGACACCGCCGTGGTGGGCGGTTCCGGGCAGCTCTTGGTCGGAGGTTGTGACACCCTGGCGCTCGCTTCCGAGTTCGGAACACCACTCTTCGTCTACGACGAGTCCCATCTCCGGGCGAGGTGCCGCGACGCCACGGCGGCGTTCCGGGGAAACGCGGTCTACGCATCGAAGGCCTTCCTATGTCGTGCAATGGCCCGGCTCGCACACGAGGAGGGGATGGCGATCGACGTGTCCACCGGCGGCGAGCTCCACGTGTGCCTCGCCGGGGGAGTGCCTCCGGACCGGGTCGTGTTCCACGGGAACAACAAGTCGACGAACGAGCTTCGTCTCGCCCTCGACTCCGGCGTGGGCCGGATCGTGGTCGACAGCTTCGACGAGCTGGACCGCCTCGAAGCTCTCAACGCGGAGCGTGAATCGTCGCCGAAGGTGCTCCTCCGGGTCACGCCAGGCGTCGAAGCCCATACCCACGAGTACGTGGCCACCGGGCAGGACGACTCCAAATTCGGATTCACCGTTTCGACCGGCGCCGCCGAGCGCGCGGTGGAGAGGGCAAAACGCTCGAAGGCACTCGACCTGGTGGGCCTGCACGCCCACATCGGCTCCCAGGTGTTCCGCGTCGAGTCGTATGCCGAGGCATTGGCGGTCGTTGCCGATTTCGCCCGACCCCTCCATCTGCCCGAGATCTCGATCGGTGGTGGGCTCGGTGTGGCTTACGTCGAAGGGGAGAGTGCCCCTTCGATCGACGAGTGGGCCCAGGTACTGCAACAGGCCGCGTCCGACCTTGGCATCGAGTCCGGGCTGTGGGCGGAACCGGGGAGGTCGATCGTCGCTCAAGCCGCGATCACCCTCTATGCCGCGGGAACGATCAAGGAGATTCCCGGGATCAGGACCTACGTGGCCGTCGACGGGGGGATGAGCGACAACCCGCGGCCGGTCCTGTATGGGTCCGGCTACGAGACCTTCGTGCCCGCCCGGGTTGGAGAAGACCGGCCGAAAAGGATCAGGCTGGTGGGAAAGCACTGCGAGTCGGGCGACGTGCTGGTCCTGGACGGTTACGTGCCCGACGGGCTTCGGGTGGGCGACATCGTCGCTACCCCGGTGACTGGCGCCTATGGCCATTCCATGGGATCCAACTACAACAAGGTGCTGCGCCCGGCGGTTGTGTTCGCCTCCGACGGCGATGCCCGCCTCGTGGTGCGACGGGAGACCTTCGACGACCTCTTGGCAGCAGATGTCGGCTGATCGGCGGGAGTGCCCGGTGGCTCCCTACGATCTGCCCGTGCCCGGAGTGTCAGCGTGAAGAAAGCGGCGGCGCTGATCGGATGGCGGGAATGGGTCCAACTCCCCGACCTCGGCGTGTTCGAGATCAAGGCGAAGGTCGACACCGGAGCCGCCACGTCTTCGCTGCACGCTTTCGAGGTCGAGCGATTCGAGAGCGACGGTGTTCCCTATGTGCGCTTCGAGATCCACCCACGACAGCGCTCGAGAAAGCCGACCGTGGAGTGTCAGGCCCCGATCGTGAAGGAGACGGCAGTGCGCAATCCAGGGGCAGGATCGAGCTCCGGCCCGTGATCGCATCGACCGTCATCGTCGCCGGGGTCGAGGTGCAAGCGCTCATCAACCTGACCGGCCGGGACGAGATGGGATTCCGGATGCTGCTGGGAAGGCGCACCCTGCGCCATCGCTTTGTGGTAGACCCCGGTAAGAGTTATCTCGGCCCCCGACCACGACGCAACCAGGACGCAGAGTGAAGATCGCCATCCTTTCGAGGCGCGCCAGCCTCTACTCGACCAGCCGGCTCAAGGAAGCCGCCCTGGAGCGAGGCCACGAGGTCAGCATCGTCGACTACCTGCGCTGCTACATGGACATCACGGCGCGGCGGCCCAAGGTGCTCTATCGGGGCGAGGCACTCAATCCCGACGCGGTGATCCCCCGGATCGGGGCCACCTACACCTACTACGGGGCGGCCGTGGTGCGCCAGTTCGAGATGGCGGGCCACTATTCGGTGAATGAGTCGCAGGCCATCAGTCGCTCCCGCGACAAGCTGCGGTCGCTGCAACTGCTCTCACGTGCGGGGGTCGGCTTGCCCACGACGGGCTTCGCCCACGACAGTCAGGACATCGGCGGGCTGCTCAAGGTGGCCGGTGGCCCACCGGTGGTCGTGAAGCTCCTTGAAGGAACGCAAGGCATTGGAGTGGTGCTCGCCGAGACCACCAAGGCGGCGGAGTCGGTGATCGGAGCCTTTCGCCAGCTCGACGCCAACATCCTGGTCCAGGAGTTCATCAAGGAAGCCGGAGGGGCCGACATCCGGGCCTTCGTGGTCGGCGGCCGGGTCGTGGCGGCGATGAAGCGCCAGGCGCCACCCGGCGAGTTTCGGAGCAACCTCCACCGCGGAGGCAGCGCAGAGTCCATAAAGCTGAGCCCGATCGAGCGGTCGATGGCGATCCGCGCCGCCAAGACCATGGAGCTCAACGTCGCGGGCGTCGACCTGATCCAGTCGTCCGACGGTCCCCTGGTCATCGAGGTCAACTCTTCGCCTGGCCTGGAGGGGATCGAAGGCGCCAGCGGGGTCGACGTCGCAGGTGAGATCATCGAGTTCATCGAGAACAACGCAGGGCTCGAACCCCGTGGCCGCCCTCGAGCCTGAGATACGCAACGACCCGATAACAGTCGGGAGTCGCGTCATCCCACCGGGGCGCCGGGCCCGCATCGAGCTCCCCTTTGCCAAGGTTCCCACCGGCTCGGAGGAAGCGCTGCCGGTTGCCGTGATCAACGGAAGGCGGCCCGGGCCCCATGTCTGGCTCTCGGCGGCGATCCACGGCGACGAGTTGAACGGGGTCGAGGTCGTGCGCCGGGTCCTGGGCAACCTCGATGCCCGCAATCTGCGGGGCGCCGTGATCGCAGTCCCCATCGTCAACCCTCTCGGTTTCATAATCGAGTCCCGGTACCTCCCCGACCGCCGCGACTTGAACCGCTCGTTCCCGGGCTCGGCCCGGGCTCGACGGCGTCACGCCTCGCTCACCTCTTCATAAAGGAGGTGGTGAGCCAGTGCTCGGTCGGAATCGACCTCCACACCGCGAGCAACCATCGGACCAACATCCCTCAGATCCGCGCCGACACCGACCACCCTCCGACGATGCGGTTGGCCCGGGCGTTTGGAGCGCCATTCACGATTCACGCCCGGGTCCGGGACGGCTCACTCCGCCAGGCGGCAACGGAACTGGGAGCCACGGTGCTGGTCTATGAAGCCGGAGAGATACTCCGATTCGAGGACGAAGCCATCGAGACCGGCGTCGTCGGGGTGATGCGAGCTCTGCGATCACTGCGCATGATCGAAGCTCGACTCCCCAAGGCCCGGCCGACGAAGGTGATACGGCGCACCAGGTGGGTCCGGGCGAGACGGGGCGGGCTGGCCGACATCAAAGTGAAACTGGGAGACCGGGTCCACGCCGGGGAAGTGGTCGCCACCATCTCTGACGCCTTCTCCACCAGGCCCACCCGGGTACTGGCCCCATCGGCAGGGTTCGTGGTGGCGCGGACATTGCGACCACTGGTCAACTCGGGCGATGCCCTGGTCCACATCGCGTCGCAGCACGGCCCCGACATCGACGAGCCGGCAGAGCGCAGACGCTAGGAAGCTTTCTCGATCTCCTCTAGCCAGCGGCGTCGCACTGCGCGACGCTCCTTGGGAGTGTGGCCCCCCCAGACCCCTTCCGATTGGTTGGTTTCGATGGCCCAGGTCAGGCACTCGTCAGCGACCGGGCAACCTGCGCAAACCGCCTTGGCCCGGGCGATTCCAACCACATCCTCGGAGTCGGGGAAGAACGAGACCTCATCGACCACATCGATGCAGGCCGCAGACTCCCGCCATGGCGAGAACTTGACATCGAACGTCTCGAGTTCAATCACAGTTGACCAACATCAACGCTTTCATGCCCCTATTCGTTCCCAATCCGTGTCTGGATGAATCACGCGACAGGAGTCTCAGCGCCAGGTCCCAAACGACCCAATTCGGCACGGGCCACCGAGCGCCGGTGCACCTCGTCGGGCCCGTCCGCGATCTGGAGCCACCTGCCCATTGAATAGAGCACGGCGATCGGGAAATCGTCGGTGAATCCGGCCGCCCCGAACAACTGCATCGCCCGATCGGCAACAAAGGTCAACACCGAAGGGGCGACCACTTTGATCGCCGCGATCTCGGTGCGCGCGGCATTGGCGCCCACGTTGTCGATCATCCACGCCGTCTTCAGCACCAACAGGCGGGCCTGCTCGATGCGGATGCGTGACTCGGCGATCCACTCTTGAACCACGCCCTGTTCCGATAGCGGGCGGCCGAAGGTGGACCGGCCCTGAGAGCGCTGAACCATCAAGTCGAGACATCGCTCCGAGGCCCCGATCGCCCGCATGCAGTGATGGATCCGTCCCGGCCCGAGTCGGGCCTGGGCTATGCCGAACCCGCCTCCCGGCTCACCTAGCAGGTTCGACGCGGGCACCCGCACCCCCTCGAAGTTGATCTGGGGGTGCCCTCCCCGGTCCTGATAGCCAAACACGGTCGGTTCCCGCTCGATCTCAACACCCGGGGAATCGAGCGGGACAATCACCATCGACTGCCGACGGTGGGGGTCGGCGTCGGGATCGGTGACCCCCATGACTATCGAGAACTTGCAGCGCGGGGAGGCGGCGCCGGAGCTGAACCATTTACGCCCGGTGATCACCAGGTCATTCCCATCGGGCTCGATCCGGGTCCGGACGTTGGTGGCATCTGAGCTGGCCACATCGGGCTCGGTCATCGAGAAACAGGAGCGGATCTCGCCCTCGAGCAGAGGCAGGAGCCAGGTGCCCTTCTGCTTCGGGGTCCCGAACATGTGCAGGATCTCCATGTTCCCGGTGTCCGGCGCCGAGCAGTTCAGCGCCTCGGGCGCGATCTGCGGGCTACGGCCGGTGATCTCCGCCAGCGGGGCGTACTCCAGGTTCGACAGCCCGGCGCCGAGCTCGGCGTCGGGAAGGAACAGGTTCCACAGGCCGAGCTCCCTTGCATCTCGCTTGAGGTCCTCCAGCGCCAGGGGGTGATGGTGGGGATCTCCGGAGGCCGCCATCTGCTCCCGGTACACGGTCTCGGCGGGGTAGACGCTCTCCTCCATGAATTGGGTGAGGCGCTCGATCAGCTCTTCGACCCGGGGCGAATAGGCGAAGTCCATTGGGAGCTGAAGTTAGCTGTCGGCCTCTTTGGGTTCCGCTTCGGGCTCCTGGATGGTGCTGGTCTCGGGCTCAGCGCCATCGTCCTGTCGATCGAAGCTCATCGGAGGGATGGCGACGGGGGGCGGACGCACCCGGCCCCGGGTCAGCTCGCCGAACAGCAGGAATCCGGAAAGAAGTGCGACAAACGTGAGCCTGAGATAGAGGGCCGCTACCAACGCCCCCAGGGCGGTCAGGAGGAATACGACGTTGGATATGCGCACCGCATGACGGGGAGCGACCTTCTCCAGCAGCGATACGAAGAGATGGCCGCCGTCGAGGGGCCGGATCGGCAACCAGTTCAGAGAGGCCCCAGAACAGGTTTACCCAGATCAGGCTTCTGACCACGAAGTAGGCCAGGTCGTCGAACGGCCCGGTGAAGTAGGCGACCACCCAGACCAGCGCGCCGAACACCACCCCCACCGCTGACCCGGCGGCGGCCACCGCGGCCCGCCGCCCGGGACCGAACTCCTGATCGGGGATGCTCCACGAGGTCAACCCGCCGAGAGTGTTCAGCTCGATCTCGACCGTGGAGCCGAAGCTCCTTGCGGTGAAAGCATGGCCCAACTCATGGATGAGGATCGAGAAGGCGACGATCGCCACCCAGGCGATCACCAACGAGACCTCGCCATATGAGAACCCGAGGAGCGCGGCGACGATCAGGAACGACGGCCGGACGGTGACCGGGATCCCGAACAGGCGGAAGGTGAGCACACGCCATTATTGGCCTGGACGCCGTCCTCGGGGCGAAAGCCGGGAGTTACCCTCGCCGCATGCACGACGACCTGAGAGCGGCCACCGCCGCAGTAATGCCCCGCCTCGTGAGCGTCCTCTCCGACCTGGTCACGATGCCCACCGTCAGCGCCCCAGGGTACGACCCCTTCCCGGTTCGGGAAGCGGCCCAGCAAATCGTCGACATGCTCGAGGAATGGGGTTTCGAGAACTCACAGCTACTCGAAGTCGAGGGCGGGAACCCGGCTGTCTTCGCCGAGCTGCCGGCGCCCGAAGGGGCTCCCACCGTCCTCCTCTACGCCCACTACGACGTTCAGCCCACCGGTCCCATCGACGACTGGGAGACCAAGCCATTCGAGCCCGTGGAACGGGACGGCCGACTCTTCGGACGGGGCTCGGCCGACGACAAGTCAGGTGTCGTCATGCACATGGGAGCGGTGGCCGCCCACGCCGGGGACCTACCAGTAGGCGTCCAAATGTTCTTCGAGGGTGAGGAAGAGGCCGGTTCGGAGAGCCTGGTCGGGATCCTTGAGAAGTACTCCGACCTGCTCGATCCCGGACGTCATCGTGATCGGAGACGGCGGCATGTGGTCGGTGGAGGTCCCGGCTTACATCACTTCTCTGCGCGGCATCGTGTCCACGACAGTCGAGTTGCGAACCCTGGCCGCACCCGTTCATTCGGGCCAATACGGGGGTGTCTACCCCGACGCATTGATCGCAATGGCACGGCTGTTGGCCAGCCTGCACGACGACGAAGGCAACGTGGCAGTGCCCGGCCTCGTCAGCGAGGAGAGCGACAGCCTCCCCATCCCCGAAGACCTGGCCCGGTCCCTGACCGGCGTGGTCGACGGCGTGGAGGAGATCGGGTCGGGCTCGATCGCCTCCCGACTCTGGTCGAGGCCCACCATCTCAGTCCTGGCGATCGACGCTCCCCCGGTGAGCGAGGCGATCAACCAGCTCGTCCCCGTGAGCAGGGCCAAGGTGAGCATGCGCATCGCCCCCGGCGAGGACACCGCCGCCGCCCTCCAGGCGTTGGAAGACCATCTGACGGCCAACATCCCGTGGGGGGCGAGCATCGGGTTCCTCCACCGTGAAGCCGGCGACCCGTGCACGATCGACACTGACAACGACGCCGTCGAGGCTTGGAGCGCCGGATATCGGGAGGCCTTCGGGACCGACCCTGTCTTCATGGGCGCCGGTGGGTCGATTCCTTTCATCTCGACCTTCTCCGAGCTGTATCCAGGTGTCCCGATCCTGGTGATCGGGTGCTCCGATCCCACCAGCTCCTATCACGCCCCGAACGAGAGCGTGGATCTCGGCGTGATCGAGAAGTCGGTGCTCGCCGAGGCGATCGCCTTCAGGCTCCTCGGGAATGGAGCGGGCTGAGGTTGTCCCCCCGCCGAGCAAGGGGGACCGACGCCAGCGACCGCAGGGAGCGCGTCGAGGGGCTAACCCCCCTCGACTTCGCTTCGCTCAGCCGGTCCCCCCTTGAAAGGGGGGACAACGGAACCGCTGAATCCGTTCTGTCTCCACGCCTCGTAGACCACCACCGATGCCGAGTTGGCGACGTTGAGCGATCGCACCCCGGGCACCATCGGAATCCGGAGCCGGGCCGTCACCCAGGGCATGGCCTGCACCTCATCGGGGAGCCCGACCGACTCGGGCCCGAAGAGGAAGGAGTCGCCTCCCTGGTACTCGATCTCCTGGTACTGATCCTCACCATCGACGGTGAAGGCAAAGACCCGATTTGGCTCGGCGGCCGATCGCCAGGCATCGAGGTCGGGATGTACGACAACCACCGCCCGGTCCCGGTAGTCCATGCCGGCGCGTCGCAACTTCGAGTCCTCCATCTCGAAGCCGAGGGGCTCGATGAGGTGGAGACGGCAACCGGTGACGGCGGCGAGCCGCATCGCGTTGCCGGTATTGGGCGGGATCTCCGGGCGATAGAAGACGATCTCGAACACGATCAGCGGAGATCGAACAGGCGAAGCTCGGTGTCCTCGGCCTCTCGGAGTCCGTCGTAATCGACCTCGATGGCGTCGATGCCGCGGGCCTCGGCAAGGACGCGGGCCTGGGGCGTGATCGACTGAGCGACGAACATCCCCCGTACCGGGACCAAGCGGGGATCGTTGCCCAGCCGCTCCAGGTATCGCGCCAGCTGCTCGACCCCGTCGATCTCGCCGCGCCTCTTCACCTCGATGGCCACTGTTCTCCCCGAGCCATCTGAGCAGAGAAGGTCCACCGGTCCGATGTCGGTGGGGAATTCGCGCCGGATCAGCACCATGCCGTCCTCGAGCACCCATGGACGTTCGGCGAGGAGTGCTTGCAGGTGAGCCTCCACTCCGTCCTTCTGGAGCCCGGGGTCGTCGCCCAATGCATGAGTCACATCCTCAATGATCTCGTGGATGGTGATGGTCAGCATCTCGCCCCGGCTGTTGGAGACCTCCCACCGATCGTCGAAGGTCGTCACCTCGTTGGGAGCGACCATCCAGTTCAGCGGCTTCGAGGCGTTGCCGTCGGAGTGGATGGCCAGCGTCCCATCTGCCTTGACCATGATCAGCCGGATTGCCTCCGGGAGGTGAGCGGTGAGTCGACCCGAGTAGTCGACCGTGCAGCGGGCGATGACCAGTCTCAACTGGTGGCGAGGGTACCGGTGCGTTGGACCCCGGCCGCGACCAGGGTGGTCCCGGCAAAGATGACTGCGAGGACCAGCCAACCGGGGGTGTAGGTACCCAACTGGTCGACCGAGAAGCCCATGAGGGGAGGGCCGAGCCCGACGCCCGTCAGGAAGCCGAGCATGATGACGCCTGTCCCCCTGCCGACGAGAGCAGGGGTGGAGTAATCCATGACCGCGAGCATCCCGATCGCGTTCCAGGCCACGGCCCCGGTCCCCATGAGCAGGGCTGCGGGTATCAAGATCCAGCCGGAGGCGATCCCGGCCGATGCCAGGGCGAGGAGGAGCGCACTCGTAGCCGAGAGGACCGAAAGGCGCCGCAGGGTGCGTCCGTGCCCCAACCGTCGCTCGGATATCGAGCCCCAGCCGATGCGGGCGGCGACACCTACCAGCCCGATGCCGGCCACCAGGAGCCCGGCCTGGGCCGGAGACCAACCCTGGGTCTCCTCCGCGAAAAGCGGCAGGAAGGTCAGGACGGACGAGACCCCCAACCCGGTGAGCGCCCCGTAGAGCGCCAGCCAGCGGACGACTGTTGACAGCTCCCCCGGGCCATCCGATGCCTTGGCCTTCCTTCGCTCCACCTCCGGGCGCCGATTCATACCGATCATGCCTGCGACGGGGAACACCAGGAACATCCCGAACGCAATGCGCCAGTTGGTGAGCGAGGTCAACACCGGAAGCAGGAGCCCTCCGAGAAAGGCCCCCATCTGCACCCCGGACTGCTTGGCCCCGGTGATGACGCCACGAGACCCGACCGCTACGTTGTCCACGATCAGCGCGTTGGTGGCGGGGTTGGTCCAACCATTGGGAACGCCACCGAGCATCGCTCCGATGAAGAGAACCGCGTAAGTCGGGGAGATGGCGACGACGACCATGGCCACCGCCCCGAGTGCGAGGACGCCGCGGACCGACTTGACGCCGCCGACCTGATCCGTCACCCGGCCAAAGAAGGGAGAGACCGCGGCTCCCGTCAGCCCACTAGCCGTGACCAGCGCCCCGATCTGCCAGCGATCGATGCCGAACTCATCGATGAGGTCGGAGGCGAGGACACCGAACACGCTCTGCCCGAAGGTGGCGACACCCATCGCCATGGCGGTGAGCGCGCCGAGAGTGAACGGGCTGAACGGCCGAGATTGGGTGGGAGATGGTCGCAACTAGATTGCAATTCTCCATGCCACGAGCACGATGATGCGAATCAGCGTTGGGACCGAGAAGGGCTCCTATCTCCTCACCGAATCGGCGGGGTCCTGGCAGGTGGACGGGCCTATGTTCCCCGGCTGGAAGGTCACTGCGTTCGGCGACAGCGGCAACGGCGAGCACCTGGCGGCTGTCGGCAGCAACTGGTTCGGGGTCGGGATCAATCACAGCAGCGACCACCGCGCCTGGAAGCAGACCGACGACCCACCTGCTTGGCCCGAGGGCTCCGACCGCAAGATGGAGCAGGTCTGGACGTTTCACAACCTGGGGGACCGGCTCCTCGCCGGCGTCGCCCAGGCCGGTCTCTTCGAGTCCGGCGACGGCGGGCACACCTGGGCCCCGGTCGAGGGGCTCAACGAGCACCCCACCAGAGCCGAGTGGCACCCCGGAGCGGGAGGCCTGTGCGCCCATCGCATCCTCTCCGGCGACGGACAGATCTGGGTGGGGATCTCCGCGGTCGGCGTGTTCCGGTCCGACGATGACGGCGCAACCTGGGAGCCCAAGAACGACGGGATCCCAGCGATCGACACTCCTGAGGGTGGGGAGCGGCCCCAGATCGGCTACTGCGTGCACGGGTTAGCCCATGATCCTGCGAACCCGGCCCGGCTCTGGCGACAGGACCACCGTGGCATGTTCCGTAGCCTCGACGGTGGCGACAATTGGGAGCGGATAGAGGAAGGCCTCCCTGCCGGATTCGGCTTCGTGATCTGGCGCCATCCGTCCTCGGGGCGACTGCTGGTCGTGCCCCTCCACTCCGACGAGAACCGGGTGCCGGTCGACGGAAAACTGCGCGCCTATGCGTCGGACGACGACGGGGATTCGTGGCAGGTCGCCGGGGAGGGATGGTCCAGCTCGCCCCAGTTCACCGGGGTGCTGCGTCGGGCCTTCGACGGCGATGACAACGGCGGCTTCTGCTTCGGGACCACCGGTGGAAAGCTGTGGCTAACCCGTGACCTCGGGGCGTCCTGGTCGCAGTTGGAACCATCGTTCCCGAGGATCAACGCGGTCCGACTCCACGCATGACCGCGACGGTGCGCTTGCCCCGCATCCTGACCCAGGCGGTGAGCGGGGGAGTCCGCCAGGAGATCGATGGTGGCGGCTCGCTGCGCGAGGCATTGGACCGGCTGTTCGTGAGCGAACCCGGCCTGCGCAACCACCTCCTCGATGAGCAAGGGGCGATCCGAACCCACGTGCTGATCTTCGTGGACGGGGAACGGGCCAGCCTCGACACCGTCGTCGGTGACCGAAGTCAGATCCAGGTGTTACAGGCCGTCAGCGGCGGCTGACTGCTCCGGAGACCGGGTCGGCCTGCTGAACACGAACCAGAGGGCGAAGGCCCACACGGCAGCCAGGACGAGTCGCAGGGCGAGGTTCTCGATGAGGACGAAGATCGAGAAGCCGATCGACAGGCTGATCGCGACACCCGCGAGCCATTTCATGCGCATCGTGAGCCCGCCCGACCGGTAGCTCCGAATCATCTTCCCGTACACCGGGTGGTTGATCAGCCAGCCATAGAGCCGGTCCGATGACATGGAGAAGAAGAACGCGGCGAGGATCACGAAGTCGAATGTGGGGATGCCGGGGAGCACACTCAGCGGCACGAATGCCAGGCAGATGAGGCCGATGGCGAAGTAGACGCCACGGAGGACGCGGCTGCGTGGCTTTCGAGTCGCCACCGGTGGGTGGGCACTCTGCGTCACCGTTTCAAGCTATTGCCCGAGTTTGCTGACGGCGAGTCGGAAAACAGGCCGTGGGCTCCCGGGGCGGCCCTTTTTCGGGCTTGCCGGACAGTTGGTACCTTCCCCTCGTCGTTTACAAAGAGGAACCATGCCCATCGTCAGCCCCGAGAAATACCGCCAGATGTTCCGCTCCGCGCGGGAAGGCGGCTACGCCTACCCGGCCATCAACGTGGCCGCCTCCACGACCCTGATTGCAGCCCTGGAGGGGTTCGCCGAGGCCGGCTCCGACGGGATCGTGCAGGTGTCGTACGGAGCGGCGGAGTTCGCTTCCGGTCAGTCGACGAAGGACATGCCGACCGGGGCCCGGGCCCTTGCCGAGTTCGCCCATGTTGTGGCCGAGCGGTACCCGGTCAACATCGCCCTCCACACCGACCATTGCCCGCCCGACCGGGTGGACGGGTTCATTCGCCCCCTGATCGAGATGAGCCGGGAGCGGGTTGCCGCGGGCCAAGGCCCTCTCTTCCAGTCCCACATGCTCGACGCCTCCACCCTCCCCATGGAGGAGAACCTGGCGCTGGCGAAGGAGCTGCTCGACCTCTGCTCCCCGATCGACGTGATCCTGGAGCTGGAGATCGGCATCGTCGGCGGTGTCGAGGACGCCACCGATCACAGCGATGTCGACCGGGGCAAGCTCTACACCTCCCCCGAGGACATGACCAGAGTCGCCGAGGTGTTGGGCGCCGCCGGCGATGGGCGCTACCTGTTGGCGGCTGTCTTCGGAAACGTCCACGGGGTGTACAAGCCCGGGTCCGTGAAGCTCAACCCGGTGATCCTCCGCGACGGGCAGGCGGCCGTGACCCAGGCGCACGGAGAGGAAGCCCGTCACTACCTGGTGTTCCACGGCGGCAGCGGGTCGACCCTCGAAGAGATCAGAGAGACCCTCTCCTACGGGGTGGTCAAGATGAATATCGACACCGACTGCCAGTACGCCTACACCCGGCCCATCGTCGACCACGTCATGAGCAACTACAGCGGGGTCCTCAAGGTGGATGGCGAAGTCGGAGACAAGAAGGCGTACGACCCCCGGAGCTACATGAAGAAGGCGGAGACCGGGATGGCTGCCCGGGTGGTCGAGGCATGCCAGCAGCTCCTGTCGGCGGGGAAGTCGATCGGCTGAAGTGGAGCGGCGGCACGAGACCTGGGCCTCCTCTGACCGCTTCATACCCACTCGCTTCATCCAGCCCCTGGTCCGATTCACCCAGGTCGAGGCGGCGTCGGGCATCGCTCTCCTTGCGGCCACCGTCGCCGCGTTGGTCTGGGCAAACAGCGGGGCGTCGGGCACCTATCAGGAGATCCTGCATACCCGTCTCGTGATCGAGCTCGGCGGGTTCCACCTTGACGAGAGCGTTCAGAACCTGATCAACGACGGCCTGATGGCGATCTTCTTCTTCGTGGTCGCGCTCGAGATCAAGAGGGAGCTCGTGTTGGGCGAGCTCCGAGACCGGCGAGCGGCGGTCCTCCCCGCCCTCGCCGCCCTCGGCGGGATGATCGTGCCCGCACTCGTCTACCTCGCGGTCACCGTCGGCGACGGAGGAGAGGCAATCCGGGGTTGGGGAATCCCCATGGCGACCGACATCGCCTTCGCCATTGGAGTGTTGGCCCTGCTCGGCTCGAGGATCCCCCCGGCCGGCAGATTGTTCCTGCTGACCCTGGCCATCGTGGATGACATCGGGGCGATCGTGGTGATCGCCGTCTTCTATACCGACGACCTCGACCTGACGTACCTGGGGCTGGCAATCGTCGCGCTGGCCGCGGTTGGGCTGGCGTCGAAGGTTGGCATCCGGTCTCTTGCTTTCTACGTGCCTGCGGCCCTAGTCGCGTGGTATCTGATGCTGGAGTCCGGTGTGCACGCAACGTTGGCCGGCGTTGCTCTCGGCCTGCTCACCCCGGCCCGGCCCATGTACCCACCTCGGGAGCTCGACCGCCGAGTGGACGAGATCATCCAAGGGATGCCTTCCGACACCGAGCACGCCGATCATGAGGCCATGCTCCTCAGCGAGATAGCGCGGGAATCCGTCTCCCCGCTGACCCGGTTGGAGACTCGCTTGGTGGGATGGAGCTCGTTCGTGGTGGTCCCCCTGTTCGCCCTTGCCAATGCCGGCGTCGACTTCCGGGGGACTTCCATCGCCGACGCGGTGACCTCCCCGGTCGGGCTCGGAGTGATCCTGGGCCTGGTGGTTGGGAAGACGGTGGGCATCACCGTCTTCACCCTGCTGGGCACGACTCTCGGCGTGGGCAGCCTCCCCGCAGGCATAACCCGGCGACATCTCCTCGGGCTCGCGGCAGTCGGTGGGATCGGCTTCACCGTTTCCTTGTTCATCACCGGCCTCGCGTTCGAGAGCCCGGTCCTGGTGGATATGTCCAAGATCGGCGTATTCGTAGGATCCGCCATTGCCGGCGTCATGGGAGCGGCGATCCTTCTTGGGACGAAACAGGAACAGGCAGGATGAACCAGCCACCAGAGTCCATCGACTGCATCGATTGCGGCGGGACTGCCCATCTCATCTCATATCTGCCGTCGGACGACGAGGTCGAACCGGGGACCGCTATCGCCTACCGGTGTGGCGATTGCATGGAGCGTTTTGACGTGATCTGGGACAACGATGAATCCGATTGATCGACCCGGAGACGGCGAGCTGGCAGCGCACCGCACGATCGACCTCACCACGCTGGGTCGAAGATCGGGAAGGCCGAGCCGCATCGAGATCTGGTGGTTCCAGGTCGATGACCGGTTCTTCATCACGGGGACCCCCGGGGCGAGGGACTGGTACGCAAATGTCAGCGCGGACCCGAAAGTCGTGATCCACGTCGGGGGACTCGACCTGCCGGCGACAGCGACTCCGGTGCGCGATCTGGCCCTGCGAGCCCGGGTGTTCGACGATCCGCAGACCCGCTGGTACTCCTCGCAGGCCCAGCGTCAGAGGCTCATCGACGAGTCGCCGATGGTCGAGATCACCTTCTGAACGTAGGCCGACTTGTGAGTGAGTACTCACTCACTTACACTGGTCCCGTGAGCAAGCAAAGGCGGGCAGAGCCCCTGGCCCCGGACAAGAGACGGAGGGCGATAGTCGAGGCAGTCATCCCCCTCCTCGTCGAGCGCGGCTCCTCGGTCACCACCAAGCAGATGGCCGATGCCGCCGGCATCGCCGAGGGGACCATCTTTCGGGTGTTCCCCGACAAGGCGGCGCTGATCCTGGAGGCGGTCAAGGTCTCGGTCGATCCCGAGCCATTGCAGCGAGAGCTTGCGCTCATTCACCCCGCGGCCCAGCTCCACGTCCAGCTCGCCGAAGCGGCACGGATCCTGCTCGAGCGGTTCCAGGTAGTCGTGGCCCTGCTCGGTGTGCTCCGCACCATGCCGGTCACCCCCGAGACCCATCACGCCCTAGGCCCCCCACCCTTCGTCGCAGTCGCCAACGCCGCCATCAACGAGTCGCTGACCGAGATCTTCGAGAGACATCGCGACCGCCTCCGCATCGAGCCGGCGCGGGCGGCTGCCGCCTTCCGTGGGCTGATCCTCGCCAGCGGCCACCCCACGATGAGCCTCACCGAGCGGCTGACCACGGACGAAATCGTCTCCGTGCTCCTCACTGGCATCTCCGAGCCGGCAACGGTCGAGGTCGGCTGATGTTGCTGCGAATCATCAGGGACTACTTGAGGCCATACAAGCGGTGGCTGCTGATCGTGGTCGCTCTTCAGTTGGTGGCCACCATCGCCAATCTCTACCTGCCCAGCCTCAACGCCGACATCATCGACAACGGGGTCATCACCGGCGACACCGACTACATCATCCGTGTCGGCCTGGTGATGCTCGGGGTGTCGCTGGTGCAGGTCGCCTGCACGATTGTCGCCGTCTACTTCGGGGCCAAGACCGCCATGGGATTCGGCCGGGACCTCCGCTCCTCGATCTTCAGCCATGTCGGCAGCTTCTCCAGCAAGGAAATGGCCCGGTTCGGCGCCCCGTCCCTCATCACCAGGAACACCAACGACGTCATGCAGGTGCAGACACTGGTCTTCATGGGGCTCACCCTCATGGTGATGGCCCCGATCATGATGGTTGGCGGGGTGATCATGGCTCTGCGCGAGGACATCGGCCTTGCCTGGCTGGTCGCAGTCGCGGTGCCGGTGTTGGCCGTCGCCATCGGCTTCATCGTCTCCCGAATGATCCCCTCCTACCGCCGGATGCAGGGGGACATCGACACCGTCAATCGGGTGCTGCGGGAGCAGACGACCGGGATCCGGGTCCTCCGGGCCTTCGTCAGGGAGCCGTTCGAGGCCGAGCGCTTCGGCCGGGCCAACAGGGAGCTGACCGATGTCTCGATCACGGTTGGCCGCTGGATGGCCGCCCTGTTCCCGGTAGTGATCCTGGTGTTGAACCTGTCCAGCGTCGCCGTTCTCTGGTTCGGGGGAATGCGGGTCGATGCCGGCGTCATGGAGATCGGATCGCTCACGGCATTCCTCTCCTATCTGATCCAAATCCTGATGTCGGTGATGATGGCCACCTTCATGCTGGTCATGGTCCCCCGGGCCTCGGTCAGCTCCGAGCGCATCGCCGAGGTCCTCGACACCGACTCGTCCGTGGTGCCTCCACCCTCCGGAGTGACCGAGGTCGAGGGGCGGAGCCTGTTGCAGGTCAGCAACGTGGAGTTCAGCTATCCGGGCGCCAGCCACCCGGTCCTGGAGAACATCTCGTTCTCGGCGCTGCCCGGGCAGACCACGGCCATCGTCGGGTCGACCGGCGCCGGCAAGACCACTCTTCTCAACCTGATTCCCCGGCTCTTCGACTCGACCGCGGGTTCGGTCGCGGTGGACGGAGTCGACGTGCGCGACATGGACCCCGACACCCTGTGGTCCAAGATCGGTCTCGTCCCCCAAAAGCCCTACTTGTTTTCTGGGACCGTCGCCTCCAACCTCCGTTACGGCAAGCCCGACGCCACGGACGAGGAGATCTGGGCTGCCCTCGAGATCGCCCAGGCCCGTGACTTCGTCGAGGCCATGCCGGAAGGGCTGGAAGCTCCGATCGCCCAGGGCGGGACCAATGTCTCCGGTGGTCAGCGCCAGCGCCTTGCCATCGCCCGGGCCGTCATCCGCAAACCCGAGATCTACCTCTTCGACGACTCGTTCTCGGCACTCGACCTGGCAACAGACGCCCGGCTCCGCCGCGCCCTCCGCCCGATCACCGCCGAGGCCACGGTGGTGATCGTGGCCCAGCGGGTGTCCACCATCGCCGACGCCGACCAGATCATCGTTCTCGAGGATGGCGAGATCGTCGGGATGGGCTCACACGAGGCGTTGCTCGCGACCTGCCCGACCTATGTCGAGATCGTCGAATCACAGCTCAGGGCGGAGGTGGCGTCGTGAGCGACCGGACGATGAAGACCACTGAGCGGATCCAGGCCCAACCCGGCCCGGGGCGGGGCCCGTTCGGTGGGGGCATGATCGGCCAGAAGTCCCTCGATTTCGGGCCGTCGGCGAAGCGGCTCCTCGCGCGCCTCCGACCGGAACGGCTCAAGCTCATCGGGGTGTTCACCGCGGCAATCTTCAGCGTTGGGTTGGCCGCCATCGGCCCCAAAGTCCTGGGGCGTGCCACCGACCTCATCTTCGCCGGGGTCGTCGGCAAGCAGTTCCCGGCGGGAATCACCCAGGAACAGGCGATCGCCGGGGCACAGGCGGCCGGTCAGACCCAGATCGCCGAGCTCCTGTCCGGTGTGGACTTCGTGCCGGGCCAGGGAGTCGACTTCGCGGCGGTGGGGACCGTCCTCCTCGTAGTGGTCGCCATCTACGCGGTATCGGCGGCGCTCGGCTACCTGCAGGGTTTCTTCCTCAACGACGTGGTACAAGGGACCATCTACCGGTTGCGGGCCGACGTCGAGGACAAGCTGAACCGACTCCCCCTTCGCTACTTCGACCGTCAGCCCCGGGGTGAGCTGCTGAGTCGGGTGACCAACGACATCGACAACGTGTCTCAGAGCCTGCAGCAGACGATGAGCCAAATGCTGACCTCATTGCTCACCATCATCTTCGTGGTCGGGATGATGTTCTGGATCTCGCCCACGCTGGCCCTGATCGCCCTCATCACGATCCCGGTGACGATGGTGGTGGCAGGGACTGTGATGCGTCGCTCCCAGGGTCACTTCGTCATGCAGTGGCGTCAGACCGGTGCCCTCAACGCACGGATCGAAGAGGCGTTCACCGGCCATTCACTGGTCAAAGTGTTCGGGCGCCAGCACGAGGTGCAGGAGTTGTTCGAGGTCGACAACGACGGCGTCTACGAGGCCAGCTTCAAGGCCCAGTTCCTATCCGGGTTGATCATGCCGATCATGATGTTCATCGGGAACCTGAACTACGTCGTGATCGCGGTTCTCGGTGGGCTCCGGGTCGCCAGTGGCACGATGAGCCTCGGCGACGTGCAGGCGTTCATCCAGTACTCCCGCCAGTTCTCACAGCCCCTGACCCAGGTCGCCTCGATGATCAACCTCCTCCAGTCCGGCGTCGCATCCGCGGAGCGGGTCTTCGAGCTCCTCGACGCCGACGAAGAGGTCTCCGACGACGATCGACCGGAGATGGTCGACGACCCCCACGGGCGGGTCGCATTCGAGAGCGTCTCCTTCCGCTATGACGAGGACCGGCCCTTGATCGAGGACCTATCTCTCAAAGTCGAGCCCGGGCAGACGGTGGCGATCGTGGGCCCCACCGGGGCAGGGAAGACCACCTTGGTCAACCTGATCATGCGGTTCTACGAGTTGGACTCGGGTCGGATCACCCTCGACGGCATCGACATCTCCCACATGCGCAGGGCGGACCTCCGCTCCGAGATCGGGATGGTCCTCCAGGACACCTGGCTCTTCAAGGGGACGATCCGGGACAACATCGCCTACGGGCGGCCCGATGCCTCGGAAGACGAGATCATGGAGGCGGCGCGGGCCACCTTCGTCGATCGCTTCGTTCACAGCCTGCCCGAGGGCTACGAGACGATGATCGACGACGAGGGGAGCAATGTCAGCGCCGGGGAGAAGCAGCTGATCACGATCGCCCGGGCCTTCCTGGCGAACCCGGCGCTGCTGATCCTCGACGAGGCGACGAGCTCGGTCGACACCCGGACCGAGTTGCTGCTCCAGCACGCGATGGCGGCGCTTCGCAGCGACCGGACCAGTTTCGTGATCGCTCACCGGCTGTCGACGATCCGGGACGCCGACGTGATCCTGGTCATGGAGCAGGGCCGAATCGTCGAGCAGGGCAACCACGCCGACCTGATGGCCCGGGGTGGGGCCTATGCCGCCCTCTACAACTCCCAGTTCAGCGGCGGCATCGAGGACCTAGAAGAAGCCTCTTGAATTCGGGCCGACTTCGCCCTTCGGTCAGGGTTCGCCAATCGCGCGAGTGAACGCTCCTGCTCGCTAGAACACCTCGGGCGAACAGACGCCGGTCGGCCCGGGCTGCCGCTCCAAGGCGAGTCCTTCGCTTAAGTCGGCCGGCACTCAATCCCTCCAGCGGTGCACCCGGATCCCCTCGGCCTCCGGGCCCAGCGTGGCGCAGAACTCCTCGAATCGTTCCTTGGGGACGCCCTTCCACTCCAGGTCGGCCAAGCTCTCCTCGATGGGAACGTCGAAGCGGAGGGTGGTCAGCTCGCGATAGAGGTGGGCCAGTTCCTGGTTCGAGGCCAGCGTGAGAGCCAGCTTCTCGGCGCTTCTCACCGTGACCTCCCAGTCCGCCGCCGACGACGGGATCAACTCGAGCCGGGGATAACGGGCCAGGACCGCCGCCGTCGACTTCGCCCCCCATCCCGGCAGGCCGGGGACCCCGTCGGCGGTGTCACCGACCAGGGCCAGGTAGTCAGGGATCGACTCGGGATGGACCCCGAACTTCTCCACCACCGCGGCCTCGTCGTACATCTTCTGCTCCCTGCGGTTGTAGGTGACGATGCGGTCGCCGATGACCAGCTGGCTCATGTCCTTGTCGGGAGTGGCGATCACCACCTGGTCCACTTCCTCGACCCACCTGATCGCCGCGGTGGCGATGGCGTCGTCCGCCTCGAAATCGATGTTGCGCCAGACCACCACCCCCAGCGCCTCCAGCGCCGCCTCGGCGATCGGGAACTGGCGGAGGAGCCCGACATCCATGCCGGCCGACGACTTGTAGGCAGGGAACATGTCGTTGCGGAAGGACTCGATCACGGTGTCGAAGCTGGCCGCGATATGAGTCACTCCATCACGGAGGAAAGCGAGCGTGGACATCATGATCCCGATCGTGGCCTTGAGGTCCTGGCCGTCCGGCCCCGGCATTTCGTCCCGGTTGGGGTTGAAATGGGCACGAAACAGCTCGTAGGTACCATCGAGGAGGTGGAGACGCACGAGTCGAATCCTAAGCCAGATGGCGAGCCCGACCCCTGGGATACCGTCAGTTCCGAGTTCGGGTCTCTCGGAGATCGCCTCAAGGAGACGTATCGACGCGTGGCGTCGGACAAGGGGCCGACCGAAGATGACATCAAGGGCGCCTTTGCGACCCTGTTGGGCGCCTGGGACCAGGTGGCGGAGTCGGTGTCGCACGCCCTCCATGACCCCGAGACCAGAGAGCACCTGAAGAAGGCAGCCAGTTCGTTCGCGACCGCCCTGGGGACCACGATCACGGACCTCGGCGACGAGTTCAAGAAGACGGCGGCCCCCGAGGACGCCCCTGATGACGGGAACAGCTGATCCCCTGATCTCCGCAGCCGAGTTGGAGGACCGACTGGACGAGGTGGTCGTCTGTGACCTGCGCTGGTCGCTGACCGATCCCGACCACGGCATCGCCGCATACCAAGCCGGGCACATCCCGGGCGCCGTCTTCGTCGACCTCGATCGCGACCTAGCCGGACCTCCGGGTGACGGCCGACACCCTCTGCCCGCTGTGGAGGACTTCGTCACGCTGCTCGGAGCCCTGGGCATCGACCGTGATGCCGAGGTAGTGGTCTACGACGATGCCGGTGGAGCAGTTGCGGCCCGGATGTGGTGGATGCTGAGGTCGATCGGGCACGGGTCGGCCCGTATCCTCGACGGTGGTCTGGCGGCATGGACGGGCGCCGGATTCCCGGTGAGCCGAGAGCCGTCTTTCAGGCCAGCCACCACCTACCCACAGGTCCAAGGTTTCGACGGCGTCGTGCGGAGGGAGGATCTCGAGGGTCGCCCGCTGATCGACGTCCGGGCTCCGGAGCGCTACCGGGGCGACGTGGAGCCGGTGGACCCCAAGGCCGGGCACATCCCGGGTGCGTTGAATTTCCCCCTGGCCGGCAACCTCGGTCCCGACGGCCGCTTCCTGACGCCCGACGAGCTGCGGCTCCGCTATCGGGATGCCCCCGCCGACACCGTGATCTCCTGTGGCAGCGGGATCAACGCCTGTCATTCAGCATTGGCGATGCTGCTGGCGGGCCGACCGATGCCTGAGATATATATCGGCTCGTTCTCGGACTGGTCGCGTCAGGACCTGCCGGTCTCGGTGGGCGACAGCCCTTGATCGCCGCTCAGGCCCTGGAGGCAATCGAGTCGTCGGATGTCGACCAACTCCTTCGCCTCGTCGACGGGTTGTGCAAGGCGCGGGAGTGGGACGATCTCATCGAGCTCCGCAACCGGTGCCGGGAGGCTGTTGGGCGTGGGAAGCAGGTGTGGGGCGTCGAGGAGCACATTCGGTACCGCCTCGCCCTCGAGGCGCCCCCCGAGCGCGCCGGGCCGGTGGTTTCCGAAGGGCAGGCCCGCTTCGCGTTGGGCCCGCTCGCCGAGGTCGCAGCGAGCACCAAGAGCTTCTCCGAGCTGGAGCCCTACCTCGAAGCCGGCCCGGAGAAGATGACCCTGGCCGCGGAGCGGGTGGTGCGTGGAGAGGCCGTCGATCTCGCCTCGCTCGAGTTGCCCGGAGCTCTTCTCCCATGGGAACCGGCGTATCAGGTGGCTACTTATCACCGAGACCGGGTGGAAGCGCCCTCACCACAGGTCCCGGAGTTGGCCGCTGTCGAGCTCCCCATTCAGGTCGAGCTGATCGAGGACCTGCCGTCGGAGGCTGCCCTCGGTGACCTGGTCATGCCCTGGACCGATCAGTCAAACGGCCGCTGCCAGACCTCCGCCGTCACCGGTGGCCCGCTCGAGGCGATACGGGCGCTTGGTGCGGGCGAGGCGCGGGTCGGGTCCCTCGGCACCGGGCAGGGGCTGGCTTGGATGGGTTGGGCCGCGGCTTCCGGCGGGGCCCATGGCCGAAGGCGGGGCGCGGCGGCGGGGAGGCACCTGGCGTGGTGGGTGACATCGGTCCTTGCCGACGTGGAGTGGCCTGCCGCCCCCGATCTGGTGGAGGCGGCCGCCTCCCGGTTCGAGTGGGCCTGGTTCGACGACGGGAGCCCGAGCACCGGCTGGGCGCTCCGGCTCGCCATCGCAGACCCTGAGGAAGGCGTGGCTTGGGCGGTGTCGGCCAACGACTCGGAGTGACCGCACCGTAATTGGGATCAAAAGGTCTGCCAGAAGACCTTCTTCGTCTCAATTACGCAGGCGTCACGCCACCTGCACGCTCACCGTGTGCCAGCCGGTGGCCCCGTTGGGGGCGGGGGGAACGATCTCGTCGGTCTGGGTGTCACCCTCACCGTCGGTGGCCCGCACCCTGACCTGATAGGCCCCCGGTGAAGGGTCCCAATCGACCACCCACTGCCGCCAACTGTTGTCGGAGAGAGATTCGGACAGTTCGGCCTCCACCCAATCGGCGTCTTCGCCGAGTTGGACCTCGACCCTCGATATCCCCCGGTGCGGGGCCCACGCCACCCCGGCGACCTGTCGCGGGCCGGCCTCGAGCCGGGCGCCGTCGGGCACCGTGTCGATACGGCTCTGGGTCTTGACCGGCGCCTCCTTGGACCAGCCCCTCGGGATCCAGTAAGCGTCGAAGGAGTCCCAGCGGGTCAGTTCGACCTCGGAGATCCACTTGGTGGCAGATACGTATCCGTAGAGCCCGGCGACCACCAGCCGCGCCGGGAATCCGTGCTCGAAGGGCAAGGGCTCGTCGTTCATCCCAACTGCGAGCAGGGCATCGCGACCGTCATAGGCGGCCTCGAGGGGAAACCCGACGGTGAAGTCGTCGACCGACCGGCCAACGATCTGCTCGGCACCCTCTACGACACCGGCCCGATCGAGTAATTCGGAGAGGGGCACTCCCAGCCATTTCGCGTTGCCCACCAAGCCGCCCCCCACCGGGTTGGAGACACACGACAGGGTGACGTAACGCTCCACCATGCGCATCTCGAGAAGATCGGCATAAGTGAGCGAATAGGGGCGGTCGACCATCCCGCTGAAGCTCAGAGTCCACTCCGGGAGCTCGACCCGGGGCACGGAGATCGCAGTGTCGATCCGGTAGAAGTCGGCATTGGGCGTGATGGTCGGGCTCAAGCCGTCGAGATCGAGCTCGGCCGGGGACGGGAAGGGGGCCACCGCCTCCGCGGGCGACGGGAGTTGCACCTGGTCCCGTCCCGCGACCACCTGTTTCCCCTTCTCGACGAGGTATCTGCCGACACCGGCGGCGACGACCGCCATCCCGACCACCGCGCCGAGGCCGAGGATGAAGCGACGCCGGGACGCATCCGTTGCCTCGGCGACTGCGCCCGCAGGGGCCGGCCCGAGCAGCCATTGCAGCGCGGCCAGGCCGGTGATCGCCGCCAAACCGGCAGGAATCACCGCCAACGCGAAGCTCACCGCCGGGTCACGGACGGCGGCGAACGCGCCGAACGCCCCAAACGCGATGAACGCCGCAATGGCGATCGAGAACCAGCGGCGGGCGGCGAGGCCGACCAGGGCACCAACGACGACCGTGACCACGCATATGCCGATGATGAGCACCGCCTTGTCGGCGGTGCCGAACACCGAGATCGCCCAGTCCTTGACCGGGCCGGGGACCGAGTCGATGACCCAGTTGGCGATGGCCTCGACCAGGGAGGGGAGGGATGGGAAGAGCCCGGCGGCGAGCTCGGACACTCCTAGGGCGAGTCCGGCGGCCGCGGCCCCGGACAAAGCGTCACGTGTCCTCGAGGTCGCCATCGGGCCAAGTTAGGGGTGAAGACGGCCAATCTTCGCCAGTCGGAGCCGAAACGGCCGCTGAGCTAGGGTCGGGCCATGCATCTGGTCCAAGGCGAGGACGGTGTTTCTCGCTGCTGGTGGGGTGCCGAGCCCGAGATCTACCGCACCTACCACGACCGGGAGTGGGGCCGGGCGGTGACCGACGACCGACGCCTCTTCGAGAAGATCTGCCTCGAGGGATTCCAATCCGGCCTTTCCTGGCTGACCATCCTCAACAAGCGAGAGAACTTCCGATCCGGGTTCGCCGATTTCGAAATCGAGCGGGTCGCCGGCTTCGGTGAAGAGGACGTCGAGCGGCTTCTCGCCGACACCGGCATCGTCCGCCATCAGGGAAAGATCCGCTCCACTATCAACAACGCCCGGCAAGCCCTGGAGTTGATCGATGAGAGGGGCTCCCTCGCCGCCTATTTCTGGAGTTGGGCCGATCCCACAGAGGCATCGCCGCCGGCGTTGGAGCCGACGACCCCGGCCTCGATCGCACTGTCCAAGGACCTCAAGAAACGGGGCTGGTCCTTCGTGGGCCCCACCACGGTCTACGCCTTCATGGAGGCCATGGGGCTGGTCAACGACCACCTCGAAGGGTGTCACGTCCGTGAGGAATGCGCCGAGGCGAGGCGTCGCGTGCTCCAGGCAGTTCTCTAGCTTCACAGTCGTGATCGACAGGCCGCCATTCACCATCGGGATCGAAGAGGAGTACATGGTCGTCGACAGGGAGACCCGCAACCTCATGAACGACCCTCCCCCGGAATTGTGGGACTCGCTGCGTGAGGTCCTCGGGTCCCAGGTCACTCCGGAGTTTCTCAAAGCCCAAATCGAAGTGGGCACCAAGGTGTGCGCCAAGCTCTCGGAGGCACGGGAGGACCTGGCCGCGCTGCGCCGCGATCTGTCCCGGGTGGTGAGTGAGTACGGAGCCGCGATCATCGCCTCCTCGACTCATCCCTTCGCCAACTGGTCGGAGCAGAAGACCACCGAGCAGCCCAGGTACCAGCGGGTGGCGGCCGACCATCAGCAAGTTGCTCGACAGATGGTCATCTGTGGGATGCACGTCCACGTCGGGATCGACGACGACCACCTTCGAATCGACCTCATGAACCAGGTTCGCTACATGCTCCCCCACCTCCTCGCCCTGAGCACTTCGTCCCCGTTCTGGGATGGCACCGACACCGGGCTCCTCGCCTACCGGTTGATCATCTTCAGGAACCTGCCCCGCACCGGCGCTCCCGAGGAGTTCGAGTCCTGGGGGGAGTACGAGAGGACGGTTCAGATCCTCGTCGACGCCGGGATCATCGAAGACGCCTCCAAGTTGTGGTGGGACATCAGGCCGTCGGCTCGCTACCCGACCCTGGAGATGCGGGTGAGCGACGTCTGCACGAGGCTCGACGATGCGATGTCGGTCGCCGCCCTCTATCTCTGCCTCCTCGGCTTCTTGTTCCGGCTGCGCCGGCGCAATCAACGCTGGCGGGTGTACTCACCGTTCTTGATCTCCGAGAACATGTGGCGCGCCCAGCGCTACGGGGTCGACGGGACCCTGATCGACTTCGGCCGCGGGGAGCTTGTCCAGTTCGCGGATCTGATCGAGGAGGCGATCGAGATGGTGGCCCAGGACGCGGTCGAGTTCGACGTCGTCGATCAGCTCCGACATTCCAGGACGATCGTCCGGGACGGCACCAGCGCCCACCGTCAGCTGGCGGTGCACAAGAAGGCTTTGGAATCGGGCGCCGGGGAGCACGAGGCTCTGCAAGCCGTCGTCGACCATCTCATCGAAGACACGTTGTTCGGGATCTGATCGCTATGTCCCACCCGGTCCGGATCGCCGTTCAACTCCAGAATCAGCACGGGGACTATCGGGAGATCCGCCGGGCCGCCGCCGGCGCCGAGGAGCTAGGCGTCGACATCGTCTTCAACTGGGACCACTTCTTCCCGCTGGGAGGAGAACCGGATGGCAAGCACCTCGAGTGCTGGACCATGCTCGCCGCGCTGGCCGAGGCCACCGAGCGGGTCGAGATCGGGGCACTGGTCAGCTGCAACAGCTACCGCAACCCGGAGTTGCTCGCCGACATGGCGCGCACCGTGGACCACATCTCGGAGGGCCGGTTGATCCTGGGGATCGGAGCCGGATGGTTCGAGAGGGACTATCTGGAGTACGGGTACGAGTTCGGCACCGCGGGCACCCGCCTCGCCGCTTTGGCCAGGGACCTGCCTCGAATCCAACACCGGCTGAGCCGGCTCAACCCTCCCCCGACCCGCAAGCTGCCGATCCTGATCGGTGGTGGCGGAGAGCGGAAGACACTCCGACTCACCGCCGAGTACGCCGACATCTGGCATGGGTTCGGGCAGGCCGAGGTCATCAGGCACAAGAACCAGGTGCTCGACGATTGGTGCCGTGAGATCGGCCGTGACCCGTCGACCATCGAGCGTTCCAGTGGTGCCAACCCGCATCGCCCCGAATCCGGCGCTGCGTTCGTCGAGGCGGGCGCCAATCTGATCACGCTGGGAGTCGATGGTCGGTCGGGCTACGACCTAACGCCGCTGACCGAGTGGCTGGCGTGGCGCGACGAAGTGAACGGAACCGGTTAGGCGGGAGCCGGTGCCGGCTCGGCGCCGAGCTTGGCGTCGTTCTCCGGAGTCACGAACTCCTGGGTCCGATCCAGCCACCAGATCATGATGATCCCGCCGATCCCCGCCGCCAGACCGCTCAACTGGTTCCAGGTGAATCCGGCGATCTCGGCGTCGCCCATCCCGAAGCGCAGCCCGTCGAGGATGAACCGCTGGAAGCCATACCAGGCGACCCAGATGAAGAACAGCTGCCCGTAATGGAGGCGGAAGCGCTTGTAGACGGCGTAGAGCACCCAGAGCAGGATCGCGGCCCCGATCATGTCGTACATCGCAACGTGGTGGTAGATGCCACAGAACCCGTTGGCCCCCGCTTCTCCGGCGACACATTCCAGCCCATCGTGCTGGGGTGCGACGTCGAAGTCGGGCCTGATCCCGTATCCCCAGCGCACCGTGGTCGCCTTGCCCAGGTGCTCGACTATGGCCAGGTCGCCGATGCGGCCCACCACCGTGCCCAATGCGAGCCCGAAAGAGGACATGTCGAGGGAAGCGAGGATCGGCAACCCGAGCTTCCGGACCTTGTATCCCCCGGCCAGGATGCCTCCAAGGAACCCGCCCATGATCGAGAAGTTGCCGGCGATCGGGTTCATCGCCTCCAGGAACGGGACGCCGGCCATCAACTGCGCCGGGACGGTGAAATAGCGAGCGCCGATGAGGGCACCGATCAGGCCCCAGGTCAGCGCCGATTGATACTTGACGGTGTCGAAACCTCTCTTGCCCATCTCCCGGCTGGCGATCCAGGCTCCGGCGATGAACCCGATCGCGGCGAACAGGCCGTGCAAGGAGAAGCTGATCGGGCCCAGGTCCCAGATCGGGATCGGGGGGTAGCTGATCGCAGCGAGCATCGACGGGAGGCTAACCGGCGCCCACAGTAAGCTCCCCCGACTGTGTCAGAGCTGCTGACCGCCGCCGCTGCCGCGTTGAACGCCCCCGAGGGCCTGGTTCAGAGGTCGGCCGCGGCCCGCGCAACTGCCAACGGGATCAGTGTGGACGAGGTGCTGAGCGCATGGGCAGGAGGCGGCACCGCGACCGCGGTGGCTGCCCCCCCGGCAGCGCCCGAGCAGGTTGCCGCGACCGACCCCGAGCCTGCGGTCGAGCCGGCCGCCGCGACCGCGCCCCCCGTGGTTGAGACCGAACCCGCCCCACCGCTGATCCTCGAGCCGGTCGCCGCGTATGAGCCCGAGCCCGAAGAGCCAGTGGAGCCGGTGCCCATCGGCCGTCGCATCAGGACCGCGGTCCGGGTCGGCGCCTGGACCGGAGCCACACTGGGGTTGATCGGGTTCATCGTCGCCACCACCTGGTGGGCCGGCGGGGCAACAGTCACCGGGGAAGGCCCCTACACCCCCGTGATCCAGGCGAATTCCACTGCGGTCGTGATCGGCGCGGCCCTGGTCAGCCTGCTGTTCGGGGCCATCGTCGCCGGGTTGTCCCGGGCATCCGCTTCCTGGACCAACTCCGGGATGCAACTGAGCAACTCACCGGCATCGACCGCTTGGCTGGGAGCTCTCATCGGTCTCGTGCTCGGCGTGATCGCCGGCGCCATGCTCACCAGTGGATTCGGGACTCCCGTCGAAGGCAGTGAGGGAGTCGTCCAACTCCCGGTGCTTCCCACCTTGGCGGTGATGCTGGTCGGTGGGGCGCTGCTCGGGCGCTCTGACGGCGGCGGCGACCCAAGCTGTCGCGGTCCCAGTGGCGGTGGCGGGTGACGAAGAGGAAGTGGCGAAGGTCAAAGGTCGGATCGGCGGAGCGTTGCGGATCCCGATCGTCGGCCTCCTGCTGCTCCTTCTCCTGGTGATCCCCTTCGCGTTCGCGTTGATCGAGTCGGTCCACCTCGCGGAATGGGCTGCGCCCCTGATCGCGGTGCTCACCTCGGCAGGGATTCTCGGCTTTGCATCCCTCGCCGGAAACCGGCCCAACATGAAGATTCGCTTCGGCGACGTCATGGTCGCGGTGATCGGCATAGCCACTGTGATCATCGTGATCTTCTACGTGCTCATCGTCTCTACCTGGGATGACGAGGAGGCCGCCGAAGGAGAAGGCGGCCAGGAGGCAGCGGTCGTCCTCGTCGTCGGCTGAGGAAGCCGACCCGTTATGCGGAGTTGATCGAAGCCGACAGGTCGCCCGAAATCAGCGCATCGCGGACTGCGATCGCGATCTCACGGGCCACCAACTCCTGGGCCTCGACTGTGGAAGCGCCGAGGTGGGGCGTGAGGACGATGTTGTTCAAGCCGAGCAGTGGGCTGTCTGCGGGTAGCGGCTCGACCTCGAATACGTCGAGGGCCGCTCCAGCAAGCTGCCCCGATTCAAGGGCCCGGGCCAGGGCTTCCTCGTCGACGACACCTCCCCGGGAGACATTGACCACGAAAGCTCCGGGTCTCATCCGGGCAATCGCCGCCTCGTCGATGAGATGCGCCGTCTCGTCGGTCAGCGGCACATGCAACGAGATGACGTCCGCGTTGGCGAGCACGTCGTCGAGATCCGTGAGTGACAACCCGAGGAACTCGGCTCGCTCGTCCGTGAGATAGGGGTCGTAGGCGAGCACCTGCATCCCGAACGCCCGGCATCGGTGGGCGACCTCGCCCCCGATTCGACCCGCCCCCACCAGGCCCAGGGTCCGGTCTTTCAACTGAACGCCCTGGAGTCTCGAGCGATCCCAGTCACCGCGTCGCATGCTGCGATCGGCCTCGGCCACCCGGCGCACCGCCGAGAGAATGAGGGCCATGGTCAACTCGGCGGCGGCGACGGTGTTGCCGGCCGGGGAGTTCATCACCGCGATCCCTCGTTCGGTGGCAGCACCGAGGTCGATGTTGTCCACGCCCACGCCGGCCCGGCCCACGACCCGCAGACTCGGGCCCAGGTCCATCATGTCCCCGGTGACCTTCGTGGCGCTCCTGACGATGAGTGCTTGGGCATCGCCGAGAGCGGCCGGGAACCCGGCGTCGGATGACTTGTCGACCCGAGCGACCTCGAAGCGATCGTCCTCGAGGAGTGGCGCCAGCCCGCTATCGGAGACCCCGTCGGTGACCAGGACCTTGATTGCGCTCAAACCAGCACTTCGTCGAGGTCTTCCAGCAACAGATCCAGCTCCTCGACGGTCTTGTCACCCATGTGCCCGATCCTCACTGTGGACTCTTTGAGCTTGCCGTAGCCGCCACCGATCACCCAGCCCCGCTCCTTCATCGCCGCGACCACGGTCGGGCCGGGGATGCGCTCGGGAAGGGCGATGGTCGTGATCGTCGGCGAGCGGTGCCCGACCGGGGCAAAAGGCTCGATTCCGACCCCGTGCCTCTCTTCGATCCACTCGATGGTGCGGTCCCTCATTGCAGCATGCCGCTTCCAGCGGACGTCCATGCCCTCGCCCAGGATTCTCTCCAACTGCGCCTGCAAGGCGTACATCAATGAGATCGCCGGTGTGGACGGAGTCTGCTGGTGCTCGAGCCCGCTCATCAGTGCTACCAGGTCGAAATAGACCCCGCGATTAGGCACCGTCTCGGCCCTGGCCATCATCGCTTCCGAGGCCACTCCAAAAGACAGGCCGGGAGGAAGCGCCAGCGCTTTCTGTGAGCCGGTGAGGACGAAGTCGAGACCCCATCCGTCGGTCTGCACCTCCGCCCCACAGACTCCGGTCACCGAGTCGACCAAGAACATCGTCCGCTCGTGACTTCTCATCACTTCCGCCAGGGCTTCGAGATCCTGGATGACTCCAGTCGAGGTCTCCGAATGGCAGACGGTGACCGCGTCATACCCGCCGCGGGTCAGTCGCTCCCCGAGCTCGCCGGGGTCGTGATAACCGCCCCAGGGCATCTCCCAGATTTCGACTTCCCGACCACATGCGACTGCCACCTCGGCGAACCGCTTGGAGAACGCCCCATTCACCAAGGCGAGGACCCTGCCCTCGCCTACGCCATTGCGGATCGCAGCCTCCATCAGGCCGGTCGCCGACGAAGTCGAGATGATGACCAGGCGTTCAGTGACGAACACCTCCTCGAGCCCGGTCTGGAGGACCGCGATCAAGTCCTGAATCGCTGCGCCGCGGTGGCCGATCATCGGCCGTGTCTGAGCGGCGAGCACGTCGGGATGGACCTCTGTTGGCCCGGGCAAGAAGAAGCGACCGTATGACGAATTTGCCTGCTGCTTCAAGATATGTGCTCCGAGTCCCGAGCCCCGCTACCCATCCGCCAGGCTCAACGCATACCTGACGTTATCCATCATCTCCCAACCAACCAACACCGGCTCCCCCGTGCGCTGGTGCTCTCGGAGGTGGGGGAGGGCGAAGGCATAGTCGCCATCAGGAACCGGCATCAACACCCACTCGTCGCCGTCGACCAGCACCGTGAACGAGGCCACCTGCTCCAGATCGCCGTCGACGGCCACCACGACACCCCGTGCGGTGCCCGATGTCTGGGTGCAGGCGACCAGCGCGAGAGCGACTACGACCGCAGCGACTCTTCGAGACGGTCCCATTCCCTTTCCTGTGAGCTCCATCTGAACCAAATCACGGCAATGGTGCCCCACAGGAGGAAACCCCCACCGACCTTCATCACGATCCCGGCGATGGTCTGGTCGGCGACCGGGGTCAGCCCGTAGGCGAGCGCTGCCTCCCCATACACCGGGTACAACGGGACGGTGGAGAAGGTGAGGAAGGACGCCGGCACGGTGGGGAGCAACGACATGAGGAACAGATAGAGCATTTGCGCCGGCGGCTGGAGCCTGGGGATCGCCTTGGTGGGCGAGAACACGGGCAGCCACATGAGGAGCGCGGCGGCGAAGAGCCAGGCGTGAACCGCGAAATGGATCGAGCGGCTGGTCAGCATCCAGCCCACGAGGTCGGGCCAGTGGATGAGGATGAAGGTGGTGTTGAAGATCACGAAGGCGGGGACCGGCTTGGCCAAGGGGCGCAGGACCCTGGCCACGTGCCTGTTCCCCAGGGTGATATCCGCCAACCAGCGAGGGGTGCCCCGGAGCAGCAGGGCGGGCACCACCAGCGCGATCACCATGTGCTCGATCATGTGAAGGGTGAACAGCGCGGTCTCCCCGATGTCGTGGACCGGCCACCCCGAGACCAGAGCGAGGAGACCCAAGGCCACATACCACTGCCAGCGTTGGCCCGTGGTCGCCGGCGGGGCCTCGGGAGCTATCAGCGGTCGGAGCCTGGAGTCTGCGTACCAGTACCCAAAGCCGAGCACGAAGACCAGAAGGTAGAGGTCGAGGTGGGGGTGAAAAGGAGGCAACGGCATCAGGTGCCCCTGATGACCACGACCCCCAGAGCGGTCAGGATGATGGTGTAGAGACTGATGGCCAGGATGAACCCGGCGGTGAAAAACCGGCTCAGGATCTTCTTCTCGAATCGGAGGTGCATGAACCAGCCGACCACGATGACGAACTTGAGGGCGGAGAGAACGATCAGAAGGATCGTGTTGTAGCTGCCCAGGTCGAAGTCGCGATGGATGTAGAAGATCGCCACCTCGACCGTTGTTAGCACCGCAAGCAGCGCGGCGATCTTCCAGTACTGCGCGGGTGTCGGTTCGTGGTGCTCGCTTGTCATGTCGGAGGCACCGAGAGCAGGTAGACGACGGTGAAGATGATGATCCAGATGATGTCCACGAAGTGCCAATAGAGGCCGACCAACTCCAGGTTGAGACCGTGCTTCTCGCTGAGCTCCCCCTGGCGCCGGGATATGCCCAACAGGGAGAGGAGCATGATCACCCCGATCGCGACGTGAGTCCCATGGAACCCGGTGAGCAGGTAGAACGCCCCGGCTGCCGGATTGGTGGTCAGCTTCATCCCGAAGCCGGTGATGAACTCGGTGAACTCGAACACCTGGCCACCGAGGAACACTGCACCCAGAGCCGCGGTGGCGAACAGCCAGGTCCGGGTCCCGTTCTGGTCCCCGCGGGAAAGGGCATTGTGCGCGAGGACCATGGTCAGTGAGCTCATCAGGAGGACGAAGGAGCTGACCGAGGTGAACGGGATGTCGTAGATCTCGGCGGGATAGATCCCTTCGAACCCCGGGCGGTTCGAATAGAGCATGTAGTTGGAGATCAGCGCCCCGAAGAAGAGAAACTCCGAGCTGAGGAAGAGCCACATCCCGAGCTTGCGGTTGTCGACCCCGGTCGACTCGTGTTCCGGATGGCCGTGATCGTCGTCGTGGCCGAGGGCGAGGTCGTGGGCGGTGTCAGCCATCGACCACCTCATGCTCCTCGTCGTGATCGTCATCGTGCTCATCGTCGTGGGCTGCGTCATGCGGCTCCTCGAGTGGCTCCATCGCCCATCCGATCAGCGCCACCAGGGAGATGATGGCCCCCAGGCCTATCAACACCTTGGCCCAAGCCGCCTCGTGGTAGATGACCCCGTAGAACATGATCGGCAGGCCCATAGCCATGAAGAATGGGAAGTAGGAAGGGTTGGGGAGGTGGATCTCCTGGGCCGGGTTGAGCTGCTCGTACTCGATGGCAGCCAGGATCTCGTCGGCGTCGGCCTTGCGCGACGGCGCGGCCTTCCTCGTCCTGCTCGTACTTGAGACTCCAGAAGTGGTCGAGCCTGGTGATCTCTGGGGGGACCGCGAAGTTGTACTCCGGGGTGGGATTGGGTGACATCCACTCCACCGTCCTCGCGTCCCAGGGGTCGAGCCCGGAGAGCTCACCCTTCCGCCGGCTTGTGTACCAGTTGAAGATGAAGACCGCGATGGAGATGGCGATGATGAACGCACCCACAGTCTCCGCCATGTTCCAGGGCTCGAGGCCGGTCTCCGGGGCGTACTTCCAGGTGCGTCGAACCATCCCCTGCAACCCCAGCCAGTGCATCGGGGCGAAGGTGAGGTTGAACCCGATGAACATCAGCCAGAAGTGGACCTTGCCCAGCTTGTCGCTCATCACCCTTCCGGTGAGCTTGGGGAACCAGTAGTACATCCCGCCGAACAACCCGAAGATCGCCCCCCCGAACAACACGTAATGGAAGTGGGCGACGATGTAGTAGGTGTCGGTCTGTTGCCAGTCCGACGGCACCACGGCATGGGTCACCCCGGAGAGGCCTCCGATGGTGAACATCGCCACGAACCCGATGGCGAACAGCATGGGGGTGGCGAGCTGTATTCGGCCCTGCCACATGGTGCCCAGCCAGTTGAAGATCTTGATCCCGGTGGGGATGGCGATGGTCATCGTGGCCAGGCCGAACGCGGCCTGGGCCACCGGGGTGATCCCCGAGGCGAACATGTGGTGGGCCCAGACTCCGAAGCCGAGGAACCCGATGGCGGCCCCCGCGAACACCACAGCGGCGTAGCCGAAGAGCGGCTTGCGGGAGAAGGTGGGGAGGATCTCGGAGACCATCCCCATGGCGGGGAGGATCAGGATGTAGACCTCGGGGTGGCCGAACAGCCAGAACAGGTGCTGCCAGAGGACGGGGTCGCCGCCTCCCACCGGCTGGAAGAACAGGGACCCGAACTGACGGTCGAAGGTCACCATGAACAGGGCCACCGCGATGATCGGGAGTGAGAACAGCAGGAGGAAGGCGACCACGGTCGTCATCCACACGAAGACCGGCATACGGAGCAGGCGCATCCCCTTGGCCCGCATGTTGAACACCGTGACCAGGAAGTTGACCGCGGAGACCAGGGATGCGAGGCCGAGGATCTGGAGGCCGAGCGCCCAGTAGTCCATGGCAGTCCCCGATGAGTAGAACGGGCCGGCGTTTGGCTGGTAGCCGAACCACCCGCCGTCCGGCGAGTCGGCGAGGAAGTTGAAGCTCCCCGGGCCCCCACCGAGCGGGATGTTCCCGCTCACGCCGCCGGTGCCCGCCGGTGGCATCGAGGTGCCGAAGAAGAACGTCGAGTAGAGGAAGATCCCGCCGAAGAAGAAGATCCACCAGGAGAGGGCATTGAGCCGGGGGAAGGCGACGTCCCGGGCCCCGATCATCAGTGGGAGCAGGTAGTTCATGAACGCCGCCCCCGCCGGCATCACGAACAGGAAGATCATCGTCGTGCCGTGCATCGTGAACAGGGCGTTGTATGCCCCGGCGGTGAGGAACTCGCTGTTTGCCTGGGCGAGCTGGATCCTCAGGAGCAGGGCTTCGATGCCACCAATGATGAAGAAGGTGAAGGCGGCGTAGCCATACATGATCCCGATCTTCTTGTGGTCGACCGTGGTGATCCATGACCAGAGGCCGGTCGTGGAGGACGGGCGGCGGAAGATCGTGGTTGCTGGCCGTTCGGCGGTGGCGGTCATTGGTTGCTCTCCAGCCAAACGATGAGATCGTCGATTTCCTGCTCGGTCAGGGCCAGGTCGGGCATGAAGCTACCGGGCTTCACCTCGGGTGGATTGGCCAGCCACAGCTTGAGGGCCTCGGCCTCGGTCTGGCCCTCCTCGGGGAGGACGGCCCCCGCGAAGACGTTGCGGGAGGCGAAATGGGTCAGGTCCGGGCCGGAGAAGGCCTCGTCAGGCACGAGGTTCGACGCCGAGTCGTCTTCGAAGCGGACGCTGTGGCACTGGGTGCAGCCCTTGGCGGTGA
The DNA here is from genome assembly GCA_963780755.1 of uncultured Acidobacteriota bacterium. Taxonomy (GTDB): domain Bacteria; phylum Actinomycetota; class Acidimicrobiia; order Spongiisociales; family ZC4RG35; genus JALYNX01. The sequence goes on from CAWACX010000002.1 coordinate 274,666, forward strand.
AGACCTGGTACCCCGCGAACTCAGGGCTCCCCTCGGCAGGGAGCGGAGTCGGTGCCTGCTGTCCGACGATCCATTCCTCGTAGTCGGCCGGCTCCATGGCGATGACACGGGCCCGCATCAGTGAGTGGGAGAGGCCGCAGAACTCGGCACATTGGCCCCAGTACTCCCCCGGCTCATCTGCCTCGAGCCGCAACAGGTTCACCTGGCCGGGGATGGCGTAACGCTTCCCGTTCAATGCAGGGACCCAGAAGTTGTGGATCACGTCGTCGGACATGAGGTTCGCACAAACCTCCTGCCCGGCAGGGATCACCATCACGTTGGCGGTCTTGATGTCGGCTTCGGGATAGCTGTACTCGAACCACCACTGGTGGCCGATGACGTTGATCTGGATCGCGTCCGGGTCACATTCGGTGAGCTCGAAGACGGCGGCGGTGGTGGGGACGGCGATCCCGGCCAGGATCAACGCGGGAACGACGGTCCACAGGACCTCGAGCTTGGGGCTGCCATGTAGCTGTTTCGCCTCTTTCGCGCCGTCCTTGTCCCGAAAGAGGAACACGGCCACCAGGATCGCTCCCTGGACGAGGACGAACACCGCGGTGGCGATCCAGAAAACGGGCCAGAAGAGATCGTCTTCCTGCTGCGCGAATGGACCCTGGGGGTCGAGCGCCGTCATCGGGGCGTCTTCGATCTCGATGAATTGGCAGGCGGTGAGAATCAGGGCCGCACCGGCGATGGCGCCGAGGCGTGCAAGACGTTGACGGGACCGGGCCATCGGTTCGGCATCATACGGATATGGGGAAGTGGCGACCAACTTCCCCGGAAACCCGGTCAGGGAGGGTCGGGGCCGACGGTGTAGGTGTGGCCGAGGGGGCTGGTCCACTGGTAGTGGCCGGGTTTGATCATTTCGAGTTTCCAACCGTGGTCTTTGAGCTGGTGGTGATGTCGGCAACAGGGTGTGAGGTTGTGGCTGCTGTTAGGCCCGCCTTCCGCCCAGGGGTGTCGGTGGTCGAGGTCGCAGTCGGCGGCTGGGGTGCGGTTGCCGGGAAGACGCAGGTCGGGAGCCGGGCTTCGACCAGGCGTCTCTTGGGTGACCTGGCGGGCGATGTCGGCGATGACGGGGACCCAACCCGGATCGAACCGCATAGGCTGCAGCCGATGATGGGGCTGCGGTTCAATGAACTCCTCATTATTTTGGTGCTCACCGTGCCGACGGTCTGGGCCCTCATCGACCTGCTGAGGGTTCCGACCGATGTCTGGGCTGCCTCCAAGCAAAGCCAGGGCCTTTGGGCAGTTCTGGTCCTACTGGTTCCGGTCCTGGCTCCGGCCCTTTACTTCTTCATCGCCCGACCTCGGCTGAGAACTACGAGCTGACCAGCAGATCGCAGCGCTCAGCCCGCGACGGCCTCGATCGCCGAAGTCAACTCGTCTTCCCCCACCGCCCCTTCGAAGGCGGCGCTCACCGTCCCCGAGCCATCGATGACGAACACCCAGGGCTCAGAGGGAAGACCCCACTCCTCGACGGCGGGGACCACGGTTAGGTCATTGGTGTCGCGACACCTGGAGGTCGTCGTACACCTCGACATGGATGAACTCGACTTCCGGAAAGCTCGCCTGCAGCGCCTTGACCTGATCGAGCATCGGTCCGCACGCCTCGCTGGAGCAGAAAGCCGGGGTGGCGAAGGCGATCACCGTCGGATTGCCGCTGGCGACCGCATCGGCCACCGAAACCTCGTACATGGCCGGGTCGGGATCGGGGTCGGAGGTGATGATCGACAGATCGGGAAAGTCGGCGGAGACCCTGGTCTCGGAAGGGGGTGCCGGTTCGCCTCGCTGTATGACACTCGGGTCTTCAGTGGCGACCAGGCCGGCAGGACCTGCCTCCGAGAACCCATCCGCGTCGATGGTGATCTGATAGTTGCCGGCCTCCGGGATCACCAGGTTCGCCACGTAGAGGCCGCGGGTGTCCTCGACCGCCCAGACGAACTCGGTCTCATATGTGTCGAGCGGTGCGCCGTTCTCGTCGCGCAGGGTGACGATGGCCGGGCGATCAGGGGCAGCCACCCACTCGTTGGTCTCCGGGTCGACAAGGGCGAACATCACCCGTTGCTCGCCGGTCCCGATCCCGGCCGGGGACGAGGCCACGGTGGCAATCGGCGTGGGCTCCGAGTTGCCACAGGCGAACAGCACCAGACAGAAGCCAACCAGGAGCGCAATCCGTCTCATCGGATGAGCACGTCGAGCATCACCGATCCAAACAGCGCCGCCAGATAGACCGTGGAGGTGGTGAAGAGTCGCATCGCCTCTTCCGGGTGTCGGAAGACTCGCCAGGTGTCCCAAAGGAACCAGGCCCCGAGCCCAATGGCGGCGACCAAGTAGATCCAACCCATGCCTGCGACCGGCACCAGGAGCAGGGTGATCCCGACCATGAGGGCCGTATAGAGCAGCATCTTGCGAGTGGTCGCCTCGACCCCGGCGACCACGGGCAGCATCGGCACCCCGGCCCGGGCGTAGTCGTCGCGGTACCTGATCGCCAGGGCCCAGAAATGAGGCGGAGTCCAGTAGAAGACGATCAGGAACAGCACCCATGCGGGCAGGCCCACTCCGCCGGTGATCGCGGCCCAGCCCACCAGCACCGGGGCCGCTCCCGCCGCCCCACCGATCACGATGTTCTGCGTCGTATTGCGCTTCAGGGCGAGGGTGTAGACCAGGACGTAGAAGAGGAGCGCCGCAGTCGAGATCAGTGCGGCCATCAGGTTGGCGGCAACCCAGAGCCAGGCGAACCCGGCGATGCCCAGCAACACCCCAAAGACCAGAGCGTTGGCCGGAGGAACTTCGTGGCGAGCCAATGGGCGGGACCGCGTGCGCCGCATCACCTCGTCGATATCACGGTCGAAGTAGTTGTTCAGGGCGTTGGCACCACCGGCCGACAGGGTGCCACCGATCAGGGTGTTGATCACGATCCACGCACCGGGCCAGGTGCCGGCGGCGAGAACCATCGAGGGAACGGTGGTGATCAGGAGCAGCTCGATGATCCGAGGCTTGGTGAGGGCGACATACGCCGCGACCCGTGACGCGCGCCTGCTCGGAGGGGACGGCGAGAGTGACTTCGGGGATCGGTGCCCCGGCGCTCTCAGTCGACATCGGTTGCCTCCACCACTTCTTCCTCAGCCCTCTTCTTCTCCTCTGCGGCCCGCCTCGCCCGCTTCTCCGCCCATCGCAAAGAGAAGATTGGCGGCCAGGGCCGGGATCACAAAGATCCCGACTTCGTCGATCCCCCAGTAGTGGGCAAAAGTGAGCATCAGCCGGCGAGGATCACCAACCCGAGTGTGGTGAGAGCCACCATAAGGAGAAGCATCGCGTACTGGGAACGAACCGCGTCCGTTCCGAAGTCCCCGAGCGCCCGGTCGTGGGCCAGGACGACACCGGCGACGTGCCCGGTGACGATGACCGCCACCTGGATGTACCAGATCGGCTCGCTGGAAGTGAGGAAGAAGTCGACCTTGTAGTCGGCGGTCCCGAACAGGTCCCAGCCGAGCGCGAACGGGTCGGAGATCGCGGCGATGAGTTGCTGGCCCTCGAAGATGATCAGGGTCAGGTAGTGCGCGACCGCGTAGGCGAGGGCGATTGGGACCAGGGTGTGTGCGAACCGCCCCGCCACCCGACTCGCGGTCCACTCCCCGCCGACCAACCGGGCCGCGGCCCAGGAGGCGAGGAGATAGCCACCGGCGATGACCGCGACACATGCGAGGAGGAGCAGGGTCTGGCCGCCCATGGTCTGGCCCATATCTCCCATCGCGCTCCTCATCCAGGTCGTGCCCGACGCTCCGTCGTAGGTCACCGTGCCGATCGCCACCACCACGAACCCGGCAAGCCCCGGCCAGGAAGGGAGCACGGGCAGCGACCGCAGCCAACCGCGCCACACCAGGTGGCCGTCGGCCCTGCGACCCAACGGCGAGATCGCGGAGAAGAGCCGGTTGTAGGGGGTGAAGAGGTCGAACCCGGCGAGCCCGGTCTCGCGGCCGGCGTAGGCCATGACCGCGACCATCAAGGTGGTGTACACCAGGGCGGCCAGCGCCAACGTCGCCGCCTCACCAGAGCTCGGGCTGACCAACTCGAGCCAGGCAAGGCCGACGAAGAGGGCTGCCGCCGGCCAGATGCCGACCCGGGCCAGGACCTCGGGCGCGCTCCTCCTTGCCCAACCTGAAAATCCGACCGATGGTGCGCCACGGGTTGATGTCGGTGTACCAGTCACCGACGACCACGCCCGCGAATGGGACCACCGAGCCAAAAGACCACCCAGACCAGGACCGGGGCAATGCCGGGTCGGGTGGGGTCGGTCTCCAGCCCAAAGGCCGGCACCAACAATTGCCCGATCACCAGCAGCAGCCCGATCAGCCCCAGGGCTGGGAGCAGCCCCCTTCTCGGGATCGAGAGCCTCGACTCCTCGGAGCGAGGCCCGTCCTGGAGGCGGGGCTCGGGCCAGAGGAGGGCGAGGGCTACGAAGCTGATGACGATGACCAACCCGGCGCCGACGATGAAGTAGGAGACCGGCACGGGAAGGTCGAGGCGACCCCCGATTCCATGGGGCCAGATCATCTCAGGGAGCAACCACCAGCTCGAAAAGCGGGAGCTCGCTCTCCTCCAGCTCGACCTCGAAGATGCCCTGCGCGTCGGCGGTGAAGGTGACGAGGGTGGGGACACCGGGCTCGACGGGGAAGGTCAGGTCGAATCCGTGAACATGGACCTCGTCGGCGACATCGGCGAGGACGGTGATCTCGACCAGATCTCCCATCTCCACCTCGAAACGGTCCGGGCCGTCCACGACACCACCGGCGACCGTGACATCGATCTGGACCACGGTCGTGGTGGTCTCGGCGGCGGTGGTGGTGGTCGGGGCAAGGGTGGTGGTGGGAGCCGCGCTCGAGGTCGTGGTCTCGGCGATGGTGGTCGTGCTCGGGCTGTGGTGGTGGTGGTGTCCGACGATGGGCTGCAGGCGGCAAGAGCGACGACGAGGAGGGCTGAGGTGGTCACGATCGCGCATGGCCCCAAGCTAGGCAGGAGCCTGCCGAAAGGCAGATTCGCCAATAGCTCGCCCGATGCGATGGGTGCGCCGGATACCGGGACCAGGTCGACGCCGACGCCGAGGGTGTGCTGAGTCCTGGCGGCCAAATTGAGGTGCTGATCATTGCGGACAGTGAATGGTGACTTGGCGTCCAATTACGTCTAGGCCCGCACCGCCTGCACCAGGGTGTCGTAGAAGGCGACGCCGCCACCCCAGTCGCTTGGGGCGTCATTGGTCAACGCGTTGGCGTTGGCCTCCGCTCCCCACCATCCCCAGGGGATGGCGCAGAGCCCGGGGCGAAGCCGGTCGCTGATCCGCGCCGGGAGCTCGAGTGACCCGCGGCGATTGAATACGCGCACCAGGTCGCCTTCGGCGATCCCGCGCTCGGTGGCATCGTGGGGATCGATCTCGAAGTAGGGGCCCTTCTCCCGGTCCGAGTGATGCTTGGAGTACGTGGTGTTGAGGAACCGGGTGTGGTTCTTGGGGGTGAGCAGTGCCAGCGGGTACTCGATGCTCATCTCGCTTCCCGGGCCCTCGACCGCCGGGGTGTAAGTGGGCAATGCGTCGTGGCCTGCAGCGGCCAGGGCCTTCGAGAAGAGATGGGCCTTGCCGTCGGGGTTGCCGAACCCGCCATCCCGGTAAGGGAGCAACTCCTCGGGGAGGTCGAGCCGGGTGAACCCCTGTTTCTGGAGCAGCTCGAGGTCGACATCCGGGAGTGCCCGGCGCAACAGCTCCTCGTCGTCCATTTCGAACACCGGGTGCTCGACTCCCATCGCCCTGGCCAGCCGACGCCAGAGCTCGGAATTGGGGACCGACTCGCCGAGAGGCTCGATGGCGGGATGATTCCACCCCAGGTAGAGGTGGCCCCAGGAGGGCACCATGTCCACCTGCTCGATCTGCGTGGTCGCCGGCAGGACGACATCGGCGTAGAGAGCGGTGTCGGTGAGGAACTGCTCGCTGACCACCGTGAACAGGTCCTCCGCTCCAGGCCCCGGCGGGTGGCCGCGGCGTTGGGCACCGAGACCAGGGGGTTGCCGTTCCACACGATCAAGGCGTGGACTCCCATACCGACATCGGTGAGAGCCTCCCCGAGACGGTTCATGCTGACCTCACGGGTCGGCCGATCGACCTCGATGACCGAGGAGTCGATTGCGGCCTCGGACCAGACGCTCACCGAGCGGGAGAGTCCGCCCCCACGATGGCGCCAGGCCCCGGTGAGAACCGGAAGGCAGCCGAGCGCTCGGAAGAACATGGCTCCTTGCTCATGGTGCTCGGCGCCGATCAAGGTCCGGATGAAGCTCTTCGGTGTGGTGCCGTAGGCCCGGGCCAGCTCTTCGATCTCATCGGCCTCGATGCCGCAGACCTTCGCCGCTCGGACCGGATCCCAAGATGCGACATGGGCAGCCAACTCTTCGAAGCCCAGGGCATGCTCAGAGACGTACTCGTGATCGATCAGGTCGTCCCGGACCAGGACGTGCATCACGCCCAACATCAGGGCGACGTCGGTGCCGGGGAGCGGCTGGATCGACCAGTCTGCGGACTGGGCGGTGATGGTGCGGATAGGGTCGATGACCACGACCCGGGCCCCGTTCGACCTGGCCTCCTCGATGAACGCCCAAAGATGGCGGTTGGTGAGGCGAGTGTTGGTCCCCCATAGGATCACCAGGTCCGAGAACCGAACGTCCATGGGGTCCGCGCTGTGCCGCTGCCCGTTGGTGGCCGACAGGCCGGCCCCTGCGGTTGCCCCGCACAGGGAGTCGATCTGGCGGGACGCTCCGATCCCGGCGAAGAAATACTGATCGAGATAGCTCATGTGGAGCAGCCCCTGGGTCCCGGCGTCGCCCCAGGGGAGGATGGCCTCGCCGCCATGCTCCTCGATCACCGAGCGGAGACGGCTCGAGACCAGCTCCAGCGCCTCATCCCAACTCGACTGACGGAACTCACCGGCGCCCTTGGACCCGACCCGGATCAAAGGGTGAAGGACTCGATCAGGGTGATAGACCCTCTCCAGGAACCGGTTGACCTTGGGGCACAACTCCCCCCGTGAGTAGGGGTGGTCGGGGTTGCCCCGGAGCTTCACAGCCCGCCCGTCCTCGACCGTCACCACCCAGCCGCAGGTGTCGGGGCAGTCGTGGTGGCATGTGCCGAGGACTAGCTCGGTGGTCATCCGGTCACGCTAGCTGCGGACTCACCCGACGAACCGCGCGATCTCGTCGGCAAGGCGCTCGGAGTGGGTCCAGGGCGCCTCGTGCCTCACGCCCACCAATTCCACGACCTGGGGGTCGCGCAGGCTCGCCGCCAATTGGTACTGCCAGGCCGGGGGGACCAATTGGTCCTTGGTCGGGATCAGCACCATTGTCTCCGCCTCGATCTTCCCCACCCAGGGACGGGAGTCGAAGCGGAGCAGGGCCAGGGTCGCCTGGGTGCCGGCGTCGGTGTCCCTGCGGTGGGTCTCCTCCCAGAGCCAGCGGGCGTGGCGTTCCTCGACGGCACCTGTTGCCAACAGGTAGCCGGACCTCACCTCCGGGGTGCCGAGCCCGGTAAGGCGCTCCCAGGCGCGGGCGATCACCGCTCCGGCCACGCGCAACGCTCGCATCGGCTGCGGGTGATGGGTGAAGGCTGCGATCAGGACCAGTCGGCCGGTCCGCTCCGGATGTCGATGAGCGAAGGACTGGGCGACAGCGCCGCCCATCGAATACCCGACGACCGAGACCGCACCGACACCGAGACGATCGAGGACCCCTGCCATGTCGTCGGCGATGTCTTCGACCTCGAAGCGGTCGCGGGCAAGAGGGGCGAGCCCGTGACTCCGGTGGTCGACCATGATCACCCGATACTTCTCGGCCAGTGCGGGGCCGATCCGGTACCACTCGGCGAGAGAGGAGCCGGCGAGCCCGTGGATCAGGAGGAGGGGCGGAGCGCCATCGGGGCCCAGGTCCCGGACCAGGAACTCCTGGTCACCGACGAACACCGTGTGCCCGAAGTGGCGCCATGGATGCTCCTGCGGGGAGCGGAAGCGCGGGGAGAGGACCGGGCCAAAGAGGCGCCAAAACAGGAACCCGAAGAAACCGCGACGCAACCACCGTCTCATCCCAGGTCTCCGACCGCGAACATCAGGTCCTGGACCGGCCGCCCGCCCACCAGGTGCTCGTCGATGACCCGGTCCAGCTTCTCCCTGTCGAGCCCGGCGTACCAGGTGCCTTCCGGGTAGACCACGCAGATCGCGCCCTGCTCACAGATGCGGAGGCAGTCGACCTTGCTTCGCAACACCGTCCCGGTGCCCGGCTCCCCGGCGCTGGCCTCCGCCCCGGGGTTGCCGCCCCACGACGGCGGTGGCGAGGTCAGCCCTAACTCTTTGAGCCTGCTCTTCAGATGGCTCCAAAGGGCATGGGTCGCTTCGTATGAGGCGCACTTGGGGGTGGTCTGGTCGGCGCAGAGAAAGATGTGGCGCTGGGCCCTGGGAATGGAAAGGGCCTCGGCAATGGCGTCGAGTCGTTGGGAAGGGTCCAAGTAGGCGTATATGCGTATACGCGGATACGCGCATGCGCAAGTCCAGGTACGCCCTGACCGACCGTTACCCTCCCCGTCTCCATGGCCGACGAACCAACCTTCCTCACTCCGGCTGCCCGCCAGAAGATCGTGGACGAGCTCGAGCAGCTCCACACCGACGGGCGGCGGGCGATTGAAGAGCGGATCGCCGAGGCCCGATCGCACGGAGACCTGAGGGAGAACGCCGACTACGACGCTGCCAAGAACGACCAGGGCTTGATGGAAGCCCGTATTCGCAAGCTGGAGCACCTCCTCAACACCGCGGAGGTCCGCGAGGTGGTCGACACCGGCAAAGTCGAGGTCGGGTCGGTCGTCACGGTGGTGGACCATGAAGGCGACGAGTACGACTGCTTCGTGGCACCCCAGGAGAACAAGGTGGCCGGCATGCTCCTCGCCTCGCCCACCAGCCCGATGGGCCAGGCCCTGCTCGGGGCCTCGGTCGGCGACCGGGTGTCCTATCAAGCCCCCGCCGGTGAGTTCTCGATTTTGATCAAGGCGGTTCGCCCGTTCGAGGGCTGATCGGCGTTAGCCTGACCCCGGTTCGCCGTTCGAGGGGCCGAGGGTGAGACTCCGACTCAGAAGTCCCCGCCAACTTGCAAAGACGCTGATTGCCGCCGCGCGCCGCGATCACGACGAGGTCGCCGACTACCTCGATTCGAGGCGCGTCGAGTGGGAGGCTCTCGCCGGAGCAGCCCCTGGCGATGCCGCCGACGTTCTCGAGCAACTGGCCGAAGAGGACGCTGCCGAGCTCCTCAGCGAGCTCAACGCCGCCGACGCGGCCGACGTCCTGGAGCAGATCTCCCCGGAGCTCGCCGCCGAGCTGGTCGAAGACGTCTCCATCGAGGACCTGACTGCAGCCGTTGGTGAGATGACCGGGGAGGCGGCCGCCGACCTCCTCTTCGAGCTGGACGAGGAGATCACCGAGCGCGTCCTGGCCAGGCTCGACGACGAGTCGGAACGAGAGATCCGCAGCCTCCTCGTGTACCCGCCGGACAGTGCCGGGGGCCTGATGACTACCGATATCGCCTCCCTGCACTTCGGCCTGACCGCTGGCGAGGCGATCGAGAGGATCCGCCAACTCAATGACGAATACGAGGACCTGTCGTACGTGTACGTGGTGGACGACACGAGCAGGCTGAAGGGCGTCATATCCTTCCGCGACCTCGTCTTCAAACGGCCGGGCGCCAACCTCGAGGAGGTGATGGTCCCCGACCCGGTGTCGGTCAACCCCTTCACCGACCGCGAGGAGGTGGCCGAGCTCGCCCAGCGCTACCACCTGTTCGGGATCCCGGTCACCGATGGCAACGGCCGCCTGCTGGGCATGGTCACCAGCGACGCCGTGATCGAGGCGGTCCAGGACGAGGCCACCGAGGACTTCGCCGCCGCGGTCGGCGCCGGTGTCGAGGAGACGGTCTACACCGACGTCTCGAAGTCGGTCCGAATGCGGTCTCCGTGGCTCGTGCTCAACCTGACACTGTCACTGGTGGTGGCCCTGGTCATCGAGCAACAGACCCAGATCATCTCCAAGGAGCCGGTCCTGGCGGCCCTGATGCCCGTGGTGGCGTCGTTGGGCGGGAACAGCGGGAACCAGAGCCTGGCGGTCATGATCCGCTCCTTGGCCTCCGACGACGTCCCCCGGGCCCAAGTCCCGTCGATCTTGGGGAGGCACGCCGGCACCGGCCTCCTCAACGGCCTGATCGTCGCCGTGGTCGCCGCCGGCCTCACCTTTTTCCTGCTCGGGCTGGGGATCTTCGGCAGCCAGACCCACACCGGGACTCTGGCGCTGGTGGTCGCGGTGGCGGTGATGGCCAATCTGGTGATTGCAACCCTGGCCGGCACCGGCATCCCCCTGATCCTGAGGGCCCTGGGCCAGGATCCGGCCATGGCTTCGTCGATATTCCTCACCACGATCACCGACGTGGTCGGGTTTGGCGGCTTTCTGCTGGTGGCGACCGCCCTGCTCAGTTAGTGGTCAGCTGCCGAGGGCGTGCTGGCCGGACTCGACGAACGGCCCGCGGAACACGATCGTGGCCCCCCCGACCAGGCTCACCAGATGGTGCTCCTCGATCAGTGCGGTCTCCTCCGGAGTGCGCTCTGCCTCGGCCTTCAGATACGCGTCGGCAGCCGCTTGATCGTTGAACACCTCGGCCCCATGGGTGGCGGTCCCTTCCTCGTAGAGGTCGAGGATGAAGTTCTCGAGGTCGACATCGGTGTACGCCCCGGGGGGAATGACCACATAGATGATCTCCCCACCCTCGACCGGCTCCCGAGCGACGACCTGGTACTCGGCCACGACCTGACCCACCAGGGTGCTGCTCGTGGTGGCGCCTCCTTCGGCGGTTGCCACGGTGGTCGTCGTGCCGCCTTCGCCGTTGTCCGGCGAAGTCACGAGTGAGGAAGTCGTAGTGAGCCCGGGGTCGTCGCCATCACAGGCGGCGAGCAGGGCCGATAGGGCCAGGAGCACGGCGGCGACGAGGTAGCGCATGGGGGCATTGTGCATGCCCCCTGAACGCTATCGGCATACTTCGGGTTCCCAGCCTCGGCTGTCGTGGTTAGCCTTGGCCTCATGACACCAGGCAGGCTCGGGGCTGCCACCGTGGCCGCCCTGGTTTTGGCCGCGTCCTTGTTCGTGGTCGCCGGCCCTTCCACTCCGGCCGAGGCCGCTATGTGCGGGCCGACGACCATCGACGACCTGCCCCCTCTGCCCGGCACCCCCAAGCCGCCCCCGGCCTCACCGACGACGACTACACCCGGCACCACCTCGACCACGGTCGACGAAGAGACCAGCACGACGGTCGAGACCACCACCACTTCCACAACGACGACGACCACGGTGCCGGAGACCTCGACGACGACTGCGCCCGACTCGTCGAGCACGACGGTTGGTGATGGCAGCAGCACCTCGGTCCCGGGCCCGGGGCCGACAACCCCGAGACCACGTCGGGCCTGCTCCCCGTTCGTCTACGACCTGAGTTGGCCGATCGCAGGTGACAGCCAGGTGATCTCGAGCTTCGGCGTGGAGCGGGATGGAGGGGCGCGCCGGCATGCCGGCCTCGACATCCAGGCTCCAAAATTGACTCCGGTGCTCTCGGTGGCGGACGGGACCGTATTGGACATCAAGCAGGTCGTCGGGACCGAGGAATGCTGCTCGATCAAGATCCGCCACAACGACGGCTGGTATTCGGTCTACATCCACCTCAACAACGACATGTACCTCACTGACGACGGTTTGGGGATCGGGGTCAGGCCCGACCTCAAGGTCGGCGACGAGGTGCTGGCGGGAGAGGTGATCGGCTGGATCGGCGACTCGGGCAACGCCGAAGACTCAGTCAACCACCTCCACTTCGAGTTGAGGACCCGACAAGGGTTGGCAGTCGATCCTGCGGCCAGTCTTCGACAAGCGCGCCGCGAGGCGGACCTACCCGATGACCCGGTGGCCGGCCCCTATCTCGACGACGACGCTCATGGCGTGCAACTTCAGGCGGCCGCGATGCTGACGCAGGGCCTGTTCCTTCCCTGTGACGACATCGGGCTCAGTCTCTGCCCGGATGAGCTCGCTGACCCCGAGTTCGTCCGATCGGTCACCAGGCACCTGGTCGGGATCGAGCCGCCGCCGCTGGAGGGCAGGACACAGGAGGTCCCGCAGGTGTTCGAGGCGGCTGCGGCCGACTCGAGAACGCTGGGCGAGCTCATGGGCTGCGAAGAAGGCGAGCCCTGTCTCGCATTCGGCGTCGACGAGACCGCGGTGGCGCAACTGGCAGCCTGGGCACTCGGCCAACCGAAGCCCGCCGACCTCTCCAACCCGGAGTTGGTGCTCGAGGTCGGGGCGTTGGGAATCCTCCCTGAAGCTGGGGAAGCCGAGGTGACGCTGCGAAACGCAGGCGTCGTCGGTGAGTGCCGGCCACCTCTCGACGGGGAGCGGCTCGTCACCAGGCAAGAGGCATTGACCAGTCTGGTGCGCTGGGTGCTCGGGCCAACGATCGCCGACTGCGCCGACGTCTCTCAGCCGGTGCGCTGAGAGAACGCCCGCCGGAGATCGCTCGTCACCGGGCCTTCCCCGAAGGCCATCTCCCCGATCTGTGAGATCGGCTGAACCTCGCGAATCGTGGACAGCGCCATCGCCTCCGTGGCGACTCGGAGCCGTTCCAGTGGCCATACCCCCTCGACGACTTCGATCCCGAGGCCGGCAGCATCATCGAGAAGGAGTCGGCGGGTGATCGAGTCCAGAATGCCGAGGTCCAGAGTCGGGGTCTCGACCACGCCGTCGACGACCCAAGCAACCGAGAACGTGGGCCCCTCGAGGATCGAGCCGTCCACGGTCAAGAGAAGGGCGTCGTCGAAACCGGCGTTGCGAGCACTCCGGGTAGTGGAGACGTTCGGGGCGTAGGAGAGGACCTTGGCGCCGGCCAGGTCCCAGACGACCCCGGCGGCATGCCACGGCGCAGTGACCGGAAACAACCGAGCCGGCCCGGTCGGAGGCTCCCAGGGGTGGGCAAACACGACGACCAGCGGTGAAGGAGCGTCGGCGGGGAGGGCGGAGCCCCGGGTGACCAGGACCCGGACCGCACAGTCGGGGCACTCGGACGCGACGGCCTGGATCCACGATGAGATCAGCTCTCTCCCCGGGAGCTCGATCTCGAGGGCCGCGGCGCTCCTCTCCAGCCGATCGAGGTGGAGGTCGAGGGCGAGGGCCACTCCGCCGTAGGCCTTGAGCACCTCGAAGCACCCATCTCCACGGAGCACTGCCGAGTCGGTGACCGGGATCCCTGCATCGGAGGCGGTCCCGTTGATGAGGACAGTCGAGGTCATGCCGGAGGCCGATAGCGATTGGTGATCGGGAGCCGGCGATCTTTACCGAATGCCTTCGTGGTGATCTTCACCCCGGGCGCGGCCTGCCGTCGCTTGTATTCGTTGCGGTCGACCATCCCCACCACCCTGGTGACCAGGGCGCTGTCGTGGCCCATGGCGATGATGTCGGTGACACTGCGGTCGTCCTCGATATACGACTCGAGGATCGCATCCAGCACCTCGTAGGGCGGAAGGGAGTCCGAGTCCTTCTGGTCCGGGCGCAGCTCGGCCGAAGGCGGCTTGTCGATGCTGTTCTGGGGGATCACTTCCCCATCTTTGTTCCTCCACCTCGCCAGCTCGTAAACGAGGGTCTTGAACACGTCTTTGAGCACCGAGTACCCACCCACCATGTCCCCGTAGAGAGTGGAGTAGCCAGCCGCCATCTCCGACTTGTTACCGGTGGCGACCACCATCGGGCTGTGCTTGTTCGAGATGGCCATGAGGATCGCCCCCCGGGCCCGCGCCTGGAGGTTCTCCTCGGCGACCCCGAATGGCATGTCGGCGAACAGCGGGGCCAGCGCATCGAGGTAAGCGGCGTAAACCTCGTCGATCGGCACGATGTCGAAGCGAATCCCGAGGCTCGAAGCCAGCTTGCGGGCGTCGTCGATCGAGTGCTGGGAGGAGAAGCGTGACGGCATGGCCAACCCCCACACCGATTCCGGGCCCAGGGCATCGACAGCGATCGCCGCAGTCAAAGCAGAGTCGATGCCACCGGAGAGGCCAAGGACAACGGACTGGAAGCCGTTCTTGCGCACGTAGTCGCCCAGCCCAATGGTGAGGGCCCTGTACACCTCCTCGGTCGAGTCGAGGAACGGAGGCAGGTCGACGCGGTCCACCGGCTCACCGGCGAGCGGGACGTCGACGACGAAACGGTCCTCCTCGAACTGCGGCGAGCGATGGATCACCGAGCCATCGGCGGCCACCACCAACGAGCCCCCATCGAAGACCAGTTCGTCCTGTCCCCCGACCAGGTTCAGATAGACCACCGGGGCGCCGGCGGCGACAGCTCGCTCGACGATCATCTCCTCCCGCTCGGCGGCCTTGCCCCGATGAAAGGGCGACGCATTGATGTTGAGCAGGATCTGTGCCCCGGCCGCAGCCTGCGCGGCCGGCGGCCCGTCGGGCAGCCAGATGTCCTCACAGATCGAAACTCCGACCGAGAGGTCTCCGAGGTCCCATGTCGCGCCGGGATCGGTGCCCACCGAGAAGTAGCGGTCCTCGTCGAACACCCCATAGTTGGGGAGCAGAACTTTGTGATAGACCCCGACGAGGGCGCCGTTCTGAAGGATCGCGGCTGCGTTGGCCACGTTGCGGTCGAGGGCATCTGCTGCTCCTCTTGGCACCGGTGCGGCGCGGTCCACAAAACCGACGACGACTGACGTAGCTCCTGACTGAGCGGCGAGCCGATCCCGAGCTTCGATCCCGGCATCGACGAAATCCCGGCGCAGAACCAGGTCCTCGGGCGGATATCCGTTGAGTGCCAGCTCGGGGAGGAGGAGCACATCAGAGCCCACGCTCTCCGCCCATGCCATGGCTTCGGCGGCCCGCTCCTCGTTCCCGGCGACATCGCCGACGACGAAGTTGAGCTGTGCGCCGGCTACCCGAACAGGCATACCGCCACGATACGCCTCCCCTTAGCCTGACAGCTGTGACCGATCAGAGAGGGCCCGACGCCGAGGCCGAGGAGCGCCTGAGCGCGATCCTGAGTGCGGGCCCTGCCTTGGGCGATGACCCGGAAGCACTGCGCCGGGCCAAAGCCATCGCAGTCTCCAGTCGGGCCCTGAGCCGATCTGTTGCCCGACACCCCGCCCTTCTCACTGGCAAGGCCGCTGGTGACACCGTGACCATCCAGGTCCACAACGCGCTGGCGGTGATCGTGGGCGATGACCTCTCCGGGGCCATCGACCTCACCGAAGCGATGGCGGCCTACTCGCGAGCCCTGGATCAGGTCGTCGAAAGCGCTTTGGCCGCAGCCCGGTCCTCCATCGCAGAACGACACCCGATGGTCGATCGACTCCCCTTTTCGGTGATCGCCATGGGCAAATGGGGCGCCGCCGAGGTGAACTACTCGTCGGACATCGACCTGGTCCTGGTCCACGGCGACCTCGCTGACGGGTCGGAGGGCCGGACCGCGGCGTTGGCGCTCGCTGGAAGGCTGGTGGCGATCCTCTCCACCACGACACCGGACGGCCCGGCGCTCGAAGTCGACCTCGACCTCCGGCCGGAAGGGGCGATGGGCCCCCTCACCCGCACCCTCGAGAGCTATGGGCGCTACTACCGGGAATGGGGCGAAGCTTGGGAGTTGCAGGCCCTGCTCAAGGCAAGGGTGGCCGCAGGGGACCATGACCTGGGACAGGGCTTCATCGACCTCACGAGGAGCTTGATCTGGGAGCGAGGGCTGGATGTCGAGTCGTTGCGGAGTATCCGACGCATCAAGGAGCAAGTGGAGCAGGGTGCCTCTCCCGCGGACATCAAGAGGTCCCGGGGTGGGATCCGGGACATCGAGTTTTCTGTCCAGCTCCTGCAACTGGTGCATGGGCGCCTCGACCCCGATCTCAGGGCCCCGGCCACCTTGGACGCCCTCGACTCCCTGGCGGCAGCCGGGTTCATCGAGGCCTCCGACCACCAGCACCTGGCCGAGGCCTACCGGTTCCTGCGCAATCTCGAGCATCGGATCCAACTCTGGGACCTTCGGCAAACCCACGATCTCCCCGCCGATGCCCTCGCCCGGGAGCGGATCGGCCGCTCCATGGGGTTCGAATCGGAACCGGACCGCCGGCTCGTGGAGGCCCTCGACCAGGTCCGTTCCGTGGTGCGCGACGTGCACGAGCGCCTCTATTTCCGCCCCATCCTCGATGCCCTGGTCGGTTCGCCTAGCGCCCGGCTCGGGGTCGAGGAGGCGGCCCTTCGGCTCGGCTCGCTCGGGTTCTCCGACATCGCCGCCGCGCAAAGAGCACTCGAGGAGCTGACCTCCGGCCTCAGCCGGCGGTCAAGGGCAATGCACCAGATGCTCCCTCTCATGCTCGACTGGCTGTCGATCTCTCCGAATCCTGACCTGGGCCTGGCCCAACTCCGGACCATGCTCGCCAACACTTCCGACCACTCGGCATTGGTGACTCTGCTCCAAGTGAACCCACTGGCCGGAGAGCGACTCTGCCTGCTGTTGGGCACCAGCCGTCTCGTTGGCCAGCTGATCGACCGGATCCCCGAGTTCATTCCGAGACTCGCCGACGATGCCATGCTCGGAGACATTCGTCCCCGGGATGCCGAGATTGCGCGTCTCACGGGCCTGCTCGACTCCCGGCCCGATCCAGACGTCAAGGTGGGAACCGTGCGGCGATCCTCCCGACGCCGGAAGCTCCGAATCGCGGCACGAGACATTCTCGGTGAGGCGGCAGTAGCGGAGACTCTCCGCTCGTTGTCGGATAGCGCCGACGCCGCGGTGTCCGGCGCCCTCCACATCGCAACCGGTGGCGACCCCAGCGGGTTCTTGGTGGTCGCCATGGGCCGTTGGGGTGGCCTCGAGCTGTCGTATGGCTCCGATCTCGACGTCATGTACGTCTTCGAGTCGGAAGTAGACCGCGACCGGGCACTCCGTGTCGCTACCGAATTGGGGAGAGTCCTCACCGAGCCCGGTCGACATGGCGAGGCCTACACCCTGGACGCCGAGATCAGGCCCGAGGGACGCAAGGGGCCACTCGCCCGGTCGATCGAGAGTTATCGCCGGTATTACGACGACTGGGTCGAGCCGTGGGAGATACTCGCCCTGGTCCGCGCCCGGCCGGTCGCGGGCGACGATGGACTTTCGGAGTCCTTCACCGCGCTCGTCGAAGAGGTGGTGTGGGGTGTGCCGGTGACCGAGGAGTCGGTGCGCTCGATCCGCGACATCAAGGCCCGGGTCGAGAATGAGCGCATCCCCTCCGGGGAGGACCCGGACTTCCACCTCAAATTGGGAAGGGGCAGCCTGAGCGACATCGAGTTCCTCACACAACTCATGCAGTTGCGTCACGGAAGCGAGCACGAATCGCTCCGGGTCCCGGGAACCCTCGACGCTCTCGCCGCCCTGCGCGCCGAGGACCTGCTGACGAGGGACGAGGCTGACACCCTGATCGAGTCCTACCTGTTCTGCACCCGGGTCCGCCTCCGGCTCCATCTTCAGGCGGGAAGCGCCTCAGACTCCCTCCCGACCGATCCGGACGAGTTGGTGCGCCTGGCGACGTCACTCGGGCTCTCTCGGGCCGCCGAGCTCCGGGATCGCTACCGGAGGGTCACCCGGAGGGCGAGACAGGTGTTCGAGCAGAGGTTCTACGAGTGACCGGTAGCCTGCTGTCATGAGCCTGCCCGGTGAGATAGGCGGGCTGGTGAGAGAAGTGACCCCACAGGCGGTGGAACTGCGTCGCCTTCTTCACCGGCACCCCGAGCCCTCACATCAGGAACACCAGACCACGGCGCTCATCGCCGCCTCTCTCGCCGAGAACGGGGTGGTCTTCCACGAGCGAAAGCCGGCAACCGGGCTCTGGCTCGACATCGGGAGCGAGCCCGCCATCGCCTATCGAGCAGACCTCGACGCCCTGCCGATCATCGAGCCGGAAGACAACGTCCCGGTGTCGCTCAACCCGGGCTGGATGCATGCGTGCGGCCACGACGCCCACGCCGCGATCGCATTCGGGGTCGCAGTCGTGCTCACCCGACTCGAGGCCGACGGGTTCCGGGTCCTGTTCCAACCTGCCGAGGAATCATTCCCCGGAGGGGCCACCGACCTGGTCGCTGAGGGCCTGGTCGACGGGTTGAAGGGGATCATCGCTTTTCACGTCGACCCCTCGCTCGCGGTGGGCCGGGTCGGGGCCCGGGTGGGGCCGATCACGGCAAGCGCAGACAAGCTGAGCATCGTGCTCGAAGGCCCCGGAGGCCACACCGCACGCCCCCACCAAACGGTCGACCTCATCGCCGATGCCGCCCGTGTCATTCACGAGTTGCCGACGGCCATGCGCCGCACCGTGGACCCCCGTAGCCCGTTCATCATCGCCTTCGGCTCGATCCATGGGGGTGAGGCGGGCAACGTGATCCCGACCCGGATCACCCTCGAGGGCACCGTTCGGACATTGGACAGCTCGCTTTGGGGTGCCCTTCCCGGGCTGATCGACGAGGCGCTGGGATCGCTGCTCGCGGTGTCGGGTGCCGGCTACACCCTGCGCTACTCGCAGGCGATCCCTCCCGTGATCAACGACGGCGCCGTGGTCGAGGCCGCGACCGGGGCCCTGGTCGAGGGCCTGGGGGCGGACGTCGTCGTTCCCGTGGAGGCGAGCATGGGCGGAGAGGACTTCTCCAACTACCTGGAGCGCGTACCGGGCGCCTTGTTCCGGCTGGGCTCCGGAGGTTTTGTCGGAGACCTGCACTCACCCGCGTTTCGCCTCGACGAGGCTGCGATCGGTTTCGGGATCGAGGCCGCGGTCACCGCCCTGCTCGCGCTCCAGTCCACTCTCTGAGGATCAGGGCGCGGAAGTACCATCCTGGCGCGGCGATGAAGCCCGACTTCGAACCCGGCGACGCCCCGAGTGGGTACGAGCCCCACATCGGGGAGACGAGGCAGTACTGGCGCGACATCATCCTCGGTGTCAACGACGGCCTGGTCTCCGTGTTCCTGCTGGTGGTCGGGGTGGTCGGTGGAGGGCTCGACACCGATGAAGTGCTGCTCACCGCCCTCGCCGCTGCCCTTGCCGGAGCGGTGTCGATGGCGGCCGGCGAGTACCTGGCTACGAAGTCCCAGGACGAGGTGCTCGAAGCCGAGCTCGCGTTGGAGCGGGTGCACATCAAGGACTACCGCTCGACAGAAGTCGGGCAACTGCGGGAGATGTTCTCGGAGATGGGCATCGCCGACGAGGACCTGGACGACGTGGTCGGAGCCTTCGCCAAATCGGACGAAGCGATGTTGAACGCGATGAAGGCCCTGGAGTTCGGGCACGTCGAGTCGGAGCGACGGTCCCCGATCCGGGCCATGCTCGCCTCGGGAGTCCTGTTCCTGGTCGGTTCCCTCCCTTCCATCATCCCGTTCATGGTGTTCGAATCGACCACCGTCGCCCTGGCCTGGGCGACGGTGCTGTCCCTCACCGGGCTCTTCATCGTGGGAGTGGTCAAGGCCCGGGTCACCAAGAACAGCTGGATCCGCTCCGGGTTGGAGAACGTCGCCATCGCCGGGGTCGGCGGCCTTGCTGCCTGGCTGATCGGGGACGCAATCGGGGCCGCCATGACCGGCTAGCCCCTCTGAAATTGAGACCGTAAGGACTGCATATGAGCCTTTTTCGTCTCAATTTCGAGAAGGGGGACGACGCTCAGCACGCGTCGCGCTTGCAATAGTTAGCAGCTTGCTGTATGCTTCCGACAAGTGAACGAGAGCAAGCACACCGACCTCGGTGAGTTCATCCGACAGCAGAGAGAACGGGCCAACCTTTCTCTCCGCCGCCTCGCTGACTCGGCAGGGATCTCCAATCCCTACCTGAGCCAGATCGAGCGAGGGATCCGCAAGCCGTCGGCTGAGATCCTGAGCCGGATCTCCCGTGCGCTCGAGATATCGGCGAACTCCTTGTACTCCAAGGCAGGCCTGATGGACGAAGACGTCCAGACGTCGAGTGTCTTCGAGGCAATCGAGGATGACGAAAAGCTGAGCTCGGCTCACAAGAAAGTGCTGATGGACATGTACCGGGCGTTGGCCGAGGCCAACGGATCGGTCACCAAACAGGAAACCAAGAAGGAGTAAGACAATGCAGGCAAAGAGCGTTCTCTACGCATCCGTTGGAGCCCCGGTCGTCGCCGCCCGCAAGGTGGGCGAGCGAGTGATCGTTCTCCGCACCAAGCTCACCGATGGCGCCACCGAGTACAGCAAGGTCGCCGAGAAGGCGATCGATGGCTGGGCGGTCGAGGGCCAGAAGGTCGTCACCCGGATCAGCGACGGCAAGGTCGTCGACGAGATCACCGCGAAGGTCGATCTCGACGGTGCCAAGGAGCAGGTCAGCAAGCTTCGTGACCAGCTCGAGGACATGCTGGCCACATGGCGTCAGTCGTTCCGTCCCGAGAAGGCTGCCGACAAGGCCGCCGAGGTGAAGGACGCCGCGAGCGCCTCCGCCAAGAAGCCGGCTTCGAAGCCGGCCGCCAAGAGCACACCCAAGGCTTCTGCTGCCAAGACCACCAGGTCCTCGGCTGCGAAGACGAGCTCGGCGAAGTCCGAGTCGACCACATCGGCCGACAAGGCTTCCTGAGCTCACTCCTCCTCACACCGACTGCAGGGGCCCTTCGGGGCCCCTCAGTCATTTCCGGCCCGATCACAGGGTCGGCTTGATCTCCTTCGAGGCCTCGATCCATCCGTCGACCATCGCCTCGGTCGGAAGGCGCCTCACCACCCGCGCCTGGCCATTGAGGCCGATGATCTTGGCGAGGAGTGCGGTGGGATTGCGGCGGCGCAGGTCGCGCAACGTGTCCACCCCGGCCGCCACCAACAGCTCGGCGTACTCGGCCCCGACGCCTCTCACCCGGAGCAGGTCGGAATGATTGACCCACTGCTGGAGGTCCTTCGGGTCGATCCCGAGAGATGCCGCCAGATCTCCCCGGTCCTTCCGGTTCGCCGCGGACTCGAGCAGGCCCTTGCTCGTCCTGATGCCCGCCTTGCGCAGCTTGGTTGCTTCCTTGAGACCGATACCCGCCACCTGATCGATCCGAGCCATCAATCCCTTCTCCGCTCCGCTGGACACCGAGATCGGCGCCGACTCTATACCGCGGGCGAAAGCCTCATGCCGGGTGTTTGGGCCTCATCTCGACCACGTCGACTTCGGTGTCGACGTCCCGGGGCGCCAGGTCGGAAAACCAGACCTCGTTGACCCACTCCGGATGGGCCTGCCACAAGCGACTTGCCCCCTCATCGCCTTCGAGAGACATCAGGCGCGGCCACAACGCACGATCGACGAGGACGGGGTTGCCCGACGAGTAGCGGTACTTGGGGACAGTTACTTGGCGACCCGACCGGGCGTGTGACGCCATCATCTCCTCCACCACCTCCGCCGATACCCCGGGTTGATCACCGATCACGATCAGGGCGCGATCGCATCTCGAGAGCCGGTTCAGGGCATCGAGACCGACTCGGATCGACGACGCAATCCCTTCCTCCCACTCCGGATTCTCGACGACGCCGGCATCGCCGAGATCGGTCTTCTCGAGGATCAGCTCCGACTGGTGGCCGACCACAACCCAGATCTCATCGACAGCGAACTCAGAGGTGCGAGCCACGACATGGCCCAGCAGGTTGGTGTCACCCCACGGCTCGAGCTGTTTGGGCCGACCCAGGCGCCTCGAACCACCGGCGGCGAGGATCACGGCGGCGGTCGACATCCCGTGGAACCTAGTGGTCAGAGCCTGGTCGGCTTGCCCGCGAGCGCCAGAGGCTGGTCGCTGAGATAGCGCACCGAGATCATCTCGGCCAGGATCGCCACCGCCGTCTCGCCTGCGGTGCGGGAGCCGATGTCGATCCCGATGGGCCCGTGGATCCGGTCGACCTGATCGGGAGTGAACCCGGCGGCCAGCAGGCGCTCCCGCCTCTTGGCTGTCGTCTTCGACGATCCCATCGCCCCGATGTAGCGCGCCGGCGAGGGAAGGACGATGGGCCATAGCGGGTCTTCGAAGCGTCGGTCATGGGTGAGCACGACCACGAAAGTCCTCTCGTCGAAGGAGCCGGCGTCAGTGACTTCACCTGGCCAGCCGACCCTTGTCTCTTCGGCCTCGGGGAATCTGTCGGCGGTGACGAACGCAGGCCGGGGATCGGCTACCACCGTGCTGAACCCGAGCAGGGAGGCGTGGCGGACCAACTCCTGTGCGATGTGGACCGCCCCGAAAACGAAGAGCCGGGGGCGCGGCGAAAGCACCTCGAAGAACACTTCGGCATCCCCATAGTCGAGGGTCACGCTTTGCTCACGGTCCATGAGGGCGATGGCGTCGGAGCGGAGGCTCTCGGCTCGGGCCGGGGGCAACTCCCCGACGATGGTCGATCCCATGCCATCGAGAAGGACCTTCGATCCCGACCCGTCACCCGCGAGGAACGTGAGCACCACGCCGCGCCGGTCGCTGCCCACCATTTCCTCGACCCCTTCGAGGAGGGGATCGGTCACCACGGCTCGATGTAGACCTGAATCGTCCCTCCGCAGGCGAGGCCGACTGCGAATGCGTCATCATCGGCGATCCCGTAGGTCACCAACTCGGGCTGTCCCGTCTCCAAGACCGAAAGCGCCCTGACCA
Source organism: uncultured Acidobacteriota bacterium (assembly GCA_963780755.1). Classification (GTDB taxonomy): domain Bacteria; phylum Actinomycetota; class Acidimicrobiia; order Spongiisociales; family ZC4RG35; genus JALYNX01. The sequence continues at coordinate 297,401 of CAWACX010000002.1, forward strand.
CCACGTCGTTCTCGACGCAGCCGCCCGACACCGAGCCTTCCATGTCACCGGCCGAGGAGACCAGCATCAAGGACCCCGGGCCCCGCGGGGCCGACCCATAGGCCTTGACGACGGTTGCCTTGGCCACCTGTTTTCCCTGCTCGGACCAGGTGCGACGGGTTTCCAGAGTCTCGCGCATGAGCAGAGATTACCCGGGGGCAGGTCGACGGATCAGTGCAGGACCGGGAACCGGAGCAGCGCTCCTACGCCTTCCACGTCGAGGGGCGAGGCCACCTCGAGTTGATGGGTCCTGCCTCCGGCGGCCACGGTGGCGTCCATGGCCGCGGCCACCACGTCATCGACCTGGAACAGCGAGGAGCCACACACCGGGCACACTTCCCCGGTCCGGTCGAGATAGCCGCAGTTGTTGCAGATGACGCCAGACTTGCTGAACGAGCCGGCGACCACCATCGTCTCCACCGCCTGGGCGTTGCACGCCTGTAACGCCCCAGCGACGCCGAGCACGGCGAGGCCACCACTCCAGGCGACGTCACAGACTCGACCGGCGAGTGCGGCCTGTCTTTGGCGGCGGATCTCCAGGCTGAGAGTGGCGAGCTCGGAGCGCAACGAACCGGCGGTCATCGTGTGCGGGTTGGCCGCGAAGGTCGCTCGGTGCAGGCGACTCAGATAAGGATGGAGGTGTCGGGCGATCTCGTCCGTCGCCTCCTCGTGCCCACCGATCGCCAGGAAGTCGAAACCAAGCTCGAGGTGGGAGGCCAGCAGCCGGGCCCCACCGTCCCTCCACATCCGTGCCGTCTCCTCCTCAGCGTGGGCACGGACGCTGTGCTCTTCGTAGCCGGAGAACCCGCCGTAGTTGGGCTTTCCCAAATCGGCATTCAGCGCCGGAGAGAGCTCCTCCACCATCCCATCGTTGGCCACGAACAACCGGGTCAGGGCGCGATCAGCGACGATGACCCCGGCCCGCATCGAGCGTGGAGCGGCGCGCAAAGGCCTGAGATAGGGCCGGGGCCCGAGCGAGGAGACACTCTGCACCGGATGGGCCAAAGACTCGAGCACGAAGACATCGTCGATATCTGAAGCGAAGATCGCGTACCCCGGGGCGACCTCGGACTCCAGCCGGTCCGCCAGGTCCCTGATCCGCTCCGAGTCGTTCCTGACGCTCTTTCGCACGAGTCGCGCCATCCCCTCGGCGTGGTCCCGCACCGGTTTGAGCAAGTCGGAGAGCAGTGCCGACATGCCACCGGGATTGGGGCGATCGACGTAGACCGTGATGAGTGCGCCGGCCCCACTCCTCAGACCGGCGATCGGATCGGCCAGCAAAACACCTCCCGCCGCCCTCCCGTTTCCGAAGAGGGCGCTCGGCAACGACTGCCTTTCCGAACCTACTCCGCTGCGACCGACGGTCAGAGCGCCGTGGTGAGTGCCGAGGTCAGGTCTTCGAGAACCCAGCCCATGTAGTCGAGGACCCGCCGCTGCTCTTCCGGAAGCCGATCGTGATCGTCCTCGACTTCGAGCCCGAACCGGGCGCCGAGAGCGAGCCGCCCCTCATTGAGGACACGGAGGAAGGCGTCGGCCTCATCGGTGCTGAGCTCGGTCTTGCCCTTGCCCTCGACGACTCTGAGAAATACGGCGCGGTCCGACATCCGGGCGGTCGACAACTCATCCCCCATCAGCCGCCACCACTCCGCATTTGCCTGGGGGTCGTCGAGATACACCGGGACGTGGAGGCGCTGGGTGGCCGGATCGTCTCCGGTTGCAGGGATGGTCGCCAGCAAGTCGAGGACGTCGGCGAGAAATTCCCGCTCATCGGAGGTCATCTGAACGATGACCTTTCCGCCTTTGTAGCGAAACCGCTCCCGACTCATTGCTCGATGGTGGCCCATAAGCCGTGGCCGTGGAGCCGATAGCAATCCACCTCGGCCCTTTCCCGAGGGCCGTCGGAAACGATGGCGCGACCTTCGAAGTGGACCTGGAGCATCAGGTGGGTCGCTTTCTCCTCGTTGTACCCGAAGAGCTTGCGGAACACGTAGACCACGTAGGACATGGTGTTCACCGGGTCGTTCCAGACGATCACCTGCCAGGGACGGTCGACATCGACGTTCTCGTCGGTGTCCGGGATGACCACCGGGGCGGGTCGGGTCGTCATCCGGCCAATCGTACGCCGGTCAGGACTCTGCCCCGAGACCGGGCAGGCTTCCCAGGACGCTGTCACGGCAGGCGTCGGCTGCGGTCTCCAACTGCGGGTCCGAGTAGGGGATCTCGGCCACCGAGAACGGGGCGCCGACCCCTGAGAACCCGGAAACCGGGTCGGGGAAGTCCTCGACTCCCCAGGCTCTCATGCAAACGCTGAAGCCTTCGAGGGCGGCGAAGATCTCGGTGCGAAGACGGTCCTCGGTGCCCAGGTCGAGGGCACCGGTGTTCAGGCTCTCCGAGCAGTGGGAAAGAGCATCGGCGACCGCAGGATCCCCGAGGTCGAGGGCAACGATCACCAGATCGAGACGGGGGCGCCCTGTGGCGTCGAAGGGGACCTCCTCGATCTCCACTCCGCGCTCGGAGAGACAGGACCGGAATTCCTCGATCGCCACCGAAGTGACGGTGGTCGTGGTGGTGGTCGCGGGGACCGTTGTCGTCGAGGCCTGAAGGTCGGTCCCCGACGACCCACCCAGCCCCGGGGTGCAGGCTCCCAGGGCGACAGCGAGCAACACGGCGGCGCCCGACCGTCGAATCAGCTCTCTCCCGCCTCGGCGAAAGCGACGCCGTCGGCAAGGATCATCGCCAGGTCCCTGACCGGGACATCGGGGCGGCCCAACTCCTTGACGCCGTCGTCGAGCATCACGTAACAGAAGGGACAGGCCACCGCGATCTCGTCGGCTTCGGTCGCCAGAGCCTCTTCAGCGCGCTCGATGTTCACCTTCTTGCCGGTCTGCTCTTCCATCCAGAACCGGGCTCCGCCCGCTCCACAACAGAGGGCTCGGTTCCCGTGACGGGGCATCTCCACCACTTCGATGGCACCGGAGGCCCCGATCACGTTCCGGGGGGCCAGATATACGTCGTTGTGCCGCCCCAGGTAACAGGGGTCGTGATAGGCGATCTTCTTCGGTCGGCCGTTCTCCTTCATCGGCACCGGGAGCCGGCCCTGGGTCAGCAGCTCGGCGAGGAGCTGAGCGTGATGGACCACCTGGTAGTTGCCACCAAATTGGGGGTACTCGTTGCCGATGGTGTTGAAACAGTGGGCGCACTGGGTGATCACCTTGGTCACGCCGAGCTCCTCGAAGGTGCCGATGTTCTGCAGCGCGAGTTGCTGGAAGACGAACTCGTTCCCAGCGCGGCGGGCCGGGTCGCCGTTGCACACCTCGGCACTGCCCAGGATGGCGAAGTCGATGCCGGCGTGGTGAAGGAGCCGGGCCAGCGCCACCGAGACCGCTGTGTTGCGGTCGTCGAATGACCCGGCACATCCGACGAACCACAGATACTCGGCCGTCGTCTTCCCGTTCTCCCCGAACACCGGCACTTCGAAGTCGAGCTCCGCGGTCCAGGCGGCACGGTTCTGCTGGCTCATCCCCCACGGGTTCGACTGGTTCTCCATGGCGACGAAGGCCTTGCCCAACTCGGTCGGGAACTCTGACTCCATAAGGGTGAGATGGCGGCGCATGTCGAGGATCCGGTCCAGGATCTCGATGTTGACCGGGCAGATCTCATCACAAGCGCGACAGGTGGTGCAGGCGAAGACTTCCTCCGGCCTCACCCTCTCGAACAGTGAGGCGCTCCCGTCCAGGGTGCCAAGTGAGGAGACCGGGGGTGAGACCGCGGCCGCAGCGGCCGCGACCTCGCCGGTCTTGAGGATGATCTCTCTAGGGTCGAGGGGCTTTCCGGTGATATTGGCCGGGCACACCGAGGTGCAGCGACCGCAGATGGTGCAGGCATCGGTGTCGAAGATCTGCTTCCAGGTGAGGTCGGCTGCCACCGAAGCCCCGATCGACTCGATGTCATCCGCCTCGAGGAGGTTCGGCATCTCACGCATCGCCCCCTTGGGCCGCTCCCGTGCCGAGAGGAAGAGGTTGGTGGGGCTCGTCACCATGTGACGCAACTTGGTCACCGGCAACACCACGAGGAAAGCGACGAAGGACAGCACGTGGACCAGCCAGAACGCACGGTGCAGGTCTCCGGCGGATTCAGCGGGGATCAGGGCGGAGAGGGGGCGCCCTACGAATGACCAGACTTCGAAATCGGGTCGACCCTCGAGGGAGATGCGGGCGGCCTCGGTGAGGAGGCCGCCGACACCGAGCAGGATCATCAGGCCCAGGATGAGCGCATCCTCGGGCTTGGTCTTGGTCCGAATCCGGCGCGGCGGGGCGATGTAACGGTTGACGATCGCCAGCGCCAGGCCGCCGAGGTACACGAGAGAGGCGAGGTCGAGGATCGCCGAATAGCCCTGATAGACAGCTCCGTGGAGGAACTTGAGGTCGGCGGGGAGCAGGTGGTCGATCTCCAGGGTGACCGTGCCCAAGAAGAGGACGATGAACCCGTAGTAGATCATCGAGTGCATGACCCCCGCCCTCGGGTCACGCATCAGGGTCTTCATGCGGAGACCGGCCCCGAGGTCGTGCATCCGGCGACCCCACTGGCCGGTGCGCCGGTCCGAGCCTCCGCTCTGCCACGACACCGAGCGCCGAGCCAGGAGGTGGAAGGTGATCCAGATGAACACCGCGACGGTGACGTAGAAGACCACCACCACCGCATCGGGGATGTTGCCGAAGACCTCTCGGCCCACCTCGAAGTCAGGCTCTTCGGGGATGGTGCCCAGGAGACCGAGGGCCAGAGTCCCCAGCGCTCCCGCCACTCCCAATCCCTCGAGGATGTACGTGATGGGTGGGCGACGACCGGTCGCCTCCGCCTTGCGCTCCTCGGTCAGGGCCATGACCGGCGAGTGTAGAAGTGGCCCGCCGGTTGCCCGATCCATGCGCGATTCGATACTTCTCAGTATTCGCTTGACATTCGATGTTCGTCGAACGTACAGTTCATTCGAGACTTATCGAATCAACAAGGACTGCACGGCAATGGTCGAAACGAAGGCAACACAACCCAGGGTCCGGGATCTCACCACGGCTGCCCGTCACATCCCCCTCGAGGACGACGGGGCTGCCATCTACGACGTGATCCTTGCCCTCTGGGCCAGCTTCAACCCCGAAGAGGACACCCAGGGCTTCGACCTGGGTCAGGAGTGGTTCCAGTCGCTCGCCGACCGCACCGCACCTGACCTTCGGGTAGAGATCGAGTTCCTCGGCGGACCGGGATGCGGCGCCTGGCTCAGCATTGCCGGTCTCGCCGCCAGCTCCCCGCATCCCCACGACCCGGACCGGGTCCTTACCTGGCTGGGCCGGATCGACCCCCAGCGGCTCCGGCGCTGGCTCATCGGATCGATCGACCACTTCCGCAACAGCGGGTTGATCGAGGAAGCCGCCGAAGGGAACAGAGAGGCACTGGACTCACTGCTCGGAGACGAGCTCGATGACGAGCAGCGAGGCAAGGTGATCGGTCTCCTCGAAATCGATCCCGTCGAGCTTCGTGACCGGATGGTGGGAGCGCTGGCCCGATTTCGCACCGAGGTCTTCAGTTCGGACGAGCAGGACTTTGGTGCTGCAGTGGGGCGGGCCGCGGTTGCCCGCCGGGCGACGGCCAACCTCGACGATGCCAAGACCGTGATCGAAGAAGTCACCAACGGACTCGACTACGAGATCCCGCTTGGCGTGACCAGGGTGATCCTCATCCCCTCCGTGGTCCTTCGCCCCCTCTCTCTCATCGACCAGTTCCGGGACACGCTCCTCGTTTTCTATGCGGTGGCCGACGAGTTCCTCGACTCGGACCCCGAGGCGCCACCATCCTGGATGGTTCGGACCTACAAGGCGCTTGGCGACGAGCGGCGGCTTCGCATCCTGCGTCGGTTGTCCGAGGAGGAGACCAGTCTCGATGATCTGACCGAACTACTCGGCCTCTCCAAGTCGACGGTGCACCACCACATCTCGGTCTTGAGGGCTGCCGGTCTGGTCCGGGTCCACATCAGCAAGGACAAGGGGGCGTTCAAGCACGAGTCCAAGACCTACGCCCTGCGCGAGCAACCATTGGTCAACACCGGAAACCTGCTCGACAGCTACCTGCGGACTTCTCAGACACCTGCGAAAGGAGAGGCAGGATGAGCCCTTTTCTCTACAAGCCGATGGTCGACGGTCATCAGGAGATCGCCCACAACCGCGCCGCCCTGAGCAGGCTGCGCAAAGCGGACGCCTCCGAGCCTGACAGGAGTCGTCGCACGATCAGGGACGCGGTCGGGTTTCGCCTGATCGCCATCGGGGTGCGCCTCGTCGATCACCCGGTGGCCGCGGTGGAAGACCTCGACCAGGCGGCGTGACCGATCAGCCCGCTCCCCCCAGCTCCGAGGACCTCTTGGCCGCGGCCCGCACCGCGTCTTCCACCAGTGCCCTGAACCCACGCTCCTCGAGGACGTGCACGGCAGCGGCGGTGGTCCCACCTGGTGAGGTCACCTGAGATCGCAGTTCGGCGGGGGTCTTGCCGGTGTTGGTGAGGAGGTGCCCGGCACCCCGAATCGTCTGGTGAACGAACCCCTCGGCGATGTCCCGGGGCAGCCCCTCCCTGACAGCAGCCTCGGTCAGGGCCTCGGCGAGGAGGAACACATACGCAGGGCCGGTGCCAGACACCGCGGTGACCGCATCCAGGAGCGACTCCTCCATGATCCGGACCGAGCCCACCGCGCCGAGGATCTGGCCCGCGATCTCGAGGTGGTCGGGCCCGGAGTGAGCACCGGATGCGATGCCGGTCACGCTCTCCCCGACCAGGGCCGGGGTGTTGGGCATTGCCCGGACGACGGGGACCGCTCCCAGGCGCTCCTCATAGGTGGCAGTGGTGACTCCGGCGGCGAGGGAGATCACCGTGTGCTCCGGCCCTACCTTGCCGGCGAGAGCTTCGAGGAGGGCCGGCACGTCTGCCGGCTTGACTGCGACCACCACGGCCTGGCGCCCCTCGAGGGCGACAACCGGGTCGGTGACTACCACACATCCGGTCGCCGTGAGCTGCTCGACCCGCTCCTGGCGCCGCACGCAGAGCGAGATCTCGTCTGGATTCCACTCGGCACGGAGCAGGCCCGACATCAGCGCCTCCCCCATGGCTCCGACCCCGATGATTGCTACCGACGCTCGTCCCGCCATCGGGAAAGTATATGGACGGGCGGCCAGATCACCCGAGTCGGGATCGGATCAACTCGACCACCGTCGCAACAGCCCGCGGGTTGTAGCCCTCGGGGATGATCAGGTCGGCGTATCGCTTCGAGCTCTCCACGTAGGCGAGGTGCATCGGCCGCACGGTGTCGAAGTACTGGGCGACCACCGACTCGGCGGTGCGACCCCTCTCTTCGATGTCCCGTTGCAGTCGACGGGCGAGGCGCACGTCGGAGTCGGTGTCGACGAAGATCTTGAGGTCGAGCTCGGACCGGAGCTCGGGCTCGAACAGGACCAGGATTCCTTCGACCACCACCACCGGTGCCGGCTCCACGGTGATGGTCTCATCGGACCTGAGGTGGACTGCGAAGTCGTAGACCGGCCGGTCGATTGGCTTCCCCGAGCGCAGGGTCACGAGATGCTCGACGAGAAGCTCAGTCTCCAGTGATGCCGGGTGGTCGTAATTGACCTTGGTGCGCTCCTCGAATGAGAGCTGGGGCATGTGCCGGTAGTAGGCGTCGTGTTGGACGATGGCGACCTGGCCATCGAGGTTGTCGACCACCGCCTCAGCGATCGTGGTCTTGCCTGATCCCGATCCCCCGGCGATGCCGATGAAAAGAGGCCGGTCCGGATTCCATGGGCTGCGCTCGGGCATGCCCTGGCGACGTTACCGGTCGGCTACCCGGCTCCGCAGGCGACGGATCTCGTCGTAGACGCCATCTGTGAGCGTGGTCGATGCCGGCGCGGAAACTCCGACGACCTCTGCATCTTCCTTGCGCTCCGGGCGAGAAACGGGCTCAACGGCCTTGGCTAATGCCACCGGCTCGGGCTGTTCGGCGGCCACAGCCACCGGCTCGGGCTCCGGGGTCTCGGATTCGGGCAGGTGCTCGAGCCAGGCCGGAGTGGCGGCTCCAGGGGCAACGTCCTCCGCGAGGCGGTCGAGCCAGCCAGACTCGCCCTCCTCCGCAGCCAGCGCCTCGGCCATCCCGAGGCGGTGAAGGGTGTGGAAGATCCGGACTGCGGTCCCACGCCCGAACTTGGTCTCGAGGTGGTTGAAGGTAAACGGCTGAACCAGGGTGACCAGGGCGTGCCAGTCCTCGGGATCGATGGTGATTGGGCCCTCGAGCTCACGGACGAGGCGGACTCCGGAGGCTTCGAACAGCCCGGCATCAACCACTTCACCCTCGAGGGAGTGCAACGCCTCGACGTCGGCGAGGACTTCCTCGACTGTCCACCCCTTGATCTCCGGGCCGTCGGCGGGACCTACGGAGAACTGCCCGCTCTCGAGGGTGGAGATGACATAGAGGATGTCGGCGATGCCGCTGCGGTCGGCGCCCAGATAGCTGCCCTTGGCCCCGGTCAGCTCGGCGCCGGTGACCCGACCCTCGCTGAAGAACACACGGGCTCGGCGCTCGCCCTCGATGTCGAGGGAGCCGGTCTTCTTGGTGACCTGCATGATCTGAAGGAGGTCGTTGACGCTCCAGTCAGAAAGCTGGCCCGAAAGATGCATCTGTCCGTCCATGGATGGGCCCCTGTCCCTATTCAGCCCAATATCGGCAGGCCCATCCAGAAGGTTGAGACCTGTTCAGACCTCTTTTTTGGCCTTCATCGCCCGTTTCTGCTCCCGAAGCACGGCGACGTCGTCGAACCGGGCGACGTCGGCGATGCTGGGCCAGTCCGCCGCCTTCTCCTCCCAGCCCTCGGGCTGGACGCCGAGGCGCTTGCCGAGAAGACCTACGAAGATCCTGGACTTGGCGACCCCGAACCCGGGAAGCGCCTGGAGCCGGCGCAACAACTCGGCGCCGTCGTCGGCGGTCTCCCATAAGGTCTCGGCCCGCCCGCCGTATTCGTCGACGACCACCCGGCACAGCTCTTGGGTTCGCCCCGCCATGGAACCCGGATAGCGATGGATCGCCGGAGGGCCGCGGAAGACCGACTCCAATTCTTCTGGGTCCCACTCGGCGATCCGCTTGGCGTCGAGGGGCTCACCGAGCCGATCCGTCAGCAACTGCGGGCCGTAGAAGGCGCGCTCCATGGGAAACTGCTGGTCGAGGAGCATGCCAATGAGCAGGGCCAACCCGTCGCTGGCCAGCAGGCGGTTGGCTTCCTCTGATTCAGTGAAGAAGAGTTGGTCGGGTCGGGCCATGACCCAAACGGTAGTTCTCAGAAGATGGCGCGAATCAGGGCGTAGAGGACGAGCAGCCCGGCGGGGACGTAGGCGGCGATCGAAGTTTGGTCTCTGGTGCGTCCGCTCATGCTCATCTGACTTCAACGTAAGGTGAATCGGTTCCCCGGGATATGGGGGTTGTCCCCTATCCGACCCCGGCGTTGTGGCCAGAATGTGAGCGCATTGAGAATGAGCGATGACATTTTCCTAGTCGATGGCTGTCGGACTCCGATGGGGAAACTCGGGGGGCAGCTGGCCCATGTCCGACCCGACGATCTCGCCGCCCACGCCATCAAGAGGCTGATGGCCCGGAACCCTGGCCTGGACCCGGCAGCCATCGAGGACGTCCAGTGGGGGGCGGCGAACCAGGCCGGCGAGGACAATCGCAACGTGGCCCGGATGGCGGCGCTCCTTGCCGGGCTCCCGGTCGAGGTCCCTGGGGCCACCGTCAACCGCCTGTGCGGATCGGGCATGCAGGCCCTGATATCAGCGGCACACGCATTGCGCGACGGATGGGGCGACGTGATGATCGCCGGCGGGTCAGAGTCGATGAGCCGGGCCCCATACGTCACCACCAAGGCCGACCGGGCCTTCCCCGTCGGTGTGCCCGAGACCGCCGACACCGTGATCGGCTGGCGTCTCATCAACCCTGAGATGGAGCGGCTCTATCCGGTGATCTCGCTGGGAATGACGGCCGAGGTCGTCGCCGAGAAGTACGAGGTGACCAGGGAGGACCAGGACCAGTTCGCGTTGCGCAGCCATCGGCTCGCGATGGACGCGGTGCAGTCAGGGCGGTTCAAGGATGAGATCGAGCCCCTCGATGCGACAACCGATCATCGTGGGCGGGCCTCGACGACGATCGACAGCGACGAGGGGCCGCGCTCCGACACCTCGCTCGAGAAGCTGGCAGCCCTTCCCGCGGTGTTCAAGGATGGTGGAACCGTCACCGCCGGGAACTCCTCACCGATGAACGACGGGGCAGCCGCCCTCCTGTTAGCCACCGAAGCCGGCCTCGATCGCCATGGTCTCACCCCGATCGCCCGCATCCTGAGCTCGGGCGCCTCGGGTGTCCATCCCGACGTGATGGGCATGGGGCCGGTCCCCGCCTCGGAGAAAGCACTGGCCCGCGCCGGGATCGGGGTCGGCAACCTCGACCTGGTCGAGATCAACGAAGCGTTCGCATCCCAAGCCGTCGCCTGCATTCGCCAGCTCGGAATCGATGAGGAGATCGTCAACGTCAACGGTGGGGCTATCGCCTTGGGGCATCCCCTCGGAGCATCCGGCGCCCGGTTGTTGGTGACCCTCGCCCACGAGCTGGTGAGGCGCCAAGGCCGGTACGGGCTGGCCGCGATGTGCATCGGGGTGGGCCAGGGGATCGCAGTGACACTCGAACGTGTCTGAGGGCTCCCCCCTGCACGGTGTTCTGGTCGTGGAGTTCGGCAACCTGATCGCGGCCCCCTACGCATGCATGTTGCTCGCCGACCTCGGGGCCAGAGTGGTCAAGGTCGAGCCGGCGGGTGGAGACCTGGGCCGCCGCTTCGGCCCTTTTCAAGGCGACGAGTCCAGCTTCTTCATGGCGGTCAACAGGGGCAAGGAGTCGCTGGCGCTGGACACGAAGGACTGGCTGTCGAAAAGAGTCCTGGACAACCTGGTGAAGAAGGCCGACGTCCTGGTCCACAATCTCCGACCGGGGGCGATCGAGCGCCTCGGGTTCGGCGAGGCCAGGGCCCGGGATCTCAACCTGAACCTGGTCTACGGGGTGGTCAGCGCCTTCGGCGCCGACGGCCCCTACGCCCGCAGGGCCGGTGTCGATGTCGTCTTCCAGGGGGAGTCGGGGATGATCTCGATCAGCGGTGACCCCAGAGATGGCCCGCACAAGACGGCGACCACGATTGCTGACTACGTGGCCGGGACCAACATGGCACTCGCCGTTTCGGCCGCCCTTGCCAAGAAGCGGCCCCGCGGGTGTCGCATCGATGTCTCGCTCCGGGACGGGGTCATGGCGGTGCAGTCGGGTTGGAACGCCCTGGCCCTGGCCGCCGGCGGGGACCCGGCCCGCACCGGGACTGCGAGCCCGTTCATCAGCCCCAACCAGGTGTTCACCGCCTCCGATGCGCCGTTCACACTCGCCATCGTCTCCGACCGGCATTTCGAGTTGATGGCCGACGCCCTGGAACGGCCCGATCTCGCCAAGGCCTACCCGGACAACGCCTCCCGGATGGAGCACCGCGATCAGTTGGCCCGCAAGTTGGCCAGGATCTTCAAGACCGAGCCCGCCGAGTACTGGATCGAGCTTTTCGAACAAGTCGGCCTGCCCACCGGCCGTGTGCTGACTCTCACCGAATCGCTCGCCGACCCCCAGGCCCGCCACAACGAGATGCTGGTGGAGATGGAGCACCCGACTGCAGGCCCGATCCGGGTCACCGGGTCACCGATAAGGATCGACGGCTCTCCGGCTCGCTCCGCGTCTCCACCTATGCCCCTCGGCCAGCACACCCGATCGCTGCTCGCCGAGCTCGGCCTGGACGCGTCCACCATCGACGAAATGATCGAGAAGGGGACGGCGATCGTCGCATGAGCGTTGTGATTCATCGCCCGGGGGAATTTGGGGACGACTGGAACCAGGTTCTGGCCGAGCTGACACGCGCCTTCGAGGTGACCCGGGCGGCGGCGCAGGCCGGGGATCCGGTGGTCTATGTCGTCCACGGCGATGACCTCCTGGGAAGGAGGGGTCCCGGTAGGGCGATGGTGGCCACCGGCCTCCTCTCGGCAGCGAGGACCGCCGCGTTGGAGGGGGTCAAGGAGGGGTGGACGGTGAACGTAATCGCGGTCGGTGACGGGGTGGAGTCTGCCCTCATCGAGGAATGGGCCGGTCATCTGGAACGGTCCCCGGACATCACCGGCGAGCTGTTGCGCGTCGGGCCCGGCCACCTCGGCAAGGCCCTGCCGTGAACGGGGTGGTGGTGGTCACCGGGGCGGCCCGGGGCATCGGCCGGGCAATTTCCGAGAAGATGGCGGGTGCCGGGCCGTTCACCGTGATCGGAGTCGACCTCGCACCGGAGCTGGCGCTGGCCGAGGCTCTCTCTCCCGTCCAGATCGACCTCACTTCCGCAGAAGGCCCGGCGACGGTCCGCGATGCGGTGCTCGCGACCGGCCTCCCTCTTCTCGGGCTGGTGAACAACGCCGGGATCACCAGGGACTCTCGGCTGGTCAACATGACCGATGAGAACTTCAGAGCGGTCCTGGAGGTCAACCTGGGGGCCGCCTACCGGCTGAGCACCGAGCTCGCCCCGTTGATGATTGACGGAGCCTCGATCGTCAACATCTCCTCGCGGGCATACCTGGGCAACTTCGGCCAGTTCAACTACTCGATGTCGAAAGGCGGGGTGGTCGGGCTGACCCGGGCCTTGGCGCTGACCCTGGCCCCTGCGATCAGGGTCAACGCGGTGGCCCCGGGGTTGATCGGCTCCGAGATGAGCCTGGCCATCCCCGAAGAGGTGCGGGAGAGGATGGTCTCGGCTATACCCCTGGAGCGGATGGGTTGGCCGGACGAGGTGGCCAACCTCGTCTGGTTCCTGCTGACGCCGCTGTCGTCTTACATCACCGGCGAGGTGATCGTGATCGGTGGGGGCCGGAGCCTTTCGTAGGGAGCCCCCCTCGAGATTTGGACGAACAGGGGTCGAGGAGTGACCTCACGATCCAAATTTCGGGGCGGTCAGTACAGATAACGGCTCACTGTCTCGGCGACCATCGCCGGCTTCTCCCCGCCTTCGACCTCGATGGTGACCTGGCGGTTGACCTGGATCCCGCCCGGCACCTCGCTGACACCGAGCAAGGCCACCCTGGCCCTGATCCTCGATCCCACAGGGACCGGGGCCGGAAATCGGACCTTCTCCAACCCGTAGTTGATCCCCATCTTCGGACTGCCCACGTCGAGCTCGACCTCGGCGCTGAGCGGGACCGTCAACGCAAGGGTGAGAAAGCCGTGGGCGATGGTCCCCCCGAAGGGCCCACTTGCAGCCCGTGCCGAGTCGACGTGGATCCACTGTTGGTCATCGGTGGCGTCGGCGAAGGCGTCCACCCGCTCCTGTGTGATCTCCATCCAGTCGGTCACCCCTACTTCCTCGCCAATCATCGCCTGGAGTCGGTCGAGCACTTCCACATCCGGATTCTGGCAGAAGACCCGGTATCGCCTAGCTTGTGAGTGTCATGGCCAAAGAGACGAAATTGATGGTCTGGATCGACCAGGACCTTTGCACCGGCGACGGGATCTGCGAGGAGATCACGCCTGACGTGTTCCTGGGTCGCGACGACGGGTTGTGGGTGGTGAAGGAGGAGGCCAAGTACTTCGACCGGACGGTGGTCTTCGACGGCGAGCAGGCTCCCGATGGAGCTCGGGGCATGGCCCGCGTCCCCGACAACCTGGTCCAGGACACCCTGGAGTCGGCCGAGGAGTGCCCCGGTGAGTGCATCATGATCGAGCCCTACAGCGCCGACGCCGTGTACGAGGGCTGAGGCGCCCCCTCCGAACTACTGTCGGCCTCCGAGATGCAGGTCCTGACCACCAGGGTCGATCCCCGTTCCGACGACTACCAGGCCAACCGCGCCGCGATGGAGGCCAAGCTCGCCGAGTTCGAAGCACTCATGGAGCAGGCCCGCCAGGGCGGCGGAGAGAAGTACATCGCCCGGCACCGGGAGCGGGGCAAGCTCCTGGCCCGGGAGCGCATCGAGCTCCTCCTAGATCGGGACGCCCCCTTCCTCGAGCTGTCGACGCTCGCCGCCTGGGGGACCGACAAGAACCTGGGCGCGAACGTGGTGACCGGCATCGGAGTGGTCGAAGGGGTGGAGTGCGCCATCCTCGCCCACGATCCGACCAGCCAGGCAGGTTCGATGAACCGCTACTCGTTGGCGAAGACCCTCCGCATCATGGACATCGCCGGCGAGAACCGGCTCCCGCTGATCAACCTGGTCGAGTCGGGCGGCGCCGACCTCCCCGACCAGGCCGACGTCTTCATCGTGGGAGGGAAGTGGTTTCGCAACCTGACCCGCCTTTCCAAGAACGGGATTCCAACGGTGGCCATCGTTTTCGGGAGCTCGACCGCCGGGGGCGCCTATTTCCCCGCCATGTGCGACTACTCGATCATGGTCAAGGACCGGGCAAAGGTGTTCCTCGGCGGGCCGCCCCTGGTCAAGATGGCGACCGGTGAGGAGTCGACCGACGAAGAGCTCGGCGGCGCCGAGATGCACTCCCGGGTCTCAGGCCTCTCCGACTACTTCGCCGAGGACGAGCAGGAAGCGATCCGCATGGGCCGCGACATCGTGGCCCATCTCAACTGGCGCAAGCAGGGCTACGGTCCGACCAAGGCGCCGGACCCCCCGGCGCACGACATCGACGAGATCCTGGGGGTGATCCCCCACGACCTGCGGGTCCCGTTCGACATGCGTGAGATCCTGGCCCGGGTGGTCGATGGCTCACGGTTCGAGGAGTACAAGGCGGTCTACGGCGCCTCGATCCTCACCGGCTGGGCGTCGGTCCATGGGTTCCCCGTCGGAGTGATCGCCAACCAGCAGGGTGTGATCTTCTCGGAAGAGGCGCAGAAGGCGACCGAGTTCATCCAGCTCAGCAATCGGTACGACACGCCGCTGATCTTCATCCACAACACCACCGGCTACATGGTGGGCAAGGAATACGAGCAGCGGGGGATCATCAAGGACGGGGCGAAGATGGTCAATGTGGTCGCCAACTCCGAGGTCCCCCACATCACCCTGATGGCGGGGGTCTCTTATGGCGCCGGGAACTACGGGATGTCGGGACGCTCCTACGACCCGAGGTTCGTGTTCGGGTACCCCGGCCACAAGGTTGCGGTCATGGGGCCGAAGCAGCTCGCCGGGGTGATGTCGATCATCGCTCGCCAAGGCGCGGAGTCACGGGGAGAGCCCTTCGACGAAGACGCCGACCAGGCGAGACGCGCCGAGATCGAGGCTCAGATCGAGCACGAGGAGCAGGCCTACTACTCGACGGGACGGGTCCGCGACGACGGGCTCATCGACCCCCGTGACACCAGGGACGTCTTGGGAATCGCTCTGTCGGCAGTTCACTCCGCGCCGGTCAGGGGCACCGATCGGTTCGGGGTGTTCCGGATGTGATCATCCCGGGAACCGACGCTCCCAGATCTGTTCGCCGTCGGCGTCGATGACGCCGGTTGGCGCCAGCCCCAGAGCAGCCGCCACCTTTCCCGACGCGATGTGCTCGGGGTGGACGTGCGCCATCAGGTGCCGGGATCCGTTGTCGACCAGCCAGTCCCGCACTGCCAGTGCCGCCTCGGTGGCGACTCCCTGGCCCTGCCGGTCCACCCTCACCAACCAGGCAAGCTCGGCCTCGTCGCCGGTGACCGTGGCCTGGGCGAACCCGATCGCCACATCGCCCTCGAGGAGACGGATGATCCAGTTGTGCCACGACTCTTCCCGGGACGCCGGGCCTGCGACCTGGGCGCGATACCTCGCTTCCAGCTCACCGAGGTCCGGCGGGTGCCCGCCCGTGAATGAATAGAGCGCCTCGTCAGCAAGCACCGAGACCATCTCCGCGGCATCCGAGACCTGAAGCGGGGTCAGACGCAGCCTTTCGGTATTTAGCTGTGGCGTGCCCATTCGTCGTCTGACCCCGTTTCGAAGGTCACCTCGAGCGAAAGCAAGAGATCACCCTCCCAGTGCATGTCCATGATGCCGGTCCCGCCCCGGGACCAGGCAAACCGAACCACATCGCGGCTGCCTTCGCTGACCACTGACTCCACCAGCATGGTGTCGTCAGGTGGCATTTGCTGATAACCGGTCCTGATCTGATCACGTCCGCTCATCGACGCGACATCGATCCCCACGAATGACATCTGCGCCCCTGGAGCGAATCGATCGACGAACGGGTCGAAGTCGCCCGAAGTGACCGCATCGTTGAACGCGGCGACGTGCCGAATCACACGATCTGGGATGCTCAAGCTAGGTGGCGGGGCGAAACTCCACGATGACGTCGCGGTAGCCGAGCCCGATCAGGAAGTCGGAGATGACCTCCCGGGCGTTGTCCTCGGCATCGGCGAGCAATCCATCGTCGAGGGCGCCCTGGACCAGTACCTCATCGGCGACCTGGCGGGCCTCGGACTCCAACTCGGGATCGCCCTTCGTGAAGAGCCCGGTCTCCCGGTCGAGAACCTGTGTCGCCTCGTTGTCGACCGCCACGTACTGGATGGTCGCAGCGGGAAGGGTGAGCTCGACCACACCGTCCTCCCCGAGGGTGACATCACGCACGGTCACCTGGCTGAGGTCGACTCCGGCACCGATCTTGGCCACCGCGAACAGCTGGACGCTGTCGCCCCGTGCCCATGACAGCCAGCCCCGGTCATTGCCCTTCTCCACGATCGTGTACTCCACGCTCTCGATGGTGGTGAGGTTGGCCAGGTCACGGATCGAGCTGATCACCACCGGTCCGATCTCCTCATATGGCTCCGGTTCGAACACGGCAGCGAGGTCGGCGGGCGTGGGAACCGAATCGGCCACGCCACGGATCGTCGACACGATCCAGAACCCGATCACGACCGCCATTCCCAGGATCGCAATCGCAATCGCGGCGGGGATCAGGCCCCAACGCCTCTTGGGCGCGGGCGCTATCTGGGGAGGCGCGGCGGCCTCTCGCTCCAGGAGTTGGGTCTCAGTCATCGCGGGTGTACCTCACACTCGAATAAGGGGACTTGATATAGACGACCTCAAACCCCGCTTTGGTTCCCTCGTTAGCCTCGTCCCCCGATGATCGGGAGAGTCCTGGTGGCCAACCGAGGGGAGATCGCCCGGCGCGTGATCCGCACCTGTCGTGACATGACGATAGAGACGGTGGCGGTCTATGCGGACCCGGACCGAGGCGAGCCCCATGTCGGGGAAGCCGATCAAGCGGTGCGATTGCCGGGGTCGAGCCCGATCGACACCTATCTCGACATCGATGCCATCTTGCGGGCGGCCAAGGAGTCCGGCGCCGACGCCATTCACCCCGGCTACGGGTTCCTCTCCGAGAGCCCCGACTTCGCGCGGGCTGTGGGCGAAGCAGGCCTGATCTGGATCGGGCCGCCGGCAAAGGCCATCGCCACCATGGGATCGAAGCTGGCCTCCAAGGCGCTGGCCGAGTCGGCAGGAGTCCCCGTCCTCCCCAGCATCGACCTCACCGGGCTCGACGATGATGCGGCAGTAGCCGCAGCCAATGAGATCGGGTTTCCTGTGCTGGTCAAGGCCAGCGCCGGCGGTGGGGGCAAGGGGATGCGGATCGTTCGCTCCTCCGACGACCTGGTGGCGGCGATCGCCGGGGCGCGACGGGAGGCGGGGGCCGCATTCGGGGATGACACGGTGTTCCTCGAGCGCTACCTGGAGGCCCCTCGCCACATCGAAATCCAGGTCATCGCCGACAACCACGGAAACGTCGCTTCCCTCCACGAGCGGGAGTGCTCCATCCAGCGTCGCCATCAGAAGGTCATCGAGGAGGCGCCCTCGATCGCCATCGACTCCACGGTCAGGCAGCGGATGGGAGAGGCCGCGGTGGCCCTCGCCAGGGGGGTCGGCTACACCGGAGCAGGCACCGTCGAGTTCCTGTTCCACGACGGGGAGTTCTGGTTCCTGGAGATGAACACCCGACTCCAAGTGGAGCACCCGGTGACGGAGATGATCACCGGCATCGATCTCGTCAGGCTCCAGATCGAGATCGCCGGCGGCGGCAGGCTGCAAGAGCAGGTGCTGCAACCGAAGATCGAGGGCCATGCCATCGAGGCCCGCCTCTACGCCGAGGACCCAGCGCACGACTACCTGCCGATGACCGGCACAGTCCACCAATTCTCCTTTCCGGCAGCGGAAGGTCTCCGAGTCGATTCCGGGGTCGAGAACGGCTCGGAGATCTCGACCTATTACGACCCGATGCTGGCCAAGGTGATCGCTCACGCCCCCACCCGCGGTGAGGCCGCTGCCCTCCTCGCCGGCGCCCTGCGCCGTGCCGTGATCCACGGCCCGACCACCAACCGGGACCTTCTGATCCGAATCCTCGAGAACGAGGACTTCATCGCCGGGCGGGTCGACACCCACTTCCTCGATGAACGCGAGCTGACCATGCCCCTCGCCGATCAAGATGCTGTCCGAAGAGCGGCGATCGCGGTTGCGATCGCCGACCGCAGTCACCGGCGACGGGAGGCTGTCGTGCTGGCCTCGATTCCGGGTGGCTGGCGCAACGCCCCGATCAGCGCCCAGACGAGCGTCTACCGCCACGGTGAGACGGAACTGGCCGTCGAGTATCGGGTCACCCGGGGCAGGCTCTTGGTGACCGAAGCGGGGGAGATCGAAATCGAGTCGGCATCTCCTGAGCGTGTGGTGGTGACGGTCGCCGGGGAGGCGCACGAGCTCACCGTGCATCGGGTCGGCGCCATGCGATACGTCGATGGCCCTTCAGGGTCGGTCACCCTCGAGGCGGTTCCCAGGTTCCGGGGTGCCACGGTCGATGAGGCACCGGGGTCGCTTCATGCCCCGATGCCGGGACGGGTGGTCAGGGTCGAGGTAGCAGTCGGCGACACGGTCACAGAAGGCCAGGTCCTGATGGTGCTGGAGGCGATGAAGATGGAGCACACCCTGCGGGCGCCGATGCCGGGGACCGTGCAGACGGTCAACGCCACCGCCGGTGAGCAGGTGGGCGCCGGAAGCGTCCTCGTAGTTGTGGCTGGAACGCAAGCGTCAACTTTGGGTTGACAAGTCCCTGGGCGTCAACGTAAGGTTGACGCATGAGTTCCGATCCCGTTTCCCTGCAAGACCTGATCGATTTCGTGGAGAGCAGGCACCGGACTGCCGACCCGCTGACTCACCTCACCGAGGCCGTGATGCTCTCTGACAGGTTCGCGGCCATGGCCGATGACCTCGTGGGCCACTTCGTCGACCTCGCCCGGGAGTCGGGCGCCGCGTGGGCCGACATCGGAGCCAGCCTCGGGGTGAGCAAGCAGGCGGCTCAGAAGCGATTCGTCGACCTCGAAGGCAAGGGATGGTCGAGGAAGGGCCTATTCATGAGGTTCACCGCCGAAGCCCGGGCGGTCGTGATCGCCACGCAGGAGATCGCCCGGAACCGCGGTGACAACCACATCGGAACCGAGCACCTGATCCTCGGCTTGTTGGACGACGAAGACTCCCGCGCGGCCCGGGCCCTGGCCTCGTCAGAAGTGACCCGGGCACGGGTCGACGAGGCGATCGGCCCGGCTCCGGTCCCGGAAAAGCGGATCAAGGGGCACATCCCGTTCTCACCCCACTCCAAGAAGGTCCTCGAGCTCGCCTTGAGGGAGGCGATCAGGGTCAAGGCAAGGTCCATTGAGACCGAGCACATCCTCCTGGCGATCATGCGTGTGACGGAGTCGGCCGGTGCCCGGATCTTGGACCGGCTCGGAGTAACCCACCAGTCGATCGAGGGCTGGCTCGCCGAGGCCGCCGGCTAGCCAAGCCGCAACATCGTGACTGTCAGCCCGTCTTCGGACACCGGCTCGAACCCAAAACGCTGGTAGAGGCGTATCGCCGGATTGCGCAGGTCAACGCTGAGACTGGCGCGCGGCACAGAGTCCAGCATGGATTCCAGCAAGGCAGTGCCGATACCCCGACCCCGCTCCGGCCCAGTGACTGCGGCCGACAACTCTGGGGTCGCCTCGTCGACGAACCCATATCCGGGGTGTGCCGCTGTAAACATACGGACCCAGACCGCCCCGATAGGCGTTTCCCGGGTCGAGGCGATCAGGCCCGAGTCCCCTTCCCGGTTCCCGAAGCCCTCGATGTAGAGGCTGAGGTGAGGGTCGGACACGATCGATCTCGGCGGCGGCGCCTCACCGTCGGGAACGTAGATCGCTGTGTAGAGCATCTCCTCCAGGAAGCCTTGGTCGTCCCGGGTGGCCGGCCTGAGGTCGGTCACGCCGCCCCGGACAGCACATCGAGCACGAAGTCGATGTCGGCCGCGGTGTGGTCGGCGTTGACCTGAAACCTGATCTCCTCATCACCCTTGGGCACCACCGGATAGTTGAGACCGGTGGCGAGCACCCCGTTCTCGAAGAGGTGGCCGACCAGCGCCGAGGTCCGGTCGGTATCCCTCACCATCAGAGGGACCACCGGGTGGGGACCGGGGATGGTCTCGAGCCCCAGCCCGACCAGTCCCGCCTCGAATCTCTGAGTCATCTCGGCGAGGTGGGCGAGCAGGGCCCGACCGCTGTCGGAGTCGACAACGTCGACCGCGGCGTGGGCCGCACGTGCTTCGCCAACGGTGATCGGGTTGGAGTAGATGTACATCGGGGCCTTCTCCCGAAGGAATGAGCCCAACTCGTCGCTGCCGGTGACGTAGCCGCCGTTGACCCCGAAACCCTTGCCCAGGGTCCCGATCAGGACGTCGACCGGGCCTGACCCGCTGACCTCCTCGGTGCCTCGTCCGGTTGGGCCGTAGGCAGCCACGCCATGGGAGTCGTCGACAACCACGACCACGTTCTCGGGAAAGTCGGCGTCATGGGCCCGTGCGACCTCCGACAAAGCGGACAGGTCGGCATGATCACCACGCATCGAGAACACGCCATCGGTCACCACGATTGCCCTCTTCGCCCCCTTCGACTTCGCCAACCCCGCGTCCAGGGCCTCGAAGTCGAGGTGCGGATAGACCTCTCGGGCCGCGGGTCGCGCCATGCGCAGGGCGTTGATGATGCAGTTGTGGTTCAGCTCGTCGCTCAGGACCACGGTCTCTGGCGTGATCAGTGTGGTCAGCACCGAGAGGACCGTGGCGTAGGCCGAGGAGAAGATCATCGCCCGTTCCCGCTCATGGAAGCGCGCCAGCCGCGCCTCGAGGTCGACGTGCGTCGAATAGGTCCCGGAGATGAAGCGGACCGCGCCCGGCCCGACGCCGAACTCGCGGGTGGCCCGCTCCTCGGCCGCGATCACGTCGGGATGCATCGCGAGGCCCAGGTAACCGTTCGAGTTCATCCGGATGTACTCGCGATCGGACCCCGCGAGCAGCAGGCGGGGGCCCCGGCCCTCGGCTCCGGGCACGACCCCGAGGATCACCGATTCCCGGCCCTTGTCGGTGCCAATGCCCTGGAGCGCCCGGACCTCGTCGGCGAGGATCGAATCGAGTCGGTCGTGGGGCATGGCACCACGGGTTTAGCAGAGTCCTATTGTCAGTCGCATGGCACGACTTGGCTTCATAGGCCTCGGAACCATGGGCCACGAGATGGCGGCGAATCTGCTTTTCGCCGGCAACCCGGTGACAGTTTGGAATCGGACTCCCGAGAAGTCGAACGACCTGGTCTGCGACGTAGCGACCAGCCCTCGAGATCTGGGAGCGGAGAGCGACATCGTGATGATCTGTGTCTCCGACACTCCGGACGTCGAGGAAGTGGTATTCGGGGAGATGGGTGTGATCCACGGGCTCGCCGAGGGCTCGATCATCGTCGACCACTCGACTATCTCTCCTCGGGCAACCAGGGACTTCGCAGCACGGGTAGCAGGACGGGGAGTGACCTGGCTCGACGCCCCGGTCTCGGGCGGCTCTGAAGGGGCGACCAACGGCACCCTTGCGGTCATGGTCGGTGGGCCGGGCGAGGCGCTGGAGAAAGTGCGCCCCTATCTCGACGCCTACTCCAAGTCGGTGGTCCATGTCGGAGCCGAGCCCGGGTCGGGTCAGACCGTGAAGCTGATGAACCAGGTCCTCGTGGTGCTCAACCAGCTGGCGGTGTCCGAGGCCCTCCTGCTTGGCCAGGCCGCCGACATCGACCTCGCCACCGCGATCCGCGCGGTCGAGGGTGGGGCCGGGGGATCCTGGATGTTGTCCAACCGAGGGCCAATGATGCTGCAGCGCGACTGGCGGCCCGGATTCACCATCGACCTCCAGCAGAAGGACCTCCGGTTGATCCTGGAAGCCGCCGACGAGCTCGGTGTCCCGGTACCAGGGTCGGCATTGGTGTTCCAGCTTTACCGGGCGCTCCAGGCGCAAGGCCGGGGCGGCGAGGGGAACCACGCCCTGGTCAAGGCCTTGGAGGGGCTGTCCGGGATCGAGGTCGGCTCGGGACAGCCCGCGCCAGGCCGTTCAGCCCAGTAGGTCCTGCTTGACCCTTGCCACGTGGCCGGTGGCCTTTACGTTGCGATAGGCCTTTTCCACCTCGCCGTCGGGGCCGATGACGAAAGTGGACCGGATCAGGCCCTCCCGGGTCTTCCCGTACATCTTCTTCTCGCCCCAGGCACCCAGCTTCTCCGCCAGCCCGTGGTCCTCGTCCGAGAGCAGGTCGAAGTTGAGGCCCTCCTTCTCCTTGAACTTCGCGTTGCGCGCGGGCGAGTCGGGGCTGACTCCGACGATGTCGTATCCGGCTGCCGTGAACTCGTCATAGCTGTCCCGGAAGTTGCACGACTCCACGGTGCAGCCCGGGGTCATGGCCGCCGGATAAAAGAACATCACCACGCGGCGTCCGGAGAAGTCCTCCGACGAGACGGTCTCGCCGTCCTGATTGGGGAGCTCGAAAGAGACGGTTTCTGACATGGGGCGAGGCTACCGGCTGCTCAGGATGCCTCTGCAGCAGCTTCCTTGGCCTCCGGGGACTGGAGGAATGTGGAGCCACCGGCGAGGAGGCTCAACCCGGCCGGAAGCCAATAGGAGACGATGCGGAACACGAGGACCGGTGCCACAGTCGTCGAGGCGGGGAAGCCGTAGGCGGCGAGCATGAAGACCAGGCTGCCCTCAGCGACGAGGAGGCCGCCCGGTGTTCCCGGGAGGCCGCCGGCGATCTGTGAGACGCCGAACACGGCCGCCACCTGGAAAACGCTGACTTCGATCCCAAAGGCGTACATCACCAGTGCCAGAGCTGACGCCTCCAAGGCAACCCGGGCCCAGATGTAGAACTGAGACTCGAGGTCAGGTAGGTGGTCGATGACGGACGCATCGAGTTTCTTGCGCCACTTTTGCGGAAGGTACTTGGAGAGTGAGCCGAGCTTCCCCGAGCCGAACATCGCGATCAGCCCGGCAACCAGGACAAAGGGGGCAAGGACGAAGAGGCTTACCGAGAGGATCTTTGCGTCATCCTGAGGGCGGGCGATCAGGAGCCCGACCCCGGTCAGGATCAACAGGGCGGCGTAGTTGAGGAGAACGGTCCTGATCGCGGCACCGGTGCTGTTCTTCTCTTCGTCACGCACCGTCCAGGCCATAGCCACCGGTGTGATCGCCCCACCGGCAGGGATCAGTCGGGCCACACCCGCACCCACCAACGCCCCGCGGAACGCGCTGAAGGCGCGCAACGACCCTCCGGCCTCCTCGACCGACTCCTGGAACAGCAGCCCGAAGAACCACTTGGCGCTGATCTGGGCCACCGCAGCGGCAACGACCAGGCCCCAGGCCATCGGGCTCATCGGCGGCAACTCGAAGTTGTTGAAGACGAAGTAGGCGACCCCGATGTATACGACCGCCGAGATCCCGGCGATGATCGCGACCCGTTTCGGGCTCACGGGGTCAGAGGCTCGTCAGCTGCCTGCGGAAAGTCATGCTGACCTACGTCGGAATCGAAGACGGCCCTCCGCAACGACGGCCGGAAGCCACGCACGCTGTCCGGGTTGCCCTGCACCCGCCTTACCATGAGCACCGTCGAGAGCAACAACAGGAAGAGGTATTCGGTCGGCGGGCGCCCCATGGCGATGGCGACTATCGGAAGCAGGCCCCAACCGAGGAACCCGGCGACCCCACCTCCGATCTTCCACCCCGCCACCGCCCACCCGGTGGTCCACACCAGGAGCACCGGATCGAGGGCCATGATCACTCCAACCGAGGTCGCGAGACCCCGTCCGGAGCGCCCTCTCATGAAGATCGACCAGTTGTGGCCTATGACCGCTGCCAGGCCGGCGATCCCCGCGGCGCCCGGGCCCAGACCCATCTCCTTAGCGATCAATACCGGGATCAGGCCTTTGAAGCCGTCGAGGAGACCGGCGGCCAGACCCCACCCCGGGCCAGCGACCTTGGTGAGATTCCCCGCGCCGACATTTCCGGTCCCGGCCTCTCTGAGATCGATGCCCTTGACCCGCGCCAGGACCTGGGCGAACGGAATCGACCCCAAGAAGTAGGCCCCCACGACGAGAAGTGGCCAGTAGATGAGCGACACAGACCCTGGCATCCGGCGAAAGACACTAGTTGTGAATCGCCGGTTTGATAGCTCGGGGTCGACCAAGCCGGCGTGTCGTCTGCCGCTCGACAGTTGATATCGTCCGCACCCGCCCACACACCCGGAGACCGAGCGATGACCCTCAAGATCACCTACGCCACGATGTCAGCCGACAACGAGGAGCTGAACAGCTCCTTTGAGAAGGCCGTCGCCTCGGCCCCCGACCGCCTTGGAGCCACTCATCCCCTCTATATCGACGGGGAGGCGCGGCTTAAGGAGCAGACGGCCGAGGAGCGCTCGCCGATCGACTCGTCGGTGGTCATCGGCCGCTATTCGCTGGCCGAGGAGACCGACGTCGACGATGCGTTAGCGGCGGCCAAGGCCTTCGCTTCCGAGTGGGAGGCGTGGGGATGGGAGAAGCGCCGTGACCTGATGCTGAAGGCTGCGGACATCATGGAGAGCCGCGCCTTCGAGATGGCAGCCGACATGGCCTACGAGATCGGCAAGAACCGTCTCGAGGCACTCGGCGACATCGCGGAGACCGTCGAGTTCTTCCGCTACTACGCGAACCAGATCACCGAGCACGACGGGTTCGTCACTCCCCTCGGCACTTTGAGCCCGGAGGAGACCAACACCTCGGTGCTTCGCCCCTGGGGGGTCTGGGTGGTGATCTCACCGTTCAACTTCCCGATGGCGTTGGCGGCAGGCCCCGCCATCGGCGCCCTGACCACCGGGAACACGGTGGTGATCAAGCCGTCGCGACAGGGTGCCCTGATGGCCCTCGAGTTCTACTCGGTGATGAGGGAGGCCGGGCTCCCGGCGTCTGCGCTTCACATCGTGACCGGCGACTCCAAGATCGGTGACTATCTGGCCCACCATCCCGACGTCGATGGCCTCACCTTCACCGGGTCATATCCCGTCGGGATGCACCTCTATCGGACGGTCAACGAGCAGCGCCCCAAGCCGGTGATCTGTGAGATGGGGGGCAAGAACCCGGTCGTGGTGACGGCGACAGCCGACCTCGACAAGGCAGCGACAGGGGTGCTCCGCAGCGCCTTCGGGCTCAGCGGCCAGAAGTGCTCCGCGGCCTCCCGGGTGTTCGTCGAGGAGCAGGTCTACGACGAGTTCGTCGACAAACTCGTCGAGAAGACCGGGAAGCTCAGCGTGGGCAATCCGCTCGAGCGCGAGATCTACATGGGGCCGGTCATCGACCAGGGCGTGGTGGAACGGTTCCGCAAGGCGGTCGCGGAGACCGAGTCGTCGGGAGGGAACGTTCTCGCCGGAGGCGAGGTCCTGACCGGTGAGGACTACGACAAGGGCAACTTCGTGCAGCCCACCGTCGTGACCGTGCCCTATGACTCCTGGATCTGGGAGGAGGAGCTGTTCATGCCCTTCCTGGCGGTGGGGCCGGTGGAGTCACTGGATGAGGGGCTGCGCCGGTCGAACGAGACCGAGTTCGGGTTGACCGCCGGGTTGTTCTCGTCCGACGAGGCCGAGATCGAGCGCTGGTTCCAGGGGATCCAGGCCGGAGTCACCTACGTCAACCGGACCGCAGGTGCCACGACCGGGGCATGGCCCAACATCCAGTCGTTCGGGGGATGGAAGGGATCGGGGACTTCGGGGGCCGGAGGCGGAGGCCCCTGGTACCTGCGCCAATTCCTCAGGGAGCAGTCCCGGACCCGGATCGAGGCCTAGCCGCCCGCCTCGAATCGAATCGTCCTCCCGTCGGGATCGTCGAACTCGACGGCCTCGTCCTGGGCACGCAATTCCAGGCCCGCGCTCTCCAGGTGGTCCGCCCATCGCGGCAGGTCCTCGACAACGAACGTGAGAGTGCGGGGCTCTGCGTCCCCGCCTTCCACCAGTTCCAGCAGCTGCCCCTTGGAGGGCTCGAGGATGGCGCCGGCCACCCCGCTGGCCGGAGACCTCATGTGGGCGAAACCGAGCCGGTCCTCGTAGAAAGCCAACGAGTCCGCCAGCGACTTGACCCCGACCCGGATCCGGGTTGCGGCAACCCCGCCTGGAGCCCGCAGCGGCCCCACCCCGGCGATCACCGACTTGGCCTCCTCGATCGTGAACCGGCCCACGGTGACTTCCCGGCCGACGACGATCCCGGCCAGATAGCGGCCCGCCGACTCGAGCCGGACCAGCTTGCGGAGATCCTCCAGGTCCCGAACCCCGCCGGCGGCGATCACCGGCTGCTCCACGGTGGCCAGGGATTCGGCCATGATCTGATAGTTGGGCGGGTCTTCGAGTGCGTCCCGGCCGGCTTCGGAGACCATGAAGGAGGCCACGCCCGCCAGAGGACATCTCGATCAGGACCTCCTCCAGATATCGGCCGCTGTTCTGCGTCCAGCCCTTGGTGACGATCTCCCCGTCCTTGTGGACGTCGATGGAGACCGCGATCTTCTCCGGGTGCTCTCGGCACAGGTCCCAGACCATGTTCTGGTTCTCGATCGCCGCGGTGCCCATCACGATCCGCCAGGCACCGTTCTCGATGAGGCGGGTCGCCTCGGCCTCGGACCTGATCCCACCCGCCACCTGGACCGGCACCGAGACCTCTCGAACCAGGCCGTCGACCAGGTCCCGATTTCGATAGTCCCCATAGGCGGCGGCGTCGAGGTCGACTATGTGGAGGATCTCTGCGCCCTGCTCGACCCAGCTCTTGGCCCGGCCGACCGGGTCGTTGTCGAGGGCGATCGCGTCTTCGAGCCGCCCACGGGGCAGGCGCACCGAGCGCCCACCCAGGATGTTGATCCGGGCATACAGGTCCATCACGGCAAGCTAGCGATCCGGGATGAACGACGGGTTTCCGCCCCGTGATTTGGACCTACAGGGTGCGAATGGTGACCTGAGCGTCCAAATTTCGGTTAGTCCTCACCCCCGGGCGCCATCCCCAATGCTGCTTCGGCGGCATCGAGGGTTTGCCCGCCCTCCAGCACCGGTGCGAACAGGTCTCCGTGGCGCTGGAGTCTCTCCCAGACGTTGGCGATGGTGACGTCGCCATTGCGGAGGGTGTCCACTTCTTCCCAGGTGAGCGGGGCGGCCACCGGGGCGCTGGGCCGGGGCCGCACCGAGTACACCGAGGCCACGGTCTGACCAAAGGCGTTCCGGTTGTGGTCGACGAAGACCCGGGCCTTGCGCTTGGGCTTGTCCCACTCCATGGTCACGTCCTCAGGGTTGGCCGCGGCGAGATAGGCGCCCACCTCGCCGACGAACCGCCGCACCCGGCTGTGGCTGTGCACCGGCTCCAGGGGGACATAGACATGAAGGCCTCTCGATCCGGAGAGCTTGGGATAACCCTTGAGCCCGATCTGGCGCAGGGCCACTTCGAGGAGCTTGGCTCCGGAGACCACCTTGTCCCATGTGGCACCTTCCGAAGGGTCGAAGTCGAAGATGGCATAGGTGGGCTTGTCGAGCTCGGCTTCCGTCGAGTGGAACGGATGGACCTCGATGCAGGCCATGTTGGCGAACCACATCAACGCCTCACGAGAGTCGGCGAGGAGGAAGTCGATGGTGCCGCCCTGGGAGTCGGAAGGCACCGGGGTGGTCCGCATCCAATCCGGCTGGTGGCCCGGCGCCCGCTTCTCGTAGAAGGACTGACCGGTGATCCCTCCCGGGTAACGACTCATGGAAAGCGGCCTGCCGGCGAGATGGGGCAGCAGCACCGGGGCCACCGAGGCGTAGTACTGGATCAGGTCGCCCTTGGTGTAGCCATCCTCGGGGAAGAACACCTTGTCCAGGTTGGAGAGGCGCAATGGACGGTCGAGCCCAATCGGCTTGAAGTTCTCACCGTCCTTGGAAGCGGTCACGGGCGCGGGAAACGAGATGTCGGAGGTCGCCACCGGGCGCCCGTCTGCCGGCGCCGGGCGCGCCTCGAGATGGGCCCGGGCCTCCTCCCAGATCGCATCGTGGCTGGGAAGGTCGCGGGCCTCGGAGATCAGCACCATCGGAAACCCGGACTCGGCAGCGGCATCCACCAGGGGCCCGACACGCAGGGTCCCGTCACCGTATGCGACATGCCGGATCTCACCTCCGGTCCCGAATTCGTTGTCGGAGAACTGAGTCTGGAGGGGCGTGATCATCCACCCCGGGAATTGGTCGCCCAAGAATGAGAAGACCGACTGGAACGCTTCCTTGCTGGTCAGCCCGCCACCGGTCATGGCGTGGACGTGGGCCCAATCCACCACCGGACGCACGAACGGGTACTCGGCGGCAAGCTGAGCGATGTCCCCCAGGCTCCCGAAGGACCGGTTGTTGCCCGCAGTCTCCAATCCCATCCCCACGCCTATCCCGTCGATCTTGGAGGCGACATAGTCGAGGCGAGAGCGGATCCGGTCCATCAGGACCTCCGGCTCCTCCTCGTAGTTGGAGCCGAAGTGGGCCACGATCACCGGGGCGCCAAGCCCCCTGCCCAACTTCATGGTGTGCTCGAGAGCAGCCAGCGACTGCTTGCCCCGTGCCTCGTCGGGGAGGGTCAACCCGGCAAAGTAGGGGGCGTGGACCGAGAGCCGGACGTCACGTTCGGCGGCGAGCTCACCGAACCTCTGGCAACGCTTCTCCTTCCAGGGGAAGCCCTCGACGAAGGGCAACTCGTGGGCGGTGTGACCTTTCTCCACGAGGTTGTCCAGGTAGTCGGCGTCGTCGCCGTCCTCGGGCGGCAGATGGGAGATGCCGAAGCGGATCGCGGTCACAGCCAGAGGCTACGGCGGTCCGTCGTTAGCCTCATTTCATGGCCACCCTCCGCCAAGTCGCCCTCGTCGCGGTGCTCGTCGCCATGCAGGCCTGCTCACCCGGGACCGCTGCAACGACCACAACGACCTCCCCGGCGACCACGACCACCGGCCTCGGCACGATGACCACCTCCACCACGGTGTCGACAACGACGAGCACGGTCGTCCCCACGACAACGCCCCCACCGGAACAGACGGTCCAGGTCCTGCTCCAGCCGTTCAGTGAGCTTGGCCCGGAGTGGGTGGATCTCTTTCTCCCCTACGGTGACGACGAGGAAGGGCTGGGCACCGCCCCGGGGGGTGACGGGCTCATGCTGGGCCCCGAGTACGGGACCCAGACCCCGGATGGGAACTGGTGGATCCTCGACGCCGCCAAGCAACGAGCTGCCGTCTACTCGTCGGAGGGCATCTACCAGGAGCAAGTGATGTTCCCCGAGGAAGTCCTCGTCGACGGCCAGTACTTCCCGTACCAGATGCCCCAGGCGCTGGACGACGGATCGATCGCCGCTGGTGGCTTCCGCGACGAGGACACCACTGCCCTACTCAGGATCGTGGACCGAACAGTGACCAGCGCCAACTTCGAGGGATCGACCCCCTGGGTGACCACGGATGGCGTCCATCTCTACGGGCTGGGCTTCGAGGACGCGACTCCGTACCGGCTTGATCCAGAAAGCCCCCTGCCGGAGGCCGTCGATTACCTGATGACTCGCGCTCAGACGCCGTTCATGATCGTGGTTCAGGGCGACGAAATCCTGGTCGACCTGCCCGAACTCGGCGTGACCAGGACCCTCCAACTCCGCTATTCCGAGGAGCCCGAGGTTTCAGTGTTCGGCGGCATCGAGGTGGAGACCGGCGCCGACGGCACCTTGTTCATCCTGATCGATGGGGCTCCCGAGTCGGAGGAGTCCCTCGGGGTTGGCGGTTTTCTCAGCATCTCGCCGCAGGGTGTCGTCAGTGATGTAGAGCCGATTCGACAGCTCTTTAGCCCGGCAGACCCGGGAAGCCCGGCCCGGCTCGGAGTGTTGCCGGGGACGACCACCCCATGGTTGATGATGATCGATGAAGACGGGGTCCGGGTCTACACCAGGGCCAGTTGACCGCCTTCTTGGCCGGGAATACTCGGGCCGCCACCGCCTTTGAGCTAGGCGATATCCGAACTAGGAGCAACATTGCCGATCCATCGCCTCAACCATGCGGTCCTCTACGTGAGGGACGCCGAGCGCTCGGCGCAGTTCTACGAGGAGGTCCTCGGCTTCCGCCAGGTGATGGCGTTCCCTGGTGCCGTGTTCCTTCAGGCCGAGGGCTCGACCAACGACCACGACCTGGGCCTGTTCTCGATTGGTGAAGGCGCCGCCACATCGGGTGCCGGAAGGCAGACCGTGGGCCTCTACCACCTCGCGTGGGAGGTCGACACTCTCAACGATCTTGCCGAGATCGGTCGGAAGCTCTCGGAAGCGGGCGCACTGAGCGGCGCCACGGATCACGGGACCACCAAGGCGCTCTACGCGAAGGACCCCGACGGCCTCGACTTCGAGGTCTCCTGGCTGCTGCCAGCCGACCTGCTCAGCGACGACATCGAAGTCGCTGGCGCGGCATCTGGACCTGGCCGCGGAGATCGAGCGCTTTGGGGGCGACACCCTGGGCGGGATCGGGGTCAGTCGCCCCAGAACCGTGACCGCATAGCCAACCCGAATCGCGGCGCCCAAACAAGCTGGTAACGAGTGACCGCAATCGCTTGCGGGCCAACGATATCGCTGGTTATTCTCCGACCGTTCGCACTTGTCGGGGCGGACACGGCTACCTAGGAGGAGCACTGGGATGCGCACCGATTCCGCCCAAATAATGACGCCATCGAGGAGAACCTTCCTCAAGGCTCTGGGGATCACCACGGCCGTTGGCCTCATCAACGCCTGCACTAATGATGGAGGCTCGAATGGGACCGGGGCATCCACGACCGGAGGCACCGGCGGTGGCGGTGGCTCTGGCGCCGGCCAGTTCCCGGAGACCCCGGAGTGGAGCTTCACCTTCGTCAACCACGTGACGACCAACCCATTCTTCGTCCCCACGGTTTACGGGATCGAGGACGCCGGCGCCCTTCTCGGCACCACGCACCAGTGGACCGGCTCCGAGATTGCCGACAACGGTGAGATGGTCAATGCCTTTGAGGCCGCCATCGCCGCCGAAGCGGACGGGATCGGAATTGCCCTCGTCGACCTCGAGGCCTTCAACGGGCCCACCGACGAGGCCCTGGCCGCAGGGATCCCGGTCATCGGTTACAACGCCGACGTGCCCAACAACCGCCTCTGCTACGTGGGCCAGGACCTCTTCGGGTCCGGCTTTGCCATGGGGCAGCGCATCGTGGAGACCGTGCAGTCCGGCAAGGTCGCCCTGTTCATCGCCACCCCGGGCCAGCTCAACATCCAGCCTCGCATCGACGGAGCGATGGCCGCGATCGAAGAGTCCGGTGCCGACATCCAGGCCGAGGCGATCACAACCGGGGCCGCCCTGGAAGACGAGTTGAGCGCGGTGGAGGCCTGGTACCTGGGCAACGACGACGCAACCGGGATGTTCGCCGTCGACGCTGGGAGCACCCAGGCAGTCGGTCAAGTGGTGGCCTCGCAGGGTGCCCGTGACAAGGCGCTGGTCGGCGCCGGGGGATACGACCTGCTCCCGATCACCGTGGACCTGGTCGCCGACGGAACGCTGGACTTCACCATCGACCAACAGCCATACCTGCAGGGCTTCCTCCCGGTGGTCTACATGTACCTCTGGAAGCTGTCTGGCGGGGTCGTCACGCCGCCCGAGACCAACACCGGTTTGGTGTTCCTCGACGCCGAGTCAGCCACACTGTTCAAGGAGACCGCCAGCAGGTTCGAGGGCGACGCTGCCGAGCAGAAGATCGTCGAGCCGGTTGCCTGATTCGACCACGACGCGAGGACAATCCGAGCGGTAACTTGACGCACCCTCAGGCGGGTCCATTGCGAACGAATGGCGGGAGCGTCGATGACTGGTGAGCAGCGACCGTCCCTTGGGGGACGGGTTGCCGACTTCCTGATCAGGAGGCCGGAGTCGACTGTGGCGCTGGTCGCTATCGTCCTCGGTGGCTACTTCGCGTTTGTAAACGACGCCTTCCTCACCACAGACAATCTCCGGGTCGTCTCCCAGTACATGATCGCCCCCGCGATCCTGGCCACCGGTCAGGTGATGTTGCTGGTGTGTCGGGAGATCGACCTCTCGATGGGGAACGTGTACTTCATGACCCCGTTCCTGGTGTTCTTCGCCAACGAGGCCGGGCTCGCGCTGCCGTTCGCCATCGCGGTCGGCGTGCTGGGCGCCGGGGTGGTCGGGGTCCTCAACGGGGCGATCAGCATCGGGTTCGGAATCCCCTCGTTCATCGTGACCCTGGGGATGGGATTCATCATCAACGGGTTCACCCTCAATATCTCGGACGGGTTTCCCAAGCGTCCTCCCCAAGAAGGCGTGGCCGCCCAGATATTTGGCGCAGCTGACTTCTCCGGGCTGGTCTGGGTGGTGATCATCGTGCTTGCGATGCACATCGTGCTCAACTTCACCCGGTGGGGGGTGTACACCGTGGCCATCGGAGGCAACCCGGTGGGGGCGTCGGAGGCTGGTGTCCCCTCGACCCGGATCAAGATGCGCAACTTCGTGGTGGCGGCGATGCTCGCCGGATTCGCCGGGGTCATCGAAGGGATGCGGGTGGGCTCCTTCGATCCCGGGGCAGGGGTGTCGGGCCAAAAGGTGTTCCTGGCGGTGGCGGCTGCGGTGATCGGAGGCACGGTCCTCACCGGTGGGTACGGCACCGTGATCGGTGCCTTTCTCGGCGCCCTGGTGCTCGCCATCCTGCAAGACGGGTTCAACCTCCAGGGGGTCAGTGCGTTCACCTTCCAATTGGTCCTGGGAGCGGCGATCATCCTCGCCATGATCCTGAATTCCCTTGCGACCAAGGCCCGGATCAGCTCACAGAGGGTCCGACTATGACCGCTCCAACGAATCAGGCACCCGTTGCGGTGAGGGCAGAGGAGATCGCCAAGCAGTACGGGCCGGTGGTCGCTCTCAACGGAGTGAGCATCGAGCTCAAACGGGGTGAGGTGCTGGGGCTTATCGGGGACAACGGGGCCGGCAAGTCGACCTTGATCAAAATCCTCACCGGATACGAGCAGCCGGACAGCGGGACCATCTACATCGACGGCGAGGAGGTCAAGCTCCGTTCGGTGTCGCATGCCCGCGAGATGGGGATCGAGACCGTTTATCAGGACCTGGCCCTGGTCGACCAACTCCCGGTGTACCTCAACATGAACCTGAACAAGGAGTTGGTGCACAAGCCATTCCCATTCCTGGACAAGGACGCAATGAGGGAGAACTCCACGGCACGACTCAAGGACATGGGGGTTCGCATCCCCTCGGTCGACACCGAGATGGGTTTTCTTTCGGGCGGCCAACGGCAGGCGGTGGCCATCGCCCGTGCGGTGTACTCCGACGCCAAGGTGATCCTCCTCGACGAGCCACTGGCGGCGATGGGGGCCAAGGAGAGCGCGATCATCATCGACCTCATCCTCGAGCTCCGCCAGAAACGGGACGTGTCGATGATCCTGATCGCCCACAACTTCGCCCAGGTGGTCGACGTTTGCGACCGGGTCAACCTGCTGCAACACGGACGGATCACCTTCGACTCTCCGGTGGGCGAGACATCGGTGCAGGAGCTCACCGATCTGGTGTCGGCGGACTATCGGGGCCGCGGAATCTGACCGATCGAATCTGATCGGCGACCGGCGATATCCTTTCGAGGTTCCAGGGTCTCTAGCTCAATTGGTAGAGCAGCGGGCTTTTAACCCGTTGGTTGTGGGTTCGAGTCCCACGGGACCCACTGTGAGCCACCGATGCGTTGACTTCGTCCTCTGAGTAGCCAGGCGATTCCCGGGTCGGCCACACCCGGGTTCGCCCTTCGCAACCCCCGTTGCTCGGTGTAGTTATGTCTGCACAGTGATGTTGGTGACAACCGTGCTCTGGTGTCACCAGACATCGTTGCCGGACATGTAACGCACTGATGAGGAGACAAGCACGGTGGTGATCACCTCGAAGGACAAGGCCTTCGCTGATCTGTATGACCGGCACCGGTCGTCCGTGTGGCGCTATTCCCGTCGCCGGGTCGGGGCGGACCGGGCCGATGACGTGATGGGAGAGGTGTTCCTCACTGTATGGCGTCGCATCGATCAGGCCCCACCGGCGCCCGAGGCGCTTCCCTGGCTGTACCGCATCTGTCACCTAACGATCTCCAACCAGTGGCGAGGAGCCGCCAGGAGGTGGCGTCTGGAGTCGAAGCTGAGCATGATTCGAGTCTCACCGCCCAACTCGATCGCAGACCAGGTGGTGGTCCGGGACGAAGTCAGAGAGGTGGTCCGCCTGCTCGATGAGATGAGGTCGCCAGACGCCGAAGTCCTCAGGCTCGCAGCATGGGAAGGCCTCGACATCACCGAGATGGCAGTCGTGCTGGACATCACCCCCGATGCAGCCAAGCAGCGGCTAAGCCGCGCTCGGAGGCGACTGGCCACCTTGTACGAGGACACCTGCGCCAAGAGGCATCACATGATCGGTACCCCCGATGCTCAGGAAGGAGGTATTTGGTGAGCAACGAACGTCATTTGATGGCCCTGCTCGAAGAGGGCAACCCAGCTCCCGGGTTGGATGAGGAAGCCTGGGCCAGTCTGGACGCTGCCACCTACCTCGCCACCCTCGAGCAAAGGAGCCGAGAGATGACGCAATTGGAAACCCAGGAGAGGCAGGACGCTCCACGGCGTTCGAATACGCGATGGATGGTGGCAGCAATTGTGGTACTCGTGATCGGTGTGGCGGTCGTCTTGTTCAATCAGATCAACACGCCGACGGTCGTTGATTCGCCGAACAGCATCCCTCTGGAGGGATCGGAGGACCACCCTGGTGCCGCCGAGGCATTCACGGCGGTGGAGGATGCCTACGCGATGTTCAACCGAGGCGATCCGGCGTGGATCGAGATCAGGATGAGGGGCTCGGACTTCGGGGGGACAGCCGAGGAAGAAGGAGCGAACAGGGAGGTGGAGAGAGCGTTCTGGAGGGCCGTTCTGGCCGCCGACACACATGACAAGGTGTCTGGCTGCATCGCGCACGGCTCGGGCGATTGGCAGACCGTCGTCGACGCTGGGGTTCCGACTCCCATCGGCTTCTACTTCACCTGCGAGACGACACAAACCAATTCGCTGCTCGGCGTGGCCGGTGTCGCGTCCACCTTCACGTATCACTTTGTCGTGGACGATTCAGGCATCGTGGCCGTGAACACGAGCGGGGAATCCGAGCGAGACGTCAATGCCTTCATCGACGCCTTCGGGGAATGGCTGACTGCGACCTATCCGGACGCCGAGCCCCGGTTGGTCGCTGCAGTCGATCAGATCGGCTACGGGTTTGCTCACCCTGAAACCAAGTCCCTCACGATCGAGTACGCAGAGGAGTTCGTGGCCCAGTCGGACGACTATCCGCTGGACAGCCCCGGCTCGTAGGCCGGTGTAGATCGGGGGAGGGCACTCGCCCTCCCCCATCGTCGCTTACGGCCTTCGTGAACGCCATCAACGTACGGCCGGCTCGCTGGCAAGGCTTCGAGACGCCCTCTCAAACTGGATCGGGAAGTGCGCCGGAACCAGGATCGTCGGCGGCATCGTCACCGTCCCATTCCATGGATTCCGACTTCGGGATCTCTGTCGTCACCTCAGGCGACAGGCCCCGCCGCCGCATCTCCGCAGTAATCCCGGCAAGCCCTTCCTTTTCGGCGCCGTCAGGAAGATCGCCGGTCAAATAGCCGTACGCCTTCAACACCTGTTCGTCAGACCAAGTCTCCATGGGGCCCTCGAAGTTCTGTTCCACGCATCCTCCAGCGTTGCGGTTGGGGCCTAGGTACCCGCCAGGCGACACGCGAACCCCGAGATGTTGCGATCAGGCGGCGACGAGCTGTGCGATGTGGGGCATCAGCTTCCGCCTGACTCGGTAGCACGCACCGCGTGGAGATAGACCTGGTCCGCCGCCGCGGCACGAATCTCTTGGGGGTTGCCTTCGAAGCGAAGCGTCAGCGCATACTCGGACGGCCCATTGGCGATCCCCACGATCACTGTCCCCACCGGCACTCCCTCTTCAGTGTCGGGCCCGGCGACTCCGGTTGTGGCAATCCCAATGTCTGCTGAGAAGAGTCGACGGACGCCACTTGCCATCGCCCGGGCAGCGATCTCGGTGATCACCGGCCCTTCCGGCACCTCCAAGAGGTCGAACTTGATGTCCGATTGATAGGCGACCAACCCGCCGCGGAACCAATCGCCATTTCCATCGGTGTCGACGATCTTGCTCATGACAAGTCCCCCGGTGCATGACTCGGCGACGGCGATGGTGGGAACAGATGCAGCCATGTGCCGTGAGTTACCCATGCTCCGAACCCCCGAAACTGGCCACACCTGACCGCCGTTCGGGCCAGGATGGACAGGTGCTCGACCAGCCAGCCCCAGGAGTCCAGCCCTCCCCCTATGGGTTCGTCGCTCGGCTCCTCCACTGGACGATGTTCTTCGCAATAACGATCCAATTCATGATCGGGTATGCGATGGACCGGTTCGACGACCTGCTCGAGGGCCCGGTGGACCGTTGGCTGGGCGGGGACGAGGACAATCTCCTCCTCGTCCATGCCTTCTTGGGCACCTGCATCCTGCTCCTGGCGCTGATCAGGCTCCTGAATAGGCAGACGGCAGGGCTTCCGCCGTGGGCGGCGACGCTGTCACACTTCGAGCGGCAACTCGCACATCGGACCGAGATGGTCCTCTATGCGTTGATGTTCTTGATCCCGCTCAGCGGGCTCGCCTTGGTCCTGTTCTCGGGCGAGGACTGGGAGTTGTGGGGTCGGGAGTGGGAAGCACCGTTCGAGGTGATGGACGACGACATCCTCCTGGCCGGCCACATCTCAACCCATCTCCTGTTTGTCGCCGCGTTTGCCGCTCATCTCGGACTGGTCCTGAAACATCAGTTCGTGAACCGGGACCGGCTGTTGCGGCGGATGCTCTAGACCCGATAGATCACCGGCCGTCACTCCCGTGACCTCGCCCAGCGGCGGGCGCCCCCGATCCCCCCAACTGCGGCCGCCGCAAATGGCAAGGCCATGGCCAGTCCGTTGAGCCCCTCCTCATCGGCAACGCCGGATGCGGCGAGCAAGCCCAAGCCGAGGCAACTGGCGATCACCGCCGTCACCGGCCTCCATGCCGGCGGAGCGGGGCGGCTATCGGGAAGTGGACGCTCGAATCGCCCGAAGACCAACAGGAACGGAAGGGTCACCGCTGCCAAGGACACCAGCCACACCGGTCGGGTCAGCCACCACAAGGGAGTAGCGGTGGCAAACCCCAGGCCGAAGCCGTCGAGCAGGAGCAGGGCGCCGATCAGGAGGACCATGGCAGTCATGTGCCAGAGGTAGAGGGTCATGATTCGGCCATTGACCAGCACTACCCGGGTCCAGACCCGCTCCCGCTCCAGCCAGCGTCGGGCGGGGCCTTCGAGGGCGAGGATGAGGCCAGCTTGAAAGATCGCGAGCGTGAGCAATGTGACCTTGGGCGGCTGGCTGTTGTTGACCCCTTCGGTGACCAGTCCCACCATGGCCACCGGGTACGGGCCCCAATAGACCAGGGCCGCGGTGGCGGCAAGGCCTCCCGCCGACGCCAACGACCTCCTACCCACCCCTCCGATCTGAGCGTCGGCCCAGGCGTAGCCCAGGCTGTGGACCGTTCCCCACATGAACACATAGTTGAGGTATCCAACGGCGGTATGGCCGAGGGAGCCCAGCGAGATCAGGTCCACCAGCGCCGCCAGCCCCGCCGTGAGCGCGATCGCCTTCCAACCGTGCCGGTCCCAAGCGCGCAGGGTGATCGGGGTCAGGGCCACCACCAGCACATAGGTGGCGAGGAACCAGACCGGGACCATCGCCGCCTGGGAACCGATCCGGATCAGTCGGGAGTCCACGCCGGCCTGGATCAAGACGGTGGCCCCGACGGCCCATACCGCCAGCAGAGGCAGGACCGGAAGCAAGAGCCGGCGCAGCCGGGCCCGCAACCAACTCCCGTAGCTCTCGGCCTTTCGTTGCGCCGATCGCCAGCTGGCGGCGTTGGCGAAACCGCCGACCAGGAAGAAGATCGGCATCACCTGGAGTATCCAGGTCAGGAAGTTGGTCCAGCCCGCCTCAGAGAGCAGGAAGTCGACCACCAAGCGATCGGGGAGCATCTGGGGTGCGGCCATCAGCCAGTGCCCGAGCACCACGACGACGATCGACGCCGCGCGGAGGGCATCGACGTAGCGGTTGCGGCTGGCCGGCGCCTGACGCGCCAGATCGAGTGCTTGTTGGTAGGTGCTCATGCCCGAAATACTCAGGCAGAACAAGTCGGCCCACCATCGGGGAACCCCCTGATCGAAGTCTCAGGGTGGCGAGCCGTCGCATCCCGGGTGGGGCTTGAGGACCCGCTGCGTGGAGGCAGGAAACTTCGCCAGCTCGCCCTCGGGGCGCACCGGCCGGTTCACGAACTCACCGCCACAGTTGGGGCACAACCCCCCGGGCAGACGGTTTGCAACGCAATCGGCACAGAACGTGCACTCGAAGCTGCAAATCATTGCCTCCGGTGATTCGGGAGGGAGATCGCGGTCACAACACTCGCAGTTCGGTCTCAGCGCCAGCATGGCCGGGCACACTACGAGTCGTCGGACCTCGAGGATCGGCCATACGATCTCGGCGCAGGGTCGCACCACCAGGCACTCGCGAATGCCTGAAACCGCCGCTCCCAGTTATCATCAGGGTCACAGTGCACGCCTGAATGCGTGCTGCGCATTGCTTCGCTTCCTTCGTTCCGTCGGGTGGAGTCTTCGTAAGGCCGATACCTGGGTGGTCGTTTCAATCGGCGCCAGGTCTGGTTGCCTTCACCTGCGCAACAGTTTCGACGGTCGATGCTCGAAAGGAGCAGCAATGTCCACCAACATCTATGTCGGGAACCTCACGTTCGACACCGATTCCACCCAGCTCGAGAACCTCTTCGCCCCCCATGGCTCGGTGACCAGGGCCCAGGTAGTCACCGATCGTGACACCGGCCGTTCCCGCGGTTTCGGCTTCGTCGAGATGGCCGATGCCGCCGAGGCTGCCGCAGCGATCGAAGCCCTCAACGG
Source organism: uncultured Acidobacteriota bacterium (assembly GCA_963780755.1). Classification (GTDB taxonomy): domain Bacteria; phylum Actinomycetota; class Acidimicrobiia; order Spongiisociales; family ZC4RG35; genus JALYNX01. Next base: position 336,903 of record CAWACX010000002.1, read on the forward strand.
CCAGCAGGTCAACGGCCGCCAGCTCACGGTGAATCAGGCCAAAGAGCGCTCCCGCTAATGGCGAGGTCGGGAGGCGACGCCGCGGCGAAGCGCGCCCGAGAGCTGCGCAAAGAGCAGCAGAAGGCAGACAAGCGCGAACGACGCGAGGCCGCCACCAGTAGTAACGAGACGATCCCGGCAGAGACCGAGGCCGCGCTGATGGAGGAGTTCGCCGCCCTCAGCGCGAAGTTCGAGAGCGAACAGATCAACGCCGCCATGTACGCCGAAGAGCGACACCGGATCTTCGTGGCGCTCGGGATCGAGACCGACGACGACTGACTGCCCGCGTCTCAGACGCGGGCGAGGACGGCATCGAGCGGGCGGGGTACCCGTTCCAGGTCGAGGGCATCGACCATGAGCCGGCCGTAGAGGATCTTCCGCCCCGACTTGGTCCCGATGAACCGCCTGAGTTGATCCTCGATCGACCGGGCCCTCTGGGCAGGTTGGCGTTGCATGATCCGGAACGATCCCAACTCGCCCTGAGCCTCGATGACGGTTTCCACCCCCGCCGTGCCCAGGGCTCTGATCAACTCTTCCTCGAGGTCGGCCTCGCAGACGAAGAAGCCCAGAGACTCCAACCCGGCACGGTCGAGGCCCGATCCGAGCCCGGCCCGCTCCAGGGCACGAACGAAGTCGTGTTGCTCGGCCGCATCACATAGCCCGCCCAGGCTGACGTCGAGGCCGGACGGCCCGTACCGGTCCAGGAAATGGCCGACATTCGTGGCGCCGCCCATGGCAACCACCGCCACACCTTCGGCTTCGAGGTCGCGGCCACGGCGCACGGCGAGCGCTTCCAAGGCAGCGCGGTCGCTCTGACCCTCCACGAGAATGGCGGCACGCACTCGGCCTGACACTAGGCCGTCGGAGCGCGGGACAGAACCGCCCCGCGCTCGGACTCACTCACATTTCGAGGGTCTCACCGACCTCCACCGAACCACCGGCTTCCAGGTGGGGGCTGCCCTTGGCGATGACCAGTGCCTCGTCGAGGCTGCCGGCATCGATGATGGAATAGCCGTTCACCGGGTTGGCGCCTCCGCCCTGGCTCACCGCACCGTCGGGCGAGACGGTGGCGGACGCTCCGGTGGGACTGCCGGCATCGATCACTGCCGATCCCAGGCCGCCGAACCATTCGTTCCACGTCTGCATCACTGCGGCACCTTCCTCCTCGGACTCCGGTGCCTTGCCGCCGTGATAGAGAAAGACGAACTTGGCCATTGCTGCTCCTTCCTTTGGCTCACCTTGTGTGGGCCGTTCGCAAATGAAGACGAACAGGACCGAGTCGATTCGACAGTCACAACGCAAGTCTTTGCCCGGTAGCTTGCGCCGATGCCAGGACTTCGAGATTCGATCCCACACCTCGGCCTGTGGTCGGTCACCGCAGATCCGCGGATCCTGGAAGCCGCGGCCGCTCTCGGGCCTGATTTCCTCGCCATCGACACTCAGCACGGGCCACACATCGCTTCACTCGGAGCTGGGACGTTCTCGACGATCGCGGCACACGGCGTCCCAACGATTGTCCGGGTCGAGAGCCACCAACCTGCGGTGATCGGTCGGGCCCTCGACCTTGGGGCAGACGGGATCATGGCCCCCCAGGTCGATGACGCCGAGCAGGCTGGGGCTGTCGTCGCCGCCACCCGCTACTCACCGATTGGAGTCCGCTCCTTCGGGATGCAGACCACGAGGATCGATCCGCTTGCTGATGATTATCGACCTCTGGTTGCAGTCCAGATCGAGACCAGGGAGGCAGTCGAGAACGCCGACGCCATCGCCGCAGTCGACGGGGTGGACTGGCTCTATATCGGGCCCGCCGACCTCGGCTTGTCCGTGGGAGGGATCCCGGCGTCGGATGTGGTCTCTGTGTTCGACGGCACCCACCCGCTCTCCAACGACATGCAGAACGCGTTCACCACTGTGATCGAGGCCGCGGCCCGTCACGGCAAGCTCGCCGGTCTCCATTGCGGCGACGGGCTTTCAGCTCGCCGCCTTCTGGAGTTTGGTTTCACCGTGTCGGCGGTGGCCGCCGACCTGTCCGCCGCCGGCTACGCGCTTGGCGAGCAGTTGCGCATCGCCCGGGCCTGACCCGAAAAAAAACGGAGGCGGCCCCGAGGGGCCGCCTCCGTGGCTCCATATGGGTAGGAGCTCCTTTTCTCCCTTGCTCTAGAACTGGAGGAGTGATCCCCCAGCCGAGAACGAGGAAGAAACCTGCGAGGTGATGCTCTGGGGCTCGGTCGCGGGGTCGTCGTTGCTCAGGGCGGTGGTGATTGCGAGAGTCACCGCAGCCAGGACCACCACAACGATTGCCATAACGAAGACCAGCGCCTTTCGTCTTTCCATCTCTCCCACGTCAGCAAGCCTCCCGACCGCTCTGTCCCGCACAGCATTATCCACGCGTGGAGAGTGGTCGAACATGGGTTGAAAGACCTATGGCTTCAGACTGCTTGCAGGGCCTGGTCCAGGTCGGCGATGATGTCTTCTGCGGCTTCGATCCCAACCGAAAAGCGGATCATCCCTTCGGAGATCCCCATTTGGTCACGGATATCGGGGTCGACGTTGGAGTGGCTGGTGGTGACCGGGTGCGAGGCGATCGACTCGGTGCCGCCGAGTGAGGTGGCCAACCCCACGACCCGAGTGGAGTCGAGGAAGCGGAAGGCCTCCTCCCGACCCCCTTTCACCTCGAACGTGATCATGGCGCCCGCCGAGGTGCACTGTCGCTCGTAGAGCTCTCGCCTCGGGTCCTCCGCGTTAATGAGCCCGAGGTAGCCGACCCGACTCACCTTGGGATGTGTCGTCAGGTACTCGGCGACCCGGGTCGCATTCTCCACCTGGCGTTGTGAGCGAAGTGCATAGGTCTCCAGGCTTCGCCCCAGGAGCCACGCCGAGTGGGGATCGGCGGTGGTGCCTATCCGGTAGCGCATGGTCCTGATCTTCCTTATCAGGTCGTCGGGGCCGGTGACAACGCCGGCTACCAGATCACTGTGCCCCCCGTAGTACTTGGTCGCCGAGTAGACCACCAGGTCGGCACCGTGAGCGTGGGGCTGCTGGCCCAGAGGCCCCAGATAGGTGTTGTCGACCACTGTCGGTGCGCCATGTCTGGCCGCGACACTCGAGGCCATCGCGATGTCGAAGATGTCGTTGGTGGGATTGGCCGGCGACTCCACATAGACCAGGCCGAGGCGACGCCCTTCGAGGAGGCGCTCCAGTTCTTCCTCGCCGGCGTCGGGGCCGAACGACGCGGCCTCGATCCCCATCGGCGCCAGCACGTGCTCGAAGACGGAGTTGGTCCCCCCGTACAGCGGGGAACTGTGCAGCACCAGATCTCCGGGGCGGAGCAGGGTGAGCGCAGTGGTGAAGATCGCCGCCATGCCACTGGAAAAGAGCAGTGCCCGCTCTGCCTGGTCCCAGAGAGCCAGCCGCTGCTCGACCACCACCAGGTTGGGGTGATCGAGGCGGGTGTAGATGTAGCCGATCTCCTCTTCATCCCCGAGCTCGGCGCCCCCGTAGGTGACGTCGAATGCTCTCTTCGCCTCCTCAGCCGAATCGAACCTGAAGGTGGAGGTCTGGAAAAGAGGCGTCTTGAGTGAACCCATGCCCCGGGGCGGGTCCCAACCCAGGGTCATCATCTCGGTCTCGGGCAGGCTCCGGTCCATTTCGGTCGGCATGGAGTGAGCCTAAATCTGTCGGCGGCCCGATAATCCCCTGGTGACTGATCTGACCGCCGCCATCGAAATCCTGAACCCGGCCAACGCGATCCTGGTGTTCACCGGCGCCGGGATCTCGACCGAATCCGGGATCCCTGACTTTCGTGGCCCGGAGGGTCTGTGGACCAAGGTCGACCCCGACGACTTCCACATCGATCGCTATCGCCGGAAGTCCGAGCTGAGGAAGCGGGGGTGGCAGATGCACCTCGACGGCGAGCTGTGGGGTGCCCGCTCGACGGTTGCTCCCAACTCGGGCCACTTCGCGATCACGAGGCTCGACGACGCCGGGCGACTGGCCGGGGTGGTCACCCAGAACGTCGACGGGCTCCATCGTGAAAGCGGGCTCGACCACGATCTGGTCGCCGAGCTGCACGGCAACGTGCGCGAGTGTCACTGCCTCGGCTGTGAGTCGGTGTGGCCCACCGAAGAGGTACTGGGCTGGGTGGAAGCCGGGGACGCCGACCCGGCCTGCCCCAATTGCGGGGGGTTGGTGAAGACCACCACCGTGATGTTCGGGGAGATGCTCCCCGACGACGAGATGCGCAAGGCATTCATGTTCCTGGCCATGGCCGATGCCGTGCTCGTTGTCGGCTCGACGGTGGGGGTCTGGCCGGCCGCCAACGTGGTGTTCCGCGCCGCAGAGCTCTCGCTCCCAATCGTGATCATCAATCGGGGGGCCACCGAGGCCGACCATCTGGCCACGGTCAAGCTCGACGCCGGGATCGGCGAGGTGCTCCCCGACCTGGTGGAGGCGGTGCTCGCACCCTCCCACCCCAGTAATTGAGACGAAAGTGGCTTCTCCAGCGACCTCACGCTCCCAATTTCGGGGGGGTCGGTAGCCTTTGAGCACCATGTCGGAGTACGCCCCACGGCTCGATGACATCAATTTCCTGCTCAACCACGTGGCCGGGCTGGAAGAGGTCTCGAAGCTCAATGGGTACCAGCACGCCGACCCCGAGACCGTCGCCCAGATCCTGGAGGAGGCGGCGCGCTTCTTCTCCGAGGTGATCGCCCCCCTCAACCAGCCCGGGGACCGGCAGGGTTCGGTCCTTGGCGAGGACGGGACGGTGCGGACCCCTGACGGCTTCAAGGAGGCCTACCGCAAGTACGTCGAGGCCGGTTGGGCCGCCGCCCACATGCCCGAGGAGTGGGGAGGCGGGGGCCTGCCCTATGTCGTCGGCGTCGTCATCGAGGAGATGTTCAAGACGGCGAACATGGCGTTCGCCCTGTGCCCGATGCTCACTCATGGCGCGGTGGAAGCCCTCGTCTCTCACGGCTCCGAGGAGCTACAGGGCACCTATCTGGAGAAGCTGGTGCGCGGGGAGTGGAGCGGCACCATGAACCTCACCGAGCCCGAGGCCGGCTCCGACCTAGGGGCGCTACGGACCCGCGCCGTCCCCCAGGAGGACGGGTCGTTCCGGCTTTTCGGAACCAAGATCTTCATCACCTGGGGAGACCAGGACCTCACCGACAACGTGATCCACTTCGTCCTGGCCCGGACCCCTGATGCCGATCCCGGGACCAAGGGGATCTCGATGTTCCTCGTCCCCAAGTTCATCCCCGATGCAGACGGCGCACCAGGCCAGCGCAACGACATTCGGGTGCTGTCGCTGGAGCACAAACTCGGCATCCACGCCTCGCCGACCTGTGTGATCTCCTACGGAGAGGGTGGAGAAGGCGCTCTCGGCTACGTGGTGGGCGAGGTCGGGACCGGGATGAGGAACATGTTCACCATGATGAACGCGGCCCGGGTCGGGGTCGGGATGGAAGGAGTCGCCATCTCCGAGCGCGCCTTCCAACGGGCCCTCGCCTACGCCCAGCAACGGGTCCAGGGAAGGATGATCGGCGCCTCCGACAAGGCGAGCGTCCCCATCATCGAGCACCCCGACGTCCGGAGGATGCTCCTCACCATCAAGGCCTACGCAGAGGCGATGCGCGCCCTGCTCTACGTGGTCGCCGCCGAAGCCGACCACTGCTTCCATGACCCGTCCGAGGATCGGCGGCGGGACGCGGCCAACCGCCTCGCCCTCCTCACCCCGGTGGTCAAGGCCTGGTGCACCGATGTCGGGGTGGAGATGGCATCGATCGGGCTCCAGGTCCACGGGGGGGCGGGGTACATCGAAGAGACTGGTGCCGCCCAGTTGCTTCGTGATTCCCGGATCGCCCCGATCTATGAGGGGACCAACGGGATCCAGGCCATCGACCTCGTGCTGCGCAAACTGCCCCTCGAGGGCGGGGCGGTGGTGACCGGGTTCATCACCGAGATGGCCGACACGGTCACCGCCATGAACGACCACGAAGAGCTCGGGGTGTTCCGGGACAGGATGACCAGCTCGCTGCAGAGCCTCGCCGATTCCACGACCTGGCTCGGGGAGCGGCTGGCAGCGGGCGACATCCAATCGGCGTTGGCCGGGGCCACGCCCTATCTCCGCCAATTGGGCACCGTGGCGGGAGGCTTGGCTCATGGCCCGTTCTGCTCTCGCCGCCCTGGCCCGCCCGGCGGACCTCGACGAGGAGTTCATCAGCGAGAAGGTGCTCACCGCTCGCTTCTACGGCGAGCAGATCCTCCCCACCGCCGATTCTCTGGTGGCGGCGGTCAAGGGAGGCGCGGGCATCCTCGAGGACGCCCGCTTCTGACACACGGATAACGTCCATCCATGATCCTGAACGACAAGGTTGTTGTGGTCACCGGCGCCGGAAGCGGGATCGGCGCTGCCATGGCCCGGCGCTTCGCCAGGGAGGAGCCGAGAGCCCTCGTGCTCGCCGATCTCAACGTGGCATCGGTCGAGGAAGTGGCGGCGGCAACCGGGGGGATGGGGATCGGCGCCGACGTCTCTCGCCCCGAGGACAACGACCGCCTCGTCGACCAGGTCGAGGAGCAGTTCGGGCCGGTCGACCTGTTCTGCGCCAATGCCGGCATCGGGTTCGCCGGCGACGAGCAGACCGACCCCGCCGACTGGGACCGCATGTGGCAGGTCAACTTGATGTCCCACGTCCACGCTGCGCGCCGGCTGATCCCAGGCTGGGTTGCGCGTGGGGACGGCTACTTCCTGGCGACGGTGTCGGCTGCGGGCTTGCTCACCAACCTCAAGGCCGCCCAGTACTCGGTGACCAAGCATGCCGCGCTCGCCTTCGCCGAATGGCTCGCCATCACCTACGGCGATCAGGGAGTCAAGGTGAGCTGTCTCTGCCCAATGGGGGTGCGGACCCCATTTCTCGAATCGGCGACCGAGTTCCACGATCTCCTCGAGGCCGATGCCATCGCCCCGGAGACCGTGGCCGACCATGTGGTCGCCGGCCTGGGCGAGGAGAACTTCCTGATCCTCCCCCATCCCGAGGTCGCCCGCTTCTTCCAGAACAAGGCCAACGACTACGAACGCTGGCTGGAAGGTATGCGTCGAATCCAGCGTTCTGTTTTCCCAAGTCCATGAATAAGGCACAATTGAGGCCATGAGCAAGCGTCAAGTGGTGGTGACCGGGATTGGCGCAGTGGCTGCTCCGGGGACCGGGACCGATGACCTCTGGAAAGGCCTCCAGAGGGAGCCTGACGCCCCTGGCCCCTACACCGTCCACAATTGGGACCCCGAGCCGTGGATTCCGCTCAAAGAGCACCGGCGCCTGGACCGCTTCACCCAATTCGCGATGGTCGCCACCCAAGAGGCATTCGCCCAGTCGGGCCCCCTGGAAATCGACCCCAACCGGGTCACGATCGCCCTTGCCACCGGGATCGGCGGATTGGAGTCGCTGGAGACCCTGGTCCACGCCTCGGATGCCGACGATCCCCGGCCCTCACCGTTCCTGATCCCGATGATGATGGCCAATGCCGCTGCGGCCGCGATTTCCATCAAGTACGGATTCGGTGGCCAGGTTTCCACACCGGTGGTGGCGTGCGCCGCCGGAGCGCAGTCGATCCTCGATGGGCTCCGACAGATCCAATGGGGATATGCCGATGCCGCCATCGTGGGTGGCACCGAAGCCGCCGCCCGCAAATCGGCTTCCGATGGGTTCAGGGCGGCACGCGCCCTGTCGGCCTCCGGGATCGCCCGGCCTTTCGACGTCGCCCGGGACGGGTTCGTCATGGGCGAAGGCGCCGCCATCCTGGTGCTCGAAGCGAAGGAGGCAGCAGAGGCCCGGGGAGCAACCATCCTCGCTGAGATGTTGGGCGGGGCATCGACCGCCGATGCGCATCACATCACCGCCCCCCATCCCGACGGGCTCGGTGCGGAACGGGCGATTCGGCTCGCCATGGAGGACTCCGGGCTGAGGCCGGGCGACATCTCCTACATCAACGCCCATGGCACCGGGACCGACCTCAACGACCGCACCGAAGGGATGGTCATCGCCCGGGTGTTCGGTGACCGCCAGCCGGCAGTGTCCTCGATCAAGGGCACGACCGGGCACGGGCTCGGCGCCTCGGGGTCGATCGAGGCCGCGGTGGTCGTGGAGGCAATTCGACGCAGAGAGCTACCCCCCAACATCGGGCTGAGCCAGCAGGACCCGGAGATCCCACTCACCGACATCGTGCGGGAGCCTCGGGACTGGGAGCCGGGCCCGGTCCTCTCCAACTCTTTCGGGTTCGGAGGGCACAACACCGTGCTCGCCTTCGCTCCGAGTTCCTGAGGAGTTCCTTCAAGGGCCCCGATTCGGCAACTTTTGGGCGGGTATACAATGAGGGTGCGGGTAGCCGACACAAAGTCGTAACGCGGTGTTCACATGAACTCGCATCTTCGCCGTTTGAGTGACTGCACGAGCACCACTGAGCAGCGTCACCCAAACTCTGAAAAGCGGATCTATTCATGTCACCCTCAATGAGCCCAAGTTCAATCGGATTCCTCTCCACCTACCCGCCGACCTCGTGTGGGTTGGCGACTTTCACCAAGGCGCTGCGCAACGCCCTCGCCAACGAGAGGGGCTCCGACGAGGAGCTCGGAGTGGTCAGCGTGACCGACGACTTCATCGACTCCACTCCGGCCGAGGTCACCTTCACCCATCTCAACGGAGACCGCGACTCGTTGCGAGAGACCATCGACACCCTCAATGACTTCGATGTGGCCATGGTTCAACACGAGTACGGGATTTTCGGGGGGCCGGACGGGGCCGAGGTGCTGGACATCCTCCGAGGGCTCGATGTCCCCTCGATCGTCACCTTGCACACCGTGCTCAGCAACCCGAGCCCGAGCCAGCGTTCGATCCTCGAAGCGGTCGTCGCCATGGCCGATCAGACCGTTGTCATGAGCGAGACCGCTCGCAGCCGCTTGGCCCGCGGATACGACGTCGATCCCTCCAAGGTCGCAACCATCCCACATGGGGCCAGGGTCAGCCTGCGAGGGCCATCGCTTGCCGATGGCCACCGACCGGTGTTCCTGACCTGGGGCCTGATCGGGCCGGGAAAGGGCTTGGAGTCGGCGATCCAGGCTTTCGCGACCGTCCGCGACCTGAGCCCGCTTCCCCGTTATGTCATCCTCGGCAAGACCCACCCCAAGGTCCGGGCCTCCTCGGGTGATGCGTATCGCGATGGCCTGATCACAGAAGTCGACGAGTTGGGTCTCGGTGATGTGGTCGAATTCGATGGCAGATACCTCGATATCGACGCCCTCACCCTCGCGGTCCGCAGCGCCGACTTCGTGGTCCTTCCCTACGAGTCGACCGAGCAGGTCACGTCGGGAGTCCTGGTGGAGGCCCTCGGCGCCGGCAAGCCGGTGATCGCCACTGCATTCCCCCATGCCAAGGAACTGCTCGCCGATGGCGCCGGAATCGTGGTCCCACACGCCGACCCTGCCGCGATGGGCGAGGCGATCCGAACCGTCGTCGAGAACCCGGCACTGGCGCGTCGCATGGCTCATCGGGCGCAGATGGTGGGGTCCACCATGTACTGGCCGGTGGTAGCTCGTCGCTACGAGGCGGTCGTCGATCGCCTGACCAGGGATCAGACGAAAGCGCCTCTCGCCCGGGTGGGTTGACGACGGTCTCCAGCAACCCGTCCAAAGGAGCGGCGTCCGTCCCCGCTCCTTGCTTTGACCATCTGCGCCGGATGACCGATCAGATCGGTATCTGGGAGCACGCCCGGTACCTAACCCTCCGCGAAGACCATGGCTACTGCACCGACGACAACGCCCGGGCCCTGATCCTCTGCTGCCGGCAGCAAGATCCCGACCCCGGCGTAGACCAATTGTCCGGGACCTATCTCAACTTCATCATCGAGGCAGCACTGGAGTCCGGTGGGTTTCACAACCGGCGCACCGCTGGCGGAGCCTGGGCGGACGATGTCGGGTCTGCGGACTCCCAGGGCCGAGCCCTGTGGGCCCTGGGCACTGCCTCCCGTCTCGGATCGAGGGTCGGGATGAGAGACGCCAGCGCCGACATGTTCACCCGGATGGCGGGGCACTTCGCTTCAAGCGCGCTCCGCTCCAATGCCTTCGCCATGCTCGGGGCCGCCGAGGTCTTGGCCCAACAACCCGACCATCGAGGAGCCCTGGGCCTGATGGCGACCGGTGCCGAAGTGATCGGCACCGGTCAACGAACCGGCTGGCCCTGGCCCGAGCCCCGACTGGCCTACGACAACGCCCGGCTGCCCGAGGCGTTGATCGCAGCCGGAGAGTGCCTGGGCGATTCCGGGCTGGCCGACAGCGGGTTCCGGCTCCTCGTCTGGTTGGTGGAGATCGAGACAAGCGGTGGCCGCTTCAGCTTCGCCCCGACGGGAGGGTGGGGCCCAGGCGAGCCTCGCCCCGGGTTCGACCAGCAGCCGGTCGAGGCGGGAGCGATGGCGGATGCGTGTTTCCGTGCCTGGAGGCTGACCGGCGAACTTGAATGGAGGGATCGCCTCGAGTCGGCCGTCCTCTGGTTCTTCGGCCACAACGACAACGGGACCCGGCTCTACGACCCGAGGACCGGGGGCTGCTGTGATGGGATGACCGCCGTCGGCGCCAACCGAAATCAGGGGGCAGAGTCGACCATTTCCGCGTTGATGGCCTTGCAGCGCTGGGCCGCGGTCCCGGCCGAATAGCCCGCAGTCCGTGGACAGCGTACGGTCATCTCCTACCCTCTCACCATGGCGCCCACTGCCGGCCGCCGATAGTCGATGACCCCGATCCCCCTCACCCACGCCAAAGTCGCCTTCGCTCCCGACCCGGGGCGGGTAATCGTCAAGCCATTCCTTCCCGGGGAGCAGGTGTTCCCCGACGGTCACTCTCGCACCAGTCGCGTAGTCGATCGGGTCTTGGCGATGTCCGACGATCTCGTCGAGGCGACGCTTCGCGCCACCATCGATCAGTTCGGGGACCGACACCGCGACCTCGCCGGCACCCTCATGCGCCACTTCGACCTGGTCGCAGTCCATGTGGACGAGCCTCAGGTCCTCGAAGCCGAGCGCAGGATGCTGGTCGGGGCCTACTTCACCCACGAGTACTCGGTCGAGGCCGCATCTTTGGGCAACCCCTCGATGGTCCCTGCCCCCGATCAGCAGGGCCTCGGCGAGGGCGAGCAGAGGTTCGTGGTCAGCCTGCGGGCGATCGGAGAAGGCCATCTCTCGTCGATCGAGTTCCGCTCCGGTGTGATCGACTCCGAGTCCAATATGACCATCGACGAGCCCACACCATTCGTCGGCACCGGAGACCGAACTTCCTGGGGATACCAGAAACGCCTGTTCCGCTCGAAACTCACCGAGTTGGGGGTTATGAACGAGATCGCGGCTCTCGTTCTCGACCCGCTCCCGGAGACCTGCACGCTGGAAGAGGTGAACGAGTCCCTGGCCAACCTCGCTCAGCAAGTCGACTGGTCGATTGCCATCGAGACCGCCCGGACCATCCATTGGTTGGCCTCCTCGAACTACGGGCTCACCTTCGACCAGCGTTACCCGATCTCGGAGCGTGTCATCTTCCCGACGGGCCCAACGGAGAGCCGGGGAATGGAGGATGCCCGCTTCGTCAGGTTCGTGGGTGACGGAGACGAGGTCACCTACTACGGCACGTACACGGCATTCGATGGGTTCCAGATCCTCCCCCAGCTCATCGAGACTCCCGACTTCGCCTCCTTCCGTATCGCAACGTTGCAGGGCGGGGGAGCGCGGAACAAGGGCATTGCGCTGTTCCCGCGAAAGATCGATGGGCTGTACGCGGCGCTTTCCCGTCAGGACAACGAGAACAACTACCTCATGCTCTCCGACGACGTTCGGATCTGGGGCCAAGCGGAGAGGATCCAAGTCCCAACCCAACCCTGGGAGCTGATGCAACTCGGCAACTGCGGCTCACCGTTGGAGACGGAGGCCGGCTGGCTGGTGATGACTCACGGAGTGGGGCCGATGCGCTGCTACTCGCTCGGGGCCATCCTCCTCGAACTCGACGATCCCAAAAGGTTGATCGGCCATCTCGACGACCCTCTACTGGTGCCCACCGGGGAGGAGCGTGAGGGCTACGTGCCCAATGTCGTTTACTCCTGCGGGAGCATGATCAACGGCGACGACCTCATCGTGCCCTACGGATACTCCGACTACGGGGCCCGGGTCGCGGTGATCCCAATGGATGACCTTCTGGCGCGGCTCACCGAAGGCTGAGCACCTGTCGATAGGCGGCGAGATACTCGTCGACCATCCGGCCCACATCGAAGCGCTCGACCACGGTGGCCCGGATCGCTGTCCGATCCAGAGTGGACACCCGACCCACCGCCGACACCGCTTGGTCGAGGTCCTCGACGATGAGCCCGCCCTCACCGTCGGCGATGATCTCGGGCATCGAGCCCCTCCGATAGGCGATGACCGGCGTCCCACAGGCCATCGCCTCCACCACGCTGAAACCGAACGGCTCCTCGAAGCTGATCAGGTGGAGCAACGCTCTTGCCCCGCTCAAGACCTCGGCTCGCTGCTCGGGGCCGACCGGGCCCAGGTAGCTGACCTGATCCCCGTCGATATGGGGCTCCACCTTGGCCTCGAAGTAGTCGTGGTCCTGGACGATTCCGGCGATGACCAGGGGTAGCCCGGCGCGCTTCGCCACCTCGATGGCCTCCGCCGCACCCTTCTCGGGGTGGATCCTCCCGAAGAAGAGCAGGTAGTCGCCGTCGGCCTCGACCAAGGGGAACTCCGACATGTCGATTCCGTGGTGGATCGTCGCCAGGTACGCCAGGTCGGGATGGCGGTCGGAGTCGCTGATCGACACGTAGTGGCTGCGATCGTTGTATTCCCGGAAGACCTTCACGATCCGGGGTGACGAGAAGCCATGGATCGTGGTCAGCAGAGGGGTCTCGACCAGGCGGCTGTAGGTGAGGGGGAGGAAGTCGAAGCTGTTGTGGATGAGGTCGAATTCCCCGGCCCTCTCGAAGACCGCGGCGATGTGCAGCCCCTCTTCCACCTTGGGATCGAGATCGGGGTCGTCCGAATACCCGGTGGGCGCGGTCCCGACGAGTCGGGCCTGGGTCATCGAATCGGAAGTGGCGAACAGGGTGACATCGACCCCCTGCGCTACCAGCCCTTCTGTGAGCAAGGAGACGAATTGCTCCCAGGGCCCGTAGTGGCGGGGTGGGACCCGCCACGAGATCGGCGCCAGCATCGCGACCTTCACGGGGCACCAACCGGCATCCACCGAGGGTAACCACCGCCTGGCCTCGCCAAGCGGGTCGCCCAGTTATCATTCGAGAGACAACGGGAGCTCGGTGGGACCGGGCTGAGAGGGGGTCTGCGAGACCCCGACCGGACGAACCTGACCCGGATAATGCCGGCGTAGGGAGACACCCGCACCATCGCTCCCCTCGATGCAAGGAGTGATGTGATGCGAAGGGCGCTGCTCTTCCTGACCCTGGTCCTGCTGGCCGCGGCCTGCACCGACCCCCAGCCGGTGACCCCGGAGTCCTTGAAGCTCCTGGCGCATGACTCCTTCGCCGACGCAGTCACACCTGACACCTTCGCCGGGTTCACCGCGGCTACGGGGACCGAGGTCGAGGTCATTGCCGGTGGCGATGCGGGAGCGATGGTCAACCAGGCGATCCTCACCAAGGACAACCCGCTGGCCGACGTGATGTTCGGCATCGACGACACCTTCCTCTCCCGGGCCCTCGATGAGGACATCTTCGTCGAGTACGACAGCCCGTTGCTCAGCGAGGTGGATGGGAGCCTCCATGCCATGACCCCGATGGTGACTCCGATCGACTTCGGCGACGTCTGCATCAATTACGACAAGGCATGGTTCGAGGAGAGCGGGATGGAGGTCCCCACCAGGCTCGACCAGCTTCGGGACCCGGCCTACGCGGGCACTCTCACCGTCGAGCACCCCGCCACCTCCTCCCCCGGGCTCGCCTTCATGCTGGCGACGATCCTCGAGTACGGAGAGCCGGGCTGGCTCGACTTCTGGGCCGACCTGCGCGCCGGCGGGGTCGATGTGGCCCCGGACTGGGACACCGCTTATCGCTCGGACTTCGTGCCCTACGGCGGGGAGAGCGCGATGGTGGTGTCCTACGCATCGTCGCCTCCCGCCGAGGTGGTGTTTGCGGAGGAGCCGATCGACGAGGCCCCGACCGGGGTCGTAGAGGCGGGCTGCTACCGACAGATCGAGTATGCCGGAATCCTGGACGGAACCCTGGTGCCCGAGGCCTCGGGGCGTCTCGTCGACTACATGCTGTCGGTCGAGTTCCAAGAGACGATCCCGCTGACCTGGTTCGTCTTCCCGGCGAACCGATTGGCGGAACTGCCGCCGGTCTTCGTGGAGAACACCGTGATCCCCGAAGCACCGGAACGCTTTACCCCCGAAACGCTGGCGAGGGGACGGGATGTCTGGATCGATCAGTGGGTCGAGGTGATGGAGGGCTGATGTCCCGCATCCGATGGGGGTGGCTCCTGGTGGCGGGAGTCCCCGCGCTGTTCATTGCCTACTTCTTCGTCTACCCGCTGGCCCGGATCCTGGTCCTGGGCCTGTCCGAGCTCGAGATCCGATCGACGGGGGTGGAGGCCAGGTTGCTCCAGGTCGGCTGGTTCACCATGTTGGCAGGCCGTGCTGTCGACGGTCCTGACCCTGATAGCGGCGGGGCCGATCACGTGGGCCGTTTCCCGGTTCGAGTTCCGGGGGCGGCGCCTCGCCACCGCGTTGGTGACGGTGCCCTTCGTGATGCCCACGGTTGTGGTGGGAACAGCGTTCGTGGCGCTGGGGTGGCGGGACTCGATCTACGCCATCCTCGCTGCCCATGTCTTCTTCAACCTCGCGGTCGTGGTGCGCACCGTCAGCGCACTGTGGAGCCGCCTCGACCCCAACCTCAACGACGCGGCCCGGGTTTTGGGAGCCAGCGAATGGCGGGCATTCCGTGCTGTGACCCTCCCCTTGCTCCGCCCTGCAATTGCCGCCGCAGCCTCCATCGTCTTTCTCTTCACCTTCACGTCGTTCGGCGTGGTCCTGGTCCTCGGTGGCTACGAGTTCGCCACGCTCGAGGTCGAGATCTACCGACAGGCGGTGCAGCTGTTCGACATCCCGCTCGCTGCCGTGCTCGCCATCGTCCAGCTGGTGGGAGTGACCGGCGTCCTCTACGCCTACACCAGGTTCCAAGAGCGGCACAGCGCATCCTGGGCGCTGAGGCCGGACGCCGACCTTCCCCGTCCCAGGGGCGCCAGCCGATGGCTGGTGGCCGCCTCCGTCATCCTCACTCTCGCCGCCTTAGCCATCCCGTTCGTGGTGATGATCGCCAGGTCGCTGGGGACCGACTCCTACACCGCTCTGCTCGGCACCGACCGGGTGGCAGGAGTGCCTTTGTCCGCCATGGCCAACAGCCTGGTCTTCGCCATGGTGGCGATGTTGCTTGCCACTGTGATCGGCCTGATGGCCGCTGCCGTTATCTCGTCACGGAAGGGCCGGCTCTCGAGTTGGTTCGACCTGACGCTCATGCTTCCGCTGGGCACTTCGGCGGTCACCATCGGATTCGGATTCATCGTTGCCCTGGGCTGGCCAGTCGACCTCCGCGCCAGCTTCCTCCTGATTCCGATCGCACATGCCCTGGTGGCGATCCCATTCGTTGTCCGGTCCACGGTGCCCACCTTGCGCTCGATCCCGGCCGAGACGCGAGAGGCAGCAGCCGTCCTCGGCGCCTCTCCGGGTCGGGTGTGGAGGGAGATCGACTTGCCGGTGGTGGCCCGGGCGGCGCTGGTGGGCGCCGCTTTCGCTTTCATTGTCTCGCTCGGTGAGTTCGGCGCCACTTCCTTCATCGCCCGACCCAACACCGCCACCGTGCCCGTGATGATCTATCGCCTGCTCTCCCGACCTGGGCAAGCCTCGTTCGGGATGGCAATGGCGCTCTCGGTAGTGCTCGCCGTAGTCACGGCCGCGGTGGTGATGTGGATCGACCGGGCCCGGGTCGGCGAGCTGGGGAGGTTCTGATGCTGTCGATCGATGGGGTCTCCGTCGTGCTCGACGAGATAGAGGTGGTTCGTGATGTCGACCTCACCGTCCAGGACTCCGAGATCGTGGCGATCCTCGGACCCTCGGGGGCGGGCAAGACGACACTCTTGCGAGCGGTGGCCGGGCTGGTCCCCCTTGCCAGGGGTGACATCGGTTGGGACGGGTCGAGCGTGGTCGAGGTCCCGGTGCACCAGCGGGGCTTCGGGCTGATGTTTCAGGGTTATGCCTTGTTCCCGCATCTCGATGTCGCGGGAAACGTCGGTTTCGGGTTGAAGATGGCCGGCGCGACAGCCGGGGCCACCGAGGAGGAGGTCCAGTCGGCCCTGGACTGGGTGGGTCTAGGCGGGTTCGGGGACCGCCGCATCGAGGACCTGTCCGGAGGGGAGCGCCAACGTGTCGCCCTGGCCCGGACCCTCGCCACCAGGCCGCGCCTGGTCATGCTCGACGAGCCGATGGGCTCACTGGACCGCAATCTCCGGGAACGACTGGTCGAGGAAATCCGGGACCTGCTCACCGCGCGGGGGGTCACCGCGCTGGTGGTCACCCACGATCGGGAGGAGGCAAGCCGGATCGCCGACCGGCTGGCCGTGATGCGGGAGGGCACCGTGGTCCAGGCGGGGACTCTCGAAGAGATCCTGCGCGACCCGGTCGATGCCTGGGTGGCCGAGTTCCTGGGCTAGAACCTGGCCCTAGCCGGCGCCCTGGAGCTGTCTCATGTGCTCCACGAACGGCTCAGGGATGCGCCTGGGCCGCCCCTGAAGGTCGGTGAAGGCGGCCTCGACGGTGAGCCGGGCCACCTCTTCCTCGCCACGGAACATGGTCTGCCGCCAGGTCGACCGGACCCGACCCGCCGATTCGATCCAGGTATGGATCGTCAACTCCTCGCCGTAGCGGGCAGCGGCCAGAAAACGAGCGCTGAGCTCGACCACCACCAGTTGCCAGCCCTGGGACTTGAGGTAGTCCAGTCCCCATCCCATGTCGGTCAGATACTCGATGCGGGCCGTCTCGAAGTACGAGAAGTAGTTGGTGTGGTTGACGTGGTCGTAGGGATCCAGCTCGTAGAACCTGACCTTGACCGAAGTGGTGTGTATCTCCCGATCCGTGGGCAGCGGCGCCGCCAATTCGCTCTCCTCTGGCGTGGGTGGGTCGAGGCTACCCTCGGCTCGATGAAGGCCTGGCAGCTCACCGACACCCAGGGGACTGGGTCGTACCGGCTCGACGAAGTCGCAGAACCGGAGCCGGGGCCGGGCGAGGTTCGGATAAAGCTGGAGTACAGCGCCCTCAACCACCTCGACCTCTGGCTCGCCAAGGGCATGCCGGCGCCGAAGCACCTGCCTCACACCGGAGGTGCCGACGGAGCTGGCATTGTCGATGCAGTCGGCGAGGGCACGGCGGGCTTCGAGCCCGGTGACGAGATCATCATCGACCCCTCGTTCTCATGTGGGCGATGCGCCCCGTGCCGTAACGACGACATCGTCTACTGCGAGTCGTTCCAGATCCTCGGTGAGCACCGGCCGGGCACCTTCACCGAGAAGATCGTTATCCCAACCATCAACGCGGTGCGCAAACCCGAAGCCATGGCGTGGGAGGTGGCCGGGTCGTTCGGCTTGGCCTCGGCCACCGCCCAGAGGATGCTGGAGCGGGCGCGCCTGCGACGGGGGGAGACCGTGTTGGTCGTGGGGATTGGCGGCGGTGTCTCCGCGGCGGCCCTCCACCTCGCCCTGGCCATGGAGGCCAGCGTCTACGTCACCTCGCGCAGCCCGGAGAAGATCGCCTGGGCGGTGGAGCAGGGAGCAGCCGGGGGGTTCGCATCTGATGGGGAGTTCGGGGCCGAGATGGCCGGGCTCGGTGGCGCCGACATCGTGATCGAAAACGTGGGCCCGGCAACGATGCGACAGTCGATGCGGGGAGCCAAGCGAGGCGGACGGATTGCGATCTGTGGGTCGACCAGCGGCCCCAAGATGGAACTGACGATTCCCCACCTCTTCTTCCGTCAATTGGAGCTCATCGGCTCGTCGATGGGAACCCACGCTCAGTTCGCCCGGGCCACCGAGTGGATCGGATCGACTCGGGCAAAGTCACCGGTAGGGAAGGTGTTCGACTTCGAGCAGCTCCCCGAGGCTCTCGACTATCTCGAATCCGGGGAGCAGGTGGGCAAGGTCGCCCTTCGCCACGGGAGCTGACGATGCGTCTCTCCAACCTGCTGATCGTGATCGGCGTCGGGCTGGTGGTTGTAGGTGTGCTTCTTCGCTTCTTCCCGGGGATGTTCTCCTGGTTCGGCGACCTCCCCGGCGATATCCGATATCAGGGCGAGAACACGACGCTGTTCATCCCGATCACGTCGATGCTTGTGGTCAGCGTGATCGTCACTGTGCTGATCAACCTGGTGGCCAGGCTGTTTCGCGAGGGATGAGTCAGGCCACCTGGAACAAGTGCCATGTCCCGGGGACTCCCTTGAGGTCATGTTCCCCGCGATCGACGAACGCCACTTCGGATCCTGCAAGCAAGTCCCTTACGGTGCTCGATGTCCAAACCTGCCCAGGATCTGCACCTGCGGTTATCCGCGCCGCGATGTGCACTGCCAGCCCACCAAGGTCCACACCGCGCACTTCCACTTCGCCGGTGTGGACGCCGGCGCGGACTGGCAGGCCGATGCCGTCCATGGCCGCGGCGAAGGCCGACGCGCATCTCACCGCGGCGATCGGACGGTCGAAACGGGCGAAGAACCCGTCGCCTGTCGTCGAGATCTCATGTCCGCCGTGTCTCGCCAGCTCGGCGCGGCCTAGCTGATTGTGACGGTCGAGCAGGTCTCGCCAACGTCGGTCGCCCAGTTCGGCAGCGCGGTCCGTCGAGCTCACGATGTCTGTGAAGAGCAAAGTGGTCAGCATCCGATCCGGGTCCCCACCGGTGCGGGCACCGGTCACGAACTCTTCGATCTCGTCGGCAAGCTCGTCGATGCCTTGGCCGTACGCGAGGTGGTCGGTGCCTGCAAGTTCGACGTACCGGGCTCCCGGAATGGCGTCGGCTGCGGCACGAGATGACCGGGAGGAGACGATCACGTTTTCCGAACGGTTCAGCACCAAGGTCGGCACCTCGATCTCCGGAAGCAGCGCAGTGATATCTGCCTCCATCGTCTGGCGGTAGTAGTGACCGAAAGCTCCGGGTCGGACCGAGAGCCGCTGCAGTCGAGCGAGGCCACGGTCGAAGTCGAGATCGCCGACTCGACTGGGAGCGAGCATTTCGATACCGCTGTCGTCGGTGCCGGCGTTTTCGGTGATCATCGCGATCACATCCTCGATCGACTCGAGCGGGAGCCCGAGAGGGGCTTCGTGGGCGGCGGTGAGCGTGAACAGCACCAGGGCGCGACACATCTCCGGACGGCTACTGGCGAGGAGCGTGGCAACGATGGTCCCATCGTTGAGGCCGATGACTACTGCCTCCGCCGACCCTGCCGCCTCGAGCACGGCGACGGCATCGCCCACCTGGGTTTCGAGATCGGGTAGATCGGAGAGGGAGACTGGATCGGAAAGGCCCGTCCCCCGGCGGTCGAAGTGGATCAGCCTCCCAATCGATCCGATTCGCCGCAGTAACCGGGCAAAGTCGGGAAAGTCCCATACCGCTTCTACGTGGTGCACCCAGGTGTCCACTAGGAGAAGATCGACGTCGCCTTCACCTATGACCTGATAGGCGATATGGACGTCGCCGTTGCGCGCGATAGCGAGTGGTCGGCTGGTCGGGCACCGGCGCGAATCGTACTGACGAGGGCGGATGCCAGGCTGTCGTCTCAGGCGCCGGTCAGGTCCTCGACCCGGCCCTTCATCATGATCCGGTCCGACGCCTCCGGCCCCGCGCCCTCGTCCTCGAGGGTCACCCAGATCGCCGGGTAGTCGGCCACATCGACACCGGACCAGAGCACGACCGGCCCGGGCTCGCCACGGAGATGGAAGGTACCGATGCTGACCCCTTCGTCGTCACTCCACACCCAGCCCTCGTAATAGCTGCCCTCAGGGGCGGGTGGCAGCCCTTCGACATCGAGGCGGATGTACCAACCGGAGCCCGTCGGTTGCAGAGTGGCCACACCTTCGGCCTCGGGCATCAATTCGGTGCCGGCCACGGCCACCACGGTCTCCGAAGGGGCATCGTCGAAGATCGCGCCCACCCCGATAACCAGGGCTCCGAGGGCGGCGACCACTCCCACGGCCCCGAGCCAGGCCCGGCCCCGGCTAATTGATGGGCGATTGGCGGTCTCCTCGTCTCGCATTGCGGCCAGCAGTCCGTCCACCACCCCTGGCGGTGGTGTCTCCCAGGTCGCGGGGTTGGCAAGGACGCCACGAATCAGCTCGAGGTGCTCCTGGTCCTCGGGTGCGGTTCCCGACCCGGAAGCGAGGTACTCGGCGCGCGTTTCGTCAACTCCCATGGCTCACACCCTGTACGCAGCCCACGGGTTGCCGGTTCGCGTCGCTCATTTCTCCTCCAGGTGGGCGAGGAGGACCAGGAGCCTCTGGTGCGCACGGTGGGAGCGGGACTTGACCGTCCCCACCGGGATGCCCAGTCGCTCGGCGATCTCGACATGGGTGAGCCCGTCGAAGTGGCTCAGCTTGACCACGAGGCGTTCCTCGTCGGGAAGTTGCTCGACCGCTCCCCGCACCTCGAACACCTCCCACACCGTCTCGAGGCCCGGAGGCAAAGTCACCACGTCGACGTCCTCGGTCGGAGTGGACCGGGCCTGCTTTCTGTAGATGTCGATCGCGGTGCGACGAGCGATGGCGTAGATCCAGGGACCGAACTCCCGGTCTGGGTCGTAGGTAGAAGCGGCCCGCCACGCCTTGATGAAAGTCTGCTGGGTGGAGTCGGCAGCAAGCCCGTGGTCGGCGAGGACGCTGACCGACAGGGCGAAGACAGGCCCGCCGTAACGCTCGTACACGGCTTTGACCGCCGACTCATCTCCCTGGCGGAAGCGTTCCAGAACCTCGCGGTCCATCGCCGAATTGTGCCAGGTCGCGAACCATGCGCTCCCACGATGCGTAATGGAGGTCACGAGATGAGGAGATGACTATGAAGCGAACCATCGCATTGCTGGCCGCGGCCCTGCTGACCGTGGGCGCCTGCGCCGACGACAGCGACGGGTCATCGACCACGGCCGCCTCCGACGGGGCGACGACTACCGCAGCGCCCGACGGTGCAAGCACCACCGCGGCGGCAGGTGGTGAGGGTGTGTCAACGGCCGACACCGACCTTGGAACGATCCTGGTCAATGCGGACGGGTTCACGATGTACGTCTTCACCCCCGACGTCGACGGTGCGAGTACCTGCTACGACGACTGCGCCGCCACGTGGCCCGCAGTCCCGGCTGACACCCCGATCGGAGCTGGGGTCGATGCGTCGCTGTTCGGCTCAGCGCCGAGGACCGACGGCAGCGAGCAGCTCACCGTCAACGGCCAACCGCTCTACACCTTTGCGCCAGACGCCAATCCCGGCGACACCACGGGACAGGGAGTCAACGAGGTCTGGTTCGTCGTCGGCGCTGATGGGGCGATGATTGGAGGCCCGGAGGCAGCAGCGACGGGTCGGGGGGGCTACGGCTACGGCGACTGAGTAGCCCTCCCTGGTTACCCCGCAGGGGCGCCGTTCGGACCACATCCGAAGGCGCCCTTGCCGGGTCGAAACTCCGTTTCAGGCCCCGCCCTCGCGGGAAAGGTCATGGCGACACAACTCCCAGAAGGAGCTTGCCATGACCGAACATGCATCGACACACGAAGTCCATGAGCGCACGAGCACGACTGGACGACAGGTGATCAGCCCGGCCCAGATAGTTGCTGGAGCGATCGGGCTCATTCTGTTGATCCTGGGTGGAGTGGCCCTCGCTCGTCTCGGATTCGACTCCTTGACGGGGGAAACGGCGTCGGTGGTTGGCCTGGATCACACGACCTTGATGGCCCTGGTCGACATCGTCGCCGGACTGCTGTTCCTGGGTGCCGCCGCCTCCTCGGGTGGACGGAGCTCGCTCATCGGCCTCAGCCTGATCGCGGTCGCCTTCGGCGCAGTCGTTGCCATCGAGCCTGATGCCTTCGACTCAGCCATGGGCGGGGGCCAGGACCTCGGGTTCCTCTACCTGATCCTGGGTCTGATCGGCCTGGTTGCAGCCCTGGCCTTCCCGACGAGGGTCGTGGATCGAGTAGCGACCACCGAAGCGGCGGACGCAAGGGTCATCGACAGCTAATCACGAACCAAAGCGCCGCCTCAGGCGTAATGGTGAGCAACAGGGTTCAGGGGCTGACACCTGTATAGCGACAGCATTGGAGGACCCATGCTGCGAAGAACCCTGAAGGTCCTGCTGGCCACGACGCTGTTCGTGGTCGTAGTTCCGCTCACAGCGTCGGCCGACGACGACGCCACTTTCAAGGCCAGGCTCGACGCCGATCAGGAGGTGGCGGCGGTCATCTCCGACGGAGACGGCCGCGCCGACTTCACCATCAAACGGAGCAAAGTCCGCTTCAACCTGAAGTGGGAGGACCTGACAAGCGATGTGATGTTCGCTCACATCCACTGCGCTCCGGTCGGAGTCAACGGGCCGGTCGGCGTGACTCTGATTCACGAGATGATGGATCCCGATGGCCGGGTCCGCGGGTCGTTCACCGCCCCCGACCCGGGCAACGCCTGCGGGTGGGCCACCCTGGCCGACGTGGTCGGAGCACTCGCCTCGGGTGAGGCCTACGTCAATGTCCACACCGAGAACTTCCCAAGCGGCGAGATTCGGGGCCAGGTCAAGCCACAAGACCTCGAGTTCGAGGCCGAGTTGGATCCCGAGCAGGAAGTAGCGCCGGTCACCTCCAAGGGTGAGGGCGAGGCCGAGTTCACCCTGCGACGGAACAAGGTCCGCTTCAAGTTGGAGTGGGAGGACCTGACCAGCGACGTGATCTTTGCCCACATCCATTGCAATGTGGCGGGAGTCAACGGGCCGGTCGGGGTCACCCTCGTCCACGAGATGATGGACTCCGACGGAAGGGTGAGAGGCTCGTTCACCGGCCCCGACGCCGGCAACGCATGCATGTGGGACAGCCTCGGCGACGTGCTCAGGGCGATGGCCTCGGGCCGTGCCTACGTCAATGTCCACACGGTCAACTTCCCGTCCGGAGAGATCAGGGGACAGGTCGAGATCGACTGACTGTCTGAGCATCCTCCAACCAGTCGAGGGTCGGGCACGCGCCCGGCCCTCGGCTCGTTGGGCTGAATTCGAGCCCGTGTCGGGTGCTGAATGGCGGTGCGTAGAGTCGCCATCGAAGCCACCTACAGGGGATCACGGCCTTGCACACCATAAAGAACGACGAATCGGCGGTCTCCGCTCCCTACACCAGGGCGCTCGACGTCGAACCGGTACCGGTGCGCCGCTCGGGAGCATGATGGCCATCACACTCGATCACACCATCGTCCCGTCCCACGACAAGGACCAAGCGGCCCGGTTCTTCGCCCACATCTTCGACCTGCCGTATCAAGGGCCGAGGCACTTCGCGCCGGTCCAGGTCAACGACCAGCTCACGCTGGACTTCGCCTCGGCGGACAATGTCGACAGCATGCATTACGCCTTCCTGGTGGGCGAGGAAGAGTTCGACGCCATCTTCGGTCGGATCCAGGCCGAGGGCGTCAGCTTCGGCAGCGGCCCGAGCTCGCCCGACGACGGAACCATCAACACCCGTCGTGGGGGCCGCGGCCTCTATTTCAGGGGCGGACCGGACCCACACCTCTGGGAGATCATGACCCGGCCCGAAACGGGTTCGTGACCGGACGTTCTGGTCAGCCCATGTTGGACAGACCCCCCTTACCGGTATAATCCGTCGGTCGCAGCCACGTGGCCTGCGCCATTCCCAGGGGGCGTAGAACAGCCTGGAGTGTTCGTCGGCCTGTCAAGCCGAAGGTCGCGGGTTCAAATCCCGTCGCTCCCGCCAGCCGGATCAGTGATGATCTGGTGAGGAGGTCAGGTAGCTCAGTCGGTAGAGCGCCGGTCTGAAAAACCGGAGGTCGACGGATCGACGCCGTCCCTGACCACGAACTCCCTGCCAGGGGAAACATCCAGATGGGGCGTGTGACCAGGTGCTTTGCATCGTATCGGATTCATTACGCCGCCTGACCCCGGAGTTCTCGCACACGAGATGCTGGCCATCTTCCGTTCGCCTTCTCGTAGGTAGTCCCGCAGACGCCGACGCCCTTACCCCTCTCCCGAGTGGAGCCCTTCGAAGCTTGTCGTCAATTCGCACAGCGTCGACCTCATCCAATCCGGTCTGCGGCGCACTAGGTGCGTGCGCAACAGCCTCAGGCAGTGGTCTCGAGATCGCGAATCCGCTCGTCAAGATTGCGCGCTGGATAGAAGCGGTACTCATTGCCGACTTGCCCACGATCTAGGAGACCCATTCCCTCTAGATCGAGTAGATCCTTCCTCGCTGTCTCGTAGACGACGCGGTGATTCGACTGATGCGTCTGGAACGTGTACATCGCATCCGGGCGTTTGAGTGCATGGGCGAGAAGGGCGAACTGCCTCGCTGATTGAATCGTCCAGTTCGCCCCAGGTGTCGTTGGATCTCGCCGATCTCTTGGGCACGCCGATCGAGGTTCCTCATCCATTTGTGGCTGCGATCGCGGTGTCCATGGCGGTGTCGAGTGTCATCACCTGGCCTTGACCCCATGCCTCGGCGAAAGCCTCGCCTCCCAAGGCAGCCTCTGCTCCGGCGCGAACGCCCTCGGGGATCGGACGCTCCCATCTCGGAGCCCGGATCCCGATGTCGGATCTGAGGTAGTCAGTTGCCGCTAACAACAAGGTGGCGGCCTCCGGATCTCCGCTGCCCAGCAGCCAAGCCGCAACGCTCTCCAAACAGTGAGCAGAGCACTGCGTGTTGCCCACACCGCGATACAGCTTCAAAGCCTCATGGAGGAGGGGACCGGCGCCCTCATAGTTGCCGGCATGCCACCTAGCCGTGGCGGAGAGCTCGTTGCCGTGCGCCATGATGTTGGGAGAGCCGATTCTCTGGGTCACCGGGAAGAGCTCGTCCGAAGCGGCCACGGCACGCCCCGGATCTGAATCTTCCAGTTCCAGCCACACGATGAACATGAGGGACGTCGCCACCCCAACGTGGTCCCCGACCTCGCGGAACCCGTCGAGGGCAGTCTCCAGCTCGACGCGTAACTGCTCCCGGTCGACCTCTCCCCAATGGGTCCGCGCCAAATGGTGCAGCGAATAGGCGATGCCATGCTGGTCCCCGATGTCCCGGAAAAGCTCGAGGCCGGCCTCAAGCAGCTCAGCAGCCCGCTCGTTCTCGTGCTCACCCTCCTGGTGGAGCAGGGCACCACCGGTGAACAACGCCCAGCCCATCACTTCGTCCGAGACCTCCGGGTCCTCGGCGAGGAGCTGTTCGATCCAAGAGTGCCCCTCTCTAACTCCCCGCATGTACCAGTAGTTGAAGAGAGAAGATGCGATCACCATGCCCGCGGCCAGATCGCCGGTGTCCAGAGCCCACTGCATTGCCGCCCGCACGTTGTCGAGCTCGGTGTCGATTCGCTCGATCCATACCGCCTGTTGGGTTCCTTCCAAGCTGGCGGCGGCAGTTCGTGCCAGCTTGACCGCCCAGGCCAGGTGGACATCCCTCGACCGGGCTACCTCTTCACCCAGCTTCATCAGTCCGAAGGCAGCCACCGTCTCCAGCATCTGGTAGCGGGTCTGGCCCGCCCCGGGCTTCGCCACCAGCAGGGACTTCTCCACCAGCGAGGTGATTCCGGAGAGCGCCACAGCTCCTGCGACCTCGTCGGCCGCTTCGAAATCGAACCCCCCGGAGAACACCGAGAGCTGATTGAAAAGGCGCTGCTCCCCAGGTTTGGTCAGGTCATAGCTCCAAGCCACCGTCGCCTCCAAGGTTTGCTGGCGCGGAACATGGCCACGATGCCCCCCGTCGAGGATGGCGAAGCGATCGTCGAGATGGTCCGCTATCTCCTGCACCGACAACACCCTGACCCGGGCCGCCGCCAGCTCCAAAGCAAGTGGCAATCCGTCGAGGCGCCGACAGATCTGAGCGATCGCATCCGCATCCTCATCCCGAAACTCGACATCGGGACGGGCCGTGGCGGCTCGCTCTACGAAGAGCTGAACCGCCTCGAACCTGAGCAGCTCTTCCATCGACGAGTCTTCGCCCACCGGCGGGAGTGCCATCAGAGGCACCAGCCAGGTCATTTCCCCGGGGAGGCCGAGCGGCTCCCTGCTCGTGGCCAGGACCTGCAGTCTCGGCGCCGTTTCGAGCAGTGACAGCGTCAGCTCGGCTACCGCGTCGACGAGGTGCTCACAGTTGTCCAGCACGAGCAGAAGGTTTCGCCCGGCGAGGTAGCCGTAAAGAAGATCCAGCCAGGCCCGACCAGGTTTCTCTCTCAGCGCCAATGCACTGGCTACCTCCCGCGCCAACAGATCCGGGTCGCTGAGGCCGGCCAGTCCAACGAACCACACTCCGTCGGGGAACCGCTCCGCCATCTCACCCGCCACCTGCAGCGCGAGACGAGTCTTCCCCGATCCACCGGCTCCGGTGAGAGTGACCAGTCGAGCACTCGACACCAGCTCGGTGACCTTGGCCGTCTCGGCTCCTCGGCCCACGAAACTCGACACGGAAGCGGGCAAGTTGACGGGCTGCCCGACATGGGATTCGTGGGGCATCTTCCCAGGCACCGGTTGCGGGCCGTCGGTAGGCGGTGTCCACTCGAGCTCCGGGCCATGAAGCAGCATCTGTTCCTCCAGGGCCTGCAACTCTGCAGACGGTTCTATGCCCAGCTCTTCGGCCAGCAGGCGACGGGCCTTCTGATAAGAGGCGAGTGCCTCGGCCTGGCGTCCCGAGCGGTACAAAGCCAGCATCAACCAGGCCCAGAGCGCTTCCCGAAGCGGGTACTGGTCGGTGAGTCGCTCCAGCTCCGGAATCACATCCGCGTGGCCACCCAGAGCCAGCTCCACCTGGATCCGATGCTCCCGTGCCGTCAAACGCAACTCGCTGAGTCGGGCTGCATCCACTCGAAGTGTTGGGGATTCGTCGGCTACATCTGCGAACGGACCGCCCCGCCACAGGGCAAGCGCTTCATCGAGCTCTCTTGAGGCCTGCTCGGGGTCGATGTCCAGTTTCGAGCTGGCCTGGCGGAGCAGAATCTCGAAGCGCAAAACGTCTACTTGCGTCGGCTGCAACGACAAGACGTAGCCAGGAGGCTGGGCCCACAACACCTCACCATCCACATTCAGCAAGTTGCGCAGGTTGGCGACATGGGATTGCAGGGACTTTCTCGCTGCGGTGGGCGGCTCTTCCCCCCAAAGCTGGTCGATCAGATAGTCCGCCGAGACCGCCTCGTTGACGTGGGTGAGCAGAAGGGCGAGAAGAGTACGACGCTGCGGCCCACCGACGGAGACTGGCTCCCCTCCGTGGTTCACCTCGAGGGATCCGAGAACCCGGAACTCCATCCTGCAAATCGTACGCCCCGGTCGGCCGCCTGGTCATGTACTACCGGTTGATCTCCGGTGAGCTCATCACACCCACCTTCGCTTGCCAATCAGCCTCGAGGGCTTGAGAGTCCCATTCTTGCGATGACCGGAACATCGGCTCCATACCAGTCAGCTCTACAAACCCATCGTGAAGTGCCTCGACGGAGCTGTTCTCGATAGAGAAGAGGCGGAAGACCGATTGCGGCGTTCCGTCGTCTGACACGAATGTGAACCTGATCGCGTTCGGCTCGTCGGTCAGCGCCCAGGCGATTATCTCCGCCGCATGCTCGGTGCCCCGGTCGTTCCACGAGTCGCCCTGATCGTTCCAAGCATCCAGGCCCCGGTGAGCTGCGAAGGCTGCCCTCTCGACGTCACTCAGATTGAGATTGGCCCAGGCGTGCGCCAACTCGTGGAGCATTGTCGACTTGTCCACAGTGCACATACGCACTGTCCGGGTCTGGTTGGTGTAGGAACCTTTGTGGCCCTTACAGTCGGCAACCGTCGGATAGAACTCGATGTGAATGGGGGGGAGGACCAATCCATGCTCGGCGAATCGGCTCAAGCCGTATTCCAAGAGGCTCTGCTGGGTCCCGGTCAGTCGAGGTCCATACTCGACCACGGCGATCTCCACCGGGTTCGATGGATTCGCCGTAAGTGAGGTTCCGATACCGAGCCATTCCAGGACCAGGATGCCGAGGATCGCAATGACGATGAGGATGCGGGAGCGGTCTTGCCGTGTTGCCATTCCCCCGTTTTCCGGGGAATGGGCTGTCGGCCGGCTGTTGATCGGCTGTCAGCCGGCTGCAGTACTCCAAACTGAAAACGAAGGTCGACGGATCGACGGCGTCCCTCACCGCAAATCCCTTCATCCTGGGGCTCTGACATCGGAACTTGTCGGTGGGTCGGCCTAGCGTGGCTGAATAGAAACATCCGACGCGGAGGAGCCTCATGACCACGCTTTCGAATCGACCGAACACCGCCCTAGTCGTCATCGACGTACAGAACGGCGTCGTGGGCGACGCCTATGAACGCGACGCGGTGGTCGCCAACATCAACTCCCTCGTCGCCAAGGCCCGTGAGGAGGAAGTCCCGATCATTTGGGTCCAGCACTCCGACGACAATTTGGAGATGGGCAGTGAAGCCTGGGAGTACGTCCCGGAACTGACGCGCCAGGATTCAGAGCCCCTGGTCCACAAGACGTTCAACGACTCCTTCGAGGCCACCGATCTCGAGAAGGTGCTCGCCGGCGCATCGGTGGGACGCCTGGTCGTGACCGGAGCACAGACCGATGCATGTGTCCGAGCCACCATCCACGGCGCCTTCATCCGTGGTTATGACGTGACACTGGTCGGCGACGCCCACACCACCGAGGACCTGAGCGAATGGGGCGCCCCCTCCCCTGACCTGGTCATCGCCCATACCAACATGTACTGGGGTGAGGCGGCAGCGCCCGGGCGCACCGCCGGCGTCACCGAGACCAAGGACGTGACCTTCAGCGGGTGACCCCGGCCGCGGCTCTCCACTCCTCATCCGTCGTGGCATCTATGGCCGCCATCGCCGCCAGCGACTGCTCATCTGTCAGGTCGGAGACGAGGCAGAACTCGTTGCCGAACGGGTCTTGCATCACCGCCCAGTCGATGCCGGGCGGCTCGTCGCCATGTGATCCGGGACGGGGGTAGAGGCTCGGTGGCTTCTTCACCCGACCGCCGAGCTCGAGGATCTCTGCGATCGCCTGATCGATGCCTTCCCGCGGTGTGATGTCGATGTGCATCTGATTGGGCCGGTTCGGATCCGGGGCCTGGATCTCCAACGGCGAGGTGTCGACACGCTGCAGGATGATCTCGTGCTTCCGCGGGTCCTTGGTGCCGAGGTAGCCGAGCCAGTCGTGCCAACCCGTTTCGGAGCCGATCACCTCGAGACCGGTCACCGCACTCCAGAACTCATATGCCCGTGGCAGGTCGGTGACGTTGATCACCACACACCGCAGCGTTCCGATGCCCATGACCACGATCCTTCACACGAGACTTTGAGAAAGGCGTTCCGCAGCCTGGTGAAGGGCCTGAACGTGGCCCCGTCGTTCCGTCTCGGCCGCCTCTCGATCCGCAAGCGAGCTCAGGGCTCCCGAGGTGAGACCCTCGAGTTCGATCTCGCTGGACGTGGCCAGGACGCGGAGCGCATCGGCGGTCGCTGCCGCCTGTTGCGCCAGCGCCTGGTCCGACGCCGTCGAGGCGAGCTGCTCGAACGTGACTGACTGATCACGAGCCCCGGCCACGCTCCGGCGCACCGCCTCATGGTCCGCAGGATCGAGGGTCGCTGGACGCCCGAGAGTGGCTTCGATGGTGGCCACGCCGCCAAGGGCAGAGCGGGCACGCTCTTTCCACGATGATTCCGCGGAGCGGGCAGCGCCGCGCCGGGTGAGCACCGCCACCAGAAGGCCGATGACCACCGCTGCCAGGACTATCCACAACCATGGGGATGTCCCCTCTTCCTCGGACGGCTCCGCCGCAGCTTCCTCTTCACTCTCGTCAGGCGTGGTCGTCTCCGCCTCCGTGGTCTCCGTGGTGTCGGGCACGGTCTCTTCCGGCGTGGTGGTGTCGGGCACGGTCTCGGGCGGGGTGGTGACCTCGGGCTCGGTCACATCCGGCGAGGTGACGTCTGGGGTCGTCACGTCGGGCACTGTCACGTCTGGAAGGGTGCCGGTGACGCTGACATCGGGGATGCTGGCGTCCGGTGGCAGGACCGCCTCACATGCGCCGAGCAGCGCGAGCAGGACCGTGCTCCAGACCAGCCGCTGAGTCACCGTTCTGAGCGAGGCTCGGCTCATCATCCGAGAGACCCTATCCCATCCCGAGGGCAGGTCGGTTCAGGCTTCGGTACGGTCGACGGCGATGAAAGCCATCATCCAGGACCGGTACGGCACGGTCGATGACCTTCGGGTCGCCGAGGTGGACCCTCCCACTGTGGGCGAGGACGAGGTGCTGGTGCGGGTCCGAGCGGCTTCGGTCCACCCCGACATCTGGCACATGATCGTCGGGCGCCCGCATGTTCTTCGGATGATGGGGGCCGGGTTGGCCGGGCCGAAGAACCCGATCCCGGGGACCGACATGGCGGGTGTGGTCGAGGAGGTGGGGAGCAAGGTAAGAGGATTTGGGCCTGGCGACGAGGTGTTCGGCGAAACGGTGCGCGGCTACTCGTGGAGCAACGGCGGTGCCTATGCCGAATACGTCTCGGTGCCGGTTGAAGGGTTGGCCCGCAAGCCGGCGAATGTCGGATTCGAGCATGCGGCCACGGTGCCCACCTCTGGTTTGATCGCGCTCCGTGCCATAAGTCAGGAGGCAAAGGTCGAGCCCGGAGACAAGGTTCTGGTCAACGGCGCAGGGGGCGGCGTGGGCGCAGTCGCGGTCCAACTGGCCATGGCCGCCGGCGCCGCGGTGACAGGTGTCGACTCCGCAGACAAGCTCGACATGATCCGATCGCTGGGCGCCGAGCACGTGATCGATTATCGAACTCAGGACTTCACAGAAGCGGGAGTGCTGTATGACGTCATCGTCGACATCCCGGGGAATCACCCGTTCTCCAAGGCTCGCCAAGCACTTGCTCCCGATGGCACTTACGTCCTGATCGGCCACGACAACTTTGGCAAGGAGGGGCAAGGGGCGATGGGGAGCCTCCCCCATTTCTTCGGTCTCATGCTGAGATCCCCCTTCACCAGGCAGCTATCGAACCTCGACTTCAAGATGCTTCCCAAGAGCGAGTCGATGGCCTATCTGAAGGAACTCCTCGAGAACGGGCAGCTCACCCCGGTCATCGACAGGGCGTTCCCTCTCGAGAAGGCTCCCGAGGCCATCCGCTACATGATGGAAGGCGGCAATGTCGGGAAGGTGATCGTCACCCTGCCAGAGTGATCACTCCGAAATCGGCACCCAGTCACCGCCGGACCATTGGTAACGCAACTGGTAGATCGTCTGGCTGTCGGATCCCTGGGCCATGACCTCGGCCTGGACCGTACCGGGCTCTATCTCCGTGACCGGCCCCACCGCCAGCACGACACCATCGGCCGCAAGCATCTCATCGGCTTCGGCGTCACTCAGGAATGTCACCTCGGTGAACTGTTGGGTCATCGCCTGGCGTTGGACGTCTGACAGAGGTGGGCCGGTGAGCGGGGTCGTCTCAGCAACCTCGTAGACCAGGTCCCGAATCGGCACCTCATTGCCGATGCACTGCTGCTCACAGGCGATTGCCAGGGCCCGAGCCGACAGGTCCGCCATCACCTCTTCGGTTAGGTCCGGTGGCGGGTCGTCGCCAACTGATTCGCAGGCAGCGAGAAGGACCACGAGGGCGAGGACCAGGCACTTTCTGAGCATGGCGCACATTCTGGCCCTGGGAACCGCGCCGCGAGCCGTTATTGCCGCGGTCTAGCGTATGAAGGCACGGGAGGCATTGATGAAGCAAAGGCATTCGGCCCTGGTCTTGATGATGGTGGCCCTCGCCGCCTGCATGCCCGGAGTCAACTCCCAGGTCGGCGTGGACTCACCGGAGGGATACGTGGCCGGGTTCGGCCTCGGCGTCCTGCACGGTTTCCTGGTCCCCGTCTCGTTCGTCCTGTCGCTCTTCGGTGACAGCGTCAACATCTACGAGGTCCACAACACGGGCAACTGGTATGACATCGGGTTCGTGCTCGGCGCCGCGCTCCTGATCACCCTCCTCGGTGGGGTGAGCTGGCGCTTCTCCAAGAAGCGGAGCGACGGCTGACACCCGGTCCGGTTCATGTCTTGACTCGCCCTTCTCCAGGCGCAACACTTCCCCTCACTTGACAGCGCTCATCCAGAGCGGTGGAGGGACAGGCCCTGTGAAACCGCGGCAACCGATTCGTTCGGTGCCAATGCCTGATCGATGAGATGCCTACGGCGGACCTCCGCCTCGGGCGCTCGCATGAGCGCGTCGGGACGAATGAGACTGGAGGTCTGACTGTGCGACAAGTGGTTCAACAAACACCCGGTTCCTTCCGGTGCATGTGTTGTCGACGCTCTCGGGTGGCATGCCCGAGCGTTCGGCGCTCGTAACTCACCGCCCCCACCCGAGAGCACCCTGACGCTTCGGCGGTGCTGACACACACCCATTTACGCAAGGAAGGAAATCCTGATGACCACTACCTACCTCAACGAAGTCGACCTCCCCACCGTCGGCGCCCTGGTCCAGGCCGTCCAGGAGGACCCCGACAAGGGGCTCACCACCTGGAAGTCCGAAGTAACTTGGGGCGGCGCGTTTCGGACAACGGCCCGCTCCCGTGACCTGGAGCCGGTCGCCTTCGACGAGCCGCCCGGCCTGGGTGGCACCAACACCGCACCCAATCCGGTGGAGCAGCTCCTCGGGGCGCTGGGCTCCTGCTTGGCGATTGGATACGCGGCCAACGCCACGGTGGCCGGTATAGAGCTGAAGGACTTGCGGATCGAGCTCGAAGGAGACCTCGACCTCCAGACCTTCCTCGGGCTGGGCGACGGGAACGCCGGCTTCTCCTCGATCGGGGCCACGGTCCACATCGAGTCCGATGCCGATCAAGAGGCGATCGAAGCCCTTCACCGCAAGGTGGTCTCCACGTCCCCGGTGGGGCATTGCCTTTCGCGGTCGGTGCCTCTCGACGTCGTCCTCGCCTGAGCGGCGTGGTAGAAGTTGGGTGTGCGACACTGGTCGTCCACCCTTCGTCTACCAGCTGCCGACACGGTGTCCTGAGGAGTAACAGATGAGCGAGCCGGGCACGCCGGTGGTGGAGACCCAATTCTTCGACCTACCTGACGGGGTGCTGCCATTCAAGATGCGCAGCGGGGACCTGCTGCCCGCGGTCCGGCTTGCTTACGAGGTTCACGGCGAGATCTCACCGGAGCGGGACAACGTCGTCCTTTTGTTCCACGCCCTCACCGGCAGTCAGCATGTGGCCGGGTTCACACCCTCCGTCGAAGGAGTGGGCCGGTGGGTGGAGGAGAACCAGACCGGGTGGTGGGAGGGGTTCGTCGGCCCTGGCCTTGGTGTCGACACCGATCGCTTCGCCGTTATCTGCGTCAATTACCTGGGTGGTTGCTACGGGACCACCGGGCCGGAGTCGATTGATCCCCGCACGGGTGAGCGGTATGGGCCCGAGTTCCCCCCGCTCCACCTCGCCGACATGATCGAGTCCCAGCTCCCCCTTCTCGAACACCTCGGGATCACACGTCTCAAGGCAGTCGCCGGAGCCTCTGTCGGGGCGCTGCTCTCCATGTCCCTCGCGGCCCGCTACCCGGATCTGGTGGAGAACGTGATCATCCTGGCCGGTGGTTTGGCGGGAACCACCCTGCACCGGATGTTCAACTTCGAGCAGAAGCTGGCCATCCTCAACGACCCCAACTTCAACGGGGGCAACTACTACGACGGGGAGTTTCCCGCCGACGGGCTGGCCCTGGCCCGGATCATCAGCCACAAGTCCTTCGTGTCCTTGGGCGCCATCGAGGAGCGGGCACGCAAGGAGGTCGTCGACCACCCCTATGTGACTCATCCCGTCGAGTCGTACTTCTGGAACCAGGGACAGAAGCTGGTGATTCGCTTCGACCCCAACAGCTATCTCCGAATCATCGACTCCTGGTCGAACTACGACCTGCTCGAGGACAGTGGTGCCGAGAGCTATGTCGAAGCTCTGGCCCCGTGTCGGGAGCAGCAGTGGCACGTGTTCACCATCGACACCGATGTCTGCTTCTACCCCGAGGAGCAGGAAGGGCTGGTGTCGGCACTGAAGAGCGCCGGGGTGCCGGTGGAGTGGATCCACGTGCAGTCGCCGAAGGGCCACGATTCCTTCCTCACCGAGCCCCATCTGTTCGAGGAGGCGCTGCGGCGGGCGCTCGAGGCCGGTGAGCCTAAGCCGGCTGGAACTTGACGATGCCGATTGTCGCCAGCGCGGCGGCAACCAGGAATCCGAGGCCGATCGTGAGGATGCTCACCACACCAAGGAGCCCAAACAGCACAGCGGCTCCGATCAAGAGATTGCGCGCCGGGCGGCGGTCACCCATGAACAGCGAGCCCAGTGCCATGGCAGCGGCCGACGCCATCAGGACAGCCCAAGGAAGAATCGAAGACACGGTGTTTCCGTCTTCGGAGAGTATGAGCGCAAGGTAGGTGGCGAGCATGAATGCGCCGATCACGGCTGCACCGGCTGCCCACGGGCGATACCGCTGAGCGGTGGACTCAGCCATAGGACCAGGCCACCCAGTCACCGTCGCTCACCAGAGAGGGCTCTCCGCCGTCGGCGGGGATCACCCACACTCCGGACTCCTCGCCGATCTGCCCGGGGAGGGCGACGCTCGCCGAATCGGGCGACCACAACTGGAGCGATTGGGCGTACTGGTCGAAGTACTGGAGGACGTTCTGGAAGAAGGAGATCGGTGGCGTCATCCTGACCAGCGGGGTGGTCTCTCCGTCCCGCCACACCGAGACATCAGCTTCCCCGGTGCTCCCGGTGAGTTGCAGCATGAGCAGACCCTCCCCATCCGGGCTCCAGAAGAAGCCGATCGACGTGTCCTCGGATGCCACATCGACCTCTCCGGTCGTGACGTCGAGCACAGAGACGGCATTCGCCTTAACCGAGGCGACTCCGGTGGCTGCAGTCGAGCCCGCCGGCTCGTCGGTGAACGACTCGATGGCGACCTTGGTGCCCTGGGCATTGGGGACGAAGTAGACCGGCTCCCCGGGCAGCTCGGCCAACAGGACCTCATCGTCGCCGGTCACCAACTCCAGCCCACCGCTATCGATGTGGAAGATCCCGGCTGTGGTCCACCGCAGCGCCTGATAGACCGCGGTCGTCGATCCCAGGTCCATCAACTCCCCGCCGGGCTCGATGGTGCCGAACGTCGCCCCGCCGACATGGACCGCCATCTCCGTGCTGTCCGGGCTCCAGGAGAAGTACAAAGGAGTGCCGGCTCCGATCGTCGTGGTGCTGCTCTCCGCCGGGTCGACGATCTCGAGGATGACACCCTGCGGCCCCCCGTAGAGGATCCCGACCTGGGAACCATCCGGTGCCCAATTGAGATAGAAGGTCGGCGCGGTTATCGACGTGGCTTTGCGGTCGCTGCCATCACCGGCGCTCGAGCCCACCGAAGGCTGCTCCGTTCCCTCACCCCAGGCCAGACGATCGGCCACCGGTGACCAAATGGGCTGGAAGTACCTGACCGTCCCGCCGTCGTCGGTGATGACCGAGGGATTCGACCCATCGGGATCGATGGTCACGATGTTGCCCCCATCGTCGATCGTCACCAGTCGGTTCACCCCGCTGGTCGAGTTGCTGACAGAAGCGGAGGTCGCCACCGTCGTCGTGGTATCGCCACTGAGGTCGACCGTTGCCGCCGGGCTCGTGCTGGAAGAAGAACCCCCGGTGCATGCCGCCACAGCCATCAGCACCAACACCAGAACAACCGTGCGCGACATGGCATCAGGCTACCGATCCCACCGGCCACCGCTGCGTGGGCTGTGGTCAACTCACCAGCAGAAACGTCCGATAACAACTTGGATGATCTCCCCATCGGGCACGGGTGGAAACGAGCGCGAGCGAAAAGCCGCCCTGCTTGCAGGGTTGATCGGTGGCTCCGTGGGGGTCATAGCCGAGGTCAGCTCGCTCATGGCTTCCGATCCGGGAGCCCCGGTCCGTGCGATCGCATACGGCCTGATCGCGATCGTCTCGCTCTACTACCTGATGACCTCGAAGCGCACCGAGGTGCCCATCGTCCTCGCCGCCCTCACCTTCGGCGCGCTGAGCCTCATCGATGCCATGGGCACGATGAACGTCTCCGGGTTCGACACCGGAACGACGCTGGCATTCCTCGTGCTGCTCTCGATCATCTATGTGACCACCCGGGCCTCCCGAACCACGGGGGCCCTGATCGTGGGCTCGACCTTCATCGCCCTCTATGCAATCGCCGCGGTGATCATCGAACAGCCCGAGTTCTCCGTTGCCGTGAGCTGGATCCTGATCGGAATCCCCGGCCAGGTGCTCGTCATCTGGCTGACCTGGAATCTCATTGAATCACTTGCTGTGGCCTCGGACATGGAAGCCACTCAGTCCCGAATTCAGCATGCCCTGGCCCGCTGCTCGCAGGTCCTGCTGACAAGTCGTGACGACGATCCGTTGACCGCAGCGCTGGATGCCCTCCTGGGGGCGACCGACGCCGATTACGCGTACATCGACGTCAACCGCATCGATCGCGAAGGCAATGTGACCTGGGAGATCGTCGCCGATGCTGTCGGCGCCAACGTGCCCGATGGGGAGAGCGCTTTCGACGAGGGTGACTACGACCAGCTCGAGAAGGTCTCCGAGGCCTTGGCTGCGGGGCGGCCCACCCAACTCATCACCTCCGAGCTGCCCAGCCCGATCCGTGACCGCTATGAGGCAGAGGGGATCAAGTCCGAGTTGATGGCCCCCATCCTGATCCGGGACCAATGGGTGGGGACCATCGGCTACTCGGACTTCTGGAGAGACGGGACCTGGCTCCCGATCGAGATCGAAGCCCTGACCCGGGCTGCCGCGATGGTGGGCGCCTATTGGGAGCGGGAGCAGGCCCGGGAGGGCCTCGAAGAGCTGGCCGCGGCCAAGGACCGATTCATCGCCACGGTGAGCCACGAGCTACGGACCCCGCTTGCCGCGGTGGTCGGGTTCGCCGGAGAGCTCGCGGAAGGGGTTGACGGCTACACCCACGAGGAGATCACCGAGATGGTGCAACTCATCGCCAGCCAGAGCGTGGAGATGGCTCAACTCGTCGACGACCTGCTCACCGCCGAGCGCGCAGCCTCAGGCAACCTGACGATCAAGCCCGCCGCGATCGACCTCTACGAGGAGTCGAAATCGGTGGTCGACTCGATGCGGGTCGGCCTGGAGTTGGTGGTCGAGGGTGAGCCGACCCCGGCCTGGGCCGACACCCTGCGCACCCGTCAGATCATGCGCAACCTGTTGACCAACGCGGCCCGGTACGGGGGCGAGAACGTCAGGGTGACCGTGTCCTCGTTGGGCGAGCTTGCGGTGTTCGTCGTTGCCGACGACGGGCCCGGGATCAACGTGGTCGACTCCGAGAAGATCTTCGACCCCTACTACCGGGCGCAAACCGCTGAGGGCCGGCCCGACTCGGTGGGCCTGGGGCTGGCGGTGGCCCGACAGCTGGCCCGGATGATGGATGGTGACCTGGTCTACCGCCGTCGCTCGGGGTGGACCCGGTTCGAGCTCACCCTGCCAGCCACGCCAGAGCGGGCGGCCGGGATCTCTCTCGCCACCTCGGCCTGAGCTCCTTCAGTCCGATTCGTCCCCCGGATAGTCGAGGTCGGCCATCACCTCTTCCATGGTGAGCTCGAACAGCACCAACTCGGGCTTCGGCGGCCGACGCCGTAGTCTGCGAATCGCTCTTGCAGTCATGGCTTTCTCCGTGGGTTGCTATTTGCAACTTACCGCAGTGAGTAGTGGATTGCAACTCACTACCGGGTATAGTTGTCGCCATGTCCCGAAAGTCCCTTAGCCATTTGGAATGCGCCGTGGCCAACACCGTGGAACTGGTCAATGACGCCTGGACGGTCCTCATCCTGCGCGATGCGTTTCTCGGTGTAAGGCGGTTCGATGAGTTCGCCAACGACCTCGGGATCGCCCGCAACGTGCTCACCGACCGTTTGGAGCGGCTGGTCGGTGCCGGGCTCCTCGAGACGCGGCCGTATCAGGATCGGCCACCCCGTCACGAGTACCTGCTCACCGAGCAGGGCAAGGACCTGTTCGATGTGATGATGACCCTATGGAGTTACGGGGAGCGCTGGCTTCCCCCCGCCGGCGAGGACCGGCAGCGGGTGATCCATGTCATCTGTGGTGAGGAGGCCCACGCCGTGACCCACTGCGGCCACTGCGGAGAACGGCTCAGGCGTCGCGACGTCAGGATCGAGCCCCAACTCCCGGTGGTCC
Source organism: uncultured Acidobacteriota bacterium (assembly GCA_963780755.1). Classification (GTDB taxonomy): domain Bacteria; phylum Actinomycetota; class Acidimicrobiia; order Spongiisociales; family ZC4RG35; genus JALYNX01. The sequence continues at coordinate 375,441 of CAWACX010000002.1, forward strand.
GGGAGCGGGCGATGGCGACGACCCCCGCCTCGTAATTGAGACGAAGAGGGTCGCTGGAGCGGCTTTTTCGTCTCAATTTAGGGAAAGGGTCGTCGGTCAGATGAAGAGCTGAATGTCGGCGTCGGCGGCGTAGTCGAGGAAGGCCGCGGCCCCCGCGATCTCCGCCCCCTTGATCAGATCATCCTCTTCGACACCGAGCACCCCCATGGTGGTGGAACAGGCGAAGAACCTGACTCCCAGCCCTTGGCTCATGTCGATGAACTCGGGCACCGATGGCATCTGCGCCGCCTTCATCCACTTCTTCATCATCGCAGTCGCCGCCGCGGTGGCACCGGGCAGCGCGCCGAGGATGTTGGGCATCTGGATCGGGCCCGCCGGGTTGGCCAGCGATGCCATCTTCAGCTTGTCGAACCTCTCCTGGTGGAGGATGTCGAGCCCGAAGAAGGTGAAGAACACCCCGACCTCCCAACCGAGGCTGGCCGCGGTCGTGGCCAAGATCAGCGGGGGATAGGCCTGGTCCAGGGTTCCCTTGGAGGCGATGAGTGCGATGCGCTTGGGGCGCGGCTCGGTGACGGGAGTTGGAGCCTGTCTCTCCAGAATGTCGGTCACGACCTGTTTCCTTTCTCGATCCAGAACAGCTGGTTGGTCTCGGTGCGCTCGAGACCCAGCAGGGTGTCTCCCGTCTGACGGGCGAGTGCCGGGATGTCCTCCAGGGAACCGGGGTCGGTGCTGATCAAATGGAGCACCTCTCCTGGAGACAGCTGGCCAAGGGCGATCGAGGCCTTGTAGACGGGCAGGGGGCAGAGCAGGCCAGATGTGTCGAGCACTGCGTCGACCTTCAGGTCCGCCGCGACCGGGGTGTATTGGGTGGTCATGTTGTTCTCCTTTTCAGACGCGGGGCAGACCCTCGTCGCCGAGGGCCTCCGCGAAGTAGCCGGTGTATTTGAAGCCAGAGTCGGCCGAGATGCCGACGACGAGGTCGCCGGGACCGGTATCGATGCGGGAGATGGCGTTGACCACCGCGCCGGTGGAGGGCCCCACAGTGAGCGCCTCTTCACGCCAGAGGCGCCTCGTCGTCTCGTATGCCGGGTCGTCGTCGACCCGGATGACGTCGTCGATGACGTCCCAGTCCAGGATGTCGGGCTGGCGCGCCTCCTGGAAGCTCTTCAGCCCTGGGATGCGGTGCCCGGGCTGGGGCTCGACTCCGACCACCCTGACCCCCGGGTTGCGCTCTTTCAGGTACCGGCCGGCCCCGCTGATGGTCCCGGTGGTGCCAAGACCGGCCACGAACCAGGTTACGTTGCCGCCGGTCTGTCGCCAGATCTCGGGCCCTGTCGTTTCGTAGTGGGCCTTCACGTTGTCCGGGTTCGCGTACTGGTCGGCCATGGCGAACGTCGAGCCGTTGTCGGAGGCAGCCAGTGATTGCGCAAGGGCGATGGCGCCGTCCTTGGGGTGCTCCACCGGGCACAGGTCGTCCGGTGTCTCCCAGACCTCGGCGCCCAGCATGCGGAGGATCACCTTCTTCTCCTCGGGCACGCCGTCGGGGATGGTCACCGTGACTCCAATCCCGCGCAGCGCAGCCAGGGCGGCGAGGGCGATCCCGGTGTTGCCCGAAGTCGCCTCCACCAGGTCGCGGTCCCCCAGCTCCCCCCGTTCGATGAGGCCATCGAGGAGATAGGCGGCGGCCCGGTCCTTGATCGAGCCGAAGGGGTTGAGCCACTCCAGCTTGAGATAGACGTCGCCCCGGTCGTCCGGGACGAGGCGGTTGAGGCGGACCAGCGGTGTCGGGTTGTCGACATCGGGGAGCAGGTCCCTGATGTCCTCGAAGCGCTTCAGGGCGCGGTCGGTCCCGAGTGATTTCGGGATGGTGGTGATCGTCATGCTTTCAGTTCCTCGTTCGGGCAAAAGAAAAACCCGCAACCGGGGTGCCGGTGCGGGTTCTGGTGGTTTCTGGACTAGGTCTTGTTCAGTACATCACTACCCACACGGCACAGCCGCGCGACAACAGGCGCAGACGCAGGTGCAGGTGGATGGAGATGTCACTGCAGACGATGGTACGCCAATCCAGCGGGCCGTCAAGGTGAAAGGCGAGACCGTGGTGTCGGAGAGCCCCGGGATGGTGGGTTCCGGGGCCCTCCGCGCATTGCGATGCCAGGTAGTCGAGGAAGGAGGAGATGGGCCGCCCATCGCTGGGCGGCAACTACCTGATGGCGCCCGAAGGCGGCCACGAGCATCGCAAACCTGAAAATCAGGAAGGAAGGGAGACGGCGCCGAACGGCTCCGCCTCGGTGTGTTTGACGTCGCAAACCCACGGTCGGTTCCCACCATCCCCGAAATTTGGACGACGAGGTCACCATTCGACCCCTGGATGTCCAAATTTTGAGCGAGAGGGCGGGGACGGTCAGTTGCTGAAGGTCACCGAGAAGGCCGGGGCCCAGCGCGACACCACCCGGCCGTAGTTCTCCCCGGCGCTGAGCATGTCCCCCTCGGCCAGGGCGTTCACCGACTGCTGCACCAGCTCCACCGACTCGTCGAACACCAGGTCCTGGGGATCGAAGAGGTCGGAGACCCCGGCGTAGTCGAGCTCCACCATCGAGTCCTCGGGGAACCCGTCGAGCCACTCGGCCAACTGCCCCAACTCCTCGGCCGGGCCTTGAAACACCTGGAGCTCCCGCAACACGTCGAGGGCACGGGCCACCCGTTCCCGGGCGAGAGGCAGGTCCGCCCGCAAGCGAAGTCGCGCCTGGCCCCCGACCTCGTAGAGCTCTTTGTCGTCGGCGACGAAGGCGGTGAACCAGCGGACCGGGACGTGCCATGCCGCGGTGAGGACATGGGAACGGTGCGAGGGATGGTCCTCGTGGTAGGCGCGCAGCTCGCGGTCGGCGGCCTGCGCCGCCTCCTCGGGTATCAGCCCGGCACCCAGCCCACGGAAGGCATTGGCGAAGGCGACAGTCGACTCCAGCACCCGGAGCCTGAGGTGACGGGGACAGGTAAGGGTTCGCCCGTTCCAATCCACCACCCAGTCCGGCTCGGCCTCCGCCTCAGAAAGCAGGGCGTAGCTGCGGACGAAGCCGGGCACAGGATCGTCGATGGGCACGGCCTCAGAGGTGTAGACCCGCATGAATGCCGTCTTGATCACAGCCTCATCCTGGCAGAGGATGCGGGAAAGGTGGCAGGGGGCCCCGAATTTGGGTAAGGGGTATGATCGGACCGGCGGGTAACACCACTCGGTTTGAAAAAGGAGCGCGGAGCTTGGTGGTATTCGATGAGGTCGCCCGGGAGGGCCACGAGCAGATCCTCCATGGATACGACAAGGTCTCGGGCCTCCGAACCATCATCGCCATCCACAGCACGGCTTTGGGTCCCGCTCTCGGCGGGACCCGTTTCTTTGACTATCAGACCGAGGACGAGGCTCTCACCGACGTGCTCCGCCTCTCCAAGGGGATGACCTACAAGGCGGCGGCCGCCGGTCTCGACCTGGGCGGGGGCAAGGCAGTGATCATCGGAGACCCTCGGACCGACAAGTCCGAGCGCCTGCTCCGGGCCTACGGCCGCATCGTCGACAGCCTGCAGGGGCGCTACATCACAGCCGAGGACGTGGGCACCACCGCGCCGGACATGGACATCGTGCGCCGGGAGACCAAATGGGCCTTCGGGAACAGCGCCTACGAGGGAGGCTCCGGCGACCCCTCACCGATGACGGCTCGCGGCCTCTACGCCGCCATCCGGGCCGTGGCCAGCTTCCTCTGGAACGACCCCGAGCTGGAAGGCCGGCGCTTTGCGGTCCAAGGCGTGGGCAAGGTCGGGTCGGCATTGGTGCAGTTCCTGGTCGAGGCCAGGGCCGAGGTGATCGTCTCCGACGTCAACGAGTCGGCGGTCGCCGCGATGGTGGAGACCTACGGGGTGAAGACTGTCGACCCCGACGACATCGCCTCGGTCGACTGTGACATCTATTCGCCGTGCTCGATGGGGGCCGGGCTCAACCCGACCACCATTCCCCGCCTCAATTGCCAGGCAGTGGTGGGGAGCGCCAACAACCAGCTCGCCAGCGACTCCGACGCCGACTTGATCGCAGCCCGAGGGATCCTCTACGCCCCCGACTTCGTGGTCAATGCCGGGGGCCTGATCAACGTCTATGACGAGTTGCTCGGATACAGCAAGTTGAGGGCGACCCACCGGGTCGATGCCATTTTCGAGGCCACGATGGGCGTTCTGGAGACGGCCAAAAGCGGAGGGATGAGCCCCAACCAGGCAGCCATCGATCTCGCCGAGAAACGGATCCAGGAGATAGGAGATCTCCGACGCTTCCGACGCAGCGGGGACGACCGGAACTGACGATGGAAGAGCGCGTACCGGTACCCGATTCCGAGCTGAACCTGAACCATCGCGACATCGGCCTCACCGACGAGCAGGTTGTCGAGATGTACCGGCTGATGCTGCTCGCCCGTCGCATCGACGACCGGCTCTTCGCACTGCAACGCCAAGGCCGCGCGCCTTTCGTCGTCGGGTCATCCGGTCACGAGGCGGTTCAGGTGGCCTCGGTGTTCGCCCTGGACCGGGACAAGGACTGGGTCCTCCCCTACTACCGGGACATGGGTGTCGGCCTGGCCTGGGGATTCGAGCCGGAGGAGATCTTCCTCGGCGTCTTCGCCAAGAAGACGGACCCGATGTCGGGGGGGCGCCAACTCCCCGGGCACTGGTCATCTCGGGAGCTCAGGGTGTTGAGCCAGTCCTCGGTGATCGGCACCCAATACCTGCACGCGGTCGGCATCGCCCACGGGGTGAAGCTCCGCGGCGAGGACTCGGTGGTGGTGGTCTACGGCGGCGAGGGCTCGACGTCGGAGGGGGACTGGCACGAGGCGATGAACTGGGCCGGAATCCACAAGCTGCCCCTGATCTTCGTGATCGAGAACAACGGGTATGCCATCTCCGTGCCCCAAGACGAGGAGGTGGCCGGGAGCTTGGCCGCCCGTGCCGAGGGCTACGGGTTCCCCGGGGTTGAGGTCGACGGGAACCGGACATTGCGGGTCTACCGGGCGATGAAGGCGGCGGTGGCCCGGGCCCGCGCCGGCGAAGGTCCCACTCTCATCGAGGCCGAGACCTACCGCTACTACGCCCACACCTCGGACGACAACGACGCCCTATACCGGACACGCGAGGAGGTCGAGACCTGGCGCAAACGTGACCCCGTGGCCCGGATCCGGCAGTACCTGATCGAGAAACGGCTGCTCACGGAGGTAGAGGAAGCAGCGATCGATGAGGAAGTGGTCCGGGTCCTGGCGATGGCGGTGGAGAGCGCCGAGGCCGCCCCCGACCCCGACGAGCCAACCACCCGCGTCTATGCGAGGGTCATCGAGCCCGGGCCGGCCGCCACCGAGCCCGAGCCCGAGGTGAGCGGGGAGTCGGTGAATCTGATCACCGCCATCAACCGCGCCCTCCACGAGGTCATGGAGGCCTTCGACGACACCGTTGTCTTTGGCCAGGACGTGGCCCGGCGCAAGGGCGGCGTGTTCAAGGCGACCCAGGACCTCACCGATCGCTTCGGATCGAGCCGCTGTTTCAACACACCGATCGCCGAGTCATCGATCATCGGGGCCGCCATCGGCATGTCGGCAACCGGGTTCAAGGTGATCCCCGAGATCCAGTTCGCCGACTACATCCACCCCGCCTTCGACCAGATCGTGTCCGAGGCGGCCCGGATCAGTTTCCGTTCCGACGGCCGGTGGAACGTGCCGATCGTGATCCGCACCCCCTACGGGGCCGGCATCCACGGCGCTCTTTATCACTCCCAGTCGATCGAGGCCTTCTACGCCCATGTTCCCGGTCTGAAGGTGGTGGTCCCATCCACGCCCGCCGACGTCAAGGGCCTCCTCTTCAGCGCTGTCGAGGACCCGGACCCGGTGCTCTACCTGGAGCCGAAGAAGCTGTACCGACTGGCCAAGGGCCCATATCCCGATGGTGAGCACACGGTCCCCCTCGGCCGGGCCGCGATCACCCATCCCGGTGAGGACGTCACCATCATCACTTATGGGGCGATGGCCCACTTCGCCCTGGAAGCGGTCCCCCTGCTCGAGGAGCTGGACATCAGCCCCGAAGTCATCGACCTGCGCAGCATCAAGCCGCTGGACTGGCCGACGATCGAGGAGTCGGTGCGGAAGACCTCCCGGGCCCTGGTGGTCTACGAGGACGTGGAGTTCGGGGGGTTCGGCGCCGAAGTCGCTGCCCAGATCGCCGACAAGGCGTTTGAATACCTCGACGCCCCGGTGCGCAGGTACGCCCTCCCCGATGTCCCCACGATGCCCTACGCCGGGTCCCTGGAGAATCAGCTCTACCCGACCCCGGAGGGCATCGTCCGCCACGCCCAGGACCTGGCGAAGTATTAGGCGACGTAGTACGTAATACGTAATACGCCAGCGCTCCGCTTTCCCGTGGCCCTTTAAGGTCTGCCTCCAATGTCCCTGCTCTCCCACCTCTCCCAACTGGTCGGGTCGGCGTTCGCCGATCTCGGGCTCGACCCCGCCCTCGGGGAGGTGGTTCCGTCGCAGCGGCCGGAGCTCGCCCAGTTCCAGTGCAACGGAGCGATGGCCGCCGCCCAAGCTTCTGGAAAGTCACCACGCGACATCGCCGACGCGGTGGTGGCGATCATCGAGAAACACGATGAATTGACGAACCCGACAGTCGCCGGGCCTGGTTTCATCAATTTCAATGTCACGAACGAGGCGATTTCCCGGTTCGCCTCCGAGAGTGCGTCCGATCCCTACCTCGGCTACCCGGTCACCGCCAGCCCCGAGCAGGTGGTCGTCGACTACGGCGGGCCCAACGTGGCCAAGGCGATGCACGTCGGCCATCTCCGGGCCACCATCATCGGGGACTCGCTGGCCCGCCTCTTCTCGTTCGCCGGGCACAAGGTGATCCGCGATCCCCATTTCGGCGACTGGGGATTCCAAATGGGGCTCCTGATCGCGGCGATCGCCGAAGAGCAGCCCGCCCTCCCCTACTTCGATCCCGCCGCAGCCGACTACCCCGACACCAGCCCGGTGACACTCGACGACCTGCAACGCATCTATCCCGAAGGCGCGGCCCGGGCCCGAAGCGATGAGGCCTTCGCCGACCAGGCGCGGGAGGCAACGGTGCGCCTCCAGCAAGGAGATGCCGGATACCTCGCTCTCTGGCGTCACATGAAGGCGGTCTCTGAGGAGTCACAACGAACGGACTTCGCCGCGCTCGGGGTCGAGTTCGACCTCTGGTACGGAGAGTCGGATGTCAGCCACCGGCTGGCGCCGCTCACCGATTCGCTCAGAGCGTCAGGTGTGGCCGAGGAGTCCCAGGGCGCGCTCGTGGTCCGGGTGGGGCGGGAAGACGACAACCGGGACTTGCCCCCGCTCATCCTGGAGACTCAGGTCGGCGGGTTTCTGTACAGCACGACCGACCTGGCGACCATCGCGATGCGTTTCGAGGATCTCCACGCCGACCTCCTCCTCTACGTGGTCGACAAGCGCCAGGCCGACCACTTCGTCCAGCTCTTCCGGGCAGCCGAGCAAGCCGGCATCGTCCCGGCGAGTGCCCGCATGGAGCACATCTGGTTCGGCACCATGAACGGGCCTGATGGGAAGCCTTTCAAGACCCGGGAGGGAGGTGTCGTCCGCCTCTCAGACGTCATCCAATTGCTCACCGACGCCGCCCGACGCCGCCTCGACGAAGCCCACCTCGCCGAGAACTACCCGGCAGAGGAGAGGGACCAGATAGCGGCTCTGGTGGGGGTGGCCGCCCTCAAGTTCGGCGACTTGATCAACAACCGAGTCTCCGATTACATCTTCGACCTCGATCGCTTCAGCTCTTTCGAGGGCAAGACCGGGCCCTATCTCCAATACGCCGCGGTCCGGATCAAGTCGATACTGCGTCGGGCAGAAGAAGTCGGCCTTGCACCGGGCCCGCTCACTCCCCCGGCGGTCGGGGTGGAGCGGGAACTGGTCCTCGACCTGCTCCGCTTCCCTGAGGTCATCCAGCGTGCCATCGATCTGCGCGCCCCGAACCACCTGGCCGACTTCGCTTATGGCGTCGCCGGGCGGTTCAATCGCTTCTACGACAGCTGCCACATCCTCTCCGAGCCCGACCCGGACCGTCAGGGCTCATGGCTGGCGTTATCGGCATGGGCCCTCGACGTGCTCAACCGCCTGCTCGACCTGCTCGGCATCGAGATCCCCGAACGCATGTAGCGATGAGCCCGACGTTGCGCCCGGCACGCCTGGAGGATGTGGACAGGATCGCGGCCTGGACCCGTGACACCTTCTCCTGGGGTGACTACATCGGCGAGGTTCTCCCGGAGTGGATCGATGACCCTTCTGCTCATGTCCTGGTCTCGGTCGACGACGACGACGTACCGGTGGGTGTGTCCCACGCCGAGATGCTCTCACCAAACGAAGGCTGGCTGAGCGCAGCTCGAGTTCATCCCGATCATCGCCGGAAGGGGATCGGAGCTGCACTCAACGACGACGGAGTGGAGTGGGCGCGCAGTCGTGGGGCGCAGATCGTGCGCCTCTCCGTCGACGAGGAAAACCATGCAGCCCGGGCCCAGGTGGAGAAGCTGGGATACCGGAACACCTGTGTCTGGCTGGTTGGGGAGATCGAGGTGGGAGGGCACCTGGTCCGAGAGCGGGACCGACTCCACCCTGCGATCTCGGCCGATGCCGACGCCGGCTGGCAGCTGTGGTCCGCTAGCGACCTGGCTCGGGCCGGTCGGGAGCTGTGGGCAGGAAACTGGCGGTGGCGCAAAGCCCACCGATCCGACCTCGACGAGGCACTGGCCACCCACTCGCTTTTCCAGGGCGCGGCCGGCTGGGTGGTTGCCCAACCCGAGGGAGACACGCTCCAGGTGAGATGGCTGGCGACCGATCCGGCCGACGGCCCGGCCCTGATCCAGGGCATCCTCGAAGTCGGGCGCCAGGCCTCGGTGGAGCTGCTCCAGATCTACATCGCGGACACCGGGTGGAGCTCAGAGGCGCTGATCCGGGAGGGCTTTTCGATTCAGCGGTTGCTGATCTACGCCAAGAGCCTCTGAGAGATCAGGCGAATATCGCCATGGTGGCGATGGCCCAGACCACGAACATCGAGGGGACCTCCGCCTTGCGCACCCAGTCCGGGGCGTTGGGGGCCCAGTTGATGAGCAGGGAGAGAGGGACGCCGACCAGGGGCATCACCACCATTCCCGCGATCCCCACCGCACGCAATCCCTCTGCGCCCTTGTGCAACGGTTCGGGAAGGTCCTCGAGCAGGCCGCTGATCACTCCGTAGAGCAGGAGGGCGCCGAACCCCACCAGGAACGCCGCCAGGGTGCGGCCGATCCCTACCTCCCACAGCTTGAAGCCGACCAACTTCCGACCCCGGCCGAGCGGACCCTCGGCCGCCACACCCAGGCAGAACAGGCCGATGATGGCCAGGATCAGCGCCGAGGCCAGCATGCCTCCGGTCGACATCTCCTGGACCACGTCGACGATCTCGAACCCGGCAAGGAGCACCGCTATCGACATCCCGACCAGAAGGCTCCCCAACACCATGAGCCCGACGTCGAACATGGTCCCGAATGCCCCATAGGCCAGGATCGCGTAACGCTTGATCAGGGCAAGGGGGTCGGCCTGGCTGGTGCCCTCGGTCAAACTGGCTCCTCCACGGCGGCGACGATACCGGTGTCGGGGCTGGCGTTGATGGCTTGCAAGTACCACTCGATGGGGTGTGCGATCTCAAAGTCGGCGCCGAGTGCGCTGCGCAGTTGCATCTCGCATCCCGGGTTAGCCGAGGCCACCTTGCTCACACCCGTAGAGCGCACTTGATCGGCCTTTCGGTTCCCCAATTCCTGAGAGGCTTCGGGCTGAAGGATGGTGTAGAGCCCGGCTGCGCCACAGCACATGCCGGCAGGGTCGATCTCCACCACCTCATAGCCCCCCGCCTCCAACACCAACCTCGGTTCGGCAGTGACCTTCTGAGCATGTCGCAGATGACACGGGTCCTGGACGGCGATCTGACCCAAACCCGGGGCCAGACGAGGAAGGAGCCCGGCTTCGATCGCCCGGGCCACGGCCACCGTCACGTCAACCGACACCGAGCCGATCTTCTCACCATCTATGTCCCAGTGCCCGTAGTCACGGAGGTGGGCCGAGCACCCGGCTGCAGTCGCGATCACCATCTCGTATCCGGCGAGGGCCGTCGTGTTGCGCTTTGCCAATGCACGGGCCTGGGGCGCCTTGCCGTCGTGGGCGGCCAGGGCGCCGCAGCAGGTCTGGCCCGCGGGCACCTCGACCCGGTACCCGGCCCGTTCCAGCAACGCCACGGCCGCCCGATTCACCGGCTGGAACCACTGGTCCTGGATGCAGCCGGAGAGCATGGCGACCCGACCCGCGGCCCCACTTCCGCCCACGTGCCCGACCACCGTGCCCGGGCGACTTCTCAGGTCCCGCATCCCGGAGGCCAACCGGCGCATCCGGGTCGGGGCGAGCCGGGTGGCGCCGGTGCGCTGTGCCAGCGAGGCGGCGCCGGTCCCCGCTCGCAACGCGCTCCGTGACCCGAGGACCGTCCCGAGGACGAAGGCGCGAAACCGGTGCGACCAGGTCCGGCGCTGGGCGACGATCTCGGCCCGGGTCCCCTCCAGAAGCCGACCGTACGGAACGAGGCCCGGGCAGACCGGCTCGCATGCCCGACAGCCGAGGCAGAAATCGATGATCCCTTGGAAGGGGCCGTCGACCTCGAGCACTCCCTGGTGCACGGCCTTCATGGCGTGGATTCGCCCTCGCGGAGATGCAGTCTCCCTGCCGGTCAATCGGAAGGTGGGACAGGCGGGGAGGCAGAGCCCACATTGCACACAGGCGTTGAGCTCGTCGGTGGTCGGGTGCTCGGCCGTGACCCAGGCCATCACAGACCCGCCGGAAGGCGTCCGGGATTGATGACCCGGGCCGGATCGAATTGGGCGATGAGGCGGCGCTGGACCTCGAGCCCAGGAGGAGGTTTGCCCCAGGGGTCGAAGCCATCGAGGCCCTCCTGCGGAGCGGCCACCACCACCAGGCTCCCGCCGGTTTCCTCGGCCCAGCTCCGGAGGTCTGAAGCGCCATCGGCGTCTTCGGAGGCGGCCCGGACCTCACCGACACCGTGGATCGCCAGGAACCGCCAGCCTGCTGGAAGCCGTTCCAGAGCAGGCCCGGTCAACGCCGGAGGCACCCGCAACGACCAGCGCCAAGCCCCCTCCGGGTCGGAAGGCCAGGCATGACCCTCCGCCACATCGCCCTCGAGTCGGTCGGTGATCGCCTCGACCTCGGTGTAGGTGCCCCACAGGAAGACCCGCTTTGCGTCGTTCTCTTCGAGCACGGCGAGGGGTCGGGTCACCTGCGCGGCTGTCTCCATGTCGGGAACGGTCACAGTCGCCGCCGCCGGAGGTCGGGGCCACAGCTTTAGGCAGATGGAGACGATCACGCCCAGCGAGCCGAAGGCCCCCACCACCATCCTGGGGAGGTCGTAGCCGGTCACGTTCTTGACCACCCGACCCCCGGCCCGGATCACCCTCCCGTCACCGGTGACCAGGGTCACCTCCAGCATCCGCTCCCTGGTCCCGAGCAGCCGCCCTCTCCGTAGCGAGGAGGCTCCGGCCGATACCACACCGCCGATCGTCGAGACCCCGGGCACCTCGGGGAGGACCGCGGTCTGCGAGCGCTCGTTGAGCGTCGCCTCCAGTTCGGCCACTGGAGTGCCCGCTCCGGCGGTGACGGTGAGGTCATCGGGATCCCACTCCTCGATGCCGGAGAAGCCCGACATGTCGAGGATGACGTCGGGAGGCTTTGGCGAGCCGAAGCCTTGGCGGGTTCCCCCGCCAACCACCTGCACCATCGATCCCGACAATGTGGCTTCCCGGAGCAATCCCGCCAATTCATCTACCGATCCCGGGGCGACTCGGGTGGCGCCTGCGGCCCCGCTCACACCCACGCCCCTTCGGGGATCTCCCTCCTCGCACCCCCGAAGTCGAAGCAACGCGAGCCCTCGGGCAGGACCTTCGCCGGGTTGAACAGACCGGCAGGGTCGAAGGCCTCCTTGATCCGAGCCTGGGCGTCGAGGTCGAGCTCGGTGAACGCCGAGCTCATCATCTTTCGCTTTTCGAGGCCGATCCCGTGCTCGCCGGACAATGCGCCACCGTGGGCGAGACAGGCTTCGACCATCTCCTGCCCAGCGGCCTGGACCCGTTCCATGGTCCCCGGGACCGACGCGTCGAACGCCATGAGGGGATGCAGGTTCCCATCGCCGGCATGGAGGATGTTGCAGACGGTGAGGTCGTACTTGGCGGCGATGGCCATCACCTCCTCCATGGCCTGGCCCATCTTGGAACGGGGGACAACGGTGTCGTGGAGGTAGTAGTCAGGCGCCACCTGGGCCACCGATCCAAAAGCAGCCTTGCGCCCTTTCCACAGGATGTCCCGCTCTTCCTGGTCGATGGCGATCACCACCTGACGGGCACCGTGATCGGAGGCAATGCGACCGATGAGGGCGGATTCGGCCTCGACCGCCTCGGGCTCCCCAACCACCTCGGCGAGAAGCATCGCCCCTGCGTCCGTGGGGAAGCCGGCCTGGAGCCAGTTCTCGATGGCGACTAGTGAGTTCTGGTCCATGATCTCCATCGCCGCCGGCACCAGGCCCGCCGCGATGACACTGGACACCGTTTCCACCGCCCCGCCCAGGGTGTCGAAGTCGATGCGCAGGGTGCGGACGTCGGCCTCGAGCGGGAGAAGCCTGACCAGGGCCCTGGTGACCACGCAGAGCGTGCCCTCCGATCCGACGATGATTCCCTTCAAGTCGAGGCCGGGCGGGTCGGGTGCCTGACTCCCCAGGACCATCACCTCACCACCGGCCATGACGACCTCGAGCCCGAGTACGTGGCTGGTGGTCGCTCCTTCCGCGAGGCAATGGGCGCCGCCAGAGTTGTTGGCGACGTTGCCCCCGATGGTGCACGCCGGCTGCGATGAGGGATCGGGCGCGAACTGGAGGCCAAAGGGGGCCGCCGCCCTGCCCAGGTCGAGATTGATCACCCCGGCCCCGACCCAAGCGGTGCGGTTCTGGGGGTCGATTTCGATCTGATTCATCGCCGTGGTCACCAGGACCACGCCGCCTTCTGTGGGGCTGGCGCCGGCGGTGAGGCCGGTCCCCGCGCCCCGGGCCACGATCGGCGCGCCGTGGGCCTCGGCGATCCTGACCACCCCGGCCACCTCCTCGGTGGTCGCGGGCAGGGCGACGCAGGTCGGGCTCCCCCGCATCAGCGAGGCGTCCTTGGAGTAGAGGTAGAGCTCGACCGGCTCATGGAGCACCCGTCCGGCGCCCAGCAGTTGCTCCAGATCGGAGATCAGGGACATCGGTGGGGAGGGTACCGGCACCGATCCGTCCCGTTTGTCGCGCCGTTATCGACCTAGAAGTCGATGTCGGCGCGAGAAAAGGGGTTTGGCGTGGGTCAGGCCTCGCCCCAGCCGCCACCACCCGGTGTGAGCACCAGGATCCGGTCTCCGGGCTCGACGTCGATGGTGACCTTGCCCGGCAGCCGCTCCCGAGTCCCGTCGGCGCCAATCAGCCAGTCCTCACCCGTGGCACCGGGCCCGCCGCCGGAGAGCCCCCAGGGCCGGTGGCGGCGGCGTTCCCCCATCAATGACAGGACTGCCGCCGCTTCGAAGACGATCTCTCGCTCGATCCCCTCTCCGCCTGGATAGCGCCCGATGCCGCCGCTGCCCCGGCGCAGCGTGTATCGGGTGACCCGGAACGGATAGTGGGAGTCGAGGGACTCAATCGGGGTGTTCTCGGTGTTGGTCATCCCGGTGTGGATCCCGGACTGTCCCGCCCGCCCCGGGCGCCCGCCCTGGCCTCCGGCCACCGTTTCGTAGTAGGTGAACTCGTCGTTGCCGATCAAGATGTTGTTCATGGTCCCCTGGGAGGCAGCGGGCACCCGGTCCGGTGCGGCTTGGGCGAGGGCGCCGAGCAGGACGTCAGCGATCCGCTGCGCCGTCTCGACGTTCCCGGCCGCCACCGCTGCCGGCGGGAGGGCGTCAAGGATCGAGCCCGGCCGGGTGACGAGACTCAGATTTCGATAGCAGCCGTCGTTGGCCGGGATCGTGGGGTCGGTCGCCACCCGGACCGCGTAGTAGAGACAGGAGCGGGTAACGGCCTGAACCGCGTTGAAGTTGGCCGCCACTTGATCGTCGGACTCCGAGAAATCGGCAGTGAGCAAGTCGCCGGAGATGTTGATCAGCACCCGGATCGCCACATCGAGGTCGCCGTGCTCCATGAAGTCCTCGAAGTGGTAGTTCCCGTCCGGAAGTCGGTTCAGTGCGGTGCTCATCCGGCGTTCCCCGTAATCGAGAAGCGCCGTCGCCACCGCCCGATATCGGTCCAGGCCTTCCCGGTCCACCAATTCGGTGAGACGCCGGGCACCAACTGCGTTGGCCCCGACCTGGGCCGCGAGATCGCCTCGACGCTCCCATGGCGTCCGTGAGGCGGCGATGAATCGCTCGGCGAAGTCCTCGACCCAGTTTCCGTCCGACACAGCCAGGGTCGGCGCCACCCGATGGCCCTCCTGGTCGACATGAGTGGCGTGAGCCGGCATCGACCCCGGCGCTTCCCCGCCAACATCGGCGTGATGAGCCCGATTGGCGACCCATCCGATGTGCTCCTGACCGATGAACACCGGAGCGACCAGGGTCAGGTCGTTGAGATGGGTGCCTCCGGCGAACGGGTCGTTGACCGCGTACTGGGCGCCGGGCACGGGGGCGAAAGCGCGGAGACAGGCGGCAACCGACTCCGGCATCGAGCCCAGGTGCACCGGGATGTGCTCGGCCTGGGCCAGCATCTCGCCGTCAGCGGTGAACACCGCTGCCGAGCAGTCGGCACGCTCCTTGATGTTGGGGGACAGCGACGTGTGGCGGAGGACGATTCCCATCTCGTCGGCCACCGCGGCCAGGCGATTTCGCGCCACCTCGAGGGTCGTGGGGTCGACGGTCATCCGATCAGGTGCCCGATGTGCTTGGTCGCCTCCCGGTAGCTGAGACCCGAGAGCCGGTCTCGGTGGGAGGTCGCGAATTTGGCGACCGCCTCCGGATCGGTCCTGGCGTACTCGCGCAACGCCCAGCCGATGGCCTTTCGGATGAAGAACTCCTTCTCATCGATGCGTGCCTCGCAGAAGGCGAAGAGCCGCGTCGAGTCGGTGCCGCCCTTGGCCCCGACCTGGCAGATGATGGCGCTCCGACGCAGCCACATGTCATCGTCGTCGATCCAGGTGTCGACCTCGGGCCAGGCGGCCTTCGGCTCGGCCAGGACCAGGCTCCGAATCAGGTTGGTGGCGACGTCATCGACGAAGTCCCACCAGGCACCCTCCACGATCAGGCGCCGGTAGAGGGGGAGCGAGGCAGTCGTCACGAACCTGCGGAGGCGCGCGGCGACATCCAGGGCCAGATACTTCTCCTCGCGGTGGGGCAGCCCCCAGAGGCCGAGGACCAACTCCTCGTAACCGGTCTGCGTCTTCGGCGGGAACTCGGCCACCAGGTGTCGAGCGATTGGCACCCGCGCCGGTTTCTGCACCCCGTAGAAGGGCATGTCGGTCTTCATGTAGGCCTGCATACCCTCCGCCTTCTCCGGGTTCGTCCTGGAGCGCTCCATCACGAAGAGACATGCAGCTTCGCAGCATCTCTCGAGATAAAGGCCCGTGATAAAGCTCTGGAGTAGATCCACAATCTGAGCGCGCACGTGCGCCTACGTCCTGATATCCCTAAACACCCACCTGTTCCGTCTCCGGGCGCCACCCCCCTCTCCACCCCCCCCCCCCCCCCCCCCTCCCTCACACCCACCCCCCCCCCCTCCCCTTCCCCCTTCCCCCTCTCGGCTAGGGTTTGCCGACGGCGTTGAAGAAGCCCCACATGCCCTCATGTCCCCACCCGCATGGCCCGTTCTCAGCCACGAGCCTTGCGGAACCCATCGACGGTGTCCCAGACGACGACGGCAGTGATAACGACCACTGTCGTCAGCACGATCGGCCCGCCCGAGCTGATGTCGAGGTTGAAGCCGAGGGCGTCGAAGAACTCGGGGTTGAGGAGCTGCTCGGTCAGCAGGAATAGATCGCAGGCACAGAGAACAGGGCGTTGAGGGCGAGGTTCACCGAAGCCAGCGGCCAGGTCCAATGCCCGGTCCGGTACTTCACCAGTTCGAACACCACCTCGACGGCAAGGACCGCGATCAGGAACGGCATCCAGAACGACCAGAGGTCCGGCTGAAAGAGTGGGATCGGCGACCCATCGGCTGCCGTGACCGGAGACACGGTCCGGGAGAGGACCAAGCCCGCGATGGCCAGGGTCAGGAAGACCACAGAGGCAATGGTCTCGCCCAACGACACCGAACCCTTAGAGGGAAGGGGAGGGAGCTTGGAGAGGTCCCACCCCCCGATCGTCGAGCCTCCGCCACTGCGCTCGAGAATGGCAAAGACCAGAGTGGTCCAGAAAGCGATGTGGACCACAACGCTCAGCCCGACACTCACCGAGCTGCCGAACGCTCCTCCTATTCCCTCGTCTCCGATCAAACTGACAACGAAGATCACCGCCATCACGATCGGGACCACGGTCACGAAGAGAACCGAGAGAAAGCGCTTGTAGTCGAAGAACAGCTCGGGCCCGATCAGGTGCCCGGGACGCCCGGAGTACCCGGATGCGAGCCGGTCGGGATCCCCCAACTCGACCAGTGCGCCTTTCTCAGCATCAGCGGGTTGCGCCCCATCCGCAAGGCGGGCTTCGATGGCGTCGTCGATCGACGCCCTGAGCTCGGCTTCGATGTCGGCGCGTTGGCCCTCGGGTATCGAGCGCAATGTCGCGCTCACGTATCTATCGGTCAGGTCGGTCATTTGATATCTCCTCGGTCCAATCCTTCGAGCGTCGAGGTCATCTCCAGCCAGGCTGCCTTCAGCTCCCCGGCCAGGCTTAGACCCTCATCGCTCGTGGCGTAGTACTTGCGGGGCCGGGTCCCCTCGGTGTCCCACTCGCTGGTCAGCAGGCCATGCGCTTCGAGCCTGCGGAGCATGGGGTACAGGGTGTTGGCGTCGACATCGACGCCGGCGGCCTCCAGCCGCTCCAACAGCCCATACCCGTAGCCGGGGGTGCGCAGGAGGAGCAGGCAGGCGAGGAGCACCGAGCCACGGCGCAACTCCCTGAGGTGGGCTTCAAGCTGTGTCTCCTCTGTGCTCATGGTTCAAACAATAGTGTGTGAGGCACAGTATTGTCAAGAGCACGGTCGACGGCGATCAGATCGATATCTCGAGGGTCCCGTCGTTGTGGACCAACAGCCGGTCGTCGGGCTCGAGCCGTGTGACCGAGTCTCGCTCCACCACCAGTCCAGGTCCGCGGGCGGTGAAACCGCCGGGAAGCTTGTCACGGTCCCAAACCGTGCCTTCGGCAGAGGAGGTGGTGCCTGGTTCAGGAGCCCCGGTCGCGGCGGGCAATTGGCCCCAACTCATGGGGGCGTCTCCGACCACTTCGGCGCGCAGGTTGACCAACTGGATCGGATCGGCCGGGAGGTCGAATCCGAATCGAGAGCGGTGGGCCTCCTCGAATCTGGGTCGGAGTCGGGCCCAGTCGGGATCGGCGTGGACCGCGAGCTCATGGGATTGGCCCACATAGCGGACCTCGGCAACGAGGTCGATCGCCGTGGGCGGGCCAACCTTCATGTCGTCGAAGGCAGTGCGGGCCTGACTCTCGATTTCGCCCAGTTGCCCGGCGAACGCCAGGGAGGCCTCCTCGAGGAGGACGGTGCGGGTCGCGTCGGCCCGGGGCCGCGCCAGCAGAAGGCCAAGGGCAGAGAAGACCCCGGACAGTGGGGGGACCAAAATGGTGGCGATGCCGAGGCGCTTGGCCAGGGTGGAGGCATGGAGCCCTCCGGCGCCGCCAAAGGCAATCAGCGCACCGTGGCGCGGGTCAAAGCCCTCTTCGACCGAGACCGAGCGGATCGCCCGCTCCATGTGGGAGTCGACCACCTCGAGGACACCACGAGCAGTGGCCCCCAAATCGAGACCGAGGCGGCCACCGAGATCGCCGAGGGCTCCAGCCGCAGCTTCCTGGTCGAGGGCCATTGATCCGGCCAGAGCAAGGTCCGCGGGAAGACGACCGAGAACGAGGTTGGCGTCAGTCACGGTGGGCGAAGCCCCTCCCCTTCCGTAAGCCGCCGGCCCGGGGTCGGCTCCCGCCGACTGCGGCCCAACCCGCAGGGCGCCACCGTCATCGCGCCAGGCGATGCTGCCACCTCCCGCGCCGATGGTATTGATGGGAAGGGTGGGGACCCGATTGACTCGCCCCGCGGCCTTGCGACCGGGCGCCGCGATCGCCTGCCCGTCGCTGATCCGGCACACGTCAGTGGAAGTGCCCCCCATGTCGAAGCTGAATGCGGTGTGATAGCCCTTGGCCCGGGCCAGTTCGGCCGCGGCCACGACCCCGGCAGCAGGACCGGACAGAGCGAGGCGACCGGAGAGCCGGGAGGCGGCGTCGAATGGGAGCAACCCACCGGCGGAAGTCATCACCAGTCTGTTGCCGATGGCGAGGCCAGTCCCAAGACGGCTCAGGTATCCCGAGATCTCTGGTGCGAGGTAGGCGTCCAGTGCCGTGGTCGCGATCCGCTCGTACTCCCTGAATCCCGGCGACACCGAAGCCCCCACCGAGACCGGCACGCCGAGCTCGTCCTCGATGCGGGAGGCGACGACCAGCTCTGGGGTTGAGTCGGTGTACGAGCGCACCAGGGCCACTGCCACCGCCTCGGGCTGCGCCGCTTGCAGTCGCCCGATCAAAGAGGCGAGATCACCGTCATGCCCGAACCGCATCGCACGGTCCACCAACGGTGGTGGGCGGTCGAGAAGGGTGTCGTAGAGGGAAGGTCGCGCCTGGCGGCCGATCTCGATCAGGTCCTCGAACCCGGCACTGGTCACCAGGGCGACTCGGGCCCCCCGGCCTTCGAGGAGGGCATTGGTCCCGGCGGTGGTGCCGTGCAGGAACATGCCGGCGCTCGACCCGCCCACGTTTTCGACTGCCTCGATCACTCCCGACTCTTGGGGCCGCGTCGTCGGCACTTTGGCCCCGCGCAGCGCCTCGCCATCGAAGATCACCACGTCGGTGAAGGTGCCCCCGACATCCACTCCGATCGATGAGGGCACCGGATTAGCCTCGACGTACCATGCCGGTGAGCGTCGCTCCCACCCCAAATCCCAATGCCGCCAAGTTCTCGGTCGGGGAAGCGGTGGGAGGCCCGGCCACTTTCGTCGCCGGTTCCAATCCGGAAGACACGATGGCGGCCGGCCTGCTCGGGATTGCCGGGGTCACAAGCATCTTCATGACCGCCGACTTCGTCACCATCTCCAAGGCTCCCGACACCCCATGGGAGTCGATCATCCCCGAGGCGACGGAGATCCTAGAGAGCCGATTCGGGGCCTGACCTCAGGGGACGGGCACGGTGACCGGCCGGGGCACACCATCCGGCCCCGGAGCAGTGACCACCACCATCCACCCTCCCGCGCTGCCTTGGAGACCGCCGATGACCTCCGACCCTCCGCTGGCGTTGATTGCTGCGGCCCCGACCTCGTCCGGGACCGGGACAAGGGTCAGCGGCATTGGATCCGGGTGGGTCAATTCGCCGAAGACCGGAGGCATCAACACCTGCGCGCCCGACTCCGTGGCCCGAACGTCGACGGTCACGGTGAATGGAGGCTGCCGACGGTACGGCTCCTCGCCGTTGGCCAGGAGCGAGCGGACCAGGACGGTCACCCGGTAGTCGAGGGGTTGCAACTCTTCGATGCCCACCGCCCGCACCCACTCCACGAATACCCGCGTCGACTCCGGCGGTGAGGGAGTCGGGACACCAGCCGGCATCAAGGCGGCGAGCGCTTGCCGGCTCTCTTCCGAGCCGTCGACCCCGATGTATTCGGCAACGAACCACTCCGCATGGGCCGCTGCCCGCTCCAGGATTCGCTCCGGAGCCACGGCATACAGATCGGCCTCGGCAACGACCACCGGAGCGCCGACTTCGGGGACTGGAGCCACAGGGACAGTGCCCGGCGCTGCGGTTGCGATCGGAGCCTGGGCAAGAGTGGCGGCCACGACGACCGTGCTTTGGGTCGGCATCTCCACCGGGCGGTTGGACATGAACGAGTAGGCGAGCGCTCCGAGCACGATGGCTCCGGCAAGCGCGAACATCCACCATTGACGGTCCCCGCCCTTCGCCTCGAGCGTCTCCCAGGGGATCCGCTCGTAGACCTCGTTCCTCTCGGTATCCATGGCCTCGAACCTATGGAGAGCCGCCTTTCGGTTCAAGGGTGTCGTGCCCGCGGCACAATCCTCGTCAACCCGGGAACCGGACTGCTTGGGGCTATCGTTTCGCCGGTCATGGCAGTCAACCCCGACCCCAAGCCGGGCCGCTGGATTCTTCCGCTCGTCATCCTCGGGATGATCGCCTTCACCTATTTCTTCGTGAGCTCGCTGCCCGAAGGGTCACCAACGACCACTCTCGCCGCGGCGCCGTCAACGACGGTCGGCCCCGACGGAGCCACCACCGTTCCCGGCACCGGAACCACGGTGCCCGGCACAGCCGAGGCCTACATCGCCCAGCTGGACACAATCAACGAGTCGTTACAGGTCCTCGCAACCGAGATGGTGACAGTCAACGATGGCTTCAATGCCGACCCCCGCACCGTCGAGTTCGACGATGCGGTGAGCAGGTTTGGGGTTGTGGCCACCGACACCCAGGCACTCGCCGACCAAGTCGCAGCTCTTGTCGTGCCGCCGGGACTGGAAACCAATCAGCAGGCCCTGGTGACGGCTATCGACTTCTGTGCCGGGGCGGCCCAGGACGCACTCGATGGCATACAGAGCACCGACACCGGTGAGTTGAGGAACACTGCCGTGACCGCGTACACCACCTCGGCTACCGGCTTCGATACCGAGGTGCAGAACGCTCGGACCGCAGCCGGGGTGACTCCCGACGCCTGATGGGGGTTGAGATCCGGGCGATCGGGCCCGAGGAGTTTCCCGACCTGCTTCGGACCATGGGCCTCGCCTTCCATTTCGATCCGCCCTCCGACGACCACTTCCAACAAATCCTCTCCTTCGAGCGGACCTTCGCCGGGTTCGACGGGACCGAGATGGTGAGCAACCTGTCGGCGTTTCCGCTTCAGATGTCGGTCCCCGGGTCGGTGGTCCCATGCGGGGGCACCACCATCGTTTCCGTCCTCCCCACCCACCGTCGACGGGGGCTGCTCAGGGCAATGATGCTCCGCCACCTCGACGACGTGCGCGAGCACGAAGAGCCGATCGCAGCGTTGTGGGCGTCGGACAGCGCCATATACGGCAGGTTTGGTTTCGGGATGGCAACCACCGGCTATCAGGTAAAAGTGCAACGAGACCACGTTGGCTTTCACCGACTCGCCCCCGATCCGGCACCGGTGCGTGCGATCGACGGCGAGGAGGCGGCCACGGCCCTGCCACCGTTCTACGACCGGATCTATCCCAGGACGCCCGGCTTCTACGCCCGCCCCCCGGCCTGGTGGGAGCACCGGATTCTCGCCGACGAGGACCACAGGCGAGGAGGGGCGACAGCCTTCCGCTTCGCGGTGGTCGACGGTCCTGATGGGATCGATGGCTATCTCCAGTTCCGGGTGAAGGACAACTGGGTCGATGGGCACGGCGCTGCCGAAGTCGCGATCAAGGACATCTTCGGCACCACACCTGAGTCATGGGCAGGGCTCTGGTCGTTTGCCCTCAACCAGGATCTAGTCGGCGAGATCACTGCCGAGAGGCGCCCGGGGTATGACCCGATCTTCGACCTGCTCGCCGGCATTCGCCGCGCCCAGGCCAAGCGATCGGACAACCTCTGGGTCCGGATCATGGACGTGCCTCGAGCGTTGGGCACCCGCTCCTATTCCGCGCCGCTCGACACGGTCATCGAGGTTCGTGACCCCGTCGGCGACACCAATGGGCGCTATCGGCTGACTGCCTCGACGGAGGGCGCGGAATGCCGGCCCACCGACGACGATGTCGACATCGGCATCGACGCCGAAGATCTGGGCGGGATCTACCTGGGACGATCACGGCTTATAGAGCTATCACGGTTGGGCCGTGTCATTGGCGACCCGGCAGTCCTGGCCGCAGCCGACGCCGCATTCACCTGGGAGCCACAACCCTGGTGCCCCGAGGTGTTCTGAGTACGTGAGCACTGCAGGATCATCCAGGCCGCATCCCAATCACGGCGTCGGATCGCTCCTCGGTCATCCAGAAGTAGAGCCTCCCCGTCACCCCACATCATGCGTGCCTCCGGGTCGGAGTCGATCTGGAGCAGCAATCGCCAATCCGCCGCTCCTGCCCGGAGCTGCGATCGATTGGCGTTAGGCCGAGTGGAACCGGCCTAAGCCCGTTGGACACGAGTTGGCACTCGAGTCGCATGTCGCCCTGAATCGTCTCCGGATGTCCCAGCATCCGGTGAACGAGCGACTGATCGACCTCCGTGGCCTCCACATAAGCCTCCTGCTCATCGGGCGACATGCCGAGCGCTACCAGGTCGTCGGATTCGAAGCCGACATGCGTGACCTCGAGCGGCAGGTGCCAGCAGGACCGGTCGATACCGTGCCTTTTGGGACCTCATCGGGAGTGGGCCGTGCCCTGAGCGTCACTTCCGGGCTCGACCATAGGACGCGCCAGGCGCCACGCTCGGCAGGGTCGAACCCCCACACCTTCTGTTTGGGCTCATAGAAGAAGGAAAGCAAGCCTTCCCCGGGAAGGCCGGAGTCGGATATCGACGGCATCTCGCCCGAGAGCGATCTGAGCGACGAAAGAGAGGGGCATTCCCCTCCATTCCGGCCATGGCGCGCCGTCGGGAAGATCGGGCTCCCCGCCGAGGCGGCTGACCCCGACGGCGATCCGCGTCTGCATCGCCTGACGGCTGTGGGGCGAAACGGATCGAGGGACGGTCGAGCGCAATCAGTTGGTCGGCCCATCGGGACAGACCGGCCTGTTCCAGCTGTCCCCGGAAGTCAGCAGGGACGATCCCTGATTGAATCGTCCCTGGGTTGCCGCTTTCGTCGGTCGAGCCAACCCATCAGGTCAGCAGGCTATCCCGCCAACCCAAATTGCCCGACGAGCTCTAGATGTCGTAGTAGAGGTGGAACTCGTAGGGGTGGGGCCGGAGGCGCACAGGGTCGACCTCGTGCTCGATCTTGTAGTCGATCCAGGCCTGGATCAGCTCCTTGGTGAACACCCCGCCGGCGAGCAGGAACTCGTGGTCCGCTTCCAGCGCGGCCAGGGCCTCGGGGAGGCTCCCCGGGACCGAAGGCAGACCGGCGAGCTCGGCCGGTGGCAGGTCATAGATGTCCTTGTCCACCGGGTCGTGGGGCTCGATCCGATTCTGCACCCCGTCGAGGCCGGCGAGCAACATCGCCGCGAACGACAGGTACGGGTTGCAGGACGGGTCCGGGCACCGGAACTCGAGGCGCTTCGCCGCCGGGGCCTGCGAGTACTGAGGGATCCGGATCGCCGCCGACCGGTTCCGGCTCGAGTACACCAGGTTGACCGGAGCCTCGTATCCCGGCACCAGCCGGTGATAGGAGTTGGTCGTCGGTGCGGCAAAGGCCAGGATCGCCGCCGCGTGCTTGAGCAGCCCGCCCACGTACCAGCGCGCCATGTCGGAGAGGCCGGCGTAGCCCGACTCGTCGAAGAACAGCGGCGTGCCGTCCTTCCACAACGACTGGTGGGTGTGCATCCCCGACCCGTTGTCCTCGAAGATCGGCTTGGGCATGAAGGTGACCGTCTTCCCCGCCTGCCACGCCGTGTTCTTCACGATGTACTTGTAGAGGGTGACGTTGTCGGCGGTGCGGAGCAGGGTGTCATACCGCATGTCGATCTCGGCCTGACCGGCAGTGCCCACTTCGTGGTGCTGGACCTCGATCTGGATCCCGGCCGCCTCCAGGTTGGCGGTCATCTCCGAGCGCAGGTCCTGGAAGTGGT
The DNA here is from genome assembly GCA_963780755.1 of uncultured Acidobacteriota bacterium. Lineage (GTDB taxonomy): Bacteria > Actinomycetota > Acidimicrobiia > Spongiisociales > ZC4RG35 > JALYNX01. Next base: position 399,464 of record CAWACX010000002.1, read on the forward strand.
CGGTCGGGGGCACCGGGAAGTAGCCCTCCTTGTACCTCGGCTTGTAGCCCAGGTTCCCGCCCTCTTCGTATTCGCCGCTGTTCCATGAGCCTTCAACCGAGTCGACGTAGTAGAAGCCGGAGTACTGGTTCTGCCCGTAGCGGACATCGTCGAAGATGTAGAACTCGGCCTCCGGGCCCCAATAGGAGGTGTCGGCGAGGCCGGTGCTGACAAGGTAGTCCTCGGCCTTCTTCGCCACGTAGCGGGGGTCGCGCTCGTAAGGCGCACCGGTGATCGGGTCGTTGACGAAGCAATAGAGGATCAACGTCTTTCGTTCCCGGAAGACGTCGTCGATGGCCGTGGTCGGGTCCGGGATCAGGAGCATGTCCGACTCCTGAATCTGCTGGAAGCCCCGAATCGAGGAGCCGTCGAAACCGAAACCGGCCTCGAAAGAGTCCTCGGTGAGCTCGCGAGCCGGCACCGTGAAATGCTGTACCTGGCCGGGCAGGTCACAGAATCGAAGATCGACGAATTCATACCCCTCGCTCTTGACGAGGGACAAGACGTCACCTGGCGTCTTGGTCACAGGGCCTCCTTTTGGTCCAATAGTCGTGAACGGATGCGTTCTATCGGCAACGGGTTTCTCATCGGTTGCGGAAGTGTGAACACTCTGTTTCGGGAATCAATGGCCGCCTCCGCCGCGCTGCCCTCCCGAGATCTCCCCTACTACCGTCCCGCCACGTCATGCCAGCCACCGTAGTCCTGGGCGCCCAATGGGGCGACGAGGGAAAGGGGCGGGTTGTCGACTATTTCGCGGAGTCCGCCGACTTCGTCGTTCGCTTCCAGGGGGGCAACAACGCCGGGCACACCATCGTGGTGGGTGACCAGCGGCTGGCGCTCTCTCTGATCCCCTCCGGGATCCTCTACCCCCACTGCACTCCGGTGATCGCCTCGGGCACGGTGATCGACCCCAAGGTCCTGCTCGACGAGATGGACATGGTGGCGGCCCGCGGACTGGACCCGTCACGGGTGAGGATCTCCTCCAACGCCCACCTGATCATGCCCTACCACCGCAAGCTGGACGCCATGATCGAGCGCTACCTGGGCAAGAACCAGATCGGGACCACGAAGCGCGGCATCGGCCCCGCCTACACCGACAAGTACGCCCGGTTCGGGATCAGGGTCCAGGATCTGTTCGACGCCAAGATCTTCAGGGAGAAGGTCAACGCTGCCCTCGATGAGAAGAACCGGATCCTGCCCCGGATCTACAACAGCCTTCCCATGGACCCCGATGAGGTCGTCACCGAATACCTGGGTTACGCCGAGCGCCTGGCGCCGCACGTCACCGACACTTCGCTGCTGATCTGGGAGGGGCTGGAGGCCGGCAAGGAGGTGCTCTTCGAGGGAGCACAGGGAACCCTGCTCGACATCGATCATGGCACCTATCCCTTCGTCACCTCGTCCAGCCCTTCGGCCGGGGGTGCGGTGGTCGGATCGGGGATCGGGCCCAAGGCGATCGGTGAGGTGATCGGCGTCGCCAAGGCCTACATCTCCAGGGTCGGCACCGGCCCGTTCCCCACTGAGCTCCACGACGAGGTCGGCGACCGGATGATCGAGCTCGGGGGCGAGTACGGGACGGTGACCGGGCGGCGCCGGCGGTGCGGTTGGCTCGACCTCGTTGCCCTCCGCTATGCGACGCGGGTCAACACCTTCACCAAGCTCTTCATCACCAAGATGGACATCCTCTCCGCCTTCGACACCATCAAAGTGGCGGTGGCCTACCAGAGCCAGGGAGAGCGCCACCTTCATTTCCCCTCGCAGCAGAGCGTGCTCTATCACTGCGAGCCCGAGTACGAGGAGCTTCCGGGCTGGGGTGACGACATCACGGGCGTCCGATCCTTCACTGACCTCCCGGCGGCTGCCCGGTCCTACATCGAGTACATCCAGGACGCCGTCGGGGTGGCCGTGGGTTGGGTCTCGGTGGGGCCGGAGCGCAGCCAGCTCATCTCGGTGTCGTGAGAGTCCTGCTGGTAGGGAGCGGGGGCAGGGAGCACGCCCTCGGCTGGAAGCTGGCCCAGTCGCCAAGGGTGAAGGAACTGATCTCGATACCAGGCAATCCGGGTCTGGCCGGTCTCGGGCCTGTGGTGGAGGGGATCGCCCTCGAAGACGTGGGAGCGATCGCCGCGATGGCCCGGGTCCAGGACGTCGACCTGGTCGTGGTCGGCCCCGAAGGGCCCCTGGCCGCCGGCCTCGTCGACGCCTTGGAGCGGATCGGCGTCCCCGTGTTCGGCCCGAGTCGAGCCGCGGCCCGACTCGAGGCATCCAAGGCCTTCGCCAAGGAGGTGATGTCACGGGCCGGGGTGGCCACCGGCGGATCGGCCTCGTACCGCGAGCCCGGCCCCGCCAAGGAGCACATGGCCCGATCCGATGGGCCGTTCGTGGTCAAGGCCGACGGCCTCGCCGGAGGCAAGGGAGTCCTGGTCACCGACTCCCGTGAGGATGCCCAACGATGGGTCGATGTCTGCCTGGAGTCGGGCGACTCGGTGCTCATCGAGGACTTTCTAGATGGTCCGGAAGTGAGCGTGTTCGCGGTCTGTACGGAACGCGGAGCGGTCCCGCTGGAGCCGGCCCGCGACTACAAGCGCCTTCTCGACGGCGATAGAGGGCCGAACACAGGCGGGATGGGGGCCTACTCCCCGGTCAACGATCTACCGGCTGGACTGGTGGCCGACACCATGCGAGGGGTGATCGAACCGGTCCTGGCCCAGATGGCCGAGGAGGGAACCCCGTTCCGGGGATTCCTATACGCCGGGCTGGTCTTGACCTCCAACGGGCCCAAAGTGCTCGAGTTCAACGTGCGACTCGGTGATCCCGAGACCCAGGCAGTGCTGCCCCGTCTCGAGACCGACCTCATCGACGTCCTGGAGGGAGCAGCTCCGGTCTGGTCGGACACCGCGACCGTCAATGTGGTGTTGGCCGCCGAGGGCTATCCCGACTCTCCGGTGAGAGGATCTCCGATTCAGGGACTCGGCTCATTTGGCGAAAATGTGCTGGTGTTCCACGCCGGGACCCGCAAGGAAGGCAAGCAGATCCTCGTGGACGGTGGCCGGGTGCTCAGCATCGTCGGGACTGGGACCAACCTCGAGGAGGCCCGCGCCCGGGCCTACACAACGGTCAATCGAGTCAGCTGGCCCGGGATGCAGTACCGGACCGACATCGCAGCCGTTCAATCGTAGGAGTGACGGAACATCAGGGCGATCCGGGGTGGCGCCGATGCCACCTTGGGGACGGTGTGCTCCCAGTCGCGCTGACAAGCGCCGCCCATTACCACCAGGTCGCCGCCACCAAGTTCGAACGCCCGCGACGGACCGCCGCCCTGGGGCCTGATCAGAAAGCGCCGCGGCCCTCCTAGCGACACCGTGGCCACGATCGAATGGGGCAGCTCTCTGGCGATCCGATCCCCGTGCCAGGCGACCGAGTCGGCACCAATCCGGTACCACCCCGCACTGACCCGGTCCATCGGGATCCGATAGTGGTCGGAGAGGACTCCGACCATCGAGTCCAGCACCGGGTGGGATCCAGCGTCGACCTGGCCGACCAACCTCGGGGTGCGCACCATCTTGTCGTACATACGCACCTCGGGCTGTTGCCATTCCACGGTGTCGGCGAGGAAGTCGTACAGGCGCGAGTCGCCCGTCAGCCAGCCTGGGGCGTAGTCGATCCAGCTGAGCGGGTCGAGATCGATCCGCTCCAGACTGGAGAAATCGGGGTCGGGTGCCGGATCACGGTCTCCGAACAATGACGGCTGGATCGCTTGGTAGGCGAACATGTGTTCGATTGTAGTCGACGTTTCGGGCTAACTTGCGCAGGACAAACTGGTGGGGGCGGCGTTCATCGAGACCTCCGGTGCTCACCGGCGCACCGACATCCTCCCCGATCGACGGGAGAAGGATCGACACTGCCGAGGTGTTGGCGTTGACCACCAGGGTCGAGATGCATGTGGCGGCGAGGACACCGAGCCCCGCCTTGACGTCTGCTCCGGGAGGCCGCGATGAGCGGTCAGGCTGCGCCACTGGTCGTGAGCCTATTCATCCCCCTCCGGCCCAGGATGAGGCCGAGCTTGATTTCTCTTCCCACGCCCGGCCTCACGCTCGCCGAAGGCCGCATCCCAGCTCGGGGGCATCACCTGGAACGGGAGGAGGTCGAGGGCCGGCCGCACCGTGTGGCGATACAGCGGCTTGACCGAATCCACCAGCAAGTACCCGCAGAGGACCCGATCGCGATCGCGATCATGGCGCCGACCGTTCCCAGGAAGTCCTGCACCCCGAGCTCCGGACCTGAAGCTATGTACTCGGTGACCCCGATCAGACCGAGCGCGCCCGGGACCAGCAGCCAGAACCCGGGAAGGAACGAGACGAGGGCGGGCGGGCCGAAGCGAGTTCGCTCCACCAATCGGGCGGTCGGAGTCATGGCGAGCGCACCGATGAACCCACCCACATAACCCCCGAAGAAGGCACTACCCACCTGTTGACCGACAAAGGCAGCCAGGAGGACCAGGAACAGGCCGGGCAGAGAGCCCGTGGGGGCAGAGTGGTAGACGGCGACACCGATCCCGAACACGACCATGCCCAACCATGGCGCCCACCAGCCGATCAGGTTCTGCGGGGCGTTCACCAGGACCTCGACCGAGGGCAGGCCGAAAGCCTCGGCGGCGGTGACGATCCCGAAGGCGAGCAGCACCAGTTGCAGCCCTCCGGAGACGAGACGACTGGCACCGGTCACCATCTGCCCGGCCGAGAGCTCGATCACCGACATCGTGAGGGCGGCGCCCGGCAGGAAAGTGACGAGGGGAGGGATCATCGTCCTCAGGTTGGCGTTGGCCCATCCCCGGTTGGCGAGCAGGAAGGTGAGGGCGGACACGATGAATGCCGCAGCGACCGGCATCAACGTCTGCGACGGAACCCAACGGGACCCGATGAGTTTCAGCACGCCGACGACCAGGCCGAACACCGCCGCCAGCCCGACATCGGCCCATGTCGGCTGCAGGATGAGGCAGATCCCGACCGTCAGCACGACATGCCCCGCCAAGGTGAGCAGGGTGCGATATTGCGAGGGTCGGGCGATGACCTCGAGAATCTCCCGGCTGCCTGCGACGGGATCGATCTCGGCCTTGATGGCACGTTTCAGGATGTCGAACAGCGCCGAGGTCTGGTCGAGCCTGAGCACCCCTCTGAGTTGCGGCGTCGGCTCCAACGTTGCGGGCCGGCTCGGGTCTAGTGCCACCACCACGAAGGTGGGGAGGACAGCGAACCGGGCCTCCGTTGCCCCGTAGGCCGCGGCTACCGCTTGGAGGTGGTCCTGGACCTCGTTGACCGCCTCCCCGGCGGCAGTGAGCGCACTCCCCAGGTAGAGGAGAAACTGCTGTAGGGCCGCCTCGTCCGCAACAAGAGGTGGCTGCCGGTCTGGCTGGGGCTCGGCCACGGCAAGATCATGCCAGGCCACGCCCGATCATGACCGTTTCATCGGGCTGAGGGGCGATCTCCTTCGGTTACCGTGCGCCTCCATGCCACACAAGGTCGCCATCGTCATGGGCTCGGGACCGACCGGCCCGTCATGGAGAAGGCGGGCGACGGTCTGGAGCGTTCGGGGTCGATCACTGACCACGGGTCATCTCCGCCCACAAGACCCCTGACAGGCGATCGAGTTCGCGTCACCGCAGCCGACCAGGGTTTCGAAGTGATCATCGCCGGCGCCGGCAAGGCCGCGCACCTGGCAGGGGTGATGGCAGCGAAGTCGCTGCTGCCGGTCATCGGGGTCCCGCTCTACGCCTCCCTCGACGGGATGGACTCCTTGCTGGCACGGTGCAGATGCCAACCGGGATCCCGGTGGCCACCGTCGCCATCGACGGGGCGTACAATGCCGCGCTGCTCGCGGTTGCGATCCTCGCCATCAACGACGCGGACCTTCGCGAGCGGCTCGTGGCATATCGCCGGATCTCGCCGAGAAGACCCTGGCCGGGTAGACGCTCGCCCACCCGATACCATTCCAGCCTCATGAGCGACATCGCGTTCGAGAAGCCGGACCCGAGAGATTTCCTCGACATCGACTCCTTCTTACGGACGAGGAAGTCCTCCTGAGGGACACCGTCCGCACCTACGTCCAGAAGGAGATCGTCCCCAACGTCGGTGACTGGTGGGACGAGGGCGTGATCCCCATGCCGACCTGGCCAAGGCATTTGGGGACATCGGGCTGCTCGGGATGCATCTCGAGGGCTACGGGTGCGCCGGCACCTCGGCGACGGCCTACGGCCTGGCCTGCCTCGAGCTGGAAGCCGGTGACTCCGGGATTCGCTCCTTCGTGTCGGTCCAGGGCTCGCTGGCGATGTTCCCGATCTGGAAGTTCGGCTCCGAGGAGCAGAAGCAGGAGTGGCTGCCCCGGATGGCGACAGGCGAGGTCATCGGCTGCTTCGGCCTCACCGAGCCCGACTCCGGCTCCGATCCGGCTTCGATGCGCACCACCGCCAAGCGGGACGGCGCCGACTGGGTGATCAACGGAACGAAGATGTGGATCACCAACGGATCGATAGCCGACATCGCCATCGTCTGGGCCCGGACCGATGACGGGGTCCGCGGATTCATCGTCCCCACCGACAGCCCCGGATTCTCCGCCCCCGAGATCAAGAAGAAGGCTGTCGCTGCGGGCCTCGGTCACCTCGGAGTTGATCCTCGATCGACGTGCGCGTGCCCAGACGAATTCGTCTTGCCCGGGGTGTCTCGATGCGGGGGCCGCTGTCGTGTCTCAACGAGGCGCGGTTCGGGATCGCCTTCGGCGCGATCGGCGCGGCGCGGGCCTGCTACGAGACAGCCCTTGATTATCCGATGAGCGCCGACCAGTTCGGCAAGCCCATCGCCGGCGTTCCAGCTGACCCAGCAAAAGCTGGTGGAGATGATGGTCGCCGTTCAGCAAGGGGACGCTGGTCGCCCTGCATCTGGGGCGGCGGAAAGACGCCGGGAAGCTGACCCCCGAGCAGGTCAGCTTCGGCAAGTTCGACAACGTGCGCAACGCCCTGGAGGTCGCCCGCAGCGCCCGCTCGATTCTCGGAGCAAATGGGATCACCCTCGAGTACCCGGTCATGCCGGCACATGTCCAACCTGGAGACCGTGTTCACCTACGAGGGGACCAACGAGATCCACACCCTGGTCATGGGTCAGGCGATCACCGGGCTCAACGCCTTCTCCTGAGCGGTAGGCCCACGGACACTGACGTTCAAGGGGCTCCTACTTGCCGGTTCTCATCCTCGAGCTCGATCACCCAGATCTCGTCCACCGATATGAAACCAAGACTTCTGGCCATCGACAAGGACGGCTCGTTGTCCTCGTATGCGCCCCATACCGGTGAGAGGCCCTGGGCCGCGAGGTGAGAGGCTAGGGCGAGGTAGCAGGAGCGGGCGTGTCCCATTCTCCGGTGGCCCTCCAGGGTGTCGATCCCTACGTCCCAAAGGGTCTCGGTGATCGACGCTGCGGAACAGGCCGAGACAACAAGGCCTTCGACCCGGCGAAATGCGGCGATGTAGGACCCTTCCACCTCCGTCGCCAGCTCCGTCGGGAGCGAGTGCAGCAACAGCTCATCGACAGAGGCGATATCCAAGGCCTCGTCCGAGACGGCCTCAATCTCGCCGTCGAGTCGGTGGAGGATCGCCCGCCGCGGTCTTCCCGAGGGAAAAGCGAGATTGCGTGCGCCAGCCCCTCGCCGATCACCAAAGCCTCGGCATCCGGTGCGAACAATGGCCGGGCCTGGTCGACGAGCGAACTGTCGGGATGCCCGACCAGCCCCACGGTGAACCCGTCGCCGCTCACGATGACTCCCCCCGTCGGCTCCCCGAACACGGTGCCCTCCTCGTGAAGCAAGCATCGAGCGCAACTCCACCCATCGCGGAATGTCGGGAAGGGCGGCGCTCCAGTCGGGATCGATCATTCCGACATTCTCGCCCTACAGGAACGGCGCGAGATCGCCGTTTTTCGAGATGACGACGTCGTCGAGGCCGAGCCAATCGCGCGACATCGTCGAGTTCGGCTCGAAGTTCGGTGCCACCCGAGGCCGATCCACACCAACCTCGGCGAACGCCCCCTTGACCAGTAAGGCCCCGGCCTTGCGATCTGTCTTGAGATCGACCGGGGCAACAAGGTCGCCATCGAGGAGGAAGGGAAGCACGTAATACCCGTGGATCCGCTTCGGCTCCGGCGACGTAGATCTCGATCCGGTAGTAGAAGTCCCAGAGCCGCTCCACCCGGTCCCGATAAAAGATCAGGTTGTCGAATGGCGAGAGCAGGGCCCTCCCCTCCACCTTTCTCGGAAGCCGCGCCTCGGGATGGAGATAGCCCGCCGTGTTCCATCCCGTGACCTCGACCTCGACGATCCGCCCTTCGGCTGCCAGCTGCTTGATCAGCGGGCGTGCCTGGGGCATTCGGATCCGGTAGTAGTCGGCGAGGTCATCGGCGGTGCCGACCCCGAGGGCTCGGGCGGACCGTTCGAGGAGGATGGACTGCGCCTCCTCACGGGGCACATCGGCAGCCAGCAGCTCCGGTTCCGGGATCACCCGCTCCGGAAGGTCATACATCCGCACGAAGTTGGGCCTGCTCGCCGCAGCAACCTTGCCCTCGGCAAACAACACCTCGAGGGCGATCTTTCCGTGTGACCAGTTCCACATCGGAGGGGCCAGCTGCTCCTTGGATCCGGCGTCGTCGAGGTCACTGGTCCGAAGTGGTCCCCGCTCCCTGACCTGCTCGAGGACGGCGTCGAGATAGCCCGGCTTGTATGCCACCGCCTGCTCGGCCCGACTCCAGCCCCAGCCGTGCGCCATGCGCCAACGAAAGAACCGGTGATAGGACACCGGCAGCACCGAGGCCACATGGCCCCAGTACTCGAACATCTCTCCCGACTGCCAGATCCAGTTGTCGAGTGCTGATCGGTCGTAGGGCCCGAGGCGGGAGAAGAAGGGCAGGTAGTGGGCGCGGCTGAACACGTTCACCGAGTCGAGCTGGATGACCTGGACTCGCTCTACGACCTTCCTGAAGTGACGGGCATCGATCCGACCGGTGGGGCGGGGCTCGGTCAGGCCCTGAGCCGCCATGGCGTAGCGACGCGCCTGGTCGATGGTGATTGACCGCATGAAGCGGGCAGGGTAGGCGGAGATTCAAGCTGCCAATATCCCCATGTGATCGAGAGGTACACCCTTCCCGAGATGGGCGAGATCGGTCGGACCGGAACCGGCTCCAGACCTGGATGGAAGTCGAGGCGCTGGCCCTGGAGGCCTGGGCGGACCTGGGAAAAGTGCCACCCGAGGTCGTCGCGGCGGTCCGCGGCGCAAAGTGCCCCACACCCGAGGATGTCGCCGTACGGGAGGAAGTCACCAACCACGACCTGGCCGCATTTGTCGACCTGCTCGGCGAAGCTGCCGGTGGCGACGCAGCGGCATGGGTGCACTACGGCCTCACTTCCTCGGATGTGCTCGACACCGCGCTCGGGGCCCAACTCTCCCAGGCGTCCGATCTCCTCATCGACGTCCTGGGCAAGACCTTCGCCGTCGTCAAGGCACGGGCCCTGGAGCACCGTGAGACCCACATGATCGGGCGCACTCATGGGATCTGGGCCGAGCCCACCACCTTCGGCCTCAAGCTCGCGGGATGGGCCTTCGAACTGGCCCGGGACTACGACCGGCTCCTGGCGGCCAGAGAAGTAGTGACGGTGGGCAAGATCTCGGGTGCCGTGGGCACCTACGCCCACATCCCGCATCAAGTCGAACAGACGGTCTGTGCCGGCATGGGCCTCGCCGTCGAGCCGGCATCGACGCAGGTGACGGCGTGGGACCGCCACGCCCAGTACCTGCAAGCGATCGCGCTCACCGGGGCATCCATCGAGCGGATGGCCACCGAGATCCGCCACCTGCAGCGATCGGAGGTCTCTGAGGTTCGCGAATCGTTCGGGAGAGGCCAGAAGGGGTCGTCGGCAATGCCTCACAAGCGGAACCCGATCCTGTCGGAACGTCTCACCGGGCTCGCCCGGCTGCTCCGTGGCTATGCGCAGGTGGGAGTGGAGAACGTGGCCCTGTGGCACGAGAGGGACATCTCACACTCGTCGGCGGAGCGTGTGGTGCTCCCCGATGCCAGCATCACCCTCCACTACATGCTGGTGAAGTTCGCCGGCCTCATCGAGGGCTTGGAAGTGGACGAGCAGAGGATGCGGTCCAACCTCGAGGCGACCCGTGGCCTGGTGTTCAGCCAGGCGGCCCTGCTGGCCCTAGTCGACTCCGGGATGACCCGGGACCAGGCCTACCGGATCGTCCAGGCCCATGCGATGACGGTCTGGGAGGGCGAGGGTGACCTGATGCAAGGACTCGAAGCGGACCCGGAGGTCGCGTCGATCCTGAGACCCTTGCTCGGTGTTTCGACCCGGGCAAGGTGATGGAAACCGCAGCGGTGGTGTTCGAGCGATTGGAAGCGCTCGAACTCACCTGATCCGGAAACTCAGCCGGCGAGAAGCTTCGCCTTGGCTGCGGCGAACTCCTCGTCGGTGAGAATCCCCGAAGCCTTCATCTGTCCCAGTTTCTCCAGCTCGGCAGTCAGATCGACGGCCGGCGCCGCCGGTGCTGCCGCCTGTTGGGCGTTGAGTTGCGCCTGAAGGCTGGCTGCCTCGGCTTGCGCCTCGGCGGCGGCCTGATTGGCGGCCTGCGCCTCCGCATCGGAGCCCCCGGTCATTGCCCCATGGACTGCGGTGGCGGTGCCTGCGACTACTGCCGTGCGGGCCATCGTGCCAACGAGGCCCGGACGTCCTCTCCTTCTGATCTATTCCTCCGCTTCTGCCACGGCCACGGCCGCCAGCACTTCGTCGACGACCATTCCCGGAACTCGCACGTTGGCCACCAACACTCCTCCGGAGTTGACGATGGCATCCCGAAACGGCTTGGCCCAGGTGTGCTCGAACACGAGGGCGGCAGCAGAGTCGCCTGGCTCGAGGGCGGTGGCGATCTCGTCGACGTCTTCGTCACTTAGTAGCCCGTTGGCCTCGTTGATCATTGCGGACAGGGCCATGACGTCGTCGTTGGCCCCCTCATCCTCGAATTCGACGAACTCGACGTTCCCGTCCAAGTCCTTCGTGATCAACAGGCCGTCCACGATGCTGACGATGTCCCGTTCCACCACATCCTTCAAACGCGGGAATGATCCCCCCGTTGAACTGGCTCCCGGGAAAACCGACCACCAGCAATTCGACAGGTCCCAAACCCATGGGGCCTCCTTTCTCGGGCCTGACCCTACGCCGCCCGAGATGGGTGCTTCAGCCGAGCGAGTGGACCGCCTTTGGCCTAGGCGGTCGAAGGAAGGATGTGAACGGTTCCGGTGAACAGGCCGACCACCCTCCCGTCGCCGCGGGTCACGTCGACCCTGTAGGTCCCCAGAGTCCTCCCCCGGGAGACTTCGACCACGACGCTTCGAGGCGATCTCCGACCCTGGCAGGTGCCGTCAGGACGAGATGGGCATCGATCGCCACAGCCCGTGGCCCGGCAGTATTAGAGGCCAAGGGAAAAGGCGCAGTCGGCCAGCGAGAACACCATCCCCCCATGCCCGACCTCGAGGAAGTTGAGATGCTGGGGACCTACCTCCAGGGAGACCACGATCCGTGACTCCTCTGCCGACCAATTCGACTCCGAGCGCCCTGGCAAAAGCGTCCTCGGCGAGCAACGACTCCACGGTCTTCGGCTCGAACCCGGGCATGACAGTCGAGACTAGGGCAGGTGGCAAGCACTACCCTGCCGCCACATGGTGGCGCTGCCCCATGTGGCCTCGGGCAAAGTCCGGGAGATCTATGAGATCGACCCGGACCGACCTCCTGTTCGTGGCAACGGACAGATCTCCGCCTACGACGTGATCCTCGGACAGCCGATCCCTGACAAGGGCAAGCGTCCTCACCGGGCTCAGCCTGCATTTCTTCGACTACCTCGAGCACCCCCAACCACTTGGTCGGCACCGAACTCAGCCGAGGTGCCCGGGCTCGACGAGGCGACATGGTGAGCTGGCCGGGAGGGCGATGGTGGTGCGCGGGCGGAGGTGATCCCGGTGGAATGCGTTGTCCGGGGCTACCTGTACGGCTCATCCTGGAGGGAATACCGGGAAGGCGGCGGCCCCACGACCGAGCACCTACCGCCGGGCTCCGTCTCGCCGATCGGCTGCCGGAGCCGATATTCACCCCGGCCACCAAGGCGACCACCGGCCACGACGAAAACATCACCGAGTCCCAGACCGGCGAGATCCTCGGCGATGACCTGCTACGAGGAGCTCCGGACGCAGGTCGATCGACATCTACCTCAGGGCGACGGAGCACGCGGCCGCCAAAGGCGTCATCCTGGCCGACACCAAGTTCGAGTTCGGTTTCGCCGACGGCGAGCTGCTGCTGATCGACGAGGTGCTCACCCCTGACTCGTCCCGCTATTGGCCCGCTGACGAATGGGTTCCCGGCGCGGACGTCCCGTCGTTCGACAAGCAGTACGTGCGGGAGTGGCTCGATCCCAGCCGAGTGGGACCGCAACCCGCCAGCGCCCGATCTCCCGGAGAGGTCATCAGGGGCACCAGGGCCCGCTACGTCGAGGCCTACGAGCGGATAACCGGTCGAGCTTCGAGGACTGGCTAGCGGCGGATGAAGGTCACCGTCGACATCAACTCGCCGGCCCGAGATCGCCGACCCGCAAGGGACCACCGTCCACGAGCCCTGCATGAGCTCGGGTTCAACGAGGTGATGGAGGTGCGGGTCGACCGGGTGATCCACCTGGAGATGGCCGGCGAGGACAACCCGACAGCGGTCCGCTGGCAGGTCGATCGAGATGTGCCGCAAGCTCCTGGCCAACCCGGTGCTCGAGGACTTCTCTGTCGAGGTGAGCCCGTGAGAGACCGCGGTCGTGGTCTTCCCGGGCACCAACTGCGAGCTGGACGTGGAGCATGCCCTGACCGCGCTCGGCGGGGAGGCCGAGCTGGTGTGGCATCGGGAGAATCGATCTCAGCGATTTCGACGGAGCGGTCCTGCCGGGCGGCTTCGCCCATGGCGACTATCTCGCGCACCGGGGCCATAGCCCGCTTCTCCCCGGTGATGGCAGAGATCACCCGGATGGCCGGGGGAGGCCGGCCGGTGCTCGGCATCTGCAACGGATTCCAGATCCTCTGTGAGGCAGGGCTCTTGCCGGGCGCCCTGATCGCCAACCGGGACCTGGCCTTCATCTGCAGGTTCGTGGAGCTCGAGGTGGTCGACACCGCGACGATCCTCACCGACGCCGCGGAGCTCGGGCAAAGGATCAGGATCCCGCTCAACTCCTACGAGGGAAGCTGGGTCGATCCCACAGATTCCGGGCGGGTGGCCCTGCAGGTATCTCGACGACCCCAACGGGTCGCAGCAACGGGCCGCGGCGGTGGCGAACTTCGCGGAAACGTGGTCGGAGTGATGCCCCATCCCGAGCGGGCCACCGATGAGCTGCTGGGCTCAGTCGATGGTCAGGTATTGCTCGAGGGGTTCCTCGACTCATGGTCCGGGTGTGACCTCGACCACGTGAGCCGGTACATCGCAGGCTCGGCATGACCGACGAGGAGCTCGCCTATGTCGTTGACATCCTGGGTCGGGATCCACGGCCGGCCGAGCTGGCGATGTACTCGGTGATGTGGTCGGAGCACTGCTCCTACAAGTCATCACGGGCCCACCTCCGCCGCTTTCCGACCGAGGCGCCCTGGGTCGTAGTTGGCCCCGGAGAGAACGCAGGTGTCGTCGACCTCGGTGATGGCTGGCTTGCTGCGCTCCGTATCGAGAGCCACAACCACCCCTCTTTCGTGGAGCCCTATCAGGGGGCGGCCACCGGGGTGGGCGGGATTATCCGGGACGTTTTCACAATGGGGGCGAGGCCGATCGCCCTCTGGGACCAGATCCGGTTCGGCCCCTTCGAGGACCCGCACAACCGCTACCTGTTCAACGGGGTGGTGGCGGGAATCGCCGGCTACGGGAATGCTGTCGGCGTCCCCACAGTCGGTGGCGAGTCGAATTCGACGCCTGCTATTCGGGAAACCCCCTGGTCAACGTGATGTGCTTGGGCTGATGCGCCGTGAGCAATTGGTGCTCGGACCGCCGGACACCGGGGACGGTGGCGGTGCTCCTGGGGAATGCCACCGGTCGGGACGGGATCGGCGGGGCATCGGTGCTGGCTTCTGCATCGTTCGACGAGACCTCGTCCGAGAAACGGCCCAGCGTGCAGGTCGGGGACCCTTTCGAGGAGAAGAAGCTGATCGAGGCTTGTCTCGAGTTGTACGAGAAGGGCCTCGTGGTGGGGGTCCAGGACCTGGGTGCCGCCGGGCTCACCTGTGCCACCTCCGAGCCGGCGGGCCGCGCCGGAGTCGGGATGGACGTCGACCTGGATGCGGTGCACGTCAGGGAGACGGGGATGACCGCGCCCGAGCTTCTCATGTCCGAGTCCCAGGAGCGGATGATGGCGTTCATCCCCCCCGACCAGGTCCAGGCGGTACTGGCCGATGGCGGGGAAATGGGAGATCGAGTCTTCGGTAGTTGGTAGGGTCAAGGACGGGGGGGCGTTGACGGTGCGTCACCAGGGCGAGGTAGTGGCCGAGATGCCCGGCGGCTTCGCTTGCAGATGCCGCCCCTCTATACGACCGCCCGCTGGCACGACCGAGCGACCTGGATGAGATCTGGTCGGCCGATCCGGGGCAGCTCGATCGGCGACGCTGGAACGCTCTTGCTACGACTCCTCGACGACCCAGCCATCGGATCCACTGCGTGGGTCCATGAGCAATACGACCACATGCTGTTCCTGAACACGATCGTTGGGCCGGGGTCCGACGGATCGCTGATCCGGGTTCGCGGCACGGACAAGGGCCTCGCTGTCTCCACTGATGGCAATGGGCGGATGTGCTGGCTCGACCTCAGGGAGGGGAGGCCTGCCTGGTCTATGAGGCGGCCCTCAACGTCGCCGTGACCGGGGCGCGTCCGATCGCCCTGGTCGACAACCTCAATTTCGGCAATCCGGAGAAGCCGGAGGTGATGTGGCAGTTTCGGCGAGAGCGTCGAGGGGATCTCGGAGGCCTGTGAGGCCCTGTGCATACCCGTGGTTGGGGGCAACGTCTCCTTCTACAACGCGAGCGAGGGCGAGGACATCCATCCCACCCCGGTGGTCGGAGTTCTTGGCCTGGCGGAGCCGATCCCTGCAATCCCTCCCCGGTTGTCGGCCGCCAAGGCAGGGATGGAGATCTGGGAGATCGGGCCCGCTCCCGGCACCAACCTGGCCGGATCCGTCCACAGCTCGCATCCTCAATCGGCTCACTGGCCGGCCGACGGCTCCCAACCCGGACGATGGCGCGCCGGATGGTCGACATGGTGGTGGGCCTGGCCCAGGTGGTCCCGGTGCTCCACGACGTCTCAGATGGTGGCCGTGCGGTGGCGGTGGCCGAGATCTGCATCGCCTCGGGAGTGGGGGCGACCATCGCCGATGATGAGGTCGCCCGTCTTTTCGGAGGACCCGCACCGGGTGATCGCAGTGTTCGAGCCGGGAGCCGTTCAGCTGCCGGCTGACATCTCCCGCAGGCTCGGAGTGATCGGTGGGAACCAGTTGATCATCGGTGACTCCGATCCGGTCGACGTGGAAAAGATGCGTCGCATCCACCGCGACGCAATTCCCACCCGCATGGCGGTCTAACCAAATTGTAACGCTTGAGCATTGGCGAATGCTCACCATCAGATCCGACCCGATGGGGGGCATCTACGATCCCGCCGGTGACGAGGACCATTGGAATCCTGACTGCGGGCGGTGACAGCCCCGGTCTCAACGCCGCGATACGCGCCATCGGCAAGGCGGCACAGCGTGCCCACGGCATGGAGGTCGTCGGGTTCAAAGACGGCTTCAAAGGGCTGATGCAGAACCGCTACGTGCGCCTCGACGAGGACTCGTTATCCGGGATCCTCACCCGAGGGGGCACCGTTCTCGGGACCAGCCGGGCCAAGGTCGACAAGATGGAGATCGCTGACGGCGAGTTCATGGACGGCCGGTTCGTGATGCGCGAGATCATCGAACAGCACGGGATGGAGGCCCTGGTCTGCCTGGGAGGGGACGGGACCATGCGCAACGCCCTCAAGCTGGAGGAAGTCGGGATCCCCGTGCTGGCGGTGCCCAAGACCATCGATAACGACGTCTCCGGGACCGATGTCACGTTCGGGTTCGACACCGCGATGGGGATCGCCACCGATGCGATCGACCGCTTGCACTCGACGGCCCACTCCCACCACCGCATCATCGTCGTCGAGATCATGGGCCATGCCGTGGGTTGGCTCGCCCTGGGTGCGGGGATGGCAGGCGGCGCCGACGTGATCCTCGTCCCCGAGATCCCACACGATGTCGAGGCGGTGGCGGCTTCGATCGTCGCCCGCAAGGAGGCAGGAAGCGCCTTCTCGATCGTCGCGGTGGCCGAGGGCGCCTACTCGGCGGAGTCGGCGAGATCCGAAGTCGAGCTCCTTGCAGAGCTGGAAGGGGCAAAAGGGAACGACCGGCGGCGGGTCAAGCACAGCCTGAAAGCTCTGGTCGACGACCGCTCCCAGCGGACGGAGCACCTTGCCGCATCGCTGGCCGACCTCACCGGCCTCGAGTCCCGGGTGACCATCCTCGGCCACGTGCAACGGGGTGGCACTCCGTCTTCCGCCGACCGACTGCTGGCCACACGCCTGGGCACGGCCTGCGCCGAGTACATCGCCGATGGGCTGCACGGCGTGATGGTGGCCAGTCGGGGCGACGACGCCGAGCCGGTCCCGATCAAGGAGATCGCCGGCATCACCAAGTACGTGCCCGTCGACCATCCCTGGATGCGAGCGGCTCGCGACCTCGGTATCTCCCTCGGCGACCGAGCGGGCCACGACACCTAGCCTGGATCTCGATGAGCATTCTCGGGGCAGTACTCGCCGG
Source organism: uncultured Acidobacteriota bacterium (assembly GCA_963780755.1). GTDB lineage: Bacteria > Actinomycetota > Acidimicrobiia > Spongiisociales > ZC4RG35 > JALYNX01. The sequence continues at coordinate 416,433 of CAWACX010000002.1, forward strand.
CGGTGCCAGCTCCCGAATGGGGTCCGACAAGGCAGCGATCCTCATCGAGGGCCAATCGATGCTGCAACGTATCGTCGGCGCGCTGGGTGAGGTGACGCCCAGGGTCGTCGTGCTTGGCGGGGAAAGGGACGGCCTTGAGTGCTGGCCCGATCTCCTGCCCGGGCGGGGGCCCCTGGCGGGAATCGCCACTGCACTGTCCCGAATGGACGAGGATCGGGTGCTCGTGGTGGCAGTGGACCAGCCGTTCGTTCGGGCCGAGACGCTGAGACGGCTCGCCGACGCCGACTCCGCCCTCGCCCTGGTCCCGGTGGACTCGGCCGGGGTGCGTCAGGTCACCTGTGCCGTATATCCGAAGTCCATCGCTGACGTGGCTGTCGAAGAGGCCGATGCCGACGGCTCGATGCAGAGCCTGCTCGACCGGGTCTCGTTCCAGGCGGTCACCCCGGAGACCTGGCTTGAGTGGGGTGAGGACGGCAGGAGCTGGTTCTCGGTGGACACCCCCGAAGCCCTCGAGGAGGGCAAGCTCCGCTATCTCGGTACGTGAAATCGGGGCCCGTTGGGGCCCCGATTTCGCTGTCTGGCGGTGGCTGGGATTCAGGGGCTACTTGTTGTCGTCTCCGCCAGAGTGGTTGTCGACCCACCGTCATCGGGGTCGTCCGAATCGCAGGCCGTGAGCGCCAAGCTCAGGGCCAGCACCGATGCGAGGAGACCTCTGGTCACCTTGCTTCTCATCTTTGTTTCCTCCAACTCCGCTCGAAGCGAGCGGCTGAGAGCCTCCTCTTCCCCGATCTGGGTGATTTCATACCTCGCGGCAGATCAATGATCTTCGTAAAGCAATCCGGTATTCCGCTGGCTAGCTTGACCGAGGAAAGGTGGTCTAAATGGTGGGATGTCTCCTCATTGGCTTCTTGGCGGTAAGCCCTCGCTTCGCCATGGTCGCGATATGGTTGCTCACCGACTGGGAAGACCGAGTCTTCAACGGTTGGCTGGTCCCAGTCCTCGGGATCGTATTTCTCCCCTGGACCACCGTTCTCTACACGCTCGGCTTCGTCTGGGGTGGTGACACCGCAGTCCCCTGGGGGATCCTGGGGGCGATCATCGGTGTCTTCTGCGACGTCATGAGTTACGCCTCATCGGCGAAGCCGGTCCGCGCGAGATATTCGGCACCGACCTAAGCGGAGTAGGTGAGAGGGCGGCTTCGACCTACCATGGCCAGGTGCCCGAACAGCCGGTCAACTTCTCACTGAACGGGCCCGGGGAGGCGTGCGGCGTCGTTGCCGCCTACACACCGAACGAGCGAGCGGCCAACATCATCTACTTCGGGCTGTCCGCGCTTCAGCACCGGGGCCAGGAGTCGGCGGGGATCGCCACCAGTGACGGTGAGACCCTCACTGTGTTCAAGGACCTCGGACTCGTTGCCCAGGTGTTCGATGAGCAGACACTCGCCGGGCTGGACGGGCACATCGGCATCGGCCACACCCGCTACTCGACGATGGGCTCCAACAATTGGGCGAATGCCCAACCTGCTCACCGTCAGGTGGGTCACACCAGCCTGGCGCTAGGACACAACGGGAACCTGACCAACACCGGGGAGCTGGCCGCCGGACTCGGCCGCGCCGGGGCGAGCACCGACTCCGACCTGATGGCTGAGGGAATCGCCCGAGCGCTCGACGACGAGCGGTCGGATGCCCGGGGCCTGGAATTGGCGGTCATGAAGGTGGCCCCCACCTGGAAGGGCGCCTTCTCGCTGGTGATCATGGACCAGGGACGGATAATCGGGCTCCGCGATCCCAACGGCTTCCGCCCGCTTTGCCTGGGATCACTTTCGCAAGGGGGGTGGGTGCTCGCCTCCGAGACCGCCGCTCTCGACCTGATCGGCGCCAAGTTCAAGCGCGAGGTGGCCGCGGGCGAGATGGTGGTGATCGACGCCGGTGGAGTCCACAGCTACTACCCATTCTCCGAGGTGAAGCCGGGCCTCTGTCTCTTCGAATTCGTCTACTTCGCCCGACCCGACAGCCATATGTACGGGCGGAGCATCCACGGTGCCCGGCGCCAGATGGGTGAGATCCTGGCCACCGAGCACCCGGCCGACGCCGATGTCGTGGTCCCGGTCCCCGAGTCGGGCCTCCCCGCTGCCCAGGGCTTCGCCGCCATCAGCGGAATCCCTTACGCCGACGGCCTGGTCAAGAACCGCTACATCGGGCGCACCTTCATCGAGCCCACCCAAGCGATGAGGGACCGTGGGATACGGCTCAAGCTCAACCCGATCACCGAGAACCTGAGGGACAAGCGGGTGGTCCTCGTCGACGACTCGATCGTTAGGGGATCGACCACGCGCAAACTTGTGCAAATGATCAGGGAGGCGGGGGCCACCGAGGTGCACCTCAGGGTCTCCTCCCCTCCCTACCGGTGGCCGTGCTACTTCGGGATGGACACCTCCGACCGGTCGACCCTCATCGCCTCGCGAATGACCGTCGAGGAGATCAAGGAGCATCTCGGCGCCGATTCTCTCGGCTATCTGTCTCTGGAAAGCCTGCTGGCCGCTACCGGAGTCGCCGACGCCGGCTTCTGCACAGCATGCCTGTCCGGGGAATACCCCATAGACATCCCCGAAGTCAGCGACAAGTTCCAGCTCGAGCGATCCTGACATGACCTCATATCGGGAGGCGGGGGTCGACCTCGAAGGCGCCGACCGTCACGTCGAGTCCATCGCAGCCGTAGTGACCGCAACCTGGGGTCGTGGTGTGGTCGGCGGTTTCGGGGGTTTCGCGGCAGGCGTGGAGGTTCCACCCGGTTACCGACGTCCGGTCCTGATGATGTCGACCGACGGCGTCGGAACCAAGCTGGAACTGGCCCGCCAGGCGGGCTGGTGGGACGGCGTTGGCTTCGACCTCGTGGCCATGTGCGTCGACGACCTGGCGGCTGTCGGGGCCACCTCGCTCGGATTCGTCGACTACCTGGCAGTCGGAGCGCTGGACCCCGACCGAGATCAGGCAATCGTCAGCTCGATCGCTGCGGCCTGTTCGGCAGCAGGATGTCCCTTGCTCGGAGGGGAGACCGCGGTCCATCCTGGGGTAATGGCTGTGGACGCCGTCGACCTGGCGGGCGCGGCTATGGGTGTGGTCGAGGCTGGTGATGAGCTTCGACCGGGCCGGGTCAGGAGTGGAGACGTGGTGATTGCCCTTCGCTCGCCCAACCTGCGCTCCAACGGGTTCTCACTGGTCCGTGCCCTCTTCGGCGACGACATCGGCTCGCACCTCGACCTGTTCCTCGAGCCTTCCGTCATCTATGCCCCGGCCGTCCTGGCCGCAGTGGCGACCGGGGGTGTCCATGCCGCGGCACACATCACCGGGGGCGGGCTCGCCGCCAACCTGGCGAGAGCACTGCCCGATGGGCTGGGGGCACGCATCGAGACTTCCTCCTGGGCGCCCCCGCCTCCCTTCACCCGCATCTCTGCCCGGGGAGTGAGCGACGAAGACATGTTCTCCACCTTCAACATGGGTGTCGGGTTCTGCCTCGTTGTCGACGAGAAGAGCTCGGAGGGCGTGTTGCAGGCAGTCGCGGAACACGACCCATGGCAAGTGGGATCGATCTCCCCGGGCCAAGGGGTGACCCTGGGATGAATTTCTCAGAGGCGTCTCGCGTCGAGAGCACAAGTGAAGGGACGTGGAAGGCCGAGGTCCAGCCGGGCTGGGACATCTTCGAGATCAGCAACGGTGGCTATCTGATGTCGATCGCCGCCCGGGCCATGTCAGATGCCGCAGGCGGGCGTCTCCCCGTCACGGTCACCACCCACTTCACCCGGCCCGTGGCGGCAGGCCATGCCGAGGTGACGGTGGAGATGGTCAAGGAGGGCCGGAACTTCTCCACCGTGCGGGCCGACCTGGCCTCGGAATCAGGCGGTCGTCTCACCGTCCTCGGCACATTGGCAACCCCGGAGGCGATGAGCGATGAGGTCGTCTATCTGGACGGCGAGCCCCCGGAACTCGCCGACCCCGAGGACTGCCTGCGTGCCGTCCCATCGGAGGACGGACCTCTTCCGCCGCCGCTGGTGGGCCTGATCGATGAGCGACTCCACCCCGAGGACGCCGAGGTCCTGGCCACCGGCCCGTCCGGTGTCGCCCAGATGCGGGGGTGGTTCCGGCTCCTCGACGATGAGCCGATGGACGTGTTCACATTGCTGTTCGCCGCCGATGCATTCCCTCCGGCTGTCTTCAATTCCGGGCTCCCCTTGGGCTGGACCCCCACCGTCGAGATGACCACCCAGATCCGGTCGGCACCGAAAACGAAGTGGCTCCGCTGCCGGTTCGCGACCAGGTTCGTCACCGGAGGGCTGCTCGAGGAAGACGGAGAGATCTGGGACGAAGAGGGCCACCTCCTGGCCATCTCACGGCAGCTGGCCCTGGTCGCCCGCTGACGACCCCCTCCGGCCCTTGGTTGTCCCCCCGCGAAGCGGGGGGACCGCCCGACCGTCAGGTCGGGCGAGGGGGGCTCGCCACCACCGCCTCCAACTCGTCCAACAGGCCCCTCTTCGGGCCCTCGTCGAGAAACGACGCCTTGATCGAGTTCCCCGCCAGTTGGACCACAGCCGACTCATCGAGACCAAGCCCATCGACCACTGCCAGGTAGTTGTCCCCGACGTACCCACCAAAGTAGGCGGGATCGTCGGAGTTGACCGTCACCAGCACCCCGGCCTCCATGAGCAGGGGCAAGGGGTGGTCAGACATCGCGGGCACCACTTTCAGAGCCACGTTCGACAGGGGGCAAACCGTCAATGGCACTTGCTCGCGACGCAATCGCTCGACCAACCCCTCGTCCTCGAGGCTGCGCACACCATGGTCCACTCGCTCCACCCCGAGGACATCGAGCGCGCCGACGACGTAGGAGGGCGGGCCTTCCTCTCCGGCGTGGGCCACCGTTCGCAGACCTAGGTCCCGGGCCCGGGAGTAGGCAGCTTCGAACAGCTCTGGTGGGCGCCCCTTTTCGGACGAGTCGAGCCCGACCGCGATTACTCCGTCGAGATGAGGCTCGGCTTCGCGCAGAGTCTGCATCGCTTCCTCGCCCGACAGGTGGCGGAGAAAGCAGAGGATCAGGTCGGCGCTCATCCCGAGTTGTGAGCCGGCATCCGCGATCGCATCGCGAAAGCCCTGCATGAAGACCGGAAAGCCGATACCGCGCTCGGTGTGACTCTGGGGGTCGAAGAAGATCTCGGCGTGACGAACCCCGTCGCCGGCCGCCTTTTCCAGGTATACGAACATCAGGTCGTAGAAGTCGGTGGGGGTCTGGAGGACCGCGGCTCCCTGGTAGTAGATGTCGAGGAACGACTGGAGATCGGTGAACCGATAGGCGTTTCGAACGTCCTCGATCGAGGGGAAGGGGAGCTCGTAGGCATTTCGATGCGCCAGGTCGAACATCATCTGCGGTTCCAGAGTCCCCTCGATATGCACGTGGAGCTCGGTCTTGGGAAGAGCGGCAATCGACTCCGGTGTCATGGGTCAGTCCCCAGGGCGATGTCTTGGGGCCGCACCGGGACCCTCGTCAGCGCCCGTCCGGTTGCCTTGCGCAGGGCAGCCGCGACAGCCGCCGTTGAAGAGATGGTCGGTGGCTCACCCACACCCTTCGCCCCGAACGGTCCCCAGGACCCCTCGCGCTCGAGCAGGACAGCTTCGACATCCGGTGCATCGAGGATGGTGGGCAACAGGTAGTCGGTGAAGTTCGGATTGCGAATGACCCCGTCCTCGACGATCAGCTCCTCCATGATCGCCAGGCCCACCCCCTGCATGATCCCTCCTTCGACCTGGCCCCGGACCGATTGAGGGTTCAGTGCCTTGCCGACGTCCTGGGCGGTGTCTACCCGGATCACCTTGATCATCCCAAGCTCAGGGTCGACGTCGACGACTGCTCGGTGACCAGCGATCGCGAAGTCGGCGTGGACCGCCCCCTGGCCGTTCTCGTCCGGGGCCTCGGTCGGCGGATGCCGGAAGGTGACCGTCTCCTCCCAGCTCTTTTCGACCAGGGTGGCCATTGGGATCGCCAAGGCACCATCACTCCACACTCCGTCGTCGTCCAGGTCGTCACCTCGAGTCTCTTCCAGGATCCGGTCCCGGAGTTGGGTGGCGGCCTGAAGAGTGGCCCCTCCCGAGAGTTGGGTCTGACGGGATGCAGAGGTCGAGCCCGCGGAGTCGATCTTCGAGGTGTCGACGTGGCGAACCTCGGCCCGCGAGATGCCGAGGGCGCTCCTCGCGATCTGGGCGAGAACGGTGACCAGGCCCTGGCCCACTTCGACCGCCGCCGACTCCACCACGGCGCCGTCAGCGGTGAGCCGGACCCGGGCCTGGGCATAGTCGTCGGCACCCTCAGAGAAGCCCAGGTTCTTGATGCTCGAGCGCGTAGCCCACTCCTCGGACCACGTCGCCCCGCTCGCTGGTGAGACCGCTCCCGCCGGGCAGGAGGGAGTCAGCCTCCTCGGGAAGGGGCATTGCCATCAAGGTGTCGATCACATCGGCCACCGGAAGCGGAGTGGTGATCAACTGGCCCGTGGTCGGCATCGGGTCGCCCGTTGACAGGGCGTTGCGCCGCCTCAGCTCGAGAGGGTCGATGTCGAGTGCCGCAGCGAGACGGTCCATCTGCGCTTCGTAAGCGAAACAGGACTGCACCGCCCCGAAGCCTCGCATCGCGCCGCACGGCGGATTGTTGGTGCGAGCTACCGCCCCTTCGACCAGCACCGAGTCGCAGCGGTAGGGGCCGACCGCGAAATACGAGGCGTTGGCGAGGACCGCGGTCGATGTCGAGGCATATGCGCCGCCGTCGAGGAGCATTCGAGCTTCGACTCGCAGCAGCCTCCCGTCTCGATCGGTGATGTGGCGGAACCACATCCGTGCCGGGTGACGGTGAACGTGGCCCGTGAAGGACTCCGTACGCGAGTAGACCATCTTCACGGGTCGCCCGGTGCGCAGAGCGAGCATGCAGAGGTGGATGTGGAGGTTCACGTCTTCGCGTGCGCCAAAGGCACCTCCGATCCCGGTGGGGTGGGACCTGATCGCTGTCGGGGGCACTCCCAAGCTGGCAACGACCTGCTCATGGTCGACGTGGACGAACTGGCTGGTGGCGTAGAGGTCGACGCCGCCCTCTCCATCGGGGATCGCCAGGCCGGCCTCGGGCCCGAGCGGGGCCTGGTCCTGCATCCCGACCTCGTAGTAGCCCTCGACGACGACCGGGCCTGTCACCTCCTGGTCCCCACGTCGAACCGTGATCCGACGGAACACCTCATCGCGGAGGTCGGCTTCCTCGGGGTCGACCAACGGCTCCTCCTCGAGGTAGGTGACGGCCACAGCCTCCGCGGCCCGACGGGCCGTCCCCGGGTCATCGGCCGCGACGATCGCCAGCGGCTCACCCCAGTAACGCACCCGGTCGGCCGCCAGGACCGGCTGGTCGGCGTACTCCAGTCCGAAAGTCGGCCGCCCCGGAACGTCGGCGGCGGTGAGGACGGCTTGCACGCCATCCATGCTCAGGGCTGGGCCGACCTCGATTGCCTCGATGACCGCGCTGGCGTGCTGGCTCCGCACGGTGGCCCCCCAGAGCATGCCTTCTGCTGTGAGGTCCTGGGCGTACTCGAACTCGCCCCTGAGCTTGGGAATCGCATCCGGGCGAGTCGGAGAGAACCCAACACCTTCGGGGACCAGCCTCACCGGCGCCTTGGTGCGGACCGTGGTCATCGCGCCCCCTCCGAGGCCAGGCCTTCGAGAGCACGCCAGATCGCCCCATACCCGGTGCAACGACAGATGTTGCCTGCCAGAGCCTCCCTGATCTCGGTCCCGCTCGGGGTCGGGTTGTGATCGAACAGGTCGGCAGCGGCAACGACGATCCCGGGAGTGCAGAACCCGCATTGCACGGCCCCCGCCTCCTGCATCGCCTTCTGCACGGGGTGAATGTCATCCACCCCGAGACCTTCGACCGTCGTCACCACACTGCCTTCGAGGTCCCCGGCCATGACCAGGCACGAGCAAACCACCGCGCCGTCGAGCACGATCGAGCACGACCCGCACTCCCCCTGCTCACACCCGCTCTTGGCGCCAAAGAGGCCCAACTGGTCCCGGAGCAGGTCAAGGGCGCTGCCGGGGTCGGCCACAGTGGCATGGGCGGCATTGCCGTTCAGTGTGAACTCGACGATCACCGCAGGCACCTCTGCAGAAGCCTGCGCGCCAGGACTCCGGCGGCGTGTCTCCGATATCCCTCTGTGGAGCGATGGTCGGTGATCGGGCTCACCTCTTCGGAGACGATGCGGGCGAACTCGCTGAGGTCGCTTTCGGTCGGGCTGGGGATCGAGGAGATCATCTCCTCGGCCCGGCGGGCTCGGATCGGAGTCGGGGCCACCGATCCCAAGGCAACGGTCGTCCGGCCGCTGTGATCTCTCGTGACAACCGAGCACACAGTGGCGATCACCATCGCGTTCCTGACCCCGACCTTCCCGAAATGCTGCCGCTCCGGAAGGTCATCGGGTAGCCGGACCGAGGTGATCAGCTCGCCGGCGAGCCGTGCGGTCTTCTTCACCCCGACGAAGAACTGGTCCCAGGGCAGGGATCGTGGGCCCGAGGGGGACTCCAACTCGATTGACGCATCGACAGCGGCGAGGAAGGGGAGCCCATCCCCGGCCGGGCTGGCCGTGCCCACGTTGCCGCCGAGGGTGCCCGCATTCCGGATCTGTGGCGAACCAACTGTGCGCGCCGCCTGAGCCAGCGCTGTGGGCCCGTCGTTCTCGAGTCGCCTCCAGGTCACGCCGGCGCCTATACGGTTTCCCTCCCAGGCGGAGAGGTCGGCGATCCGGCGCAGGCTCACGACGTTCTTGGGGCGGGCGTGGCCGAAATTGACCTCGACCATGAGGTCGGTGCCCCCGGCCAGGGCCAGGGCGCCTTCACCCATCGCCGCGACCGCGTCGGCGATGGTGGTGGGGTGATGAACCTCCATCAACAGCGGAAATTACCCGAAGAGGCCAGCTGCGAGTCGATTGTGCTGTTCGATCATCGGCCCGAGCTCCATTCCGGTGAGCATGCCGTGCTCGACGACTCGCGTACCTGCAACCCACGAATGTTCTACCCGTGCCGGAGAGCACATCACAACGGCGGCAATCGGGTCGTGGACGGCACCGGCATACTCGATTCGATCGAAGTCGATGGCGATGAAGTCGGCGGCCAGGCCGGGGCCGAGACGGCCGATGTCGGTGCGACCCAACACTGAGGCACCACCGACCGTGGCCAGTTCCAGCGCTCCACGAGCCGTCATCTGCTCTCCACTCCCCACACCAGGCGCCGTTGCCAGGCGGTTGAGGAGCAGCGCCTGACGCGCCTCCCCCAACATGTGCGAGGAGTCGTTGGAGGCGGAGCCGTCGACTCCGAGCCCCACCCGAACTCCTGCCTGGAGATACCCGGAGACCGGGGCCAGACCCGAGGCCAGGCGCATGTTCGACGTCGGGCAATGGGACACCCCGGTCCCGGCGGCGCCCATCCGCCCCACTTCGTCCGGGGCGACATGGACGGCGTGGGCGTACCAGACGTCGGGGCCGGCCCAACCCAGGTCTTCCATGTACTCCACCGGGCGCCGATCGAAGCGTCCCAGGCAGAACTGCTCCTCGTCGGCGGTCTCGGCGAGATGGGTGTGCATCGTCACGCCGAGGTCGCGTGCGAGGTCGGATGTGGCCTTCATCAACTCGCCGGTGACGGAGAAGGGCGAACAGGGCGCGAGCACCACTTGAGTCATCGGGCCCGGCCCGGGCTGGTGAAAGAGGCCCACCACCCGGGCGCTGTCCTCGAGGATGGAATCGGTGTCCTCGACCACCGAGTCCGGAGGGAGGCCGCCGTCGGACTCGCCGAGGCTCATCGAGCCCCGGGAGACATGAAGTCGGATCCCCACCGGTTCCGCACCTTCGATTTGGTCGTCGACCCGGGAGCCGTTCGGCCAGAGGTATTGATGGTCGAAGGCCGTGGTGCACCCACTGAGCGCCAGTTCGGCGAGGCCCACGGTCGTCGCCGAACGGACGTGGTCCGGGGTCATCCGTGCCCAGATCGGATAGAGGGTGCGCAGCCAGTCGAAGAGACCGCTGTCCTGGGCACCGGGCACCACCCGGGTCAGGGTCTGATAGAGATGATGATGGGTGTTGACCAGGCCAGGAAGGACGACATGTCCGTCTAGGTCGACGACCTCGTCTGCGGTGTCCGGCAGATCGGCGGTCCGCCCAACCTGCTCGATCCATCCGTCCCGGGCGAACAGACCGCCACCGGAGATCTCGGTGCCGTCCATAGTCGCCAGCACCAGGGCATTGCGGGCCAGCAGCGTTCCCATCGCGCTCGACGCTACCGGGCGCCATAGAGTCGGCTCACCATGACGTTCCAACACGAGGACCTTGCGGGCTGGGGCTCGCGGCTCGATGCCGTGGCTGTGGAGGTTCGGGAACAGTTCCCCGGCGAGCGCCCCGACCGCCAGCCGGTGCACACCGTCTATGGCGGGGCCCATCTTTTCACGGCGGAGACATCGGTCCGCCTCGGAGAGCTGGCCCGGGCGGCCCTGGAGCGTTGGGCGCCGGGATCTGCCGAGTTCGCATCGATCCTCGACATCGACCCCGAGCTTGCGGGCTCGGTCCACGGACTGGTGTCCAGGAAGTTGGAGAGCGAGCCGGTCGAGGACTTTCGGCTCGACTTCGAGGACGGATATGGGAACCGGCCCGACGACGAAGAGGACGGTCACGCCCGCTCGGCCGCCGGCGAGGTGGCAGCCGGGATGAAAGCGGGGACCCTTCCCCCTTTCATCGGGATCCGGATCAAGTCTCTCGCCGGCGATCTCCACCGCCGGGCGCTGCGCACCCTCGACCTCTTCGTGTCGACTCTGGCTGAGGCGGCCGGAGGCCTCCCCGATGGGTTCGCCGTCACCCTGCCCAAGATCCAGCATCGAGATCAGGTGTCGGTGTTCTGCGAGGCACTGGCGGCCCTCGAGTCGGAGTTGGGCCTGGACCGGATCCCGATCGAGCTCATGGTGGAGACTCCGCAGAGTGTCATCGCCCGGGACGGAAAGTCGGGTCTGCGCGACTTCGTGGACGCAGCCGAGGGCCGGGTCCGCGGCGCCCACTTTGGTGTCTACGACTACACCGCTTCGATGAGCATCACCGCGGCCCACCAGACGATGACCCACCCGGCCTGCGACTTCGCCCGTCATGTCCTCCAGGTGAGCCTGGCCGGCACCGGGGTCTGGCTCTCCGATGGGGCGACCAACGTGATGCCGGTGCCGGTGCACAAGGGTGAGAATCTGAGCCGGTCTGAGGAGGCCGAGAACCGTCGTCAAGTGGAGGACTCGATGCGGCTCCACTACGACCACATCCGGCACTCGCTGAGCCATGCCTACTACCAGGGCTGGGACCTGCACCCGGCACAGCTGCCCACCCGGTATGCCGCCGTCTACGCCTTCTTCCTCGAAGGGTTGGACGCCGCCGGGGAGCGCCTCTCCAACTTCGTGGAGGCGGCGGCCAAGGCCACGCTGGTGGGCGAGGTGTTCGACGACGCGGCCACGGGGCAGGGTTTGCTCAACTACTTCCTTCGGGCGGTGAACTGCGGTGCGATCACCGAGGAAGAGGCGATGGCCAGGTCCGGCCTCACCCTCGACGAGCTCAGAAGCCGGTCCTTCCTAACCATCCTCCAGGGCCGCAGCGGCTAGCGCTCGACGGTGAGGGAGATGTCTCCGTAGGGCTCGGACACCGGGTGGAACACCACCCCGAGGTCCTCCATGCCGAACCTGGTGAGATCGAAGCCGAGGTGGTGCTGGTTGGGGAGTCGGAGTCGGATCGAGGCGATCTCGGGAACGGCCTCGAGCGCGGCGCCCGCCATCATCCAACCCTGGTGTTGGAGGGACAGTGAGGGCTCGGCGAAGAAGCTGCTCGTCATCGCGTCGCGAGCCGCATTCCACGCCCCTGCGGTGTCAGGTGGCACGGACTGGTAAAGCCACTCCGCGGAGACTGCCGTGGCCAGTAGCCGATCCTCGGCATCGGGGAGGATGGTGAACTCGTCCCGGGGAAAGCCGGCGAAAGCCGAGCCCGAAGTCTTCAACACAACCAGTCCCTCGATCCCGGCCCGGGTGGCGTCGTCGCCCTCGCCCATCGACACCCGGGCGGTGCGCCGTTCCGAGCCGCCACCAAGGAACCCGGTCCCGGTGACCCGGTCCCATCGCCTCTCGGAAACCGTCACCCGTGACCGGATCACGTCCTCACGGCTCAAGAACCGGGCCGCGATGCGGGAGGCAAACCCCTCGAGATCAGGTCCCAGGTGCTCCTGGGCAAGCCCGTAGACCGTGTTACGCATGGTGTCGGTGGGGAGGACGGCTGTGTTGTCGCCGACGAGGTGAGTGGGCTCGTCGTCGTTTCCCAGCAACACCTGGACGGTGACATCGCTGAAACCGTGCTCGGCATCCCCACGAAGGACCTTGGAGACCCGGATCTCCGACTTTCCCCACCAGGTCTCGCCGAGATGCCCCATCTCAGCTCCCTCGATAGGTGGTGTAGCCGTAGGGGCTGATCAGCAGCGGGATGTGATAGTGGTCCTCCTCCTCGTCGAGCGAGACCACGACGGTCACCTCGGGGAAGAAGGCGTTTCCCGCGTCGCCGGTGGCGAATGTCAACCGATAGACACCGGTGAGGACCGCCCCGGCGAGCATGGTGATCCGACCATTGACGTCGGTCACTCCCTGGCCGACGTGTTGCCAACCACCGTCGATGGAGCGCTCCAGGGTGACCTCGACCCCTACTCCAGGGCTACCGGTGGAAGTGTCCAACACGTGAGTGCTGACCGAGGTCATGTCGATCCTCCTTCGCAGAGCATGCGACGCAGTCTGGTCGCGGTGATGGCACGCTGCTCGGCCGCGGCGTGGGCCAGCTCCTGATCCCGGCTGTTTTGGAGTCGCTCCTCGGCGAGGGAGAGCATCTCGTCGGCGCTCTTGCCCGACGCGTAGACGATGTATGTGAAACCGAACTTCTCCTCGTACTCGCCGTTGACCACCGCCAGCCGGTCCAAGGTCGACGCGGCGGCCGTTTCCGTGCCCAACTGCTCGCGGTTGGCGGTCTCGTCGCCACGCTCCCCAATCCGGGGATGGCCGGCGAATGCCTCCAACCATCCGGCCTCGTCGAGCCGGTCGAACAGGCCGGTGGAAGTCTCGTGTACCCCGGCCACCGTGGGATAGGGCCGTGCCGCCACCATGCCCTCCACCCATGCCGTGGCGGCGCAGGCCTGAAGGAAGGACGGCGACGCCACGCTCTCGGTCAACGAGTTGAGGAAATCCAATCGCAGCCCCGCGGCGGCCTCCGGGTCGGGGCGTCCCATTGCCCGAACCCGGGCCAGACCGCCGTCGGGATGGATGTCGACCCTGAGGTAGCCGGCGTGGCGCGGCGCTGGGAAGGCGAGGTCGGCCACCGCATGCGGCGACACCGGGATCCGATCCAGGACCTCCTCCCAAACCTTCCCGTCCTCGGACACCGAGATCGAGACCCAGCCCGGGGCATTGCCCTTGAAATGCCGGGTGTCGATCACCACCGACTCCAGGGTCCCGGCCATGCCGAGTTTGAATTCCGCCCAGTCGTTCCCCGGGCCCCTCCTCCGCTTGGTCTCCCACCCGTCCCACATCCCAGCCGGATCGGTGGGCCGGAGCAGATTGGATGGCGACGAGTAGTGGACGTCGGAGGCACCCAGCGCCTCCCCGCCGACGACCATCGACAGCAGGTCGGCCGGGCCCTGGTCGGGGCACACCTGGTCCTGTGCGGGGATGGGCGTCCCTTCCACGCGGAGACGGGCCACTCCTCCGTCGGGAAAGATGTTGAGCCGGAGGTGGGTGAAGCGGTGCGGGTTGGCAACGTCGAATGTGGCGCGGGAGTCGCCAGAGAGACCGGTCTCCGGGATCAACTCCTCCCAGATCGCTCGATCGAGGAGGTCGTCTTCTCCATCCCCACAACCTTCGAGGGAGAACGACTCGGCATAGTTCCCGGTGAAGAACGAAGTGTCGACGACGACTCGCTCCACCCGACCGGGAAGGCCCATTGCGACCAAACACCAGTCGTGGCCCGGCTCCCGGCGCCGCCTGGTCTCCCAGCCATCCATCCACTTGCCCCGATCGGTGTATTCGTCGTTGGACACCGGCTCGGCCGGGGAGATCAGGTTCTCGGCGGCGGCGAAGAACTCGTCGTTGCAGGCAACGATCCGGCCCCCGACCGGGATCGAGATCAGGTCGATCATCCCCGCACCAGCATCTTCCCCTTGCCTTCGACCATGGTCCCCGATGTGTACACCTTCTGCCCGCGAAGCACGGTCTCCACGACCCTGCCCCGGAGTGTCATCCCTTGATAGGGCGTCAACGGGTGACGGTGCAACAGCGACCCGCCATCGACCTCGGTGAGCCCGTCCGGGTCCCAGACCACGAAATCGGCGTCCATGCCACTTGCGATCGCCCCCTTCCTGCTCAGCCCGGCGAGTTCGGCGGGAGCAACAGCCAACCATCGTGCGAGCTCCTCGAGCCCAAATCCTCGCGGCGCGGCGCCGGTCCAGGTGGCAGCGAGCCGGACTTGAAGTGAGCTGATCCCGCCCCAAGCGAGCGAGAAGTCACCGCTCTCGACCGCCTTGAGATCGGCCGGCGCCGGTGAGTGGTCCGAGACCACCATGTCCAGGGACCCGTCACCCAGCCCCTGCCACAGCGCCTCGCGATGCTCTCGGGACCGAATCGGTGGGGCGCACTTGAACTCGGTGGCACCGTCAGCGATGTCCTCCGAGGAGAAGGTGAGGTAGTGGGGACAGGTCTCGCCACCCATAGGCCCCTCCCTTCTCTTCCGCAACGCCTGGACCGAGTCCCCGGAGGAGACATGGAGGACGTGGACCCTCGCCCCGCTCTCCTCGGCGAGGCTTGCCGCCACTTCCACTGCCTCGGCCTCGCACTCGGAGGGTCGAGAATCGAGGTAGCCCTGATAGCTGCGCGGGTCACCGAGCATGGGGTGTAGCCGGGCCGGATCCTCGGCATGGAGCAAAAGGGGAACGCCAAGGGACCCCAACTCGGGCAGCGCTTCCTCCAGCTGGGAGATCGACATCGGCGGGAACTCGGGCACCCCGGAATCGACCAGGAACGACTTGAAGCCGCACACCCCGTCCTCGACCAGATCGCGAATCGAGGGCTCCGAGCCCGGGATCAGGCCTCCCCAGAAGGCGACATCGACGCTGATGCCGGAAGTGGCCGCGGCGCGCTTTGCCTCGAGTGCGGGGCGGTCCACGGTTGGCGGGATCGAGTTGAGGGGCATATCCACGATCGTGGTCGTCCCCCCTGCGGCCGCAGCCTGGGTCGCCGATCGGAACCCTTCCCAACCGGTGCGACCCGGCTCGTTGACGTGGACATGCGAGTCGACCAGGCCCGGCATCACCACCAGGTCGCCGTAGTCCTCGTCGGCGGGGCCCTGACCGATTTCTTGGATCACCCCACCGGCATGGTGGATGGTGGCGGGCCGGACGCCGTCCGGCAGGACCACGCGGCGACTGCGCAGCGAAGGCACCTCTCGAACCTACCGATCCGCCGCCGGGGGCCGGCAGACGGTTAGCTTTACCCGGTTCGCAGTCAGCATCGAGAAGGAGAGTGAGATGGCCGCCGCGACCACGCCGGACCGGACACTGAACTACGGGTTTCTCCTCGGCGGTCTCACAGCCGCCGTCTTCGGGATCATCCTCCTCATCCGGGGAGAAGAGGCGCTGAACCTGGTCGTGGTCCTGATCGGGCTCTGGTGGTTGATCCACGGGGCATTCATGGTGTTCTCGGTGTTCGTCGACAGCACCGACTGGGGCTGGAAGGTGGCCCTTGGCCTGCTCGGCCTGATCGCCGGGATCCTGGTCCTGATGAACCCCCAGGAGTCCGCCAACTTCCTGAAGGGCGCATTCGGCGTGTTCCTCGGGGTGCTGGGAATCCTGATCGGGATCGCCGGCTTCGTCGGCGCCTTCCGGGGAGGGGGGATCGGCGCCGGGGTCTTCGCCGCGGTGAGCGCCATCATCGGCCTTCTGATCTTGTTCAACGCCCAGGTCTCGGTGGACATCCTGATCATGCTGTTCGCCATCCTCCTCATCATCGACGGGATCGCCGGGATCTATCTGGGGCTCAAATACCGCGACGCCTGACCCCCTGAGCGTGTCTCAGCACTCTCGGTAAGCTCTCACCACGGAGAAGGAGGGCGGTGCCCCGAAGAGGCTGGGTCTGGTTCACATGTCTGCTCGGCTGCCTGACGCTCGTCGCCGCCTGCAGCGAGCCGGGATCGACTGAACAGAGCACCGATCCGACGGCCCAGGGATCGACCACCGCGCCCGGCGCCGGCGAAGGCACCGCGTCGGAGGGCGGGGGCACCACAGTGGCGGCGCAGCCCACCCCCGAAGGCTGCACGCCATCGACCGGCGGGGTGGCCTGGCGCGAGGACGACGCCGCCACGCTCGAGGAGATCGGCGGTGAGGATGGGGTGACTCTTTATGCCGCCGAGTACCCGCTGCCCGGCCCCACCGAAGGGCTGTGGTCGCAGTGGGGACAGGGGATCGCACTCGGGGACGGGCGCCATCTTTCGGCCGTGGGCGATCACCTCGGCGTCGACGCCAACTCCTACTTTTTCGTCTACGACCAGGCGGACCGCAGCCTGACCCGCTTCGCCGACGCCCTATCCATCATCCCCCACGAAGAAGGCAGCTTTGGCTACGGGAAAGTCCATGCCCAGATGGTGATGGACGGATGTGGGTCGATCTGGGCCGGCACCTATTGGGGGACCCGGGACGACCTGACCTATGAGAACGGCTACGAGGGGGACCGTCTGCTCGAGATCGACGCCGGCGCGCTCACCATCGCCGACCGGGGGGCATTCGCCGGCGAGATGGGATCACCGACGATGACCATGGCTGGTGACGGCAAGACCCTGGTCGCGGGATCGGTCGACATCGAGGCCTCTGATGAGACCGATCGAGGCCTGCTCACGGTTTATGACACGGTGGCCCGGGAGACCGTGCAACAGATCGATGACGAGCGTCAGGAGGGATTCCGGGCGCTGGGGCTCGACCCGGTGACGGGGCATGTCTTTTACTCCATCGGGGACAACAAGCTCGCCGGCCTCGACCCGGTTACCGGTGAGTCCGAGGACCTGGATGGCACGATGCCCGGCTGGTGGTTGCGGTCGGTGACCCGGCCCGCTCCCGACGGCACCGTGTACGGCGCCTCCGATGACGAGTCCGGGTTGTTCAAGATCTCTCCCGACGGCGCCATGACCGATCTCGGCGACCCGGGGGGGACCACGACCTCGATCGCGATGAACCCCGATGGGAGCCGCATCTTCTGGATGCCCGAGGCCCACGGCAGCGCCTGGGAGATCGGGGCTCCGATCATGACAATGGACACCGCGAGCGGCGAGATCACCGAGATCACCTCGCTGTTGGATCCCTTCGAGACGGCTTTCGGGCTGCTCCCCGGGGGCACCTACTCGATGGTTTACGACGAGGGGCGGCTCGTGATCGGGGTCAACGCTTCACCTCTGGATGACGACTCAGGCTTTGGCACCGTGGTCCTGGTGGTGGTGGAAGGAGTGTGAGACAGGCCCTCTTGGGGTCCGTGATCCTCACTCTCATCGCTTGCACGGGTTCAAGCGACACCGCGACCACCCCAACCGGAAGCGGTGCCACCCCGTCCACCTCGGGAAGCACCCAAACCCTGGCAACCGGGGCCCCAGGTGAGATCGGCGATCTGTCCTGTTGGGCCAACTCGGAACTGGGCGGCGATACCGAGGCACGGTTCGAGGACGTCACCGGCGTCTATGGGTTGATCGAGCCCCTGGTAGGCATGCACGGACATGTCGCCGCTTTCGGTGACCCCAACTCCGATGACCAGCCCGACCTGCTCGTGGGGACCTTCGGGGACAGGGAACCCGAGGCGTATCAGGTGAGGGAGGCGGAGGGCCCCGGTCCCGACCAGCTACTGCTCTCACCGGGCCCGGCACCCGAAGTGGGATGGAGCGAAGAACTGGGCCGCTCATCAGGCGCGGTGTTCGCCGACTTCGACCTCGACGGCGACGACGACCTCCTCCTCGTGCGCCATGCGGGTCGCGACGGCGACTACCCGGTGCCCAGCCGCCTCTTCGAGAACGTGGACGGGACGCTCACGGCCCACAGCGAGCCGCTGCCCGCCGACTTCCGGGGGAGGACCCCCGCGGTCGCCGACTTCGACGGGGACGGGCTGCTCGACGTCTACGTCTCCGAAGACAACTCGGGTGAGACCGGCGGGCTGCTCCTTCGTAACGCGGGCTCTCTCGCCTTCGAGGACATGACCGAAGGATCCGGGTTGGAAGGAATCCTCGCTCTCAGCGCCACTGCCGGATACATCAACACCGACTTCCGCCCCGACCTGGCCACATCGACCGCGGTGTTCATGAATGAGGGTGCAATGCACTTTGCCGACATCACCCCGGAGGGCTATCAGGCGGAGCCAATCGGCGATGAGGACGATGCAGCAGGGGTGGCTCTCGGCGACTTGAATCGGGACGCACTCACCGACCTGGTGGTGGGTCAGCACTATCGGGCAACCGTGGAATTCGACTCCGAGGTCCCGGTGCGCGTCTTCCTTGGCACCGGAGACGGGATGCTCGTGGATGCCACGGAGGACGTCGGGATGACCCCCATTCCCACCCTGGCCCCCCATGTCGATATCGCCGATATGGACAACGACGGCTGGCCTGACATCGTGACCACTGCCTCGGCCGAGAACGGGACCGCGCCGGCCGTCTATCACAACAGCGGTGAGACCCCGCTCCGCTTCGAGATCTCAGCAGGTCTCGGCTCCGACCAGTACTGGATCGGAGGGCCGGTCACCGATTTCGATCACGATGGCCGACTCGACATCTTCGCCGTGGAGTGGGAGCCATCACTCCCCTCGATCCTCTTCCGCAATGCCGGCGACAGTGGGCACTGGCTGGAGGTGTCGATCGACGAGCCTGGGGGTGGTGTCGGCTACCTGGTCACCGCCTCGAACATGGACGGGGACCTGATTGGGACCCAGGAAATCGGCGTCGGTGGCGGCTATTCATCGGGACACCTACCGGTGGCCCATTTCGGACTGGGATCGGAGGTAGCGGCCAGGGTCACGATCACGGACCGATTGGGAAATCTGGTGGACCTCGGCGAATTGGCCGCCGACCAGCACATTCGATGGCCTGAAGGCTGCTGAACCACCCCAGAGTTCCCATCTGACGCCTGTTGGGTAGCATCCCCGCCCATGTCAGACCTGGTCAACCGTCACAAAGACGTGATCGCCCCGGTGATCGCATTCGACACCGACATCCACGCGGTCAAGGCCGAGGGAATCTGGATCACCGACATCGAAGGCCGGCGTTGGGCCGACTTCGCCTGCGGCACCGCGGTGACCAACCTCGGTCACAACTTCCCCGCCGTGGTCGCCGCGGCCCACGCCCAGATCGACAAGCAGATGCACTCCGGTTGCATAGTGCGCTATGACTCGATCGTCGAGGCCGCCGAGCGCCTCCGGGACGTCACCCCGACAGGCATCGAGAAGTTCGCCTTCGCCAACTCCGGCGCCGAAGCCGTGGAAGCATCGGTCAAGCTGGCCAAGTACCACACCGGGCGTCAAGGCGTGATCGCCTTCCGTGGAGCATTCCACGGGCGAACCATGGGCTCGGTGAGCTACACCACGTCCAACGCCAAGTATCGGGACGGCTATCACCCGGTCCTGGGGTCGGTGTTCGTCGCCCCGTACCCCCACCCCTACCGCTGGGGTCTGAGCGAGGCCGACGCAGTTGCTCGATCTCTCGACGAGTTGCGATTGCTCTTCAAGCACGTGGTGACTCCGAAGAACATCGCCTGCTTCCTGGTCGAGCCGGTTCAAGGCGAGGGCGGGTATTACCCGGCTCCCGCACCGTTCCTCGACGCCCTGCGCGGGCTGGCCGACGAGCACGGGATCATGCTGATCTACGACGAGGTCCAGACCGGGTTCGGGCGCACAGCGGAGTGGTTTGCCGCCGACCATTACGACGCGAAGCCCGACATCATGGCCATGGGCAAGGGCATCGCTAACGGCCTCCCGTTGTCGGCCTACGGCGCATCCCGCGAGGTCATTGATAGCTGGCCAGTGGGATCACACGGCACGACCTATGGCGGCAACCCGGTGGCCACGGCCGCAGCGGTTGCGGTCCTCGACAGCATGGAAAGCCTCCTCCCCAACGCACGGGATCTCTCGAAGCGGGCCTTCGAGCGCTTCAACGAGATGGCGGAGAAGCACCCCGCCATCGGTGAGGTGCGAGGGTTGGGCTTGATGATCGGCGCCGAGTTGGTGTCGGATCGGGCGACCCGCGAGCCGTCAAAGGACGCATTCACCCATGTCGAGAAGCACGCCTTCGACCGCGAGCTGATCATCATCAATTGCGGGCCCGACGGGAACGTGATCCGGTTCATCCCGCCCCTGGTGACCACCCGCGAGGAGCTGGACTGGGCATTGGACCTGATCGATGAGGGGCTGACCAGTTGGGAGAGCAAGTAACCGCTAAGTCGGTTTCGACCTGACCGCAGCGATCGCCTCGTCGATGGTGCGATAGAGGGCGGGGCCGGTCCCCCGCTCGTCAGATGGCAGCAGGTCCCGCACCTGCCCGATGTCGTGAGCCAGGACCAGGTCCACACCATCGGCCCTCAACTCGTCGGTGACATCGATCAGCATTCGGACCGCAGTCACATCGATGGCCGGAATGGTCTCGGCATCGATGATCACGGCCTTGGTTCCCGGCTTGGTCGCTGCTGCGCGGAGAAAGCTCACGGCGTTCGCCTTGCCTAGGCCGAGGCCAGCATGAGGACCACGGCGATGATCGGGATAGGGCTGATGGCGACGCCTACTGCGTAGCCGAGGATCTCCCCTATCACCGACCCCAACATCTCTCCTTCGAAGACTCCCTCCAAACCTATACGGCGGTGACACACTGCTCGACATGAGGAGAGTTCTCTCGTGCCTGGTGCTCTCGATACTGGTGGTGGGATGCATTAGCGACTCTGTTGCCACGACGATCGTCGCCAACTCGAGCGTTCCGTCTTCGGCGCCTTCGACCACGATCAGAGCGATCTCGACGACGACCACGATTCGGCCCACGACCACGACAGTCGCCGAAACCACGACCACCGTGGCGCCGACGACCACCTCCAGCACCAGACGGGCAAGCACGACCACCACGACTGCCGCTCCGACGACCACCGCGCCCCAGATACCGGCGTTCCAGTCATCGATTGCCCGGGTCAGGGCGGCCGATCTCCATGCTTCCTGGAGATCAGGCTGTCCTCTCGACGTCAGCGAGCTACGGGCGGTGTCGGTCTCCCATTGGGGCTATGACGGCAAAGTCCGCACCGGTCGGCTGATCGTCGCCGCCAGCCTCGCCGAAGACATGGTGGCGATCATGCGTGACCTGTACGCCAGCCGTTTTCCGATTCAGCGCATGGAGCCGGTGGATGCCTACGGGGGCGACGACGACGCCAGCATGGCGGCCAACAACACCAGTGCCTTCAACTGCCGTGCCGTCACCGGGGGATCGGCATGGTCGGAGCACTCGTACGGGCGGGCGATCGACGTCAACCCACTGGTCAACCCCTACGTCAGGGGGTCGACGGTGCTCCCACCGTCTGGCTCCCAGTACGCCAATCGGGGCCTCGATGCGCCAGGGATGATCCACGGCGGCGATGCGGTGGTCGACGCCTTTGCGGCGAGAGGCTGGAAATGGGGCGGCTATTGGGACTCACCCACCGATTACCAGCATTTCTCGACCACCGGGCACTGATTGCATCGGGAACCGTCGACCGGCCAGGAGACATCAAATAGCAATGGGAAGGAAGACCATCGGACTGCTCGGCGCAGCCACTCTGATCCTGGCCGCATGTGGGACCCCACAAGAGGTCGTCGCCCCGCCCGACGAACCGGAGTCTCCATTGCTTCGAGTTCAATGGGAAGGGGGATTCGTCCCCGTCGAGCATGCCCTGGGCTCCGGGCCCTCCTATCAGTTGTCGCAATGACGGCCAGCTGGTATTCGCCGGCGTCACCACCATGGAATATCCCGGGCCCTTCGGTCGTCCCCTATCAGCAGGTGACTCTGACCCAGAAAGACATCGATCGCGTCATGGCCCTGGTCGAGGAGATCGGGCTCCCCGCGATGACCGACGAGCGCGACGACACCCAGATGAACAACGTGGCCGATGCCGCCACCTACGTCGTCACCTACTTCGACGAGGGAGGGCGAGCACAAGTACTCGGTGTACGCGCTGGGCTTGGAAGCCGAGCCAGGGAAGCGCCGCGACTCAGGCAACCGCGGAGCTGGACACCCTGCTGATGGAGCTTTCAGGCTCGGCTGTCGCCGGAGCCGTACGAAGCCGAGCAGATCAAGGTTCTCGCCGGCACATCCATGATGGAGCCGGAGCCCGGTTTCGAGGACATCCGTCCCTGGCCCCTCCCCGACGGTCCTGACGGTTGGTCCGGGTTCAGCGGGATCGATTGGAAGTGCAACGTCTATCCGGGCGACACCCTCGACCTGTTCACCGATGCCAGCCAGGTCACCCAGTGGACCGCACCAGACGAGGGTGCAGAGAACTACACCCTCGTGGTGCGTCAGCTGTTGCCGGGTGAATCCGGCTGCCCGGACATCGAAGCCGAGCTCTAGCCGGCGACCACCGGCACGTTCTCCATCGCAGCTGCGATCCGCTCCTCCGGGTACTCGTAGTCCTGGAGTGAGCCGTCAGCGAACGCCTGGTAGGCGGCCATGTCGAAGTGCCCGTGACCGGAGAGGTTGAACAGGATCACCTTCTCCTCACCGTTCTCCTTCGCCTTGCATCGCCTCGTTCATCGCCGAGGCGATGGCATGCGTCGGCTCCGGCCCGGGGATGATCCCCTCGACCCTGGCGAACTGGACACCCTTGGCGAATGCCTCGGTCTGCTGAAGCGCCTCGGCCTCGATGATCCCCTCCTCCTTGAGCAGGGAGACCAGCGGCGCCATCCCGTGATAGCGGAGGCCGCCGGCATGGATCGGGTCCGGGATGAAGTCGTGGCCCAGCGTGTGCATCTTGACCAGCGGAGTCATCCCCACGGTGTCGCCGAAGTCGAATTGGTAACTGCCCCGAGTCAGTGAAGGAGCCGCCGCCGGTTCCACGGCGCGAATCACCGGATTCATGTTCCCGGCCAGTTTCTCCCTGACGAAGGGGAAGGTGAGCCCGGCGAAATTGGAGCCACCCCCGGCGCAGCCGATGACCACGTCAGGGGTCTCCTCCACCATCGCCATCTGCTTCAACGCCTCCTCGCCGATCACCGTTTGATGCATCAGCACATGGTTGAGCACCGATCCCAGGGAGTACTTGGTGTCGTCGTTGGTGGCGGCGACCTCCACGGCCTCGGAGATAGCGATGCCCAGGCTCCCCGGCGTCTCAGGGTCCAACTCCAGGATCTGCCGACCGGCGTTGGTCCGGTCCGATGGTGACGGGTACACGCTGGCGCCCCAGGCTTCGATCATGGCCCGCCGGTATGGCTTCTGGTCGTACGAGGCCCGCACCATGAACACCTGGCACTCCAGCCCGAACAAGGCGCAGGCGAAGGAGAGAGCGGAGCCCCATTGGCCGGCCCCGGTCTCGGTGGCGAGCTTCTTCACCCCGGCCTTGGCGTTGTAGTAGGCCTGGGCGACGGCGGTGTTTGGCTTGTGCGAGCCCGCGGGGCTGACGCCTTCGTACTTGTAATAGATCCGCGCCGGGCCACCGATCAGCTTCTCCAGGTTGTGCGCGCGGTACAGGGGCGACGGCCGCCAGAGGCGGTAGACCTCGCGCACTTCCTCGGGGATCTCGATGAACCGGTCCTGGCTCACCTCCTGGAGGATGAGGTCCATCGGGAACAGTGGGGCCAGGTCGTCGGGGCCAACCGGCTGATGGGTC
Source organism: uncultured Acidobacteriota bacterium (assembly GCA_963780755.1). Classification (GTDB taxonomy): domain Bacteria; phylum Actinomycetota; class Acidimicrobiia; order Spongiisociales; family ZC4RG35; genus JALYNX01. The sequence goes on from CAWACX010000002.1 coordinate 440,402, forward strand.
CCAGGATGGAGGACCGGAGGTGGGGGCACCGGGAGGTCGGGGACGATGTTGTACCAGTGGGTGGGGAGCTCGGACTCGGGAAGGATGATCTTGGTGCCCATGGGTCTGAACTTACACCTGCGGATTCGGGGTATGTTGGACGGGAGCCCACGATTGGAAGTCTCGAATGACCGCACATCGTCTGCTCGATCGCCGGATGGCGATTGCCGAGCTGGGCAAGGCGGGCCTGGCCATCGCCGTCTTCGGAGCGGCGGCCTGTTCCAACGACTCGACCACCCTTCCGGCGGATTCCACCATCCCCAACGGGACCGCGACCACCGCGCCATCGACGACGACGGCCACGACACAGGCAGTCACCACAACGACGGCGTTGGTCGGCTCCTCCTTCCAACAGGTGGACCTCGGATTCGTCTCCGCTTACATCCTGTACCGGGCCGGGGAGGCCGCTCTGGTCGACACTGGAGTCGCCGGCAGCGAAGGTGCCATCGAGGCCGCTCTCGGTGAGATCGGCATGAATTGGGAGGTCGTGAGCACCGTCATCGTGACCCACAAGCATCCTGATCACATGGGGAGCCTGGAGGCGATCACCGCTACTGGCGACCGGGGCCACCGTGTATGCCGGCGCTGCCGACATACCGGCAATGGAAGCGGTTGCCACGCCGACCGCGGTCGGCGACGGCGAGATGGTGTTCGACCTGGAGATCATCGAGACCCCGGGCCATACCGCGGGGCACATCTCGGTGCTGGACTCCATTGCCGGAATCCTGGTGACCGGAGATGCCCTCAACGGAGTCGGGGGCTCGGTGGACGGGCCGGATCCCGGGTTCAGCGAGGACATGACCACGGCCGAGGAGTCGGTCGCCAAACTTGCCGGGTTCACCTACGAAGTCGCACTCTTCGGGCACGGGCAACCCATGCTCGAGGGCGCCTCGGATGCGGTGAATCAGTTGGCGAGCAGCCTCGGCTGACCCGCCCGGCACTTACGATCAGCCGCCATGGATGAACTGGGGATCGTTGTCGTCGCGCTCGGCGATCATCGCCGGGCTGTTCGGCATCGTCCTCCCCTTCCTTCCCGGGCTGCTGCTGATCCTGGGGGCGGTCTTCCTCTGGGCCATCGCCGAGGGCACCCCGCTGGCCTGGGCGGTGGCGATCCTGGCCCTGGCCGTGGGTGTGGCGGGCACGGTCGTCAAGTATCTGATCCCGGGCCGAAAGCTCAAGGAAAGCGGGCTGCCGACTTCGACCATGGTGCTTGCGATCGCGGTGGCGATCGTGGGGCTCTTCGTCATCCCGGTCGTCGGCGCCCCGATCGGTTTCGTGTTGACCATCTTCGTGGCGGAGCGAATCCGGGTGGGGTCGGAGCAGGCCTGGCCCGCCACCAAGACCGCACTGGGGGCGGTGGCCGCCTCGATCGGGATCGAGCTCGCCGCCGGCCTGATCATCGCCGCCCTTTGGTTCGGAGCGGTGCTCTTCGGGTGACCGCCTCCTTCCGAAATCTGGACCGTGAGGTCACCATGTGAGCCCTAACCGTCCAAATTTCAGGAGGCGTCAGTCCTCGGTGGAGGCCGAAGCCTTCTCCGCGATCTCCTTGACCACGGATTCGTTGGCCAGGGTGGTCACGTCGCCGAGATGGCGGTGCTCGGAGATGTCCTGGAGGAGGCGGCGCATGATCTTCCCGGAGCGGGTCTTGGGCAGATCATCGGTGAACACGATCGACTTCGGCTTGGCGATCCGCCCCAGCGTCACCGCCACGTGGTCACGGAGCTCGTTGATCAGCTGCTCGTCACCGGTCACCGACCCCCGGAGCGTGACGAAGGCGGCGATGGCCTGCCCGGTGAGCTCGTCCTTGCGACCGACGACCGCCGCCTCGGCCACGGCCGGATGGGACACCAGCGCCGACTCGACCTCGGTGGTCGAGATGTTGTGGCCCGAGACCAGCATGATGTCGTCGACCCGGCCCAGGAGCCAGAAGTAGCCCTCTTCGTCACGCTTGCAGCCGTCACCCGGGAAGTAGCGGCCGGGGAACCTTGACCAGTAAGTGTCTTCGTACCGCTGGTCGTCGCCATAGATGGTCCGGGCCATGGCGGGCCAGGGCTTGGTGATGGTGAGGAATCCGCCGCCGCCCAAAGGCACGGACTCGCCCGACTCGTCGACGACGTCGGCGAAGATCCCGGGGAAGGGGACCGTGGCCGACCCCGGCTTGGTGGCGACCACGCCAGGCAGCGGGCTGATCATGATCGCACCGGTCTCGGTCTGCCACCAGGTGTCCACCACCGGGCAGTTGCCGCCGCCGATCGTCTGCTGATACCAGATCCAGGCCTCGGGATTGATCGGCTCCCCCACCGACCCGATCAGGCGCAGCGAGGAGAGGTCGTGCTTCTTGACGTGGGACTCGCCCCATTTCATGAAGGTGCGGATCGCAGTGGGGGCGGTGTAGAAGATCGTCACCCCGTGGTCCTCGATGATCTTCCACAGCCGGTCCTGCTCCGGGTAGTTGGGCGCTCCCTCGTAAATGACGGAGGTCGCCCGGTTGGCCAGGGGGGCGTAGACGATGTAGCTGTGCCCCGTCACCCAACCGATGTCGGCGCCACACCAGTAGACATCGGTGTCGGGCTTGAGATCGAAGACCATGTCGTGGGTGGTGATGATCCCGGTGAGATAGCCGGCCTGGGTGTGAACGATCCCCTTCGGCTTCCCGGTCGTCCCCGAGGTGTAGAGGATGTAGAGCGGGTCCTCGGCGTTGAGCGACACCGGGTCGCACTCCGCCGACTGGCCGGCGACCAGGTCGTGCCACCAGATGTCGCGTCCCTTGTCCCAGACCACGCCCTCGCCGACCCGCTTCAGGACGATCACGTGCTCGACACTCGGGGTGTCCCGCACGGCCAGGTCGCTGTTCGCCTTGAGGGGGACCACGTTCCCCGCCCGCCAGGCGCCGTCCTGGGTGATCACCAACCGGGCCTGGGCGTCGATGATCCGGCTGGAGAGAGCCTCGGCGGAGAACCCACCGAACACCACCGAGTGGACCAAGCCGAGCCGGGCGCAGGCGAGCATCGCGATCGGCAGTTCGGGGACCATCCCCATGTAGATGGCGACCCGGTCTCCCCTCGTCATTCCCAGGCTCGTCAGGCCGTTGGCGAGTCGACAGACCTCGGCGTGGAGGTCGGCGTAGGTGAGAGTGCGCTCGTCCCCAGGCTCGCCGACCCAGTGGTATGCCACCTGATCTCCGTGATCGGCGAGATGACGGTCGAGGCAGTTGGCGGAGAGATTGAGCTCCCCGTCGGAGAACCACTTGAAAAACGGGGGGTTGGAGTCGTCGAGCACGATGGTGGGGGCGGTGTCCCAGGTGATTCGGGACAGAGCTTGTTCCTGCCAGAAGGCGAGATAGTCGGCGTTGGCCGCCTCGTGCACCCCTGGCTTGGCGTTCGCCTGGGCGGTGAACTCCGGAGGTGGCGGGAACTTGCGGTCTTCGGAAAGCAGGTTCTCCAGGGCCTCGCTCATGCGCTCTCTTCCTCCTCGGGGTCGGCGGAAACTACCAGGGGCTTACGTGCGCGCCACCAGGTGGCGACCCCAACCAGGGCGGCGGCGATCATCACGACGTCGCCGGTGCGGGCGTAGAGGGAAGGGGTCCTTCCCGCGGCCACCGCCCCATAGAGGACTTCCTGGGTGCCGAGGCCGGTGGTCTCGTCGTATCCGCCTGAAGCGTCAATGAACGTCGACTTGCCGGTGACCGCGGCGTGAACTACGTCGAGACCGAGTTCGGCTGCTCGCATTCGGGTCATCCCGATGAACTGGTCCGACCCCGGAGTGGTTCCGTAGGAGCCCTCGTTGGTGGCGACCACGATCAAGTTGGCCCTCGCTTCAACGTGCTGTCGGGGATAGCGGGAGAACCCGCCCTCGAACGAGATCACCGAGCCCATTTGGATCCCGTTGCCGAGGTCGAACACCACAGGGCCCTTTCCCGGGACCATGTCCCTCGGGACCTGTGACAGCTCCGGGATCCAGTCGAACAGTGGGCGGAACGGGATGTACTCCCCGAAGGGGACCGGGTGCTGTTTCTGGTACTCGCCCACGATCTCGCCCTCGGGGTTGAACACGATGTTGACGTTCTCCCAATGAGTCTCACTGAGCGGACGATCGCTGCCGACCAGGAACCAGGCCCCGATCCGTCGCGCCTCCTCGGCGATCGCCGCACCGATTTCGGGGTTCTGCACCGGGTCGGCATTGAGCCCACCGGTAGAGCCTTCGGACCAGACCACGAGGAACACGGAACCCGGCTCGATGGTCCTGGTCAGGTTGAGATGCTGCTCGAAGGTGCGCATCCGCTCGTTCGGGGGACAGTGCTCGAAGGGACAGGGGGTCGAGCCCTGGACGATGGCCACGTCCGCACCGGCGAGCACCTCCAACTCGCTCGGCCACCATGACCACAGAGCGAAAACGGCAAATGCTGCTGCCGGCAATCCGAGTAGCCACCACCTTCGGGGGCGAATTGTGAGACCCACCGCGGTGGCGACGACCAACACCGCCAGCACGGTGACCCCGGAGGTGCCGTAAAGGGGAGCCAACGCCCTCGCCCAGGCCTGATCGGACAGGGCATAGCCAACGGCCCCCCACTCGAACCCGTTGAATGGGAAGTAGTACCTGATCAACTCCATGAGAGCCCACCCGCCGACCGCCAGAGCCAGCCACACCCCCGGGGAGCGATCGTTGTACTTGGCAAGCCACCACCCGTAGAGGGAATGGAACCCGCCAAACGCCACTACCAACGGGATCACGGCCACCAGGCCCAGCTCTCCGATCCACCAGACGACCCCGCCGAAGAAGATCAGCCCATGGAGCGACCCATAGAGCAATCCCTGAGCCCGGCCGCGCGCCATCCGAAGCCCGACCAGGAAGAGGGCGGTCCCGGGGAGGATCAACCAGCCAGGGCCGATACGGGGAAATGCCAGGGCCGACAACGCGGCGCCGGCGACGACGAGTAGAGCCCCGATCACGGGCGGAGAGGGTAGGGCTCACCCGTAGAGTGCGGGCATGTGGGAAGGTGACCTCTGGGTCGCGGTGCGAGCCGCCAGGGCGGGTGCCTATGTGGTGCGACGCGGGTTCGAGGAGGAATTCGACCTCGAGATGAAGGGCGAGGTCGACCCGGTCACCGACATCGATCGCGAGTCCGAGCTTGCGGTGACCGGGGTCATCGAGTCCCATTTCCCAACCGACTCCATCCTCGCCGAGGAAGGCGGGGGCGAGGCGGACTGGCGCGGCTCCCGGGTGTGGATCATCGACCCGCTCGACGGCACCGTGAACTTCGTGCACGGCATCCCCCAGGTCGCGGTATCGGTTGCGCTATGGGACAACGGAGCGCCGGTCGTCGGAGTGGTGATCGACGTGATCCGCGAGGAGGAGTTCGTCGCGGTGGTGGGGACCGGAGCCCGGTGCAACGACCGGCCGATCCAGGTCTCGACCACCGAAACCCTCCAGGACTCCCTGCTCGCCACCGGGCTTCCCTATGACCGTCAACTGCATGCCCGTGAGTATCTCGAAGCCATGGAGGCCGTGATCGGGCGCTGCCGGGACAACCGTCGGCTGGGCGCGGCCGCCCTCGACATGGCCTGGGTCGCCTGTGGCCGGTACGACGGGTACTGGGAGCACGGCGGCCCTCATGGGGTCAAGCCGTGGGACGCCGCGGCCGGGATCCTCCTGGTCACCGAGGCGGGGGGAACGGCCACGGACAACGCAGGCGAGAGCAACCTTCTCCAGCCGGCGGCCTTCGTCTTGACCAACGGCAAGATCCACGAGGAACTGCGCAGCCTGATCGACGAGACCCTGCCCGCCCACCTCCGTTGATGCTCCACGACCACCACTTGCACCCACTGGGTTACGCCCAGCTGATCAACGGCTTGGAATTGATGGCCGCCGCCGATATCGAGGACCTCAAGGCGCGGGTCGCGGCCCGGGCCGACCAGATCGACGGCGCGGTGATCGGGCAACGACTCAACGATGAAGGGCTCGCCGAGGCCCGACTTCCCACCAGACACGACCTCGACGAAGCGGTGCCCGATCGCCCGGTGCTCCTCTACCGCTACTGCGGGCACATCGCGATCGCCAATAGCCGAGCCCTCGATCTGGCGGGCGTTGCGGCAGACACCCCGGACCCCGTCGGAGGCAGCTTCGACCGGGACGCCGACGGCTCGCCAAATGGGATCTTGCGGGAGACGGCGGCCTTCGTGGTGGGCAATGCCCTCGCCCCCCACACCCTGGGGCCTTCCGACTCCGAGGTGCTCGAGGCGCTGCGAGGCCTCACCGACTACGGCCTGGGCTCGATCACCGGCATGGTCTCCACTTCGGAGCCGATGTGGTGCGGGGTCAGCGACGAGTTGGGAACCCTGTGTCGGTTGGCGCCGGATCTGCCTATCGATATAGACGTCTACGTGATCACCGACGACCCGGCCGAGTTGGCTGCCGCTGCCGAACGGATCCAGCAGGCCGAGGGGAAGATTCGCTTCTCAGGCTGGAAGGGCTTCGCCGACGGGAGCTTCGGGGGACACACCGCCGCGATGTATGAGCCGTTCACCGACCGGCCCGACACCACCGGCACCCTTCGCCTCGACCACAGGCACGCGATGACCATGGCCGGCACCGCCCTCGACCTGGGGGGCGGCGCCACCATCCACGCCATCGGGGACCGGGCCAACGACGTGGTGCTGGATGTCTTCGACGCCATGATCGCACAAGGCCGCGACCCGTCCCGGCTCAGGATGGAGCACGTCTCGATCCTCAGCGAGGCGGCCATCGAGCGGATGGCCATGCTCGGGGTCACTGCCTCGGTGCAGCCTGCGTTCCTCGCCTCGGAGGACTGGCTGCCCAAGCGCCTCGGGGAGGACCGGATGGGGCTGGTCTACCCCTTCCGATCTCTGCTCGAAGCGGGCATCACGGTGGTGGGCGGCAGTGACTCCCCCGTTGAGATGCCCGACCCCGAGGTCGGGATCCGGGCCGCGGTCGACCGACACGGGATCAACCCGGCCCAGGCGATCTCCGAGCCGGAGGCGCGCTCCCTATTCGCCCCGCCGGACTCCCCGTAATTTGGACGATTAGGGGTCATATGGAGTCCTTTTCGTCTCAATTACGGAGTGGGGGACACCCGCTACCGTCCTCGCCATGTCTGATTTGAACTTCGGGTACTCCACTGTCGACGTGGCGGCCGTCGAAGCCGGGGTCGACCAAGCTCTGGCGGATGCGGGCAGCGTCATCGACGAGGCAGTCGCCCCCAAGGACCAGCGCACCTTCGAGAACACGATGATGCCCCTGGACCGGATGAGCGACATCCTGTCCAAGGCTTTCGCCCGCTACGTCTTCATGGGCTACGTCCACCCGGACAAGGAAGTCAGGAGCGCGGGGAAGGCCGGCGAGGAGAAGCTGAGCAGCTTTGCGGTCGACGTGATATTCCGGGACGATCTCAACGCTGCGGTCCGGGAGTACGCCTCCACCGAAGAGGCTGCCGGGCTCGACGGTGAGCGGGCCCGCTACCTCGAGTTCGTCATCCGCGACCTCCGCCATGCCGGCCACGAGCTCGATCCCGAGACTCGTGCCGCTGTCAAAGAGAAGACGCAACGTCTGGTGGAGTTGGGCGTCCGCTTCCAGAGCAACATCGACGAGTGGGACGACTGGTTGCTGGTGGACCGCGAGGACCTGGACGGCCTGCCCGACAGCTTCGCCGAGGGCCTGGAAGTGGACGAGGAGACCGGGAAGCTCAAGTTGACCCTGGCCTACCCCCATCTCATCCCGTTCGTGGAGAACGGCGTTCGCAGAGACCTGCGGGAGCAGCTGACCTTCAAATTCAACACCCAGGCGGTGGAGGCCAACCGACCGCTCCTCGAGGAGGCCCTGCGCCTCCGCGACGAGATCGCCGGCGCCTTCGGCCTGGACAGCTGGGCCCACCACCGCCTCGACGACCGCATGGCCAAGAGCCCGGAGCGGGTTGCCGCCTTCTACGAGGACCTGACCCCGCCCCTGACCGACCAGGGAGTCAAGGACATCGCGGTGATGGGAAAGCTCCTGGAGGCGGACACCGGGGACACCACTGTGCGGACCTGGGACTGGCGCTACTACGACACACAGCAGCGCCGCACTGACTACGGAGTGGACCCCTTCGAGGTCGCCGCCTTCCTGCCTCTGGATGCGGTACTCGATGGCATGTTCAAGCTGGTGCAGGAGGTGTTCGGGCTCGACTTCCGCGAGGTCCCCGATCCTGACGTCTGGCATCCTGACGTCCGGCTCTTCGCAATCTACGATGACGAGAGCGGCGAGCTCCTCGCCCACTTCTATCTCGATCTCTTCCCCAGGGAGGGCAAGTTCTCCCACGCGGCCGAGTTCCCCCTGGTCCTCAGCCGAAGGCTCGAGGACGGGACCTTCCAGAACCCGGTCTGCGCCATGGTGGCCAACTTCACCAAACCGGTCGGTGACACCCCGTCGCTCCTCCAGCACGGTGAGGTGGAGACCCTGTTCCACGAGTTCGGCCACGTGCTCCATCAGAACCTGGGCCGGACCGAGCTCGCCCGGTTCTCGGGCACCAGCGTCGAGACCGACTTCGTAGAGGCCCCGAGCCAGATCATGCAGAACTGGGTGTGGCTGGCCGACGTCCTCAGGCAGTTCGCCAGCCATCACGAGACCGGCGATCCGATCCCCGACGAGCTGGTCGAACAGCTGGTCGCGGCACGGCAACTCAACATCGCAGTCCACCAACTCCGCCAGCTGAAATACGGGTGGCTGGACCAGCAGATCCACGCTCCGGGCCCGGAGAAAGACCTGGAGCGGATCATGAAGGAGGCGTCGGAGCTCAGCCTGCTCCCGATCCACGAGGGTGCCTTCGAGCTCGCCTCGTTCGGGCACCTCATGGCCGGATACGACGCCGCCTACTACAGCTACATGTGGGCCGAGGTGTTCGGTGACGACATGTTCGGGCGCTTCGAGGAGGAGGGGGTCACCAACCCGGAGGTGGGAATGGCCTACCGGCGCGAGGTGTTGGAGAAGGGCGGCTCGATCGACGCCGACCTCATGCTGGCCGGCTTCCTGGGTAGGGAACCTGACAACGCCGCTTTCTTGCGTAAACTGGGGATCACGGGAACCGACTGACCGGTTCCGGACGTCTCATCCCTGTGCAGCCCCACCTGGCTTTAGCCTGGTTTTAGGGGTTTGCTCGCAGACTTGGGGGGAATAGCAGGTCATCAACGGCCTGCTTCCCGAGAACCACAAACCGTCCTTCGACGTACTAATTGGAGAACCGGCCACAAAGGCCATGAACATGACAGACATCGTAAGAGGGGCAGCCATCAAGGGAGTGACCAGGCCGTCACGGCGATTCAGCCAGGACCGGATCTGCTCCAAGCCCGGTTGCACCACAAAGCTCTCGCAATACAACAAAGCCGAGTACTGCCACGCCCACGCGCCGGTCCGCTTCCCGCGGGTACGGGGAAAGATCATGGACGAGCAGGACGCCTGACACCTCTGGTTGGGACAGGTCCTCTCCCCCTCCCAGTCCCATGCCAGACAACCGAGAGCCCCGGTTTCGACCGGGGCTCTCACTTTTGCCCGGGAATAAAGCGATGGGGCCGGTCGTAGACTGCGATGAGATGCAGCAGGTAACACTCCAAGCGCCTGAGATCCACTGCGATCACTGCAAGATGAGCATCGAAGGGGCGGTGGGCTCGCTCGATGGGGTCTCATCAGTCGAGGTGGCGATCGCCGATGCCACCGTCGACGTCACCTTCGACGACCAGGCCATCGACCTCGATGCAATCAAACATGCCATCGAGGAGCAGGGCTACGCAGTCTTCGGCTGACCACCACGGCAGGCACTCCGACACGGTCCTGTTCGACGTCGACGGAATGACCTGCGCCACCTGCGCGGTGCGGATCGAGCGCGTCCTCACCCGCCAGGAGGGAGTGGAGGAAGCCTCGGTCAGCCTGGCCGGGGCGTCGGCCTTGGTCCGGGTGGGCGAAGACGTCGACCTCGACTCGCTAACCGAGGCGGTCGGACGTATCGGGTACGGCATGAAACACCATCAGTCCGGCGAGGGCCGGCGCGACCTGATGGAGCACTACCACGACGACGAGGGAGTCCAGTGGCGCCGGTTCTGGATCGATGCCGCGCTCACGGTGCCCGCCATGTTGCTGGCGATGTTCGGCCCCGACGAGCTGTGGAACCGGGTGCTACAGGGCATTCTGGTCACCCCGGTGGTGACCTGGGGTGGATGGCAGTTCCATCGGGTTGCCCTGAGACTGGCCCGGAACCGCAGCGCCAACATGGACACCCTGATCTCCCTTGGTGCCCTGGCCGCATATGGCTACTCGATCTGGGCGCTCTTTGCCGACCTCCCGGTCTTCTTCGAGATATCCGGTGTGATCATCACCCTGATCACCTTGGGTCGGGCCCTCGAGGCCCGGGCCCGGGGAAGGGCGTCGACCGCTGTCCATCGCTTGGTGGAACTGGGTGCTCGTGAGGCACGGGTGTCTCGCGACGGAGTGGAGGTGTCAGTCCCCATCGGGGAAGTCGTTCCCGGCGATCTGATGGTGGTCCTGCCCGGAGAGAAGATCCCGACCGACGGGGTCATCGAATCCGGGGCTTCTGCGGTCGACGAGTCGATGCTCACCGGGGAGTCCCTGCCGGTGGACCGCACTGTCGGGGACCGGGTCGCCGGTGCCACCGTCAACCAGTTGGGGAGGATCACGGTGCGAGCGACCGCGGTGGGCGCCGACACCCTGCTCGCCGGAATCGTCCGCATGGTGGAGCAGGCTCAGGGGTCGAAGGCACCGATTCAGCGCCTCGCCGACCGGGTCTCCTCGGTATTCGTGCCGGTGGTGATCCTGATCGCGATCGGAACCACACTGGTCTGGCTCGGGCTCGGAAACGAGGTCTCGGAGTCGGTCCGTGCCGGAGTCTCGGTGCTGATCATCGCCTGCCCCTGCGCTCTTGGCCTGGCCACCCCCACCGCGATCATGGTGGGCAGCGGCCGGGGGGCCGAGTTGGGGATCCTCTACAAGCAGGCAGAAGTCTTCGAACAGGCCAGGAGCATCGACACCGTGCTCTTCGACAAGACGGGCACCCTCACCTCTGGCGTGATGGAACTCACAGATGTGGTCTCTGAGGGCGACCAGACGGAGTTCCTCCGACTGGTCGCGTCGGTGGAGGCCGCTTCCGGCCATCCGATCGGCAAAGCAGTGGCCCTCGGCGCTGACGACCGGGACATCGAACTCGTGACACCGGACCGGGTCGAGAGCATGCTCGGCCTCGGTGTCGTTGGGTCCATCGGCGGTCGGGAGGTGGTCGTTGGGAAAGAGAAGCTCGTCGCTGATCACGGTCTTCTCATCGACCAGCGCTGGCTCGACGCCCTCGCCCGACTGGAAGGCGAGGGCAAGACCGCCTTTCTCGCCGGGTGGGACGGTGAGGTCGAGGGAGTGGTCGCGGTCGCCGACACTGTCAGGGAGACCGCGGCGGACGCGGTGAGCCGGCTTCGGGCGTCCGGCATCGAATCCCGAATGGTGACCGGAGACAATCGGAGAACGGCCACCTGGATCGCTGATCAGACCGGCATCGATCAGCTCCACGCCGAGGTTCTGCCCGGGGACAAGGCGCGACTCGTCGCGGAGGTTCAAGAGAACGGCAAGGTCGTGGCCTTCGTCGGAGATGGCATCAACGACGCCCCGGCGCTTATTCAGGCCGACCTCGGGTTGGCCGTGGGCACCGGAACAGACGTGGCGGTCGAAGCCGGTGATGTCGTCCTCCTCAACGGCGACCCGCGACTGGTGGCCACCGCAATTGACCTCGCCGAAGCCACCTTCAGGATCATCCGCCAGAACCTGTTCTGGGCTTTTGGTTACAACGTGGCCGCGATACCCCTCGCCGCAGCCGGACGACTCGATCCCATGATCGCTGCCGCGGCGATGGCCTTCTCCTCGCTCTCGGTCGTGCTCAACGCCCTCCGCCTCAAGCGATATCACCCGGCGGATAGTTGATTCACTAATCACGACTCGGGAGTAGGTTGACCCCGTGGCCTCCTTGCAGTGGCTCGACAGACCGATCCTTCAGGATCCGGTGGCGCTGATCGCCTTCGAGGGCTGGGGTGACGCCGGAGAATCGGCGAGTCAAGCCGCCTCCGAGTTCCTCGACAAGCTGGACGGGGAGATCTTCGCCATCATCGACCCCGACGACCATTTCGACTTCCAGGTGCGCCGCCCGATCGTGGAGCTCGACTCCAGCGGGATTCGCTCGATCAGCTGGCCCCGCAACGAGGTGTACGCACTGCGTGGCGCCGAGCGCGACCTGGTCCTGGTCATCGGCGAGGAGCCCCACTACCGGTGGAAGGTGTTCACCAACGAGTTGGTGGAGACACTGCAGACGGTGGGCGTGACCCGAGCGGTCACGATGGGGGCATTTATCGGCCAGGTGGCGCACACCCTCCCCGTGCCCTTGGTGGGCTCAGCCAATCGCCCCGACGATCTCGCCTTCCACGGGCTGTTGCCGTCCGGCTACGAGGGCCCGACCGGGATCATCGGCGTGCTCAACCACGCCCTGGGAAATGCGGGCATCGATGTGATCTCTCTATGGGCCGCTGTGCCGCACTATCTCTCCAATCAGGCCTATCCCCCGGCCACCGAGGCCTTGGCGATCAAGGCGTCCGAGCTGATCGGGGTGACCCTCGACATAGGCGAGTTGGCCCTGGCATCACGCAGCTTTCTCTCCACGGTGGATGCCGCCATCGAGGGCAACGCCGAACTGGAGGAGTACGTGGAGCGCCTGGAGCAGGAAGCCGAGGACGACGACGGGGGCCAGCTCGTCGATGAGATCGAGCGCTTCTTGAAGGAGAAGTAGAAAGGGCCGGCGGTGCCGGCCCTTTCGAAGTCACTTCCGCTTGTGGCGATTCGCCTTGAGACGCTTGCGGTATTTGTGCTTCGACATCTTCTTGCGACGCTTCTTGACCAACGATCCCATGCAAAAACCTCGGTTCCGAAAAGGGGGACAGCCTCAATGGTCGCGCTGATCGGCCGCTAAATCAAACTGAAGGACAACGAGGAGAAGCCAGGGAACCAGCATTTGCCGCCTTGCCAACCGGTGGAACTACCAGCTCGACCTGCCGACGGCCACGGCGGCAACGTCCCGAACGCGGAAGTCTCTGGCCCGACGCTTCTCCGCCGCTTCCAGGTTGCCCTCGGGCACATACATTCTCAGGCCGCGGGGGTGTATCGCGAACTGCAGAGGGGTCGAGGATTGAAATGCCTCACCATCGACACCCATGAAAGCGGCGCCGGAAGGACTACGAACTTCGAATGCGTCGGCAGTGAACTCGTGCCAATAGGGGTTGGCCTTCCGCAATCCAATGGCCGACATGGTGAGGAGATGGGCTGCCTGCGCGGCCGTTCTCGTGGAGACCGCGAATACGCCGAGGACACCCCCATCCATCTGTCGGCGTTGCGAAACGTCGCGCTTGACACCAAGCACGTAGGGGTTGTTCGAGACCATGATCAGAAACGCGTCCTCGATGTCCTTTCCATCCGGCGTCGTGTACTGGAGATCGAAGCCTTCCCCTTGATGGCCGAGAAGCTCGGCGGCCATGGCCATGCTCACCTCGGTCTTGTTCTCCCGGTAGTCCTCGGACTGAACGATGGTCGCGTAGATACCCAACGAGACGTTGTTGACGAACAGCCGATCGTTCACCGTTGCGAAGTCCACCGTTCTCTCCACTCTGTCTCGAAAGGCAGATAGGCCCGCCCGCGGATCGTCGTGGTTCAGGCCGAGGTCGAGTGCGAAATGATTTCGGGTCCCCGCCGGCACACATACGAACGGCAAGCCGTGTTCGATGGCGATAGAGGCAACCAACGCCTGGGAGCCGTCACCACCGGCCATGCCCAGACAATCAGCACCGCGTGCGACGGCATCCAGCGCAAGCTCCTCGAGGTCGAGGCCGGGCTCCAGTAGCACTGTCTCCACGCCGAGCTCGTTGGCCAGCCCGACCAGGCCGAAGCTCTCGACCTTGCCACCTCCGGACCATGGATTACACAAGAGAACAGGATGGTTCAGCCCCCGGGAAAGATGAGGTGCTTCTCTCTTGGCAGCCACTGGCACAGTCCGCGTCACCGAGTAGCGGGCCATCATCATCGTCAGCACCAGGACTCCAATGACGATCAGCAGTCGGAGGATGAACTGCTCCGGACGCTGGTAGGTGACCATGAGGGCAACCACGATCAGCCCGGCGCCCAGTGCGCTGCCCACTCCACCGAGAATCCGCCTCAGCCCGGTCTCCGTGATGATCCACCAGGCTGCGCCGACCATGATTGCGAGACCGGGCAGCCCGATGGCCATGCTCGGCAGATTCCGGTACAGCGCCAGGACCAACACTGCCGTCACAACCAGGATCAGTGGGAGTACGGCAATTGCCGCTACGCGTTGCTTGGCACCTGGCCGCTCCACGGAGGGAGAGTACGCGACACCCGAATTCGAGGTCGTCGGCGCTGCCATCATGACTCCGACCATGAGCCGGCAGCCGAAAGCCGTGAACTTCATTCTCGACCTGGACGAATCGACCTTCAGACAGGTCGCGGCCTGGAAGTCGCCCATCCTCGATCGCGCCCTTCCGGACCTGTCCGACGCCGCCAGCTATTCCAGGATCTGGCTCGCCGTGTCTCTGGTGCTCGCCGCCTTTGGCGGGGCCAGAGGCCGACGCAGTGCCGTTCTAGGGATGTCCGCGATAGGCATCACGTCCGCGCTGACGAATGTCGCCCTCAAGGGAATGGTGAAGCGACCCCGGCCTCAGGATGTCGTCCCTGAAGCGCGACGCCTCGACCATCCGGAGTCGACGTCGTTTCCTTCCGGTCACACTGCTTCGGCGGCGGCATTCTCGGGAGTGGTTGGGCGAGAGATGCCGGGTCTCTGGCTACCCCTGAACGCCCTGGCCGGCCTTGTCGGGTTCTCACGGGTCTACACAGGAGTTCATTATCCGGGTGACGTCTTGGCCGGATGGGTCGTGGGCAAGGTAGTTGCGGGCCTGGTCCGCCTGATATCCAGACGTTTCGGGTCCTATTTCCGCCCGGTCCCAGATGGCGGCCTCACCTCATAGCCCATCAACTCGGGGGCTGTCTCCGGCCCGCAGCAACCCGACGGTGATCCCATCGGTCAGGGCCTGCCACGACGCCTGGATGATGTTCTGATGGACTCCGACCGTCCCCCACGATGATTCGCCGTCAGTGGTCTCGATCAGGACCCGGACCCGGGCCGCAGTTCCGTCCTGGGAATCCAGGTCGCGCACCTTGAAGTCGGTGAGGCGA
Source organism: uncultured Acidobacteriota bacterium (assembly GCA_963780755.1). Lineage (GTDB taxonomy): Bacteria > Actinomycetota > Acidimicrobiia > Spongiisociales > ZC4RG35 > JALYNX01. The sequence goes on from CAWACX010000002.1 coordinate 455,708, forward strand.
AGCCGTTTCACATCGGGATAGGTCGTCTCCAGGGCCAATCGCAACGCCTCGTCCATGGCATTCACCGGGCCGTCGCCCTCGGCGGTGACCTCGATCGCATCGTCATCCACCGCCACCGTCAGGTTGGCCCGCGCCGTCACCCGCCCTTCTGCATTGGTCTGGATGCTGACCGAGAGGTCACGGACCTCGTACAACTCCTCGAAGCCGGCCGACGCCCTCCGCACCAGCATCTCGAACGAGCCGTCGGCCGCCTCGAACTGATATCCGATGTGCTCTAGATCCTTCACCTGGTCGACCAGGGCCTGCGCCTGTTCTGACGTGAGGTCCCAACCCTTCTCTTCGGCGGCGGCGAGCACCGTCGACCTCCCCATGAGCTCGCTGAACAACATTCGCGCCGAGTTCCCTACCGCGCCGGGGTCGATGTGTTCGTATGCCCCCTCCAGCCGGGTCAGGCCCGAGGTGTGGAGCCCTGCCTTGTGAGCGAAGGCAGATGTGCCGACATAGGGCCGCTTGGAGTCGATGGGGGCGCCGAGGATCTCAGCGATCTGCTGCGCGATTGGGTAGAGGCGGGTCAACGAGTCGGCGGGGATGGTCTCCACTCCCGACTTCAGGCTCAGATTGGGTATCACCGAGCACAGGTCGGCGTTGCCGGTCCGCTCCCCGTACCCGTTGACACAGCCCTGCACCTGATATACCCCGGCGTCGAGTGCGGTCAATGAGTTGGCGACGGCACAGTCCGAGTCGTTGTGGAAATGGACCCCAAGGACGGCCTCGGTTCGGGCGCGAACGGCGTCGATGGCCGGCACCACCTGGAAGGGCAGAGCCCCGCCGTTGGTGTCACAGAGGACCAGCCTCTCTGCTCCGGCGCCGGCGGCGGTCTCGAGCACGGACAACGCATACTCGGGATTAGTGCGGAAGCCGTCGAAGAAGTGCTCGGCATCGAAGAACACCCGCTTCCCCCGTTGTCGAAGGAAGTCGATCGACTCCCCGACCATGGCCAAGCCCTCCTCCAATGAGGCGTTTAGAGCGCCGGTGACATGGCGGTCCCAGGCTTTGCCCACGATGCAGATGTAATCGGTCTCGGCGGCGAGAAGGGCCTGGAGTTGGACGTCGCTGTCAACAGGTCCGCGCGGTCGGCGGGTCGATCCAAAGGCGACCAAGATCGATCGCTCCAGGGCGAGCTCGGTCTTGGCCCGTTCGAAGAACTCGACGTCCTTGGGGTTCGCGCCGGGCCATCCGCCTTCGATGAAGTGCACCCCCAACTCATCGAGCAGGTGGACGACTCGCAACTTTTCCCCGACCGTTGGCGAGAGGCCTTCGGCCTGGGTGCCATCACGCAGGGTGGTGTCGTAGATCTCGGCTGTCTGGTTCATCTCTGTCTCTCGGTGGCAACAAAAAACCCCCGCAGGCTGCGGAGGTCGGTGGCAGGGGCGGCGCGCCAACGTGGCGCGGAGCCCCTAAGGAATGATGATCCGGCTGGCGGTCTTGGTTCCTTTCATCGCCCGCCAAGTATGCGCAGGGCGGGCAGGTTCGTCAAGACGCGGGCGATTTCTGACATGCTCTGGCCGAGATGGAGCATTACGCAGCACTTCCGACCGAAGGGCAATTGGCGACCCTGAGCAGCGAGCTCGGAGGAGTCGTCGTGCTCGACCATCGCATCGTCGGCGGTCTCGGGGGGACGATGGACGTGCTCCGCTTCGAGGAGACTGGCGAGAGAGTGGTGCTCAAGAGGTACTGGATACCCGATGCCGAAGGCGACGATGAGCCCGCCAAGAGCGAGTATCGAATCCTGACCCTCGCCCGGGAACACGGGGTACCTGCGCCTGACCCGCTGTGGCTCGACAGGATCGGGCTCTTCCCGGAAAGAGCGGTCGTGATGTCGTTCCTGGAGGGAGGCGTCGTCCTCGATCCGGTCGACCCGCTGAATTGGGCCGCGCAATTGGCGAGGACTTTGCACACCATCCATGGCATACGGACCGAGCCCTCAGACGGTGACCTGTTCCCGACCATCGGTTCCGATGACAGCCACAGCTCGGAGGAGGCAGTGAAGGAGCACCCCCTTGGCCACGAACTGTGGGAGGCACGCCTGACAGCGGTCAAGACCTTGGTGCCCGAGGAAACGGTCTATGTCCACCACGACTACTGGCCGGGTAACACCTTGTGGATCGACGAGAAGTTGGTGGCGGTGGTGGACTGGGAAGGGGGATGCATCGCCGATCCCGCCCTCGACGTCGCCTACTGCGCACTCGACCTCCGACTGCTGGGCCGGGACGGGGCAGCGAGCCATTTCGTCGAGACCTACCGCGAGGTGTCGGGACGTGCTCTTGGGAACCTCCCCTATTGGGACCTGCTTGCCCTCTCCCGTCCCATGCCCGACATCGCGATGTGGGTCCCGGGCTGGCAGGCGATGGGAGTAGGCATGACACCCGAGGCGGCCCGGAGTCGCCACACCGAGCTGATCCAGGCTGCCCTGGACCGGGACTGACCAATAGTCCGAGCGCGAGAAGGGGAGAGACCCTCACCGGTCTCTCCCCTTCGGTTCTTCGATCAGAAGCTCAGCTGCCGAAAGCTTCCTCGAAGTCTGCGCGAAACTCGGGCGTGCTCGGCCCGCTGAACCCGCAGTAGTTGACCGTCCCGTCGTAGGCGGTGATCAGGTACTGGCTGCCCTCTTCGAAGGGAATGCCACCGATCAGGGCCTCCATACCGGCCGGAGCGGTGATGACCACCTGCTCGGCGTCGCCGCCTTTGAACCAATGGTCGACATCGAGTGTGATCGTCTCACCTTCCACCGAGGTCACTGTGCCCTCGAAAGCGACGGGAGCCTTGGCCAGCTCCTCGACGCTGTACATGATGCACATCGCCATCGGATCGTCGACACCGGCGCTCAGCTCGAGCGGAGGCCCCGCGGCCACCGGGTCCTCCTCCTCACCGCCGGTGAAGATCCCTACCGCCCCGATCGCGATGATGACGACTGCGGCCGCAGCCACGGCAGCGGCCACCGCCGCATACCAAGACTTCTTGACCTTGTTGCCCGGTTCGGGCTGGACATCCTGAACTTCCTGGTCGGTCATGATTTCCTCCAATAGGTGTTGTGACGACTGGCTCGTCACCGGTTCCATTGCCACTTCAGAGGGCACCGGGTCGAGACGGCTGAGTCGATTGCGCAGTTCGTCGGTCACGGTCGGTGCTCCTCGGGGTGTCGTTTCGGTTTCTGTCCGGCAGGGGAGGAATCCTGTCGGCTGAGCTTCGATTCCAGCTTGGCCTTGACCCGGCCCAGGCGGAGGCTCACCGCGTTGGATGAGGTCTGAAGGACGACTGCGATCTCCCGCGGCTCCAATTGCTCCCAGGCCCACAGCCTGAGGAGCTCCTGGTCGGAGTCGGGAAGCTCGGCGAGCGCTTCCTCCAGCGCCGGATCCTCGAACTCATGGGTTGGCGAGACCTCGGCTTCTGCGGTCATCTTCTCGACCAGGCGAAGGTGCCGCTCCGTGCCACGACGCTGGTTCGCCAATGTTCGGCGCGCCACCCCGTACGACCAGGGGAGAGGCTCGTCTTCGGGGACGTCGTCGAGGCGGCGCCAGATGGTGAGAAGCACATCGCTCAGGACGTCGGCTGCGTCATCGGGGTTTGCGCGGCGGCGCAGGTAGCGCTGCAGTGGCTCGTACACCTGGGCGGCGACGAGCTCGAAGCGATATCGCCGCTCAATGTCGGAGTTCACTTGTGGTTTCTGTCCGGCATCGCCCTGATTCTGTCAGGCGTCAGGTGACCCCCGCTTACTCTTCACAACATCGAAGTCCGGAGACACAGTGGAAACGGATCGTGAGCAGGCCGACCGCAATGAGCGGGAGCGCAAGGAAGCCGGCGTCGAGGACGAGCGGGAGCGTAAGGAAGCCGCAGAGAAGCACGACCGCGAGCGCAAGGAAGAAAGCGAGCGCTACGAGCGGGAGCGGCGCGGCGAATAGAACTGGTGGTCAACCCCAGATCAGGCCGGTGCTGGCGATCGAAGGCCGCAGGACCTCGAGACCCGGGCCCGCGAGAGCGGCGGCCACCCGGGACTCGTGATCGGTGCCGCACAAGGCGAGCACCGATGGCCCGGCCCCGGACCGGGCGGCATGCATCGCCCCAGCCTGTTTGGCGGTCTCTATCAAGTCATTCACTTCGGGAGAGAGCTCCGCCCGCGGGGCCTCATGGATCTCATCGCCGTGGGCGGCGGCCAGCATCTCTGGATCACCGGTGATGAGGCCGGCGGTGAGGGCGGCAACACGGGCCAGGCTCCGCCGGACCAGATCATGGGGGTGACTCGAGTCGATCACGGTTCGGGCATGGAATGTCGCCAGGACCCGCTCCGGCACGGCGACGACCACACGCAGGGTCGGATTGAGCGGAAGCCGGATCGGCGCTCCCTCGGCGGGCACCAGCACCAGTCCGCCGTAGACGGCGGCGGCCACGTTGTCGGAGTGTCCCTCCATGTCCGATGCGAGCCGGAAGATGTGATCAGGCCTGGCCTCTCCCGTCGTCGCCAGCAGGGCAGCCGTGGATCCGGCGACAAAGGCGGCGGCCGATGATCCGAGGCCCTTCCCGATGGGGATGTCACTGACGACTTCGATCGCCAGCGGGCTCTCCTCGCCGACGGTCTGCTTGGCCGCGGTGAGAACACAGTCGACCGCACCGGGCTCGGGTTGGTAGGCCCCGATGTGCTTCACCTCCCACTCGTCGGCACGGGTGGCGCGGACCTGGCACCTGATGTCGAGGGCGAGGGCGAGACAGTCGAAGGCCGGTCCCAGATTGGCCGAAGTGGCAGGCGCGGAGGCAGAACCGGTGGATGGCTCGTGAGTCACGGGCAGAGAATAAGCGGGGTTACCGTGCCCGGACGTGGCCGACCTGTTCGACATCCAGAACCTTCTGCCGGAGTTGGTGGTGGGCCTGGGGCTCGCCCTACTGGTCGGGAATGGGCTGGCCTGGTGGAAGCATCGCCGCGGGGAAGCGCCCGCCGGGGTGGAGGGCGCCCAATACCGGGCGGGCCGCGTTGCCTTCCTGGTGGTGGTCGGGGTCGTGATGACGGTCTGGGGCACCGTCTCCCTGCTCACCTAGCATCGGATCATGTCGGCCGGTGGAGGAACCAGAGCGATCATCGCCGCGATGCTGGCCAATGCCGGGATCGCTCTCGCCAAGTTCGTCGCTTACGTGGTTACCGGTTCGGCGGCGATGCTGGCCGAGGCGATCCACTCCGTTGCCGACACCTCGAACCAGGGCCTGCTGCTCCTCGGGGGCCGGCAGGCGCGCAAGGTGGCCGACGACCGCCACCAATTCGGCTACGGAAGGGAACGTTATTTCTGGTCGTTCGTGGTTGCCATGGTGCTCTTCTCGCTGGGAGGGCTCTATTCGATCTACGAGGGGATCTCCAAGATCCTCGACCCCCACGAGCTGGAGTCGATCGGCTGGGCGATCGGCGTTCTCTTGGTGGCCATCGTCCTCGAGTCGTTCAGCTTCCGCACCGCCGTCGTCGAGTCGAGCAAGGTCAAGGGCGACCGAGGGTGGTGGCAATACATCCGCTCCTCACGGTCCCCCGAGCTCCCTGTGGTGCTGCTCGAGGACGCTGGGGCATTGCTCGGCCTGATGCTCGCCCTGACCGGAGTGGGGCTCTACGTGGTAACCGGTGACGTGGTCTGGGATGCGGTGGGGACGCTGTGCATCGGCGTGCTACTCGTCCTGATCGCCGTCTTCCTCAGCGTCGAGATGAAGTCCTTGCTGATCGGGGAGTCGGCTCTGGAGAGCGACATCAAGGCGATCGATCAGGCGCTGACCTCCAGCCCGGAGGTGGTGAGGGTGATCGACCTCCGCACGCAGCACATCGGCCCCGAGGAGTTGTTGGTGGCGGCGAAAGTGGAATTCACCGGGTCATTGACCGGGACCGAATTGGCCGCTGCCATCGACCAGGCCGAGACCGCCGTCCGGAGCGCGGTTCCCTATGCCCACCGCATCTACCTGGAGCCTGACGTCTGGCGCTCGGACTACGTCCCGAACCCCGATGGGCCGACGGAGACCGAACACGAGCCGGGGTGAGCGGCGGTCAACCTCGAGCGGGCGACTCCCAAAGACCGACCAGGTTGCCCTCTGTGTCCTTGAAATAGGCGGCGAACCCCATGTCTCCCACTGGCTCCCGATCGCTGACCGGTGTCCCCCCTGCCGCTCTGACCGTCTCGAGAGCGGCGTCGATGCTCTCCACGTCGATCACGAGATTGGGAGCGGCGAAAGGCTCCTCGCGTTGCATCATCCCCCCATTGATGTAGCCGGGCTCGGTGGGTCCCTCGTCACCGCTGGGGCCGGACACGACCAGGGTGTAACCCATCTCGGGGAGCTCCGTGACCTCCCAGTCGAACACCTTGGAGTAGAAAGCACCGGCACGCTCGCGGTCGTCACAAGGGATCTCGAAATGCACGACTCGACCGGACATAGGACCTCCTTCGTTTCTGACGAGGACGCTATCTCGTTTACCCGGCCGCCTCGTCAGGGAACCGGGAAAGATCAGTGGGCCCAGCCGGCTTGAGCGCAGAAACAGTCACAAACCGATGCCTTCCTTCCTTCACATGACTGATTTCGGGAGCTTGGAACCCGAGATCGCGGAGGGTGGCGACAACACCCCTTGCGCCTTCCGGGCTGAGCCCGTGGCCAGTGCCTCGCTTCAGTTGCTGCTCCATGACCAGCAGCCGACCACCCGGGGCCAGGATGCGAAGAACCTCGGCCAGACCCCGGTCACGGTCCGCCCAGTGATGGAAGGTGGCAACGGCCATCACCGCGGTGAACCGATCGTCCGGGAAGGGGACTTCCTCGGCCGAGCCCAGCTCGACCTCGGCGGTCGGGACCCGCTTACGGGCGCGCTCGACCATGGTGGGGCTGGGATCGATCCCAGCAGTCTCCGCGCCGGCCTTCTGGCCATACTCCAGCGCCGCCCCCAACCCGCACCCAATATCGAGAAATCGGTCACCGGGCCCCAACTCGAGGAGGTCCACTGCGGCGATGTTGCTCTGCGGGCTCCGACTCGTGAGCGAGAAGAGCCACACCTTGAAAGGGGACCAACGCTCGACCTCGGTCATGGCAAAAGCATATGTGTGACGATGGTCCGACCCGGCCGCCTCGACTCCGCGACTCGGTATCCTGAGGCCTCCGCGGGTGTAGTTCAATGGTAGAACACGAGCTTCCCAAGCTCGGGGCGAGGGTTCGATTCCCTTCACCCGCTCGATAGATGATCTTCTCCGACCGTTCCATCCGCGAGGCCATCGAGGCCGGTCTGATTCACGTAGACCCCTACGAGCCTTCATTCGTCCAGCCCTCGTCGATCGACCTCAGGGTGGGCAACGGCTTCCGGGTCTTCGTCAACCACCGGTACAGCCAGATCGACCCCCGGTCCCCACAGTCCGACCTCACCAAGTTGGTCGAGGTCGAGGGTGAAGAGCCGTTCATGCTCCACCCCGGGGAGTTCGTACTGGGCTCGACCCTGGAGCGGGTCAAACTCGGAGACGACATCGTGGCCCGGCTCGAGGGCAAGTCCTCGCTGGGGAGGCTCGGCTTGCTCATTCACAGCACCGCGGGATTCATCGACCCGGGTTTCGAGGGCCACATCACCCTCGAGCTCTCCAACGTCGCCACGCTCCCAATCGCCATCTACCCAGGGATGAAGATCGGCCAGGTCAGCTTCTATCAGATGACAACCGCCGCCGATCATCCCTACGGATCGCCGGAACTGGGGTCCAAGTATCAGGGTCAAAGCGGGCCCACCGCCAGCCGTTCCCACCAGGATTTCCCCCTCAAGGACGCGAACTAGCGCGAATGCGTATAGTTCGATATGAGCCTCTTCTGCCCGTCCAAGGGGGTCTGGGATCAACAGAATGGGTTCCAAGGAGCTACGCCCTACGAGTCCCCCCTCAAGAAGCTTCCCCGGCTTCACAGGGCAGGTAGCAACCCCTCCAAAATGCGGCGACCCTAGGGTCGCCGCGCGGGCCGACTAGCTCCGCTCGTTCCCCCGCTTGTAGTCCCCGGTGTAGCGCGCCATCACCTGTTGCGGGTCCCGGGTGGTCACCCGGATCATGAACTTGCGCACCGCGTCCCCTCGCAGGACCGTCACTTCTTTGCCATGCCGGCTGATGACGACGTCGCCTGATTTCCGGACCGTGTAGCTGAAACCCAGGTCGCGACCGGGCGACGGGCTCAACTCAGATCGCGCCCCAGGTTGGCGAACCGGGTGAACTCGGGCTGGAAGGTCATCTCCACAGTCCCGGTCGCCCCCGACCGGTGCTTGTCGATGATCAACTCGGCGATCCCCTTCTTCTCCTGGTCCTCGGGGTGGTAGTACTCGTGGCGGTACACGAAAATCACGACGTCGGCGTCCTGCTCGATGGCGCCGGACTCGCGGAGGTCGGAGAGCCGGGGGCGGCGGTTCTCTCGGGACTCGACCGACCGGTTGAGTTGGGAGACGGCGATGATCGGAACCTCCAGTTCTTTGGCCAGGTTCTTCAGGTTGCGGGTGATCTCCGAGATCTCCTGCTGGCGGTTCTCCCGGGTCGAGGCCGAGAGCAGCTGCAGGTAGTCGACCACCACCAGGGAGAGCCCACGTTTTCTCTTCAGGCGCCGGCACTTGGCCCTGATGTCGGTCACGGTCACCATCGAGGAGTCGTCGATGAAGATCGGTGCCTTGTACATCTTCCCGGCGGCATCCACCACCCTCTGCCACAAGGGGCCGAGCTGCCCATTGCGCAGCTTCTTGGAGTCGACCTGGCCGACAGATGACAGGATCCGCTGCACGATCTCCTCTTTGGACATCTCCAGCGAGAAGATCGCCACCGAGTCTCCCTTCACCGCAACGTTGGTCGCGATGTTGAGGGCGATTGCCGACTTGCCCATGCCAGGTCGACCCGCAACCACCACCAGGTTCGCCGGCTGCATCCCGGCGAGCTTCTGATCGAGGTCGAGGAACCCGGTAGAGAGCCCGTTGATGTCCGAGCCCAACTGCTCCAGGGCCTCGATGTGCTCCAGGACGTCACTGAACAAGGGCCCGACCTCGAGGAGGGTCTGCGAGCTGCGCCGCTCCGCCACCCCGAGGACCGACTGCTCGGCCCGGTCGAGGACGATGGCAATCTCCTCGTCGATGTCGAAGGCGACCTCGGTCACCGAGGCCCCGGCACGGATCAGCTCCCGCCGCTTCCCGTGCTCCTCGACGATGCCGGCGTAGTAGAGAACATTTGAGGTGGAGGGAACGATGTCGACCAAGCGGGCCAGGTAGTTGATCCCGCCTACCTTCTCCAGCTCCCCGCGTCTCCGCAGGACCTCGGACACGGTGACCGCGTCGATGGCCTGGTTGCCGTCGAACAGCTCGCGCATCCCCTCGAAAATCGCCTGATGGGCAGGGACGTAGAAATCCTCGGGGTGGAGGCGGTCCATGACCTCGTTGACCGCGTCCACCGAGAGAAGGACGGCACCGATCACCGACTCCTCGGCTTCACGCGAATGGGGTGGGCTCCGGTATCCGGGCCTCATCTCCGTTTGTTCGGTCAAGCCGCTCATCATCTCCGTTCTACCCATGCCTTGGGACAGATTTCGCGAACCGGCGCGTCGAAATCCTCGAGGGATGGGGGAAGATCGAACCGCTTCGGGGGAAGCGAGTCGAACTTAGACCGGCTCCGACGGGGTCACAACTCGATCCCGTGTTTCTTTTTCGCGGTGGAAGAAATTGGGGGCAAAGACGCGAAATCCGACGCTAGACCGCCGATTCTCAGGAAGCCGGGATCACGTCGAGGGTGAGTGGGAACTCGATCTCGGGATGCAGCTTGATCTGAATCTCATGCAGGCCGATCGCCCTGATCGGGCCTTCCAGGACCACCGAGCTCTTGTCCAATTCGAGGCCGGTGAAGCGCCTGATCCCTTCGACCACGTCCTGGACCGAGATCGACCCGTAGAGCTTTCCCTCGTCGCCGGCCTGCGCGGCCAGCACCACCCGGGTCCCCACCAATTGGGTTGCCACGGCCTCGGCCTGGTCCCGGGCACGGCGCTCGCTTTCGACGCGGGCCTCACGAACCGTCTCGGCCTGGGCCAGGGCGCCCTCGTTGGCCTTCACCGCCTTCTTCTTGGGCAACAGGAAGTTGCGGGCGTAGCCGTCGGTGACATCCACCACATCCCCGCGCTTGCCCAGCTCGTTGACGTCCGCGATGAGGATGAGCTTCATCGGGTGTTGAGATAGGGGAGAAGGGCCATCTCCCGTGCGCTCTTGATGGCGTTGGCCACGGCGCGCTGATGGCGCGGGCAGTTGCCATTGACCCGGCGACCCCGGATCTTGCCCCGATCGGACACGTACTTGCGGAGGACCGAGACGTCCTTCCAATCGATGTGCTCGATGTGCTGCTTGCAGAAGGCGCAGGGCTTGGGACGCCCCCGCCTCGTCTCCACTCCCCGACGCCGCTTGGGGCGCGGGTTGTTGGTGCTCTTTCTTGCCATCTAGATCAAACTCCTGAAATCAAAACGGGGCCTCGTCGGGCCCGTAGCTCTCGCGGGCGACCGGGGCCGGGGGGACATCCCCACCAGCCTGGGCATTTCCAAAGTCGCCGCCCGAGCGGGCGGTCTTGTTGACGGTCGCCGTGGCCCAGCGCAGGGACGGTCCGACCTCGTCGATCTGGACTTCGACCACCGAGCGCTTCTCGCCCTGGTCGGTCTCCCAGGTCCGCTGCTCGAGGCGCCCGGTCACGATGACCCGCGCTCCCTTTTGCAGGGACTCGGCCACCGACTCGGCCTGCTCTCTCCACACGGTCCCGGTGAAGAAGCTGGTGTCTTCCTGCCATTCCCCGTCATTGCCCCGCCAACGGCGGTTGACCGCCATCCGGACCTTGGCCATCGCCACCCCCGAGGGAGTGAACCGGAGCTCTGGGTCTTCGACCAGGTTCCCGATGAGTGTCACGTTGTTCGACATTTGAGATCTCCTCTTCTCCCGCCTCCCGACGATCTTGCCTCGCCGGTGTGACGGATTCCAGTCAGCCGCCGACCCGGACGATCTTGTGTCGAACCACTTCGTCGGCGAGGGAAAGCATCCGATCGAGTGAATCGACGGCTCCCGCCTCAGCCTGGAAGTTCACCACCGAGTAATAGCCCTCGGAAAGATGCTCGATCTCATAGGCGAAGCGGCGCTTCCCCCAAAGATCCTTGCCCTTGACGCTCGCCCCTTGCTCATCGAGGTACGACTCGAGCTCGCCGATCTTGGCCTCGATGTCGTCCTCCGCGAGATCCGGACGATGAATCGTCATCACTTCATAGTCGCGCATTCGACCTCCTGTGGACATCCGTTCTGGAAGGCCCCATCCACTTGATGGAGCAGGGGTTGGCGCATACGACGGCGCGAGACGTCGATGCGGTCGCCGAATGGTACCGGTTGTCAGCCGCTTTCCCCACTCGGGGCGCCGGACAGGACCGCTCCCGGTGGGAAGTCGAACTCGCCGGCGGCCGTCTCCAAGACCCAAGACACCGCCCCCGGTGAGGCATAGGCGGTGCAAGGCTCGACCGGGCAGGGCTCCATCTCGGCGCTGCCGATCAGGACTCCCTCCGGGTCGAAGAACCAGATGTCGAGGGGGACAACGACCTCGAACATCCCGTAGGTCACGACCGACGGCTCGGCGTAGGCAAAGAGCATCCCGTCGGCCCCGTCGGGGATATCGCTCACATCCTTCAGGCCCTCTCGCCGCTCATCGGGGGTATCGGCGACCAGGGCCGTGATCTCGGTGTCGTCGACCGCCACGGTGACCGTCTCCCCGGACACCTCGGAGCCGGCGGTGCACGCGACGGCCAGGGCCAGGGCACAGACCCCGGTCAGGCGGAGGATTTGCCCCTCAACAACTCGGCGGCGACCTCGTCGGCGACGTGATAGCTCTCGGCCTCGCCGGGGAAGGCGCCCGATTGGACATCGGCTGCGAAGCGCTTCAGGGCGTCTATCGAGTCCTCGGCGACATTGGCGTAACTCCGCACGAACTTGGCGCGGTGTCCGAAACCGATCCCGAGCAGGTCGTGATACACCAGGACCTGGCCATCAGTGCCGGGACCGGCGCCGATCCCGATGGTGGGGACGTCGACTTCCTTGGTGATCAGCTCTCCGAGGACGTCGGGCACGCCTTCGATGACGATCGAGAAGCAACCCGCCTCGGCCAATGCCCTGGCGTCTTCGATCATCTCGCGAGCGGCGTCGACCATCTTGCCCTGCACCTTGAACCCGCCCATGGCGTTGACTGACTGCGGGGTGAGCCCGAGATGGCCCATGACCGGGATCTCGGCGTCGATGATCCGCTCGATCACGGGGACTCGCTTGCGACCACCTTCCAGTTTCACTGCCTCGGCGCCGCTCTCCTGGACGATCCGGCCCGCGTTGCGCACCCCGTCTTCGGGAGACACATGGAAGCTGAGCCAGGGCATATCGACCACGAACAGCGCCGTGGGGTTGGCCCGTCGCACGGCGCGGGCGTGAACGATCATCTCGTCGAGGCCGATCTCGAGGGTCGTCGACATGCCGTGGACCACATTGGCTACCGAGTCGCCGACGAGGATGATGTCCAGGCCGGCCTTGTCGGCGATCACCGCCGAGGGATAGTCGTAGGCGGTCACCATCGTGATCTTGGGACCGCCCTTGCGCGCCCTGATATCGGGGACCGTGACTTTCTTGGTCATGATCCACAAAGGCTACCCGGTGCCCGCTCCTGGAAACCGGGCGGGATCAGCCGGTTCGGGCTTTGAGGGCGGCCCGCACCCACTCGATGTCAGAGCCCTGTTCGGCTGCGCCGCCCGGGGTCTCGACCACGATCGGGGCGTCGGCCTCGACGATCGCCCGAGCCAGTTCTTCACTCGGGACCTGTCCGCCGCCCAGGTTCTCGTGGCGGTCCCGCCGGGAGTCGAAGGGGTCCTTGGAGTCGTTGGCGTGCACCAGGTCGATGCGGCCGGTCGCTTCCAAAACCCTGGGGACCAACTCGTCGAAGGGCTCGCCCCCGGCCCAGACGTGGCAGGTGTCGAGAACGAATCCGACTCCCGAGCTGCCGACCTCTTCGAAGAGGCGGGCGATCCACTCCACGCGCCGGGCCACGGCCTTGTCGCCCCCGGCGGTGTTCTCGATCAGCACGGGGACCTCGGTGTCCAGCTGGTCGAGGGCCTTGCGCCACCGGACGATCCCCTCCTCCTGGGGGCCGTCGCCGGTGACGTGGCCGCCGTGGACCACCACTCCAGTCGCATTGATCTCGGCGGCGGCGTCGCAGGTCTCCTGGAGGATGCGCCGGGACGGGACCCTGATCTTGTTGTTGTCGGCGCAGACGTTGATCAGGTACGGGGAGTGAACGTAGATGGGGATCGGTGAGGCCCGGAGCTCGTCCGCATCGGCACGGGGCAACGGCTTCTTCCAGCCCTGGGGATCGGAGAGGAAGATCTGGACCAGGTCGGCGCCTCGCTCCACGGCCTCCTGAAGCGGGTGGACCGAGGGCACGTGGGCACCGACCCCGTTCACGATGTGTCCCGGAGGCCGGTCAGCCGCTCCCGCTCGGCACGGCGAGCGGCATCCACCGCGTAGTCGCCGATCCGGGCCGCCGCATCTTTGGGGGTGATCGCCCAGTCCTGGGCCAGGATCCCGAGGGTCCTGGTCTCGACCCAGCGAGCACCCCAGGGATGATCGGGCAACCCGGCGCGGTCGAGCACTCTCACACGAAGCAGCGGGAGCACCTCTCCCTCGTCTTCGATCTCGCCGAAGTCGACATCGACCAGGTTCGACCACGAGACCACGTCGTGGCTCCTGAATGGCCCTCTCAGCTTGAGTGCCAAGCCCTGATCCCGGCACTCGATCACCTTGGTGGGGGCGAACATCTCCTTCAGGCCCCAGATCACCACGAAGCCCGCGAAGAGGAGGATGGCCCAGGCATATATCACGTCCCGTGGCTCGTAGATCTGGGTGTCGGCGGGCGGGAACAGCATCTCGCGCAGCCAGTTGGTGATCCGGCGGTTGGTGAGGACGTCGATGGCAATCACCAGCAGCGGAATGGCACCGATGGCCATAAGCCACATCTTGATCGCCGAGCGCTGGACGGTGACCTTCATTCCCCCACTCCCAGATCGGATGGGGTGAGCAGGGCGAGATACGGGATCTGCCTCGCCGCGAACTCCGTGGAGGCGCGCCCTTCGGACCGGTCGATGAGGGCGACCGCTTGGATCACGATCAGCCCCTCGCCCTCCGCGGCATCGGTCGCCTCCACCGCAGCGCTTCCGGTGGTCGTGGTGTCCTCGAGGATCACCACTTTCGTGCCCGGGCCTACAGGCCCTACGACCCGGCCCCCGGTGCCGTGGCCCTTGGCTTCCTTGCGGATCGAAAACGACACCAGCGAGCGACCGGCTCCGGCCGCCGCCATCGCAGTTGCCAGCGCTATCGGGTCGGCGCCCATGGTCATCCCCCCGACGGCCTCGGCGGTGGGGTCGATCGCTTCGAGCACCGCGTTGCCCACCAGCCAGGCGCCCTCACCACTGAAGGTGGTCTGTCTCGCGTCGAGGTACCAGGAGCTGACCGCTCCCGAGCGCAGGGTGAATGGGCCATCGGTGCGCAACGCGTGGGTGCGCAGGTGCTCGACGAGCAGGTCATGGGCCACGGCCACATCGTATTGGGAGATGGTCGATTACCCATGGCCGGGAGCCGCGGGCAGAGGGCTAGGTTCCCTTCAGATGGACCTCTTCCTCGTCCGCCATGGTCAACCCGACTGGGCCCCGGACCGCATCGCCCGCAACGACCCCGACCTCACCGAGCTCGGCCATCAGCAGGCGGGGCGAGTTGCCCACCGTCTGGCTTCACTCGCCGATGTCGACGAGATCTGGGTCTCCTCCATGAACCGGGCCCGACAGACCTCGGACCCGATTGCAAGCGAGCTGAGCCACCAGCCAGAGGTGTACGACTGGCTCCAGGAGATCAACAATCCACCGGAGTGGGACGGGTCACCCGTCGACGAGATCGACAAGGCGCTGCGCGATTCCAACCTCCGGTCGATGGATGAGATGTGGGACGGCCTGCCCGGTGGCGAGACCTTCCGCGCCTTCCACCAACGGGTGGTGAGCGGGCTGCAACAGACACTCGACACCCACGGGATCCACCCCATGCAGTCCGATCATCGTCATCTCTGGGATGTGGAGGACCCGGAGCGAAGGGTGATCATCGTCGCACATGCCGGCACCAACGCCGTGGTGCTCGGCCATCTTCTCGGCCTGGAGCCGGTCCCCTGGGAGTGGGAGCGATTCCGTCAGCCCCACACCGGTGTCACCCGGCTCACGATGTCCCGGATCAGCACCGGCTGGGGTTTCTCGTTGCGCCAGCTCGGAGACGTCACTCACCTCCATCCCGGCCAGGTCACCGACTGACCCGATTCGGTAAAGGTCACCCTCCAACCCGTCGACAACCCCAATGCAGGGGACTGGCGGCGCTGGCCTAACCCATTGACGGCAGCGCCAGCGCGCCCCGGCAATGGTCAGGTGCCGCTTTTCCTTGGTAGGGACGCGCTGCTCCACCGAGCAGGGCCGAAGAAAGGAAGAGCCGGGTGAAAATCAACCTGAACAAGGCGCGCCGACGCTTGCTGATTGCAGTTGCGTTGGTGGCGACCATGGCGCTGGCGACCACGGCATCGGCGGTGACCCGCGGCAACGGGTCGGACGACGATCGAAGGGGCCGTGGTTACCAGGCGAGCCATTGGCACAAGCATCACGGTCACCAGGGCCCACAGGGACCACGCGGTCCGAGGGGGTTCCCTGGGCCACGGGGACCGCAGGGGCCACAGGGGCCGATCGGGCCTCAAGGGCCACAGGGACCGCAGGGCCCCATCGGGCCGATCGGGCCCGCGGGGCCTCGGGTGCCTCGGCTGAGGAGCAGCTCGGGATGTCCATCGAGACCTATCTCGACATGGCCGTCAACAAGTACACCCAGGAACTGGGCCCCGCGGCCATCCTTCCCTGGAACTTCGCCGAGACCAGGGCCAACGGGTTCCACGTGTTCACCCCTGACGGGTTGTTCGTCGCCACCACGGCAGCCGCGAGCTCCCTGGACAAGGTGGCCGGGTATCTCGACGTCACCGACTTCGCCCTGGTGCAACTCACCGGCTCCAGCCTGGAGTACACAAAGCTCGGGGGGACGTTCCTCTACGAGCCGGGTCTCCAGGCGGTGGTCGACTTCGACGACAACGGGACCCTGGACGGGATCCTGGTCGGCGAGGAGGTCTATGGGGACAACTGGTGGCTCGCCGGAATCCCCGCCGGGTTGGACACCACCGGGTTCCCAACGGTCGGTGGCGGCGGTGGCACCTACAACGGCACTATCGCCCAGTGGCTGGCGGCCCGACCCAATGCCGAGATTCGATATATCGGGTTCTCGCTGGGCTCGGGTGTCTATTCGATAGGGCAGATCACCTCGATGACCATCGGGGGGACCACCTACGATTTCACAGCGTCGTAGCAATCCGTCAAGTGGCTACCGGCCCGGTCAGACCGGCCGGGCCGGGGTCACTTCCCGAAGCGGCGGTCGCGGCTGGTGAAGTCGCGCAAGGCCCGCAGGAAGTCGACGCGGCGGAATGCCGGCCAGTTGACGTCGACGAAGACGAACTCGGCGTATGCCGACTGCCAGAGCAGGAACCCGGAAAGCCGGGACTCACCCGAAGTCCGGATCAGCAGATCAGGGTCGGGGAGGTCCGCCGAGTACATGTGTGACGCCAAGGCATCGGCATCGATGTATGCCGGGACGTCCTCCGGAGGGATCCCCTCCGATAGGAGGTTCGAGACCAGGTCTTTGGCGGCGTCGACGATCTCCTGACGGCCTCCATATCCCATGGCGATGTTGAGCCGCCGCGTGCCCCGGGGATGGGCCTCCTCGGCCCCCTTGGCCGCCGCGACCAGTGGAGCGGGCAGCAGGTCGAGGCTCCCGATGGCGCGGATAGCCATGTCGTATCTCTCACAGAGCGCCGGGAGCCGGTCGAACAACTCGATCAAGACCTCGAAGTAGGGATCGAGCTCCTCCTCGGGCCGGTTCAGGTTCTCCTTGGAGAGGACCCACGCCGTGACTGCCGGGATCTCCAACTCGTGGGCCCAGCCGAGGAAGTCTTCGAAGCGGCGCATTCCCACCCGGTAGGAGTCGCTGTAGGTTGGGAGTTTCTCCTCCCTGGCGTGGCGGCGATGCCCGTCGAGGACGATCCCGATATGGCGGGGGAGGCGGCTCTTGTCCAACCCGTTGAGCAGATTTCGCTCATAGATGCGGTAGAGGAGGCTGAGTGCCATGAGACCCTCAAATCCTACCGGCAGCGCCGACACTGACCACTGCCAGGACGCTTCTGGTACGGGCGGCAAATCTCATAATCTGTGTAAGTGATGGACCGATTCACCCTGGGGAAGATGCAGAACCCGATACGCGGGCTTCTTCATGGTGCCGCAGCGGTGGCCGCCGTGATCGGGCTCTTCGTCCTCCTCGGGCAGGCATGGGGGAACACCGGAGCCGCTCTGGGGGCACTGGTCTTTGGCCTCGCCCTCCTCGCCATGTTCGTGGTGTCCTCGCTGTACCACTCGATCCCGTGGAGCGCCGGCTGGAAGGTGAGGTTGCAGCGGATCGACCACTCGATGATCTTCCTCCTCGTGGCAGGGACCTTCACTCCGATCGCCATCGCCGCCATCGACGGGGCTGTGCTCGTCGTCTTGCTCACGGCCCTGTGGCTCACGGCCCTCACCGGGATCGTCCTCAAAGTGGCCATGCCCAACGTGAAGACCTCACTGTCGGTCACCCTGCAGATGATCATGGGGTGGTCGGCCCTGCTCCTGATGCCCTGGGTCTACAGCCGGCTCGGCATCGGCGCCGTCCTCCTCATCGCCCTCGGAGGGCTCTGTTACACGGTCGGCACGGTGGTCTTCATGAAGAAACGCCCCAAGCTGTTCCCCCGCACCTTCTCCTATCACGAGTTGTTTCACGTCCTCGTGATCGCGGGCGCCACCTTCCACTTCTTTGCGGTGCTCTGGTACGCCATCCCGGCGACGGTCTAGCCCTCGGGGAGAGTCGACCGCTCCGCCATCAATGCCTCGACCTCGTCGGGGCCCGTGGGGAGGGCAGCAGTCAGGTTGTCGTGACCGGCCTCGGTGATGACCACGTCGTCTTCGATCCTGATGCCGATGCCGAGGAACTCCGCGGGGACCGAGTGCTTCAGCTTCTCTGCCTTCTCCTTGGCTGCAGTCTCCTTGGCGAGGGCGGCGGCACGGCCCTCCATGACCCGGCGCCGGGCCCACTCGTCACGGTCGTACTCGAGCATCGTGAGCTCGATCTCTGCCTTGTCCGGTGCGATGTAGATGCCGGGCTCGACGGTGAAGGCCATCCCCGGCTCCAGCTTGCGGGGCTCGCCATCGACCCGGTAGGTACCGGCGTCATGCACGTCCAGCCCCAGCCAGTGCCCGGTGCCGTGGAAGTAGAACTGGTTGTAATGATGCATCGCCAGCGACTCCTCGACTGGTCTGGGGAGAAGCCCGAGCTCGACCATCCCTTCGGTGAGCACCCGGGTAGCGGAGTCATGGATCGAGCGCAAGCTCGAGCCCGGCGCTGACATCTCGAGGCCCTTGCGCTGGGCGTAGAGGACCAACTCGTAGAGCGCCCGTTGCGGCGCGGTGAACGAGCCGTTGGCCGGGAAGGTCCGCGTGATGTCCGAGGAGTAGCCGTCGACTTCGGCGGCGGCATCTATGAGGACGAGATCACCATCTTCGATCAGTCGCTCGTTCTCGACGTAGTGGAGGACACAGGCGTTGGCGCCGGAGGCGACAATCGAGGAATAGCCGTTGCTTCGGGAGCCCCCGACCCGCCAGTAGTACTCCAGGGCCCCTTGAACCTGATATTCGAAGACGCCGGGGCGGGCAAAGCGCATGGCCTCGGCGTGCCCCCGGACGGAGAGATCACAGGCACGGCGCAGGCTGGCGAGCTCGTCGTCCTTCTTGAACAGCCTCATTTCGGCGAGTTGTTCCGAGATGTCCCGGACCTCTGACGGGACGGTGGTCCCGAAGTTCACCCGGTGTGCCCTCGCCTTCTCCAGGAGCGAGGCGATTCGATCGTCGTGACTCGGGTTGCCCGTGCGGTACCAGATGACCTCGCGGCCCACCATCAGGCGGGGCAGCACCTCGTCGAGCTCCCCGACTTCGAATGCCTGGTCGGCGTGGTGGGCTTCCCGGGCGCCGTCCACCCCGGCCCGATATCCGTTCCAGGCCTCCATCTCGGGATCGCGGGGCCTGACGAAGAGGGTGTAGTCGCCGTCGGGGTGGCCCGGGGCCAGGACCGCAACCGCGTCCGGCTCCCCGAACCCGGTGACGTAGAGGAAGTCGGGGGCTTGATGGAAGTCGAAGTGGGTGTCGTAGCTGCGGACGACCTCGGTGGCAGCGGGGACGATGGCAATCCCGTCTTTGCCCACCACTTCGGCCAGACGCCGCCGCCTCTCTGCGAAACGATCAGACATGCCGGTGACGGTAGTTCCCCACCCGTAATTGGGGTCAAAAGGTCGCTCTACGAGCCTATTTCGTCTCAATTACGACTGGGGGGTTGCCGTCGACGAACCAGATACGTAATTGAGAAGTGTGGAGAGTAAGGGAGAAGCCGCCCTGGCAAGCCGGGCGGGCGAGCGTCATGGCGTGTTCCATCGCGATGAGTGGTTCTCGGTTGGTCTTGGCATCGGAACCCTCAAGAGTCGCGTGAGTCGAGGTCTTCTTATCCGAATTGCGCCCGCGGTCTACGCCTACTCGGCTGCGCCACGTACCTGGCAAATGGAGGTGTCCGCGGCCGTACTATCAGCAGGCCCACGAGCTGCCGCATCCCATCGGACCGCAGCGCATCTTCATGGCCTGGTCGCCAGACCGGAACAGATCGAGGTAGTTGGATTCCGCACCGGTCGTCGGCGACGAGAGTTTGTGCTTCACCAATCCAGCGATCTGGCCCGGGCCCATATCGCCACGGTCGACGGCATACCCACCACCACAGTGGCGCGGACCATTGTCGATATCGGTGTACCCCACGGAATCGGCACAACCGGATCCTGCCTCGACGATGCGCGGCGTCGCGATACTGGTAACCCTCGAGGATGTCGCTCGAGTACTCCATCAAGTGGCGCGCAAGGGGCGGAACGGCGTCGGCCCAGCCCGTCGAATACTCACCGAGCGACTTGCCTGGAATCAGGTGACCGATTCCCAACTCGAAGACCGCTTTCTCAGGCTCCTGCAACGATCGGACTTTCCGGAGCCCAGATCACAATTCGAGGTTCTGGATGAATTCGGGAGGTTCGTGGCGCGGGTTGACTTCGCCTATCCCGCGACGAAGTTGTTGATCGAGATCGACGGTGCCGAATTCCACAGCGACCAGGCCACGTTTCGCAGAGACCGCGTGCGGCAAAACCGCCTTGTTGGCCTTGGATATACCGTATTGAGGTTCACCTATTGGGACCTGCTCGCCGGACCCGAGTTCGTCCTGGACACCCTCTCGCCGCTTCTCCCTCGCAATTGGGAGCGATAGGACACTATTTCGACCCTTTTCGTCTCAATTACGGAGAGGATGGCGACGACACGTACTCCAGGTCGACCACCAGCGGGAAATGGTCTGAGCCGAGGCTGGGCCCGAGCCGGCGGTCGCGGACCCGGAGCGTCTCACTGTGCAGCAGGTGATCGATGGGCACCCGGAGCAGGACGTTGGACTCGGCGGAGAAGCTGGGCTGGATGCCGAACCCGATCTGCGAGTTGCGCAGCCTCCCATCGGAGACCAGGCCCTGGAACGGCCAGGACCAGGGAGTGGCGTTGAGGTCTCCGACTACCGCAAACGCTCCCTGACGGTCGCCTGCCCACTCCGCCGCGAACTCGAGTTGGGCATCGCGCAGCGCCGCCCTGGCCTCGGTGGTCGGCGCCAGAGGGTGGGTGGAGAGAACCTCGACCGGCACCGGCCAGCCCTCCGCCTCGTAGACGAGTGACATGGACCGGGGTTGGGCCTCGGCGAACCCGTAGGACACCACCTCGACGGGGTCCCGGGCGAGGAGCAGGGTCCCGAAGATCAACTCCTCCGAGCGGCCGCGGATCATCTCGTAGTCGAGCCCGGCCGACTCCAACGCAACCTCCCAGGGCCTGCTCGCCTCGTAGAGGAAGACCAGGTCCGGGTCCTCGGTCTCGATGAACTCGATGACCTCCCCGTAGCTCTCATTGCTGGAAAGCAGGTTGAAGCTGATGATGGTCAGCGAGGGCGCAGTCGGGTCCGAGTCGCCCGGGGAGCCGATGTACAGCGGCGCCACGAAGACCAGGTTGAGCAGGGCCACAGCCAGAATCGCGGCGCCCGTCTTCCGCCACCGGGAAAGCACGACGATCGCTCCCAGGACGGCCAGCACCACCACGTACTGGGCCCTGAAGTTGGCCAGCACGTCGAGCCACCACACCCATCTCCCGGCGAAGGAGGCGACGCTGAGCGCAGCCACGATCGCTGCCGGGACGATGACCAGGATCACCCGTGTCCCTCAGCCCTGAGCCGGCGGTAGCTGGCTCCTGATCGCCGCGACCTGGGCCCGCACCGACTCGCTGTCCCCGGAACCCGGGGACCGGGGCCGGGACATCGCCGACTCCACGTCGAGCAGGTCCAGGTCCGCCTCCTCAAATGACCCATGGGCCGCGGTCAGGTCGTCGAGGCCGATAGCGCCGACCTCCCTTCCCGATTCGTCAAGGGCCAGGAAGAGGTTGCCAACAGCGCGATGTGCCTCGCGGAAGGGAACACCCCGCCGCACCAGGGCCTCGGCCAGGTCGAGGCTCATCACCGCTGCGTCAGGCGGCGGTGGGTCGAAGACAGTGTGCTCCAGGAGCTCGGCCATTGCCGGCAACGACGCTGCCAGCACGTCGTCGGCGTCGAACACCAGCCTCTTGTCCTCCTGGAGGTCTCTGTTGTAGGCGAGGGGTAGCCCCTTCTGGAGGGCGAGGATCGCCATCAGATCACCGGCGACCCGGGCGGCCCGCCCCCGAACCAACTCAGCGATGTCCGGGTTTCGCTTGTGAGGCAACGCGGAGGAGCCGGTGCTGACCCGATCGTCGAGCCTTGCCCATCCGAATTCGACCGAAGCCCAAAACACCACCTCCTCGGCGAGGCGAGAGAGGTCGACCATCGCCTGGGCACAGCAGAACACGTACTCGGCGACGTGGTCACGCGATCCGACGGCATCGAGCGAATTTGCGAAGACCCCCTCCATGCCGAGGAGGCGCGCCGACTCCTGGGGATCGATGACGAGGCTGGTCCCCGACGAGGCCCCGGCGCCCAGGGGGGAGACGTCGATCCGGTCCATGACGTCGCCGAATCGCTCGGCACTGCGGAGCGCCATCCAGGCGTAGGCCAGTAGGTGATGTCCGAGGGTGCCCGCCTGGGCCTGTTGGAGATGGGTGTAGGTGGGCACCACCACCTCCGCATGCCGCTCCGCCAGATCGGCGAGGCCAAGGGCGAACGAGCGGAGTTGCTCGATCCGACCCACTGCAGATCGCTTCAGATAGAGGCGGAGATCGAGCGCGCTCTGGTCGTTGCGGGAGCGAGCTGTGTGAAGCTTGCCGGCCACCGGCCCGATCTGCTCGGCCAGCGCCCTCTCCACTGCCGAGTGAACGTCCTCATCTCCGTCGAGAAACTCGAAGTCACCGGCGATGGCGAGGCCTCTCAGGCGGTGGAGCCCGGCCAGGACCTCCTCGGCCTCTTCGGGAGCGATAGTCCCGGTGTGGCCCAGCATCGTGACGTGGGCGATCGATCCGTCGATGTCATCGAGGAGCAGGCGGCGGTCGCTGGGATCGGTGGTGTAGTCCCAGAGCACGCCACCCGGGCCATCCTCGAAGCGGCCGCCCCAGAGGGTCATCGGCCTTCTCCGTCGCCGTAGCCCCGGATCCGAAGGGCGTTGAGGTTGATGAAGCCCTCGGCATCGGCCTGGCGATAGACCTCATCGGCCTCGAAGGTCGCCGACTCCGCGTCGTACAGGCTCTCCGGCGCCCGGCGCCCGGTGACGGCAGCGGATCCCTTGTAGAGGCTGATCCGGGCTTCCCCACTCACCGGCTCCTGGATCCGGTCCATGTAGCCCTGGAGACCGACCCGCTCCGGGCTGAACCAGAACCCGTTGTAGACCATGTCGGCATACCGGGGGACCAACTGGTCTCGAAGGTGCATGACCTCGCGATCGAGGGTCACCGACTCAACGGCACGGTGCGCGAGGTGGAGCAGGGTTCCGCCCGGGGTCTCGTAGACGCCACGGCTCTTGATCCCGACAAATCGGTTCTCCACGATGTCGACCCGGCCCACGCCGTTGCGCCCGGCGATCTCATTGGCCGCCTCGAGCAGGGCCACCGGTTCCAGGTCCCGGCCGTCGATCGAGACCGGGTTGCCGTGGCTGAATCCGATGGTCACCTCCTCCACTACGTCGGGGGCATCAGTCGGATCGACGGTCATCCGGAACATCTTCTGGGGCGGTGGCGCCCATGGGTCCTCGAGGACTCCGCCCTCGTATGAGACGTGGAGCAGGTTGCCATCGGTCGAATACGGCGCTTCCTTGGTGACGGGGACCGCGATCCCCCGCTCCCGGGCATAGTCCATCAGGTCGGACCGCCCTTTCAGCGCCCACAGCCGCCAGGGAGCGATCACCTTCAGGTCGGGAGCCAGCGCGGCGACCGAGAGCTCGAAGCGGACCTGATCGTTGCCCTTCCCGGTCGCGCCGTGCGAGATCGCCTCGGCACCGAATTGGCGCGCGGTCCTCACCAAGCCTTCGCTGATGATGGGGCGGGCCAGCGAGGTTCCCAGCAGGTAGTGGCCCTCGTAGATGGCGGAGGCGCGGAGAGCGGGGAACACGGCGCCACGTACAAAACGATCGCGAAGGTCCTCGACAACCGCTTCGACCGCGCCGGTGTCGAGCGCCTTGGCCCTCGCCTCGCCGACTTCTGCGCCCTGGCCCACATCGGCGGTGTAGGCGATCACGTCGGCTCCGTGCTCCTCACGCAGCCAGGCCAGGATCACCGAAGTGTCCAGACCTCCCGAGTATGCGAGTACGACCTTCATTCCTCTTCCTTAGACGATGGCTCTCCGGGGTCGGGAAGCCCCTTCCCGACAGCCCACTCCCGGGCCACCTGGTAAGCCTCTGTAACCGGGTAAGGGCCCTCCTCGATCCGTCGCTCCAACAGGATGTCCATGATCTCACCTACGGCCGGACCTGGCTCAATCCCGAGGTACTCCATCACCTGGTGACCGTCGACCGGGGCCCTGAGTGAGGCGAGCTCCTCTTGTTCGGAGAGGAGGGCGATCCGAGTCTCGAGCTCGTCGAGTTGCTGCATGATCTCCCGCTCCCGCCGCGCGTTGGCGGTGGTGATGTCACAGCGCACCAACTCGTTCAAGGGGTCGAGCAGGTGGCCCGCGTCACGCACATAGCGGCGCACCGCGGAGTCGGTCCAGCCCATTTTCAGAGTGTGGGGCCGGAGGTGGAGGAACACGAGCTGGGAGACCTCGTCGATCGTCTCCGACGGGTATCGGAGTGCCTTCATCCGGCGCCGGGTGAGACGGGCACCAACGACCTCGTGGTGGTGGAAGGAGACCCCGTCCGGCCCGAACTGCCTGGTATCGGGCTTGCCGATGTCATGGAACAAGGCGGCAAGACGCAACACGAGGTCTGGGGACGCCTTGTCAACGACGGCAAAGGTGTGGGCGAGGACGTCTTTGTGGCGCTGGTGGGGGTCCTGCTCCATCGCCAACGTCGGGAGCTCGGGGAAGAAATGGTCGGCGAGGCCGGACGAGACGATCCCGTCCAGCGCGGCTCCCGGGGACGGGGCAAGAAGCAGCTTCGAAAGCTCGTCCCTGATCCGCTCGGCGGAGACGATCCCGAGGCGGTCCCCCATCGACGCCACCGCCGCCAACGCCCCCGGGTCGGGGGAGAAACCGAGGGTCGCCTGAAACCGGAACAACCTGAGCATTCGCAGAGGGTCGTCCGAAAAGGAGAGGGCAGGCTCGATCGGGGTGCGGAGCCGTTTCGCTGCCAGGTCGGCCAGCCCGCCATAGGGGTCGACCGGCACCATCTCCATCAGGGGAAGGGCTATGGAATTCACCGTGAAATCGCGCCGGGCCAGGTCGTCCTCGATCCGGTCCGAGAAACTCACATGGGGCTTGCGGGAGTCGTCCCGGTATATCTCATCGCGGAAGGTGGTCACTTCCACGGTGCGCCCATCCTTCACTGCCGCCACCGTCCCGAAAGTCGCGCCCACCGTGTACACGGCGTCGGCCCATTCGCCGAGGATCGACGCGGTCCGATCTGGACGGGCGTCCGTGGCGAAGTCGAAGTCCTCGACACTGCGCTCGAGGAAGGCATCGCGCACCGATCCCCCCACCAGGAACAGTTGATGCCCGGCCGCCTCGAAGCGGCCGGCGAGCTGTGCCGGAGGCAGATCGGGGGCGACCAGGAATTCGAGCCGCTTTGGGATCACTCCACGCAGATTAAAGGGGGAGTCCCCCTCCCCGGCTTCGCCGGAACTTCCCCCAACGCTCGCTGCCGCTCGCTGGGGGAGAAACAGCGTTTAGATCGAGATCCCTGCAGCCATCGCCTTGGCCCGCATCTCATGCACGTTGCGGACATGGGGTATGGCGGTCGGAAGCTCGATGACGCGATCGACGACCAGCTTCAACATCGACTGGTCGAAGGTCTGCATCCCGAAGAACTCGCTCTCCTTCATGATGTCGAGAAGCCGGTTGGAGTCGTCCCCGCTGAGAATCCACTCCTGGACACGCTCGTTGTTGGTCATGACCTCACAGGCGAGGACATGGGTGCCCTCCTGCCCCTCGAGCAGGCGCTGGCTCATGATCGCCAGGAGTTGGGCGGCGAGCTGGGTCCTCACCACCCCTTGCTCCGTCTCCGGGAACAGGGAGACGATCCGGTTGACGGTGTCGTATGGATCGCTGGTCCTCATCGCCGAGATGACGAGGTGGCCGGTCTCGGAGGCGGCGACCGCAGCGCGAGCCGTCTCCTGGTCATCGATCTCGGAGACAACGATGACATCGGTGTCGTGGCGCATCGCGCCGCGGATCGCCGAGGCGTAGTCGGGGGTGTCCACGCCGACCTCACGCTGCACGACAACGCTTCGCTTGTCGGTGTGAAGCACCTCGATCGGGTCCTCGATGGTGAGGATCGAGACCGCGCGGTTGGCGTTGACCCAATCGACGATCGACGACATGGTCGAGGTCTTGCCCGAGCCCGAGGGTCCGGTGACGAGGAGCAGGCCAGACTGCTCTGCGGCGAGCTTCTCCACGATGCGAGGCAGTCCGAGCTCGGAGAACCCGCGGGACGCTGAGACCACGCGCCTCATGACCAAAGACACCGAGCCCCTTTGCCGGAAGGCTGATGCCCGGAACCGGCCCAAGTCCTGGCGCCCGTAGGCGAAGTCGACATGGCCGTGGAGCTTGAATTCCTCAGCCGCCCGAGGAGTGAATATGGCTTCGGCGGCGTTTTGCGTGTCCTCAGGTGTCAGGCTCGCATAGCCGTCGAGACGACGGATCTCTCCGTTCACCCGCGCCACAGGAGACGATCCGACCTTGAGGTGCACGTCAGAGGCGCTCAGCGCGACGGCCTGACGCAGCAACTCATCGATATTGATTTGCATTTTCCTTTCCCGTTTTGACCCAGGGGGAGTTATCGGACGAAAACAGGCCCGAATTGAAGGGTCATTCCTCAGATCTGCCAGTGGCGCGAGACGGCCTCGAAGGCCACACCGAGGGCACGGGAGGACTGCGGAGGAGAAATCAAGCCGGGATCGAACGCCGTCTCCCCGCCGATTCCGCGCAATGTGGCGGACGTCGACTCTCGAATGGCATCCAGGTCGTACCCGCCCTCCAGCACGAACAACGTGCGATTCGGCGGATGCACAGGGCCGAGCTTCGAGGCCATCCACCCGTAGTCGGATGACACAAGTCTCAACTCGGCCAATTCGTCCGACGCATGCGCATCGAATCCAGCGCTCACCAGCACCCAGTCCGGCCCGAATCCGAGGAGCGTGGGGATCACGATCTCCTCCCAGGCCCGTCGATACACGTCGCCGGCAGTTCCCGCCGGCAATGGGATGTTGACCGTCGTCCCTTTGGCGTCGAGCTCGATGTCATCGACGTCACCTTCAAACGGGTAGAAGCCGTCCTGATGGATTGACACGTAGAGGATGCCCGGGTCCGGGGCAAACATCGCCTGACTCCCGTTCCCGTGGTGCACGTCCCAATCGAGCACCGCGACCCGGTCCCCACGGGACCGGAGCAGCGCAGCACCAACTGCCACGTTGTTGAACAAGCAGAAGCCCATGGCCCGGCTCCTGAGAGCATGGTGGCCTGGGGGCCGGGCCACCACGAAGCCGGTGCGATCCGGAGCCTGCTCGAGCTGCTCCAGAGCTGCGACAACTCCGCCGGCGGCGGTCAGCGCGGCAGTCCAGCTCTCCGGCGAGACGAGCGTGTCCCGATCGAGGGCACCCCCACCCATCTTGCAGAACAACTCAATTGCCTCGATGTAGTCCGGATCGTGGACCAGGGCTAGCTCGCTCCGCTTCACTTCCGGGGACTCGAGCGCGATCGTGGGCAACCCGCTGTCGACGATGCCCTCGAGCACCGCTCCCACCCGGGCCGGTCGCTCCGGATGAAATTCGCTGGTGTCGTGTTCCAGAGCCGAAGGATGCGACGCGACTACCACTTCCACGGCTCTTACTCTCCCACAGGTGCCAGACCGCCTGCACCTCGACGGGACCTGGCCCGGGTCGGTGACCATCCGACGGGGATGGTCGCGGGCCCAGGCGCGTCCCTGGAATGACGATGGGCCGGCCGCGGCGATCCGGTTGGTCAGAGGGTCGTCGGATTTCCTTGGGGCTGCCTCCCGAAAGCTGATTGAAGTGGGGAGCACCGACGTCTACTCACC
This sequence comes from uncultured Acidobacteriota bacterium, assembly GCA_963780755.1. Classification (GTDB taxonomy): domain Bacteria; phylum Actinomycetota; class Acidimicrobiia; order Spongiisociales; family ZC4RG35; genus JALYNX01. The sequence continues at coordinate 483,658 of CAWACX010000002.1, forward strand.
GGCCCTGTACCCGGCCTCGACCCGGGTCTGGGACGACGCCGGCTTCCAACGCTTCCATGAACTGGCGGTGATGGAGCGAGACCTGGACCACACCCTGGACGAGCCTGCCCACTCGATCGGACTGGTCTCCTCTCCGGACTGGGACGAGCTGGCCGTTCTGGACAGGGAGGCGTTTTCCGGCTTCTGGAGGATGGGCGCCCTCGGCCTGGCCGAGGCGATGATCGCCACCCCGAGATCGGCCCTGTTCCAGATCGAGGGCGACGCCGGGCCCAATTGGCTATGCCATCGCCGGTGCCCAGTTCACAACCTCCTATCTGCAACGGGTCGCCGTGGTCCCAACACGCCGGGGTGAGGGACTGGGCACGGCGCTGATCCAGGGCTGCCTGCTCTGGGCGCGTGCCCGGGGAGCACGCTCCATGGTGCTGAACGTCAGGCCCGACAACGACCGGGCGGCGGGGATCTACAGGCGCGAGGGCTTCAAGGACACCGGGGTCGCGCTCCAGGTGCTCAGGTTCGAGGCGTGAACGCGCCGGAATGCTGAACTGAGAGGATGCCACCCCCGGTCCCCGACAGGTATCGCCTCGAGATGCGCCTGGGACGAGACGGGGACATCGAGGAATGGCTGGCGACCGACACCTCCCTGGAACGGCCAGTCCTGGTCCGTTCGCTTGGGCCCGAGAGCGTCGCCGAGAGGAGAGAGCAGTTCGCCTCCAGCGTCTCCGATGCTGCCAAGGTCGCCCATCCCCACCTCGCCCGAGTCTTCGCCGTCGAAGTCGTCTCCGGGGGGGCATATTCGGTGTCGGAGTGGATGGGTGGGGCCACGGCCCAGGACCGGGTCGACGCAGCGCAGACCTTCGAGTTCGAGGAGTTCCTCCCCAACGCAGCCGGCCTCGCCGGCGCACTCGCCGCCCTCCACGAAACCGGCGGGGTCCACGGAAGCCTCGACTTGTCGGCGATCTACTACTCGGTGGCCCATCCCGCCAAGCTTGGAGCGTTCGGCCGACCCCGGCGCACCGACGCCGACGGTGACGTCCGATTCTTGTCAGCCGCTTTGGAGACCGCCCTCACCGGATCCCCTCCAGGGGGCCCGCCACCCTCTGAACGGATCGACGGCATTCCGAAGACCCTCGACGTCGTCCTTCGCGCCGGCCAGTCGGGTCGGATGTCGTCAGGAGAGCTGGCGAAAGCCCTTCTCGCCTCGCCCACACCACGCGCACCCCGGCCCGAGCCACGCTCGACCTCGCGCCGACTGCTCATAGCGGCGGCGATCCTGGTGGCGATCGCGATCGGCCTCGTTGCCCTTGGCCTGGTATTCGTCGGTGGAGACCCTCTGATCCCGGTCTCCCCGACCGCCACCCAGCCGGTAACCCCGAGCAGCACCTCCACAGTTGCCATCTCAACCATCGCCGCCCAGCCCGTCGTCGTCACCGACGCCAGCTCTTTCGACCCATTCGGAGAGGGGGGCGAGAGCGACACGCTGGTCGCGAACCTCCTCGACGGAGACACCAGCACCACCTGGCGAACCGAGCGCTATCAAGACGCCCTGCCGCTCGTCAAGCCCGGAGTCGGCGTTCAATTCGAGGTGCAGGGAGCTCCACACCGCGTCCAACTGCTCGAGCTCTCCCCCGGTACCTCGTTCCAGCTCTACTGGTCCCAGGCTGGGACCGAGGACCTCTCCGACCGGGAGCGCATCGCCGCCGCCCAGTCGCACCCCGGGGCGACAAACGTCGACCTCCCAAGTCGCGACGACGGGCATTGGCTGATCTGGATCGTCGACCTGCCCCAGCAGCCGGACGGCACCTTTTACGCCACGCTCGCAGAAGTACGCTTCACCGGGTGACGACGCCAGGCACCGAGGCCGACCTCCTGGCCCGGGTTGTGGCCGGTGATCGCCAGGCATTCGACCTCATCATGCGATCTCAGGAAGACCGGGTTTTCGCGGTCTGCCTGCGCATCCTTGGCAATCGGGACAACGCCCTGGACGCCACCCAGGAGACGTTCCTCACCGTGTTCCGCAAGGCCGGACAATTCCAGGGAAACTCCGCGCTGGGCACCTGGATCTATCGGATCGCGGTCAATACCTGTTACGACCAGATCAGAAAGACCGGCCGCCGCCCCACCGAGCCTCTCGACGACCATTTCGAGCCGGTGGACCAATCGGCAGAGGACGCGGTGCATTCGGCGGCGCTCCGACCGGACATCGAAAAGGCCCTGGCGCGGCTTCCCGCAGACTTCCGAGCCGCCATCGTCCTCTCCGACCTCGAGGGGATGTCCCTGCCGGAGACGGCTGAGGCCCTGGGAATACCGGTGGGAACGGTGAAATCGAGGGTCTTCCGTGCCCGCCGCCTCCTGGCCGAGCAGTTGGGGAACCAAATCACGTCATGACACCATCAAAGGGAGAGATGCACAGTCACGATCTCGATCTGATCGCCGCGTTTGCCGACGGTTCACTTCAGGATTCCGGCGAGGCGCGGGGTCTCATCGAGTCCTGTGCCCAGTGCCGCGCCGAATACGACGCTCAGCTCTCCACCCTGGCTGCATTGGATGCTCTTCCCCCTGTGAGTCCGATGACGGACATCGAGAAGGCCGCTCTCCACCGTGACCTGTGGACCGAGCTCCGCAACCCCCCGGCACCGGTCAAAGCCGCCAACCCTTGGTGGTACCGGTGGACCTACGCCGCGGCAGGGCTCTTTGTCGTCGTTGGCCTGGTCAGCGTGATCGGCCAACTCGACCAGGATGACTCGGCGCAGCCCGAGACCCTGCTCGCGGCAGACACGACCGCCGGCGGCGACGACTCGACCCGTGACGAAGAAGCGGAGCAGTTCGCCCCGCAGTCCGAGGGTGGCTCGGCCACCGCCACCACGACTGCCGCCGACGATGGGCCCCAAGAGAGTCCCACCACGACCGCAGCCGCGACCGAGACCACTCAGGCCGAGCTCGCGGCCGACGAGGACTTCGAGGAGGTCGCCACCGCCGCTCGGACCTCGGCGTTGCCCGAGGCCACCACCGCAACCACTGTCGCCCAGCAGGCGGAGCAATGCCTCGATGACGAAGCTCTGGGTGGCCATGAGCTGTTGGCAACGATCGAGCTGGACCGCACTTATCTGATCCTGATCCCGGCTGGCGTCCAACTCACGGAGAACACCCCGATCACCTTCGTCGACGCCGCCACCTGCGAGGTAATCCGCGTCGTTGAGTGATTCCCCGCCGGTCACAACTAATCTCGGCTGCATGGAGGACTACGCCGCCAGGTTCGCCGATCTGCTGGAGCAGATCGCGACCAAGATCCGTTCGTTGACCGTGGACCGCGTGGCGAAGGGGATCAGGCTCACTGGCCTGGGAATCCTGACGCTCACACTGGGGTTCACGGCAGTGGCGTTCCTGCTGTTCGCGATATTCGGGGCCCTCGAGATCCCGTTGACGACCGCAGGAGCTTTCGCCCTCCTGGGGGCGATCTTCATTGCTGTGGGCACCTTTCTCTGGTTGAAACGAGCGAAAGCGGAATGACACACGAAAGACTCATCATCATCGGGTCCGGCCCCGCCGGGCTCACCGCCGCGCTGTACGCGGCACGGGCCGACCTCGACCCACTCGTCTTCGAGGGCTCGGCCGCCGGAGGCCAGTTGATGATCACCACCGACGTCGAGAACTATCCCGGATTTCCCGACGGGATCCTCGGACCCGAGCTCATGGACCAGTTCCGCAAGCAGGCGGAGCGCTTCGGCGCTCGCCTCCGCCAGATCGACGTCACGGCAGCGGATTTCAGCAGCTCACCCTTTCGGATCGAGGTCGGAGGCGATGAGTTCACCGCCGACTCGGTGATCATCGCCACCGGCGCCTCAGCCAAATGGCTCGGTGTCCCCGGTGAGGACAAGCTCACCGGCAAGGGGGTGTCGGCGTGCGCCACGTGTGACGGCTTCTTCTTCCGCGACCAGGAGCTGGTAGTGGTGGGTGGTGGCGACACGGCGATGGAAGAGGCGCTGTTCCTCACCAAGTTCGCCTCGAAAGTGACCATCGTCCATCGCCGCGATGAGTTCCGGGCTTCCAAGATCATGGCGGCGCGGGCTCAGGAGCACGACAAGATCGATGTGATCTGGAATTCAGTAGTCACCGAGATCCACGGTGACTCCGGGGTGACCGGTGTCACGCTGGAGGACACGGTGACCGGAGAGAAACGCGAGATGGCGACTGACGGAGTGTTCATCGCCATTGGCCACAAGCCGAACACCGACATCTTCGCCGGCCAGCTCGATCTAGATGACAATGGGTACCTGCTGACACGTAAAGACGGGTCCACCCGCACCAAGATCGACGGTGTTTTCGTCGCGGGCGACGTGGCCGACCACATCTATCGGCAGGCGGTGACCGCAGCCGGCACCGGGTGCATGGCCGCAATCGACGCGGAGCGCTGGCTCGCCGACAAGGAATGATCCTCGGGCAGGGATCGTTCCCCGTATTGACACAAGGAGAAACACCAGGACATGGCAGAAATCGTCACTCTCAATGACGGCACCTTCAATGACGCAATCAGCGCCGAGAAGCCGATACTCGTCGACTTCTGGGCCGAATGGTGCGGGCCGTGTCGCGTGATCGCCCCGGTGCTCGAAGAACTGGCCTCCGAGAACGACAACATCACCATCGGCAAGCTCAACGTCGACCACCATCCGATGCCGGCGGCGAGCAACGATGTGATGAGCATCCCCACCCTCATCCTGTTCTCCGACGGGGTGGAGAAGAAGCGAATCGTCGGGGCCGCCCCCAAGCACCGCCTGCTCCAGGAGCTCGCGGAGTTCCTGTGAGCCCGCTGATCGCATAACGCAGCGATTTGCGATCTGCGTTTCGCGTTAGGCGTTTCTCGCATGCCACCATGTGGGCATGCGGCTCTATCGCCTCGGCGATGAAGGAGACGCGGTCCGAGACATCCAGGACCGCCTGAGTGCCCTGGGACACGACTCCGGCACTGACCCCCGCGCCAGCTTTGGGCCGGGGACAGAAGCCGCAGTGTCGGCGTTCCAGAAGGCGAAGGGGCTCGACGTGGACGGGATCGTCGGGCCCGACACCTGGCGCTCCTTGTGGGAAGCGGGATATCGCCTCGGTGATCGATTGCTGTTCTTCAGGCGGCCCATGTACCGCGGAGAGGACGTTTCTGAGCTCCAGTCCCGGCTCAACTCCCTTGGCTTCGACGCCGGCAAGGTGGACGGGATGCTCGGCCCCAAGACCGAGGCCGCGGTCCTCGAGTTCCAGCACAACCGCAACCTGGCAGAAGATGGAAAAGTGGGGCCTGAGGTCGTGACCGAACTCGGTCTGGTGACCCGCGGTGAGATGAAGGAGAGCCGCCATGCAGTGCGGGAGCGGGAATGGATGCGCCGACTCCCGACCACCGTGGCCGGGGCCCGGATCTACCTCGACGCCGGTTGTCGTGACCCTCACGAGGCCACCGTGGCCTGGGAGGCGGCATCCGCAGCCGCCCTCAATCTCCAGGACCTGGGCGGGATCCCGGTCCTCTCCAGGGCGCAAGACACCTCACTCCCTGAGAGGGTGCGGGCGATGCGCGCCAACCGCCTGGGATCCGACCTGGTAGTCGCATTTCACGTCAACTACGACGGAGAAGACTCTGTGTTCTACTTCGAGTCCGAGCATTCGAGCTCGACTGCCGGGGAGATGCTGGCCCGCTCGATCTCGTCGGTAGCCGGGGGCAAGGTCGAAGGCCGGGCCAATGCACTGCTCAAAGAGACATCGGCGCCTGCGGTGGTGGTATCCCGGGAAAAGCTCGACGAACAGGTCGGACTTGCCGTCGTCGATGGGATCACCCTCTTCTTCGCAAACGCGGCGGCTACCCGCTGAAGCTGCGGTAGAGCCGCTCCAACTCCTCGAGGGAGCCGAACCTGATCTCCAGCTTTCCCTTTTCGTTGCGATAGTTGATCTTGACCTCTGCGCCGAGACGCTCGGTGAGCCGCTTCTCCAGTTCGATTATCTCCACCGGTCGCAGCTGGCGGAGCTGGCCCGTGCCCGGGGTGGTCTCCAGGCTCTTGCGGGCCCGGACCGCGTCCTCCATCTGGCGCACCGACCATCCCTCCTCGGCGGCGCGGGTGGCGAGGTGGGTGGCAAAGGCCTCGTCCTCGACGCCGATCAGGGGCCGGACGTGGCCCGCCGTGAGCTGACCCTCGTCGACCAGGAGCTGGATCGCCGGGGGCAGTTGGAGCAGCCGAATCGTGTTCGAGATGGTGGGCCGCGACCGGCCCACCCTGTCCGCTACCTGCTCCTGCGTCATTCCAAAATCTTCCAGGAGATGCTGGTAGGCGTTCGCCTCCTCGAGCGGGGTCAGGTCCTGACGCTGCACGTTTTCCACCAACGCCTCCACCAGCGTCGACGAGCCACTGGCCTCCCTGATAACCGCCGGGATGACACCAAGGCCGGCCCGCTTCGCCGCCCGCCAACGACGCTCGCCGGCGATGAGCACGTAGCCGTTGTCCCCCTCGGCCACCACCACCGGCTGCAGTACGCCGACCTCCCGCATCGACGCCGCCAACTCCTCGAGAGCTTCGTCGTCGAAATGGGTCCGCGGTTGATCGGGATTGGGGACGATGCTGTCCACTGGCACCTGGCGGAACCCGGTCCCCGCCTCATCCCCGGGATCGGTGGGGATCAGCGCTTCGAGACCGCGCCCCAACCCGGAACGTCGTGTCGGCATGGTCATTTCTCCTTGAGCCCGTGGCGTTTTCTGAACTCTTTCCCGAGATGGCGATAGGCGATGGCGCCACGGCTCATCGGATCGAAGGCCTCGATGGGCTCGCCATAGGACGGCGCCTCGGAGAGACGCACCGATCGCGGGATCACAGTCGAGTAGGCGACATCGCCAAAGTGAGCGCGCACCTGGGCTGCCACGTCCTTCGAGAGCTTGGTCTTCCCGTCGAACATGGTGAGCACCACTCCCCCAACCTTCAAGTTCGGGTTGAGGTTTGTGGTCACCAATTGCACGTTTCGCAGCAACTGGCTGAGACCCTCGAGCGCGTAGTACTCGCATTGGATGGGAATGATCACTTCCTCGGCGGCGGTGAGGGCGTTGACCGTGAGCAGACCCAGCGAGGGCGGGCAGTCGATAAGGATCACATCGAAGTCCCCATCAGAGGACTGAATCGCATTCCGAAGCCGATTCTCCCTGGAAAACAAGGAAACCAGCTCGATCTCGGCCCCGGCGAGGTCGATGGTGGCGGGAACCACGAACAGGTCACGGACCGAGGTGGGTTCGATGGCGTCGTCGAGGTCGGACTCCTTGAGCATCACGTCATAGATCGAAAGCTCGATCGCCTCCCGGTCGATGCCGAGACCGCTGGTGGCATTGCCCTGGGGATCGAGATCGATGAGCAACATGCGTTGCCCCTGGAAAGCCAGCGCCGCCGCCAGATTGATCGCGGTCGTTGATTTGCCCACGCCACCCTTCTGGTTGGCCAGGGCTACGACCAATGGTCCTCGATCGGTCACGTCCGGCGCATGATAAGGAGCCAGATGGTCCGGTCAAGGATCTTCGACTCCACCTCCACGGTCTCGAAGCCCTCGTGCGTCGGCGCCACCACCCACGATCCCCCAAGCACCGCCCGCCCTCCCGGTTCCAGGAGAGACCAAAGCAGGGGCCGAGCCCGATCCGGAGGGAGCGTGGCCCGAGAGACCAACGCCGGCACAGGTTGGCCAAGGCTCTCGATTTCCCCTTGTATTACCTCGACATTTTGGAGTTCGAGGATCCGCTTCGCCCGACGCATCAGATCGACCCGCTTCCCCGAACGATCGAGGAGAACGAAGTGAGTCTCGGGAAGCATCACCGCCAGTGGGATCCCGGGAAGCCCGGCGCCGGACCCCAGGTCGATGACCCGGTCCGATCCCTCGAGCAGGTTGGCAAAGAGCAGCGAGTCGGCGATGTGGCGGTCGTGGAGTCGATCAGTTTCCGCCGCGCCCAGGGCCCCGGCTGGGATCGCTTCACTGCGAAGCCAGTCGCAGAATGCTTGGAGGCGATCCAGATCAGGATCGAGGAGAGGATGACCGATCTCGGCGGCCACTCCTCTCCATATTTCCCGGTGTTTCACGTGAAACACCAAGTGGGTCGAGGAAGGCTATTCCTCTTCGCCGCGGATCGGGTCTGAGTCGTCACCGTCGTCGTCGGTGGGCGCTTCCGGTTCTTCATCGACCCGGGTCAAAACCACATAGCGGCGGGGCGCCTCCCCCTCCGAATAGGAGCGCACCGAGGGATTTTCTGCAGCCGCGTCGTGGATCACCTTGCGATCGGCAGGGCTCATCGGCTCCAACATGATCTCGCCACCCTCCGCCAGCAATTGATCAATTAGTTGCTGGGCGTAGATGGTCAAGGCCTGCCGGCGCCGTTCTGCGTACCCGGCGATATCCAACCGAAGACGGGCGGTGTCCTGGGCGTAGCGCTGCATCACGGTCCGGGTCAGTTCGTGGATCGCGGAGCGCACCGTTCCCCGGACTCCGACCAAGGCCTCGGTCTGGTCACCATTGACGTCGGCGATGATCACGTCTTCCTCTACCTTGGTGGTGACCGATCCCTCGAGGCCATAAGCCGCTACCAAACCCTCGAGAAACTCGGCGGCGATCCGCGCCTGATCGTCGATGGTCAAAACCGGCCGATCATCAACCCGAGGTTGCTCATCTCTGTCTTGACGATTCATGTCTCGACCCCTGCCCTTGCTCTGACTCTGTCGGTTTCCCTCATTCTTAGTCGATTGAGAGCGTTCCTGCCTTCCCCGGCCCCCATCGGTCGAGGACTGCTCTGAGCGATTGTTGCCGCGATTGTCTCCCGAGCTGCGTCGTTTTTCGTTGCGTCGACGGCGTGGCCGCCGCCTCTTTACCCGGACTACGGCATCTTGACCACCAAAACCGAGAAAGCCCTTCTCCGGCTCCTGAATTATCTCTACCGCCAACTGTTCACGGTCATCGACACCCAGTTCCCCCATCGCTGCCTCGATGGCGAGCTCCACGGTGCGCGCCCTGACCTCGATCTCGACGTAACTCAAATCAGCTCCTTCTCCGCCTCTTGCGCTTGTCTGCAGCGCCTTGCTGTGGTTTCTTGGCCGGTTCGGGCGGTGGTGATCCATCCTCGCCCGAACCGTCCCCCAGGGCCTTGGCGCCATTCCCCTGCGACCCACCGCTGAGCGCAGCGGGCTTGGGGCGACCGTCCATCTTGAAAATCAGGGCCTGTTGCCCGAGTCGGAACAGGTTGGAAGTTGTCCAGTAGAGCACCAGGCCGGCGGGGAAGTTCCACGAGATGAAACCGATGAACAGGGGCATGATCTTGGTGATCGCCTGTTGCGCGCCGGCCCCTTTCTGATCGGTGGGCCGGGTCTGCCCGTAGGTGGCGTGCCACTGCTGCACGTATTGGGTGGCCACCATGATCGCCATCATGATCAGGTAGGGGATCGCGGTGGCCAGGCTGACCGCAAATGCCTGGCTCGGGCTGACGCTGAGGTTCATCCCCAGGAACAGCTTGTCGGTCCCGTCTTGAAGAGCGAGACCCAATGCCGAGGTCGGGTTGATCGGGTGGGCGCCGGCAGGGTCCAGCGCTCCGCTCTCGAGCAGGATCAACGGGTTTTGCAACAACTGGAAGAGGGCGAACCAGATCGGCATCTGGATCAAGAGCGGGAGCAGACAGCCGCCTGGAGTGGCGCCCGCCGCCTTTTGCACCGCCATCAACTGCTTCTGCATCTCGGCGGGATCGTCTTTGTATTCCTTCTGGATCCGCTTGATCTCGGGCTGGATCTCGGTGAAGGCCCGGGTGGACCGGGTCTGCTTCAGGGTGAGCGGGAAGACGATGAGGTTGATGGTGATGGTGAGCAGGATGATCGAGATCCCGAGGCCGTTGCCTTCGGTAAGGGGAGGCACCAACAAGTCGTAGAAAAAGGCCAGGATCGAGCCCAGCCCCTGCTTGAGGAGGTCGAACAGTTGCCCCATCAGTTGGCCCTCCAGTTGTCCGGGACCGGGTCATAGCCGCCGGGCCGGAGTGGGTGGCAACGACCAATCCGCTTCATCCCGAGCCAACCGCCGTGGATGACCCCGAACCTGGAGATCGCCTCGGCGGTGTAGTGAGAGCACGTCGGCTGGTACCGGCAGTTCGCCTTCAGGTTAGGACTTACCAGTTTTTGGTAAATCGCGATCAACCCGAGGACCAACGACCGAGGGCGCAGCCACTCAATCATTGCCCAGACCCTCAAGGGCACGCTCCAGCCAGCCCACCAGATCAGGGTGGGGGGCATTTGCTACCTGGCTGCTCCCGATAATCACGTAGTCATTTCCTGGTTTCAGCGGCAAGTCTCGCGCCGTGTGCCGCAGTCGGCGCTTGATCCGGTTCCGGGTCACCGCGTTCCCGACGCCTTTCGACACGACGAGCCCGAGCCGGGGTGGCCCCGCCTCACCGTGACATTGAACCATCACAACGCCACCGGAGCGACGTCTCGTGCCCTCCTTCAACACCCTTCGAAAGTCAGAGGAGGATCGAAGGGAAGAGATGTCAGGCAGTGAGACGCTTCCGGCCTTTGAGGCGTCGCGCCTTGATGGTGGCCCGGCCGGCACGAGTCTGCATTCGATGCCGGAAGCCATGGCGCCGCTTCCGACGGCGAACCTTGGGCTGATATGTCCTCTTCATGGCGAAGCAAATCTCTCTCAGGGGTGAAGCGACAGGTTACGAAGAGTCGGAAACCTATGTCAAAGTCCCGGTCGAGGCGCCACGGCTGCGCGACCAGGGGTGCGAGCCCCGCGATGCCCCCCACGTCGCGAATAATCGGGACAGTTCGCGAAAAGAACCCAAGCGGTCGTTGCACCGGAAACGGAGCGGCAAACGCATGGCAATCACTGGAAAAACCATATGTTACCTGGGGTTTCGCTGTGGAAAGATGGTCGTCCAGTCATCCACACCGTTGATTTCCGCGTTCTTGACGTGCCCTTGGGCGACGGCCGATACTCGCCTGCCTGACCTTGGGAGCGCGATCGACTTCCCTGTCGTTTGCCGAATGACTGGACCGCTCTCGGTGACAAATTGGTGACATCCCGGAGGATGTTCACAGTCATTTCCACAGATGTGGACGTTTCTGTGGACAACTGGCCGGGGGAGGAGAGTGGCCTTGACACAATCACATGCGGCGCCCGACGGCTGGGGCCAATTCCAGGAGATACTCCGAGCCGGCGCCTCCAAGGGCAACTGGGACACCTGGCTCTCGCGGATCGAGCCGGAATTCCAGGGCAGGACCCCCACTCTGGTCGCACCCAGCGAGTTTCACCTGCGGTGGGTCCGCGACAAGCACGGTGACCTCATCGAAGACGCCTACCTGGAGATCTACGACTCCAGCCCCCGCTACAAGGTGATCGAGGTCGAGAACCAGGACCAAGTGGTGCCCGCCGATCCCGTCACCGGGGCGGACGCTGAGGCGGCGGCGGGTGACAAGGGCAAAGTCCTCACACCGGCGACCAATCTCATCACCCGGTACCGGTTCGAGAGTTTCGTCGTCGGCCAGTCCAACCGGTTTGCATGGGCTGCGGCGATGGCCGTGGCCGAACAGCCAGGAGCCCACTACAACCCGCTGTTCATCTATGGCGGAGCCGGTCTGGGCAAGACCCACCTCCTCAATGCGGTCGGCCACCAAGCCCTCGAGATGTACCCCAACCTGGTCGTGCGGTACGTGTCGTCGGAGAACTTCCTCAACGATTTCATCGACTCCATCCGGCGCAAGCGCCCCGATGACTTCAAACACCGGTACCGGGGCGTCGACATCCTGCTCCTCGACGACGTCCAGTTCTTCGAGGGCAAGGAACAGATCCTCGAGGAGTTCTTCCACACCTTCAACTCCCTGTACGAGTCCGGGCAAGCAAATGGTCATCAGCTCCGATCGGCATCCCACGGAACCTCTCGTCATTGGAGGACCGGCTGCGCAGCCGATTCGAATGGGGGCTTCTCACCGACATCCAGCCCCCGGACGTGGAGACCCGGCTCGCCATCCTCAAGCGGAACGCCGAGTTCGCCCCGCGACCGGTCCCGATCGACGTGCTGGAGCACATCGCCGGCCTGGTATCGGACAACATCCGTGAGTTGGAAGGCGCGCTGACCCGGGTCACCGCCTGGTCCGCCCTGAACCGCCGTGACATCGACCTGGAAACCGCGGAGCGCGTGCTCCGGGACATTGTCACCCCTGATGAGCCGGTGCCCCTGGGCCCGGACACCATCATCCGCACAACCGCCTCGGCATACGGCTTTTCGGTGGACGATGTCCTGAGCCCGAGCCGCCGCCAGCCGCTGGTCCTCTGCCGTCAGATATCGATGTATCTCTGCCGGGAGCTGACCGACCTCTCCCTTCCCAAGATCGGAGAGCACTTCCAGCGCGACCACACCACGGTCCTGCACTCGGTCGAGAAGGTGAAGCGGATCCTTCGCTCGGACCGAGCGGTGTTCGACCGGGTCACACAACTCACACAGGACCTGAGGAAAGGTGGGCAGGTATCCCCAGGGTCTTGAGTTATCCCCCGTCGGCCACCACTTATCCCATCATCTGTCGACAGCCCCTTCCACAACCGGAAACCCAATCACCACTTGCTCAACAGCCCGCAATCCACAAGTACACAACCCCCTACTACGACTAATACTCTTTAAATGAAACTTCATAGGAACGGAAGAAGGGACAACCTGCTGTGAGAATCCGAGCCCAACGAGACGATCTCGCCGATGTTCTCGCCAGGGCGAATCGAGCAGTTGGCACCCGCACCGCCCTTCCCGTCCTCCAGGGCCTGCTCTGCGAGGTCGCAGGCACCAACCTCCGGGTCACCGGCACCGACCTCGATATGACCGTGCGCACCACCGCAGAGGTCGAGGTCCTCGAGGAAGGCAGGGCCGTGATCCCGGGCCGTCTCCTTTCTGAGGCGGTTCGCAAGATGCCGGCCGGGTCGGTCACCATCGGCGTGACCGAGAACGACATTGAGATCCAAGGCAACGGCCCACGGTTCACACTGCGACCGCTGTCGACCGACGACTTCCCGGTGCACGAAGAGGTGGTCGCCGATGGGGTCGAGGTCGATGGGGAGGAGCTGGCCGAGGCCATCAACCAGGTGACGATCGCGGCCTCCGGGGACGGCGCCCGACCGATCCTCACCGGTGTGCTGTTCGAGGGATCGGAGAGTGGGCTGCGCATGGTCGCCACCGATTCCTACCGCCTGGCGAAGGTCGACCTCGCCGGGGTCGGGCTTGAGGGGACCGCGCTCGTGCCGGCGCGAGGGTTGCGCGAGCTGCCGCGGACCATCGGATCCTCCAAGGTCACCGCCCAACTCCTTGATCGTGAAGCCGTGTTTTCTTCCGACAAGGGGATGCTCCGGCTGAGGCTGATCGATGGGAACTTCCCCAAGTACCAGTCACTTCTTCCCGACAGCTATCCCAACCAAATCGTGGTGGAGAAGGACCTGCTGCTCGAGGCCCTGGGCCGGGTCACGCTGGTCGCCGAGGACCACATTCCGGTGCGCCTGAAGTTGATGGAGGGCGGAATCGAAGTCACCGTCACCCGACAGGATGTCGGGCGGCGAGAGCGAGCACCTGGCGGGGGAGTACACCGGGTCCGACGAGGAAGTGGCGATCGCCTTCAATCCCAGATATCTCCAGGATGGGGTGACGGCGATCCCGGGAGACAAGGTGAGGATCCGGGTGATCGACGCCTTCAAGCCGAGTGTCATCGACAGGGGCACCGAAGACGGTTCCGAGACCGGGTTCATCTACCTGCTGATGCCCGTCCGGGTCTGAATGCGGGTCGACTGGCTGGCGCTCACCAACTTCCGGTCATATCAGAACCTGGAGTGGGGACCCGACCCCGGTATCAACCTCTTGGTCGGCCCCAATGGCGCCGGCAAGACCAATCTCCTCGAGGCGGTCGGCTATCTCGCGACCCTGAAGTCGTTCCGCTCGGTCACCGATGAGGCCATGGTCGCCGACGATTCGAGCTCAGCGGTGGTCCGGGCCGGCATCTCCAGTGGAGAACGGGAGCGGCTGATCGAGGTCGAGATCAACCGGGCCGGACGTCGGCGGGCCCAAGTCGACAAGAGCGGTTTGAGGCGGACGGCCGACCTGCTCGGCGTGGTCCGGGTGATCGCCTTCCTCCCCGAGGACCTCGACGTCGTGAAGCGGGGCCCGGCGTATCGCCGCGACCTGCTCGACGGCATTGCGGTTCAACTCTGGCCGGGGACTCACCTCGACCAGTCCGAGTTCGAGCGCGCACTGAGACAGCGAAATGCGTTTCTGCGCAGCGGTGACCGGGACGAGGCGACTCTCGGGGTGTGGGACTCGAGGCTGGCGCAGTCCGGAGGGCGGGTGATGGCGCGTCGTGCCGCGGCACTCGACACCCTCGGTCCCCGGCTCGAGACCGTCTACGCCGCGATCGCCGGCAGTGAAGATCGGGCTTCGTTGGGATACTCGAGCTCCTGGTCCGGCGGGCAATTGGAGCCGGGCAGCGTCGCCGACTACGCCTCACAGATCGCCGCCGCGCTGCAGAATTCCCGTCGTCCCGATTTCGATCGCCGGGTGACGACGGTCGGTCCCCACCGTGACGAGCCGTCCTTCCAGCATCAATGGCACCGACACCCGGTCCCATGGCAGCCAGGGCGAGCAGAGGAGCATGGCGCTGGCGGTGAAGCTCGCCGCACATCGCGCGGTGGCCGAGATGATCGGTGAGCCCCCGGTCCTGCTCCTCGACGACGTGTTCTCGGAGCTCGATTCGACGCGGGCCAAAGCGCTGAGCGACGCGGTTCCCGAAGGTGCGCAGACCCTCATCACCACGGCCCGTCCCGAGGACGTGCCGCTCAGTGGCTCGCTGTGGCGTGTGGGAGAGGGAGTGACCCGGTGAGCGACCTCTCGTCGTTCGAGTCCTCACTGAGCGAAGTCTTTCGGCGGATGGGGCTGCCCGACCCGGTGCTGATGTCCCAGATCAGCGACGAATGGGACGACCTCGCCGGCCCGCCCTGGGTTGGGCGTTCCCGCCCAGTTGTGATCCGGGGGACCACCCTTGTGGTCGAGGCCTCAGCACCGTCCATGGTCGCCTTTCTCCGGTACGGCTCGGCCCAACTCATCGAGACGCTGCGGGCCCGTTTCGGGGCCGGCATCGTGGAGCAGGTTGACGTCGTTGCCCCCGGTCGGAGTTGAAGTTTTCCCTGTCGGATGGATTGGTTCTTGTCAGTCGGTACCGGTAAAATGACATACGTGAAAGTCGCCGAGCGTAGGCGGACTCCCCCTTTCCACCAGGTCCCCAAAGGAGGGTCGTGACGGCCACCCGCGACAGTTACGAAGCCAAGGACATCACGGTTCTCGACGGTCTCGAGGCGGTCAGGCGTCGGCCCGGGATGTACATCGGTACCACCGGCCCGAGAGGCCTTCACCACCTGATCTGGGAAGTCGTCGACAACGCGGTCGACGAGGCGATGGCCGGCTTCTGCACCAAGATCCAGGTGACCCTGCTCGCCGACGGTGGGGTCGAAGTCGTGGACGACGGTCGGGGAATCCCCGTCGAACGGGTGGAGAAGACCCGCAAGTCGGCGCTGACCACCGTGCTCACCACGCTCCATGCCGGCGGCAAGTTCGAACAGGGCGCCTACACCGTCTCCGGCGGCCTCCACGGGGTCGGGGTCTCCGTGGTGAACGCCCTCTCCTCGCGGCTCGAGGCCGAGGTGCGTCGGGGTGGGTTCGTCTACACCCAGGAGTTCAGGAACGGTGAGCCCAAGGCCAAGGACCCGAAGAAGGGCAGGCCGATCAAGAAGAGCGGGACCACGATCCGGTTCTGGCCCAGCACCGAGACCTTCCAGGAGACGACCAGCTTCGACTACGAGACCGTTGCCTCTCGCCTCCGGGAGACGGCATTCCTCAACCGGTCCCTGCACATCACCCTGGTCGACGAGCGTGACGAGGAGTCCCGCACCGAGGTCTTCTTCTACAAGGGCGGCCTGGTCGATTTCATCAAGCACCTCAACTCGAAGCGCGATCCGCTCCATCCCCATGTCATCGACATTTCCGACTCCAGCGACGACGCGGAGTTGGACTTGGCACTGCAGTGGACCACCTCTTACACCGAATCGGTCCTCTCCTTCGCCAACAACATCAACACTCACGAAGGCGGCACCCACGAGGAGGGCTTCCGCAAGGCGCTGACCAAGGCAATCAACGACTTTGCCCGGGCCAAGGGCCTGCTCAAGGAGAAGGACGAGAACCTCACCGGGGAAGACGTCCGGGAAGGGCTCACCGCCGTTCTCTCGGTTCGGGTGAAAGAGCCCCAGTTCGAGGGGCAGACCAAGACCAAGCTGGGGAACACCGAGATCCGCTCCTACGTGGAGAAGGCGTTGAATCGCAAGCTCCCCGAGTGGCTGGAGCGCTATTCACCCGAGTCCCGGCGCATAGTCGAGAAGTGCGTCGGAGCCGCCAAGGCCCGTGAGGCGGCGCGCAAGGCGAGAGAGCTGACCCGGCGCAAGTCGGGCCTGGAGTCGGGCGGGCTCCCCGACAAGCTCGCCGACTGCTCGAGCCGCGACCCCAGCGAGTCCGAGTTGTTCATCGTCGAGGGCAAGTCGGCCGCCGGCCCTGCCAAGTCGGCCCGCGACTCGGTCACCCAGGCCATCCTCCCGATCAGGGGCAAGATCCTCAACGTGGAGAAGGCCCGTCTGGCCAAGGCCCTGCAGAACACCGAGGTCCAGGACATCATCACCGCCGTGGGGACCGGGGTCGGCGAGGAGTTCGACATCGAGAAGGTGCGCTATCACAAGGTGGTGCTGCTCGCCGACGCCGACGTCGACGGGGCCCACATCCGCACCCTGCTCCTCACTCTCCTCTTCCGCCACATGAAGCCGCTCATCGAATGGGGTTACGTCTATATCGCCCAACCGCCGCTGTACCGGGTCAAGGTTGGATCGAAGGTCCACTACCTCAAAGACGACTCCTCGCTCGACGAGTTCAAGAAGGAGCACCCCAAGGTCAAGCCGACCCGGTTCAAGGGGCTCGCCGAGATGAACGCCCAGGAACTGTGGGACACCACCATGAACCCCGAGACCAGGACGCTGCTCCGGGTGGAGATGGAGGACGCGGTCCTCGCCGAGGAGGTGTTCGTCACCCTGATGGGAGACGACGTCCCCTCCCGCAAGGCCTTCATCCAGCAGAACGCCGGCGACGTCCGGTTCCTGGACATCTGAGTCATGGTTTCGAAGACCCCACCCGCCGAGGGCGTGCCCGAGATCGAGATCACCCAGGAGATGGAGCAGAGCTTCGTCGACTACGCGATGTCGGTCATCGTCTCCAGGGCCCTGCCCGACGTCCGCGATGGGCTGAAGCCAGTGCAACGCCGGATCATCTACTCGATGTTCGAGAACAACATCACCTCGGCATCCGCCCACCGCAAGTGCTCCAAGGTCGTCGGTGACGTGATGGGGAACTATCACCCCCACGGCGATCAGGCGATCTATGACGCCCTGGTCCGCATGGGCCAGGACTTCTCGATGCGCCATCTGCTCATCGACCCTCAGGGCAACTTCGGCACGATCGACGATCCCCCCGGGGCCGCTCGATACACCGAGTGCCGGCTGACCAAGCTCTCCAACCACCTCCTCGACGGGATCAAGGAGGACACTGTCGACTTCGAGGACAACTACTCGGGGGAGATGCAACAGCCTTCGGTGCTCCCCTCCCGGTTCCCCAACCTCCTGGTCAACGGGTCGCAGGGGATCGCGGTCGGGATGGCCACCAACATCCCGCCCCACAACCTCAACGAAGTGATCGACGCGTGCCTCCACGCCATCGACAACCCCGACGCCACCGCCGAGGAGCTGATGCAGTTCGTGAAGGGGCCTGACTTTCCCACCGGGGGCTTCCTGGTGGGCACCTCGGGCATTCGCGACGCCCTCACCACCGGTCGGGGCTCGGTGAAGCTGCGCGGGGTGTGTGACGTCCAGGAGATCCGCAAGGGGCGCACCGCCATCATCGCCACCGAGCTCCCCTATCAGGTCTCGATCGAGAGGATCGTGGCCAAGATCAGGGAACTGGTCGACGGGCGGCGGCTGGAGGGGATTGCCGACATCCGCAACGAGAGCTCGGACCGGGTCGGCACCCGCCTCGTCATCGAGCTCAAGTCGAACGCGGTGCCCCAGGTGGTGCTCAACCAGCTCTACAAGAACACGCCTCTACAGGACTCGTTCGGATACAACATGGTCTCCCTGGTCGACGGGGTTCCCCGCACCATGGGGCTCGCCGAGATGATCGGCTACTACCTCGACCACCAGATGGAGGTCATCGAGCGCCGGACCCGGTTCCGCCTCGAAGAGGCCGAGGCGAGGGCTCATATCCTCGAGGGCCTGATCATTGCCGTCGACAACATCGACGAGGTGATCAAGCTCATCCGGGGATCTGCGGACACCGCCGAGGCCCGCTCCGCCCTCATCGAGCGCTTTTCGCTTTCTGAGATCCAGGCCAACGCCATCCTCGACATGCCGTTGCGCCGTCTCACCGCCCTCGAAGTGGACAAGCTGCGCACCGAGCTCGCCGAGCTCCACGAGCTGATCGCCGAGCTCCAGGGGATCCTGGCCGATCCCAAGCTGCGCTGGGGGATCATCAGGGAGGAGCTGGGGGAGATCAAGGGCACCTACGGGGAGGCCCGGAGGAGTCGGATCGTTCCCGACGAGGGCGACCTCTCCCTCGAAGACCTGATCGCCGACGACGAGCTGATCGTCACCGTCTCCCAGACCGGCTACATCAAATCGGTGCCCGCCTCCACCTATCGAACTCAGGCCCGGGGAGGCCGGGGGATCAAGGCCGCCGAGGTCCAGGGGGAAGACGTCATCCAACACCTGGTTCACACCACGGCGCACGCCTATCTCCTGTTCTTCACCAACAAGGGGCTGGTCCATCGCCTAAAGGCACACGCCATCCCGCGCCAGTCACGCACCGCCAAAGGGGTCCTCGCCCAGTCCGTGCTCCCCCTCGAGCCTCAGGAGACGGTGCAGGCGATCATCGACACCCGGGACTACGAGACCGGCCGGTACCTGGTCATGGTCACGAAACAGGGCGTTGCCAAGAAGACCGAGTTCAAGGAATACGACTCCCGCAACCAGACCCTGGTGGCGATCAAGCTGATCGGTGACGACGAGTTGGTCACGGTCCGCACCACCAGCGGGGCCAACGACCTCCTCATCTTCACCAAGGACGGCATGGGGATCCGCTTCAAGGAAGCCGATCTGCGCAGCATGGGCCGGGGCACCCAGGGGGTGCGGGGGGTCCGGCTCCGCGAGGGCGACCGGGTGGTGGCCGCCGTCTCCAACGTCGAGGGCGACGACGTGCTGCTACTCACCTCGTCGGGTTACGGGAAACGGACCGCGATGACCGAGTTCCGTCGCCAGACGCGAGGGGGGCTCGGAGTGAAGGCCTTCAAGCTGACCCGGGTCCGGGGCAATCTGGTGGGAGCCCTGGCCGTGGCCAAGGAAGGCGACGTCTTCCTGGTCTCCTCCGCCGGGATCGGCATCCGCACTCCGATCGCCAAGATCAGCCGTCAAAAGCGCGACTCGACCGGGGTTAGGGTCATCGACGTCGGGGCAGGTAACGAGCTCTCGGCGATCGCCGCAGTTCACGAGGTCGAGGACTGAGAAGGAACCCCCACTGACCGCAAGTCGTTGGTAGGTGGTGGGTCTCTCGTAGACTTCACACAGACACAGGAGCCCAGATGGCAACCGTTCGTCGTGTCCGACGCATAATCCGAAAGATCGACCCCTGGACCGCGCTGAAGGTTTCGGCGATCCTATGGGCCGTCGTCGCCATCGCCATGGTCCTCGGCGGGGTGATCTTCTGGTCGGTGTTCGAGCGCGCCGGCATCCCGCAGCGCCTCACCGATTTCATGGTCGAGATCACTCTCATCGATGAGGGGGCGCAGCCCTTCGCCAACGTCGAGCAGTTCTTCCGGGTCATGGTGTTCGGATCCGTCGTGATGTGGGTGCTCGCAACCGGGGCGACGGTGGCCGCGGCCATCACCTACAACCTGGTGTCCGATGTGGTGGGCGGGATCGAGGTCGTGGTGCTCGAGGAGACCCTCAACCCGGTCCCCATGCCGCAGCAGGTCTTGCATCCTCCTGTCGACTACCGGCCCAACGGCTCGGTGGCGGCCGCCGACCAGGCGGACATCCCCACCGAAGAGACCGCCCCGGTCACCGTCCCCCTCACCTGACCAACCCCTCCCCCGAAATTTGGTTGCTCAGGGCTCTATATGACCCCTGTTGGTCCAAATTACGAGGCGGTTGACCGCAATTACGAGTCGTCCGCCATGACCAGGCCCATCGCGGTGGCGGCCTGCAGGTAGTCGAGCGACCTTTCGAACACCAGCGTCGGTTCGCTTCCCGCCACGTCGGCCGCGGCGGCGAGCGCGACACCGGACAGGAACGCTGCGTCGTCGACGATGGTGACCCGCCGTCGGGCCCCGACGGCGAGGCAGGCGGCGAACCGGTTCCCGGAATGGGCCAAGGCGATCCGCCTTCCGGCATACGACAGGTCGGTGACGGCCCCGGCGCCTACCGGCTCTGGAAAGCGGACCGCGTGGTCCTCGCCCTCCTCGTAGTCCGGGTGGGAAGCGGCCACCAGACGGAGATCGGTCTCCCGGTCCGCCAAAGCGAGGGCGATGCCCGCCACCGACCCTGCAGCGACCCGGACCCCCGGCTCCAGTGTCTCCCCGTCCCAGATCAGGTCGACACCATGCTTTCGGGCAAGCCCTGGTGCGTCCGGCCCGCTCCCCAAAAGGAGATCGCAACCTGCGGCCGACGGGACCACCTCGAAGCTCTTGCTCCGCGCCGGCCCGATGACCACGACCTCGTCCACCGTGGGATGGGCGCTCAGGGAATGGGCGGCGCGGACCGCGTTGTCCCCGGTGACCAGGACCCCGACTCTCACGTGGGGTGGATCGGGCTCCAGGCGGAGTCAGGCTCCACCTGATCGACGCCGCGCCTTCGCATGAAGAGAAAGGCGGCAATCGCGCCCAGGATGATCAAGGGGGAGAGGCGTTTCACATGCGCAGTGTATCGGTGGCCTGAGCTATTGACCCTTGATACCGATTTGATATCATCGTGATATGACAAGCTCACAGTCGATGTCGCAGGAGCGAGTGATCAGCGGTCTCTCGGGATGGCTGATGGTGTTCGTCTCCCTGGCCGTGGTGTTAGTTGGATCGGCACTCGTGGTCTATGGCGTGACCGAGGAGAACTGGTGGCTCACGACGGTGGCCGTGACAATCGCCGTCCTCGGCGGGCTTTCCTTCGTCGGGCTCTTCGTCAACCAGCCCAATCAGTCCCGGGTGGTCACGCTCTTTGGCCGCTATCTGGGAACAGTGCGGGAGAACGGGTTCCGCTGGGTGAACCCACTCACCGAGCGGAAGGACATCTCGCTCCGGATCCGCACCTTCGATTCGGACGTGCTCAAAGTGAATGACGCCGTGGGCAACCCGGTCGAGATCGCAGCAGTCATCAACTGGCAGGTGGTCGACACCGCCCGTGCCGCGTTCGATGTCGAGGACTACGAGCATTTCGTAAAGGTCCAAACCGAGGCAGCCATCCGACATGTGGCCAGCGAGTACCCGTATGACCACATCGAAGACGAGGGCCCATCACTCCGCGCCAACGCCGATGATGTGACCTCGACGCTGTCGCGGGAGCTCCAGGACCGTCTCGACGAGGCCGGGGTCTCGATTCGAGACTGTCGCCTTCGGAGGCTCGCATATGCCCCCGAGATTGCGGGCGAGATGTTGCGTCGCCAGCAGGCAGGGGCGGTGATCGCGGCCCGCAAGTTGATCGTCAAGGGTGCGGTCACCATGGTGCAGGACGCCCTGGAGCAGCTTGCCGCGGAGCACATCGTCGAGCTCGACGAGGAGCGCAAGGCGGCGATGGTGTCCAACCTGATGGTGGTCCTCACCGGTGACCGCAGCGTCCAGCCGGTGGTCAATGCCGGCACTCTGTATCCCGGATGACGGAGCGCAAGAGCTTCCTCTTGCGCATCGACCCGAAGCTGCATCGGGTGCTGGAACGATGGGCTGCCGAGGACTTGCGCAGCCTCAACAGCCAGATCGAGTTCCTCTTGATCCAGACTGCGAGAAAGAACCGGCGTTGGCCTGCTGAAGACCAGCCGCGTCCTCGACAACAGGGCTCATAGCCCAGCTAGTGCCTCCAGGGCCCGGTCCACCTCTTCGGCAGGTGTTGTAGTGCACGAACCCGATCCGGACCAGCCCGCGATCCGCCACTCCTAGGCGGTCCATCGCGTTGACCGCGTAGTAGTGGCCCGACCACACATAGATCCCGGATTTCCCGAGTCGGGCCGCCACCTTCTCCGGGTCGTGGCCTTCGACGCTGACGGCGAAGGTGGCGACACGCTCCGGGCCTAACCGGGGGACCCCGTGAACTCTCACCGCCGGAATCGCGGCAAGGCCACTGAGGAACTGCTCGGAGAGGGAGGCCTCATGATCGTGAATCAGCCGGTAGGCGGCCTCCAGCCGTTGACGTCGTGGCTCAGGCCCGTCACCGGCCAGGGAAGCCAGGTATTCGACCGCAGCCGTGACCCCGGCGAGAGACTCGAAGGACTGGGTGCCTGTTTCCATCTTGCCCGGCGGGTCGGATGGCGCAGGCCGCACCTTGTAGAAGTCGAGGTCTGCGAGGCGTTCCAGCTTCCCGAAGAGGATCCCGGTGTGAGGGCCGAAGAACTTGTACGACGAGGCGACCAGGAAGTCACAGTCGAACGACCGGACATCGAGCAGGAGGTGGGGCCCGGCGTGCACCGCGTCCAGGTAGACCAGGGCGCCGGCCTCATGGGCCATTGCGGCGATCGACTCCACGTCGACCACTGTGCCGATCGCATTGGAGGCGACGCAGACCGCCACCAAACGCACCCTCTCGTCGAGGAGCTCGCCCACTGCGGAAGGGTCGAGCTCGCCGCTCGCGGGATCGAACTCTGCCACCCGGAGTTCGGCGCCGGCATCAGCGGCGGCGCGAGCCCACGGTGTGAAGTTGGCGTCGTGGTCCAGGCTGGTGACCAACACGGCATCATCCGGCTCCCACGTCGAGGCCAGAGCACGACTCACCGCGAAGGTGATGCTGGTCATGTTCTGCCCGAATGACAGTTCGGAGGGCTCGGCGTTGAACAGGTCCGCCATCGCTCGACGGGCGTCGACTGTGATTTGGTCCGCACGCTCCGATGCCCCGAATCCGCCCCCGAGATTGCTCACGCCCTCCCGGAGCACGCTGTTCATCGCCTCGATGACGGTGTCGGGCACCTGGGTGCCGCCAGGCCCATCGAGGTAGGCCACGGGCTGCCCGTTCTCGCTCCGCGCCAGTGCGGGAAAGCGGGAACGAGTTGCTTCGACGTCGAGCGCAGCGGGGGGCATCCCCTTTGTGTAGCAGCGCGTCATGCCGCTGCTCAATCCCGATGGGTCGATCGGCCCCGTCCCCGGTTCAAGGAATTCCTTGTCAAATGCCGATCTAACTTCATGACTCTCGTCTCGGGTCTCTCCAGGTCGGAGCCCGGAGGTCCTCGCCCAGGCGCCCTTGCCGCCGGATTCGTTGGTATGACCGTTGAGGGCCTCGGCTACTACCTGTTCGCCTTCCTGGTCTCGATCACCGCTGCCATCTGGCTGGGGATCGTCCGGCGTCGCGAGGAAGCGGTTATCGGTCGGATTGAGTCATCGGACGAGGCAGGCCCGTCGGAGTCATAGGGGTGTGGGCCCACGTGGACTGGAACCACGGGACGGGTAGGCGTGCCGGCTAACGCGCGACCCGGTAGCGGAGGTAGACGACTTTGGAGCTGAAGGTGCGGGTCTCGACGAGCTCGAGCTCCACTCGGCGCTCGCGCTGGGGGAAGTAGGGGATGCCGCCGCCAACCAGCACCGGGTAGACCATGGCCCGGTACTCGTCGATCAGACCCAACGCGGCCGCCTCGGCGGCGAGCGTCGCGCCGCCGATCGCAATGTCGCCCTCCCCCGGCTCGGCTCGCAGTCGATCGATCTCCTCCGCCAGGCCGCTGGAGGCCAGCCGGGCGTTGCCCTCCACTGCCGACAACATGGTGGAGAACACCACCTTCGGGAGAGGCTTCCAAAGCGCGGCCCACTCGAGCTCGGCGTCGTCGAGCGATCGGTCCTGGTCGGCGGTCTCCCAATACAGCATCGTCTCGTACAGCCGTCGTCCCATCAGGTGGACACCGACCTCGCGTATCTCGTCGATCCAGTAGCGGAAGATCTCGTCCGTCAACCCCCAGTCGAAGGAGCCGTCCGGCCCGACGATGTAGCCGTCAGCTGAGATGCTCATCGAGTAGGTCACGCTGCGCATCGGAAGTCCTGGGTCGGTGAATTGTGGGCCCACGTGGACTTGAACCACGGACCTCATCCTTATCAGGGATGCGCTCTAACCGGGCTGAGCTATGGGCCCCCCGACTCGTAGTCAAGGAGTTGGGATTGTATCGACACAGGGAAATCAGGCGAAGTGCCTGGTCCCAGGGTCCGCTCGGTAGCTAGGCGAGCGACGCCCGGAACAGCTCGGTCTGACCAGGGATCCCTCGCAGGCCGACCGAGCCCTTGGGTGCAAATTCGAGGTCGGTACCGGTGGCCAGGTCCCGTACCGTTCGGGTGACCACGACTTCATTGGCGTCGGCAACTCCCAGTGCACGAGCAGCCATGTGGACCGCGATGCCCCCAATATCCCCCTCTCGCAACTCGATCTCTCCGGTGTGGATTGCACTCCTCATCTGAAGCTCGAGGCGAATCAGAGCATCACGGAGACCGAAGGCGCAACGCAGGGCCCTGGTTGGAGCATCGAAGGTGGCGAGCACGCCGTCCCCTGTGCTCTTCACGAATTGACCCGTCCACCGGGCGACCTCGGAGCGCGCCAACTCGTCGTGCCGGTCGATGAGCTCTCGCCATGCCCGGTCGCCCAGTTCGACCGCTCGCCCGGTGGAATCGACCAAATCCGTGAACAACACCGTTGCCAGCACCCGATTCGTGTCCTGGGCGGCCTGGAGGGATCGCACCTGCTCCTGGGTCCAGGCGAACTCGGCTTCGAACCGGCTGGTCGGCCCTTCACTCTGCGGTTGATAGGTGAGCAAGACGACCCCCGAGGCGAAGGACCTAGTGCCAACCAGGCTGAGATGGTGGAGGTCGATCCCATCGCGGAAGAGGTGCTTTCCGCTTCCTAGGATCACCGGATAGACGAGCAAGCGGTACTCGTCGACGAGATCGTGCTCCAAGAGGAAGTCAACCAGGCTTGGGCTCCCATACACGACCAGTTCATCGCCAGGCTGCTCCTTGACGCGTCTGATCTCATCGACGACGTCACCCGAGATGAGTGTCGAATTGTTCCAATCGACACTGGCCAACGTTTTCGACACCACGTACTTTGGGATCTCATTGACCTGACTTGTCAGAGGGCCGGGCGGCGCAGTAGGCCAGAAGGCTGCCCAGATCTGGAAAGTCTTCCTTCCCAGCAGAAAAGCGTCGGCACTGAACACCTGCGCGGTGTTGTAGTCCTCGTCTTCCTCGCCCTGAATTCGCAGTGCCCAGGCATTCTTGCCATCTCGGTGCTCGTCGAATCCAGGCCCTTCGACCACTCCATCGAGGGTCATGAAAGCTGTGACGATCAGTCTCACTCCAATCATTGTGCCGGTCGGGTGACGGGGGCGTCGAGTCGGGTGTCCTGGGGAGCGTGGTGGCATAACCTGCTCGAGTGCCTCCAGCGTTTACCGAGCTCCTCGTCCCCGACGCCGCGGCCTGGCGGTCCTGGTTGGAGGAGAACCATGACGAGTCAACGGGTGTGCGTTTGGTGTTGACCAAGAAGGGCGGGCATGTCACGGAGTTGAACTACGAAGCCGCGCTTCAGGAGGCACTCTGCTTCGGTTGGATCGACGGGCAGGGGAGCAAGCGGGACGAAGGCAGTTGGGTGGTCCGATTCAGTCCCCGCACCACTCGCAGCGTGTGGTCGACGCCAAACAGGCAGAGAGTGGCGAAGCTCGAGGCCGAGGGACGAATGACGGATGCCGGTCGCGCCGCGGTGGAGAAGGCCAAGGCTGGCGGGCGGTGGGAGCAGACCTGATCGAGGGACGACTTCCATGCAGAGGGGCCCCCGCCTGAGCGGGGGCCCCTCTTCTCGCTGCGTTGAGTTGACGACTAGCTGGCGCAGATTGCGTATGCCTGAAGCGTCCAATCGCCGCCAACAGGGGCAATATCGGGCTCCGAGGCCTTCACCGTCCACGTGGTGGCGTTCGAGGGGTAGGACTGGGTGATGTGCAGGTTCTCAGTTTCCGCGCCACCCAAGATGAACCCTCCACCTACCACCACACCGGTAGTGCAAGTGGCCGTGGCCGTCTGGTCATCGCTACTGCTAGCGGCTGTCGCCGTTCCGACCTTGATGGTGAAGGTCGAACCGGGGCCAGGAAGACCCTGGATGCCCTGGATGCCCTGAATGCCCTGGTCGCCCTGGGGGCCTTGGGGGCCCGGCACCGTGGAGTCGGCACCGGCAGGACCAGGCTCGCCCTGGGGACCTTGGGGGCCTGCCACCGTGGAGTCGGCACCGGCAGGACCAGGCTCGCCCTGGGGACCTTGGGGGCCTGCCACTGTGGAGTCGGCACCGGCAGGACCAGGCTCGCCCTGGGGACCCTGGACCTTGGGGGCCTTGGGCCGCCACTGTGGAGTCGGCACCGGCAGGACCAGGCTCGCCCTGGGGACCCTGGGGGCCCGGCACCGTAGAGGCAGCACCGGCAGCACCAGTGGCACCGGCGGGACCGGTGGCACCGGCAGGACCTGTTGCACCGGTAGCACCCTTGTCACCCTTCGGGCCCTGGGCACCGGCAGGCATGATGTCGGACTCGGCGAACCGCTTCAAGAAGGCGGACATCTGACCGCGAGTCACGAAGTCCTCCGGGCAGAACAGGTCGTTGGCCGGCGGGTTACAACCCTTTGTGATCCCGTTCTCGTCCATCCAGTCGATGGCAACCGAGAACGTGTGATCTGAAGGCACATCCCTGAATCTTGTTGGCACTGCCACGGCGGCCGTTGCCGCTAGAAGCACCACCGCTGTCACCCCGAGGATGACGAATCGACGCCTTTTCATTTCCCTACTCCTTGATGTCTGGGGACAAACTTGATTCCCTGATGCAGCGGGTATCGGCGTCGCGCCCCAAGACTTTGAGCGCACACGCACAAATTGAGGCGTTAGGACTAGTCCCTGGATGCGTGAGATCGGAGTCGATGCGACCTTCTAGAATGCCGAATATCGGGGACGTAGCTCAGCTGGAAGAGCACCGGCTTTGCAAGCCGGGGGTCGTGGGTTCGAGTCCCATCGTCTCCACCAGCCAATCCGGGAATGAACCATCGATCATGGCGTTTCCGGGGTTGTTCGAAGAGGAGTCGAAATGCCAGAAGCGGTGATCGTCGATGCGGTCCGGACCCCGATCGGCAAGCGGAATGGGGTTTTCAAGGACATCCACCCCGTCGACCTGGCGGCTATTCCCCTTCAGGCGCTCGTGGAGCGCAACCAACTCGACCCTTCACGGATCGACGACGTGATCATGGGGACCGTCAGCCAGACCGGGGAGCAGGCTTACAACGTGGGGCGCAACGCCGCCCTGGCGGCCGGCTTCCCCGAAGAGGTTCCCGGGGTCACGATCGATCGTCAATGCGGCTCATCCCAGCAGGCGGCCCACTTCGCCGCCCAGGCGGTGATGGCGGGGGCCCAGGAGATCGTGATCGCGGCCGGCGTGGAGAGCATGACCAGGGTCCCGCTAGGCATCACCGCTCATCAGGGACCGGGCCTCCCCTTCGGGCCCAGGATGCTGGACCGTTACTCCCAGGGCCTGGTCCCCCAGGGGATCTCGGCGGAGATGATCGCCGAGAAATGGGGCGTGTCCCGGCCCGAGCTCGACCAGATCGCCCTCGACTCCCACGCTAGGGCCGCCACCGCCACCGAGGAGGGGCGCTTCGAGGGGCAGATCATCCCGGTCGGGATCACCCTGGACAATGGGACCCGGCAGACGGTGACCCGAGACGAGGGGATACGCACCGACACTTCGTTGGAGAAGTTGAGTGCACTCCAGCCCGCCTTCAAAGGCGATGGTGTGGTCACGGCGGGTAACTCGTCCCAGATCTCCGACGGCGCAGCCGCGGTTCTGGTCATGGAGGAGGAACGGGCCCGGGCGCTCGGGTTGACCCCACGTGCCCGCTTCGTGGCGTTCGCTATGGCGGGCGTCGATCCGGTCACGATGCTGACCGGGCCGATCCCGGCCACGGAGAAGGTGCTGGAGCGGGCCGGTCTCGGGATCGATGAGATCGACCTCTTCGAAGTCAACGAGGCGTTTGCCTCCGTGATCGCGGCCTGGCGCATCGAGCACGGTGGGGCAGATCCCCTCGCCCTCTGGGAGCGGACCAACGTGAACGGGGGCGCGATCGCCATCGGACACCCCACGGGGGCCTCCGGGGCGCGCCTCCTCACCGCGCTGCTCTGGGAGCTGGAGCGGACCGGAGGCCGCTACGGGTTGCAGACGATGTGTGAGGGTGGCGGGATGGCCAACGCCCTGATCATCGAACGGATGTGATCGTGCAGGGAGGTACACGACGCCTCCCCGGCTGCGCCAGTACTCCCCCCAACGCTCACTTCGTTCGCTGGGGGGAGAAGCTGACCGGGAACACTGCCTTCGATGTCATCCTCGCGGTGGTGCTCGGTTTGATCATCTGGAGGGTCTCGCTGGCCCTGATCCGAATGTTGTCGACCCCGCCTCCCGAGATCGACCCCGAAGACGTCGTCACCGTCGATCAGGACTACAAGTGCACCGTTTGCGGCGCCGAATTGACCATGAAAGCGGTGAATGTCAGCCAGGAATCGGCCCCCCGGCACTGTCGCGAGGACATGATCCCTGTGTGGCGCCCGGCCTGAATCGACGAATCACACGCCTGTAGTTTTCCCGAGGTTTCTCCACAGGATGTTGAGAACTACACAGTTGTAACTCGCTACCCTCGCCGCCGTGCCGGAGTCGAAGCGCCGCAAGCCCAAAACTCGGCCCCCGTCAGCACAGGCGGCCGCCGAGGCAGCCAAGGCCAAGGATCCGAGCCCGACCTGGTACGTGGCTCTCATGGCCGGCCTGATGGTGGTCGGGGTGATCCTGGTGTTGGTCCGCTTCGTCTTCGAGCTCGACCAACTGGTCCTCGTCGTCGGCCTGGTAGCGATCGCCGCCGGGTTCCTGATGACCACCAACTACCGCTGAGGCTCAGGGAACTGTTGTCGCCGGTGGGGTTGTGGTCGTGGTGGTGGAGGTGGTGGTGGCCGGTGGCTGATAGTCCCCAAGGGTCACCGACACGACGTCACCAGGGAACACCGTGATCCCCTCTTCGGGGAACTGGTCGACGACCACCCCGTCCTGACTGGGGTCGACGACCGGCTGCAACGTGTTGGAGACGTTGATCTCGAGACCCAGGTCGGCCAACGCGTTTTCCGCCTGACCCGGCGAGAGGCCGATCAGATCTGGCACCTCGACCGGTTCCGGGCCCTGGGAGACAACGAGGAGGATGGTGTCGCCGGAGCGCACTTCAGCACCCTGTTCCGGATCGGTCCGGATAACGATTCCCTCGGGGACGGTGTTGGAGAACTCGTCATTGATCGTGGAGAGCAGGTCGAGGGCCTGCAGCTCGGACACGGCGTCCCGTTCGGTCAGCCCCACCAACTCGGGGACGAGATGGGTCTCGCGCCCGGTGGAGACCCAGAGATCGATCGCCGACCCCTGGCCGGCCATCATCCCGAACAGTGGCTCCTGTTGGAACACGGTGCCCTCTGCGAAGTCGGCATTGGGCTCTTCGGTTATCTCGCCGACGACGAACCCGTTGTCCTCGATGATCTGCATTGCGGTCTCCAGGGGCTGGCCGACGAGGGGCGGGACCTGGAACTGTTCGGTTCCCGATGAGATGAACACTTCTATCAGGGCTCCCACCGGCGCCTCGGTGCCTGCCGCCGGGTTGGAGCGGATCGCGAGGTCGATCGCCACTTCCGCACTGGGCTCTGGTGTGAACTTCACGGTGAAGTCGTCTTCCTCGAGGCGGGCCCGGGCGTCTTCCCTGGTCATGCCGGCGACATTGGGCACCGGGATCAGCTCGCCGTCCTCGTTCCCTCCGGTCGCCAGGCGGAACAGGAAGAAGACCAGGATGCCGAGTGCGATCAGGAGGCCGAAAGCGGTGAGGATGAAGGGCATCTGTGAGGAGGGCTCCTCCTCCACACCCCGGTAGACCTCATCGGGTGGGACCGTTGCCGGGGGGACCTGGGAGGTCATGACCTGAGTGGCGTTCTCCCCGGCAGCAGCGGCTCCCACCGCGGCGGCAGCGACTACGGCCGGCTCCACTGATTGACCGCGAAGCACGGCTACCAGGTCGGCTCGCATCTCTTCTGCGCTCTGGTAGCGGCCGGCGGGGTCCTTTCGCATCGCCTTGGAGACCACCGTGTCCAGGGATGCCGGCACGTCGGCGTTGAGTGCCGAGGGAGCGGGGGCTTCGGTGGAGACGTGCTGGAAAGCCACCGACATCGGGCTGTCTCCGGTGAACGGTGGCCGTCCGGTGAGCATCTCATAGAGCACCACGCCGAGGGCGTACACGTCGCTTCTGGCGTCGGCGCTGGCTCCTTGTGCCTGCTCCGGGCTGAAATAGGTGGCAGTGCCGATCACGGCGCCGGTCTTGGTGAGCTCCTGGCTGTCGTCCCAGGCCCGGGCGATGCCGAAGTCGGTGACCTTCACCGTTCCATCCTTGGCGAGGAGGATGTTGCCGGGTTTGACGTCGCGGTGGACCAACCCCGCCTGGTGGGCAACGGACAGGGCGGCGGTCACCTCGGCGGCGATCTCGGTGGCCCGACGGGCCAGCAGCGGGCCCTCGGTCTTGAGGACGTCGCGGAGGGAGCGGCCGTCAACCAGTTCCATGACGATGAAATAGGTCCCCTGGGCCTGGCCCCAGTCGTAGATGCCGACGATGTTGGGGTGGCTGAGGTTGGCCGCGGCCTGGGCCTCGCGTCGGAACCGCTTCACGAATGCCTCGTCAGCCGAGTACTGGGCGTGGAGGACCTTGATCGCCACACGGCGATTGAGCAGCGTGTCCTGGCCCTCATAGACGTCCGCCATCCCGCCCCGGGCCAGGTGGGACGTGACGTGATAACGCTCGGTCAGCTCAGAAGGGGTGTTCATGGAAGGCGGTGAATTGTAGGAACGACCCGGATCCAACTCATTGGCTTCTCGTCAGCCACTCCGCGATGAGGTCCGCTGCGATCGGGGCCGCCACAGACCCACCGGTCGCCGACTCGCCGACATCTCCACCACCGGCGATGAGGACGGCAATCGCAATCGATGGATCCTCGACCGGCGCATAACCGATGAACCAGGCATGGGGGCCGTCACCGGCGCCCTCTGCGGTGCCGGTCTTGCCGGCAACTCTGACACCGGGGACCGCAGCCAGCCGACCGGTGCCCTCGGTGACCACCCGTTCCATCATCTGGGCCAGGACCGATGCGGTGGCTGGGGCCATTGCCCTGCCCAGGGCAGTCGGTTCGGTCTCTTCCACGCTGTTCCCGTCGGCGTCGAAGACCCGATTGACCAGATAAGGCGAAGGCACCACTCCCTGGTTGGCAACGGCCGCAGCGACCATCGCCATATGCAACGGTGTTGCCCGGACATCGCGTTCCCCGATCCCGCTCTGGGCGAGGGCTGCCGGGTCGTCGACGAGGTCTTCGACCGGATAGGTGGCCTCGGGCACCGTCCAGGGGAAGGTGAGCTCGGTGTTGAACCCGAGCGCTTCGGCGGTGATCCCGATGTCCTCTGCTCCGAGTCGCACCGACAGGTCGGCGAAAACCGTGTTGCAGGAGCGAACGAAGGCCATCAGCAAGGTCACCGAGACCCCGTCGTTGCATACCTCGCCGTCGAAATTGGAGATGGTCGCCGTGGATCCCTCCAGTTGGTACTCGAGGGGATCCGGGAACTCGGTGCCCGGGTCGGCGGCGCCGGTGTCGAGGGCGGTGGCGGTGACGACGGTCTTGAACGTCGACCCTGGCGCGAAGAGCTCCTTGGTCGCCCGGTCGCTGAGCGGGCTGGACGGATCGGCGAGAAGGGCGTCCCACACCGCGGCGGCGTCGTCGCCGAGCAGCGATTCGGGGTCGAACGACGGAGACGAGGCGGCGGCGAGGATGGCACCGGTCTTGGGATCGATGGCGACCACGGCGCCGGTCTGCCCTGAAAGCGCCTCGAACGCAGCGTGTTGTAGCGGGCCATCCACCGTCATCTCGACGCTATGCGGACGGAGGTCACGGCCGAGGATCACCGAGATCAGGTCACTGATCGTCAGGTCGCGCTTGGACCGGAGCACCGAGGCGTAGGCCTCCTCCAGCCCGGAGTCGCCGACGATGAAGGAGTTGTAACCCACGATGTGGGCGAAGGCCTCACCCTCGGGATAGGTGCGAACGAACGACCGCGGGTCATCAGGGTCGGTCACCGATTCGGCGACCACCATTCCGTCAGCGGTGACGATCAGGCCACGCTCCTTGCCACGCTCGGAGAGGGCGGGTCGGGCATTGCGGGGGTCGGCCTTGAGGGCATCGGCCCGCACCACCTGGAACCAGGTGACCGCCAGGAGCAACACGAAGAAGGAGGCGAAGACTCCAATCGAAAGCCGACGCACCGGGCCGTTCACGCCGCCTCCTCGTGGCTGATGCGGAGCAGGAGGGCAACCAGGATCAGGTTGCCCACCAGGGCCGACCCTCCGTAAGACATGAAGGGCAGGGTGATTCCGGTCAGGGGAACGATGCGAAGCACCCCGCCGATGATGAGAAAGGTCTGCACCGCGAAGACCAGGGTGAGCCCGGCGGCGAGCAACTTGCGGAAGGTGTCCCGGCTGCGGAACGAGATCCCGATGCCGACCGCGACCACCAGGGCGAACAGGGCAATCACCGACACGGTCCCCGCGAACCCCAGCTCCTCACCGACCGCGGCGAAGATGAAGTCGGTGGTGGCGTTGGGTATCAGGTCGGGCCGTCCCAGGCCGGGACCGGCTCCGGACAGGCTCCCGGTGCCGAGCGCGAACAACCCCTGCACGATCTGGTAGCCCTCGTCCTCGTAGTGCTGGAAGGGGGCCAGCCAGGCGATGACTCTTCTCTGGACGTGGTCGAAGGCGTAGTACGAGGCGACCCCGGCAAACAGGGCCAGCACCCCACCTGTCACCAGATAGCCAGTGGTCCCGGTCGCGGCATACAGGAGCAGCACGAAGCCGACAAACAACAAGAGGGAGGCCCCGAGGTCCCGCTGGGAGATGAGGATGACGACGCTGATGCCCCAGGTCACCAGGATCGGGATCAGCTGGCGGGGCTCCGGGAACCGGATCGGGCCTAGATGCCGTCGCGCCTCGCGCAAGGCGCGTTGGTGGTCCGAGAGATATGCCGCCATGTAGGCGACCAGTCCCAGCTTGGCCAGCTCGGCCGGTTGGAATTGCAACGTGGTGAACTCGAGATCGAGGACGATCCACAGCCTGGACCCGTTGACGGTGAGGCCCTTCAACGGGAACCCCCAATCGGTGGGGAGATTGGGGAGCATGAGCAGGATCAGCGAGAAGAGGAGGATGATGTTCCGATACCGTCGGAGCACCACGGTCCCTGTCCTGGCGAGGAGGGCGAGGACCGCGACAGCGGCTCCGGCCGCAATCAACATCCACCACCGTTGCAGTCCGGCCTTGACCGGGTCCAAGCGGTAGATCTCGATGAACCCGAGGCCGGTCAGGGCGGCGACCGGCGCCAGCAGGAGCGGGGTTGCCTGGGGCGCCCATGCCCGCACGCCGAGGTGAATGCCGCCGAACGCGATGAGGAAGACGAGGAAGGTCAGCGCCACCTGTGCATCGACGTTCTGCTCCCGGGCGAAATTCACCAGAGAGACCCCGAACCCGGCGAGAACTGCGGCCGCCAGAATGGTCGCGCCCTCGGTGTTGCGTGTCATTCGATCAGTCGAGGACGTCCACGAGGATCACGCTTATGTTGTCATTGCCCCCGGCTTGATTCGCGGCTTCGATCAGGCTCCAAAGGGCCTCGTCGGCCGATTCGATCTCGAGCTTCTTCGCGATCTCGTCATCGCTGAGCATCAGGGTGAGTCCATCGGAGCACAGGACTACCCGGTCCCCGGGCTCGAGGTAGACCTCGATCTCGTCGACGTTGACGAACCTGGTCAGGCCCAGGCAGCGGGTGAGCATGTGACTGTGGGGATGATCGGCGGCCTCCTCGGGGGTGAGGGTCCCGGCTGCGACGTACTCGGCGACAACGGTGTGGTCGTCGGTGAGCTGGCGGAGGCTCCCGTCGCGAAACAGGTAGGCGCGGCTGTCACCGATGTGCCCGAACTGAGCAACGCCCTCGGGGGCGAGCATCACCAGGGTCAAGGTGGTGGCCATCCCGTCGAGGTCGGGCTGACGGGCAACCTCCTCCCTAATGGTCCGGTTGGCCGCCGCTACCCGGTCGGCGGGGGAGAGGTCGGCGGAGGCGGCGGTGTTCACCGCCAGCCGGGAGGCCACCTCGCCGGCGATATGGCCCCCCATCCCGTCAGCGACCATGAGAACGGCAGGGCCAGCCGACTCCCCCGAGCTCTCGGGGTAGATGGTGTCCTCGTTGTTCTTGCGCACCATGCCCTGATGGCTGGCGGCGGCCCAGATGTACTTCACCGAACCTCCATCACCGTCTTGCCGACCTGGATCGTGTCTCCCCTTCTCATGGTCGTAGGGGCCGTGATCCGGCGGCCGTTGAC
This sequence comes from uncultured Acidobacteriota bacterium, assembly GCA_963780755.1. Lineage (GTDB taxonomy): Bacteria > Actinomycetota > Acidimicrobiia > Spongiisociales > ZC4RG35 > JALYNX01. Next base: position 518,453 of record CAWACX010000002.1, read on the forward strand.
ATAGGTCCCGTTGGTGCTCCCCAGGTCGTGGAGTACCAGCCCGTTATCCGATGCCACCAGCCGCATATGGAACTCGGAAGCGTACGGATCGTCGAGGAGTACGTCGGCCTCGGAGGACCGGCCGAGGACCGTCACATCCCGCACGTCCAATTCCAGTCCTTGTTGCGTCTCGGAGCGCACGACCACGACCTTGGTTCCCTCCCGACGCCGGCGTCGCAGCGAGATCCCGAGGTGAGAGCCTATGGCCCGCGCCACCTGCCAGACGAACAGGTAGACCAGGCCGAGAAAGATGATTCGGAGGAGGGCAAGGATCAGATCGGGCATGGCTCAGGGCTCACGAATCCGGAACCGGTGGCTGCCCAGGAAGATGCTCGCACCCTTTTCCACCTGACGCCCCGTCCCTCCGACGGGGGACCCGTCGAGTTTGGTCCCGTTGGCCGAGCCCAGGTCCTTGATCCAGGTCAATCCCTCCGCTCTCCAGATCAGTGCGTGGCGTCTGCTCACGTCGTCGTACGGCAGCACCACGTCGGCCTCACTGGAACGGCCGATCACGGCCCGGTTGTGCCCGATCTCGAATCCAACGTCCCCCGCGACGAGGCGGGCCCAAGGAGGGATCTGGCCAGGGACCACAGAAGGGACGCAGGTGAACTGGCCTGTCGACACCCTGGGCGAAGTCTGGATGAGGACGGTCGCCGGCCCTTCGAGCCGTAGGCCCGCCTCGGCGGCATGCTCCGACAGGGCGGTCTCGAGCCGACGCTGGAGACGGGTCGGGTCGACGTCGAGATCTGCAGGGTTGACGGTGAGCACGAATTGGTTGGAGGTGGCAGGGCCTGTCGGGTGCTGATAGCTGGTGAGATCGGCCTCCCGGGCTATCCGACCTGCCATCTCCGATGGGTGGATGCGGCCCGAAAACACGCGACCGGTGGCGCCTTCGAAAAGGCGCTCGAGGCGGCGTTCGAGGCTCCTGGCAAGGCTCACGCGACGGAAGGTTACGGCCAGTCGGGGACATGGAGGCCGACTACCGGAAGCAATGCTGCAGGGTTACCCTTTTCCCGACAGTTGCGGGCGAGTGGCGGAATTGGCAGACGCGCAGGATTCAGGTTCCTGTGATCGCAAGGTCGTGGGGGTTCAAGTCCCCCCTCGCCCACCAAGGATCAAGGTTCTCGCAACTGATCCCCTCCGCGCACGCGGAGGCCGTAGAAGGGCTTCGATGTTTCCGGAAATCTCACGCCGCGATGCTTGACACCCCTCGCCCCAAGCGACGGGTCGCCACGCGGTTTATCTGGCCACTGGTCATCACCATCGCGGCGATCACCGCCATAGCCCTTTCCGGCTCGGGTAACGACGCCTCGCGCAGAGCTCGACTATCTCGACGCGGTCCAGGAGAACACCATGGCCATCTCGTCCAAGGGAGTGGCACTGAGCGATGTGGCATCCCGGCTCTCGACGATCGACAGGACCGAGCTGGTGACCGTCATCGATGGCCTGCGCGCCGATATCGCCGCCGGCCTCGAGCTTGCCGAGCAGGCTCCGCCTTCAGCGACGCTCTTCGCGGTGAATGCCCTCCACCGTCAGGCACTGCAGGCGTGGGAGGCCGGCATAGGTGGTTTCGGTTCAGGGCTGCTCGCCGCCGCGGACGACCCCACCAGCACCGTCGTGGTGGACAACATCGCCAACGCACTGGGCGAGCTCAGGGCAGGCGACCGCCTCTATCAGGACCTGATCGCCGAATTGGAGCGGGAGGAGGTCCCCGACCCGGCAGCGCCGATGCCTGAGGTCGTTCTCATGCCGACCATAGGAGGCCTGACCAGCCTGGCTCAGGCCTACGTTCTCGCAGCCCGCTCACCAGACAGCACTCTGGCGCTACGCCCCGGGCTCGCCTTGGTCCAGGTGGCTTCCGATCCCGAGTGGGAAGTGAGCCCCGAGGACGTCGTGATCGTGCCCAACACAGAGGCGGTGACCTTCAATGTGGTGGTCTCCAACCTGGGGAACGTGATCAGCCCGCCGGTGAGCCTCAACTTCGAGATCACCAGCGAGGAGGAGGACCCGATCATCCTGGAGCAGCCGGTGCCAGCGCTCGAGTCGCAGCAGCAGACCACGATCACCTTTCCCGACGTGACGGTCAGCAGCGGCACCACCTACGCGACGACCTTCACCCTGGTTGGGGTACAGACCGATGTGAATGCCGATGACAACGTGCTCGCCGTCTCGTTCATGGTGAGCGAGGGCTGAGGCCGATCGACGGTCGCCCGGTACCATCCGCCGGCCCATGATCGATCAGAGGCTGCTCCGAGACGACCCCGACGCCATACGGGCCTCGTTGCGCCGCAGAGGGATGGAGATCGACCTCGACAGGCTGATCGAGCTCGAAGCAACCGCGAGGGCCCGCCGCCAGGAGGCTGAGGAGCTGCGAGCCAGGCAGCGCGAGGCGGGCAGGCACATTGCATCTCTGTCCGGTGGGGACAAGGAGGCAGCCATCGCAGAGGTCGCAGAGCTTGCCGCCGCGGTGAAGGAAGCCTCTAGCGAGGCAGACCGACTTGGATCCGAGCTCGACCGTGAGATTCTGGAAGTTCCCAACCTGGTCGCTCCCGACGCTGCCGACGGGAGGACCGACGCCGACAATGTCGAGATAAAGCGCGTTGGGGACACCCGGACCGAGGGGACCGACCATGCCACTCTCGGCGAGAGCCTCGACATCATCGACACAGCAAGGGGGGCCAAGGTCTCGGGGAGCCGCTTCGGCTACCTGAAGGGCAAGGGCGCACTCCTCGAGCTGTCCCTGGTGCGGTGGACCATGGACCGGCTCGTCGAATCCGGGTTCACCCCGATGATCCCTCCGGTCCTGGTCCGCGAAGAGGCCCTCGAGGGAACGGGGTTCTTTCCCGAGGCCAGGGAACAGGTCTATGAGATCCCCAAAGACGAGCTGTTCCTGGTCGGCACCTCCGAGGTGCCTTTGGCGGCCTACCACGGTGACGAGATCCTCGAGCAGGAGAGCCTTCCCCTTCGATATGCCGGCTTCTCGACCTGTTTCCGTCGCGAGGCAGGGACCTATGGCAAGGACACGGCTGGAATATTCCGGGTCCACCAGTTCGACAAGGTGGAGATGTTCGTGTTCACCGACCCGGAGCAGTCGGCCGAGGAGCATGACCGGCTCCTTGAAGTCGAGGAGAGCCTGGTCCAGGAGCTCGAGATCCCGTACCGGGTGGTCAATGTCGCAGCAGGGGATCTCGGGGCCTCGGCGGCCAAGAAGTTCGACATCGAGGCCTGGTTCCCGGGTGAGCAGGCCTATCGGGAGGTCACGTCCTGCTCCAACACCACCGACTATCAGGCACGCCGTCTCAAGGTGCGGGTTCGGGGAGAAGGCGGGAACCGGGTGGTACACACCCTGAACGGGACGGCATGTGCTGTCGGGCGGACCATCCTCGCCATACTCGAGAACCACCAGCAACCTGATGGTTCGGTGGCGATCCCCGATGCCCTCCGCCGCTACACGGGGTTCGACCTGATCGAGCCGTGAGCGAGGTTTCCGACCCGATCTTCGCCCGGATCGCCGCCCGCTACGACAGGATCAACAGGATCCTCTCGATGGGCCAGGAGAGGGAGTGGCGGCGCCGCGGAGTGAGGATGCTGGCATCCGGGCGGGCCCTCGACCTGGGCTGCGGGACCGGAGACACCGACTTCGAGGGGCGCCGGGTGGTGGGGCTTGACCCTGTGGTCGAGATGCTGGCCCTGAGCGAGGCGGCTGAGCGAGTGGCGGGCATCGGTGAGCGTTTGCCGTTCACTGACTCCAGCTTCGACGGGGTGTTCAGCGGGTTCGTGTTCCGCAATCTGACCTCGGTCGATGAGACTCTCCGCGAAGTGGGCCGAGTCCTTCGCCCCGGGTCTGCGGCGGTGGTGGTCGACCTCTCGCGGCCCCGGAATACTTTGCTCAGGCTCCTGCACCGCATGGGGACCGCGGTGGTTCTCCCGCTTGTGGGGCTGTTGTTCGCCGGCGCCCCCCGGGAGTACTGGTACCTGCATCGCTCGCTCGACTCGCTGCCCCCGCCGGAGAAGTTGTTCGCCGGCAGGGACTTGATCGTGGAAGAGGTGTGGAGGATGGGGGTCTTCGGCTTCGTGTACGGAGTGAGGCTCCGCAAACCCGCCTAGCGGGAGCGGCAGCCCCTGCCCACCGGCGTTGTTGAGAGCGATGCCCCCTCCCCGGCTTCGCCGGTACTCCCCCCAACGATCACTTCGTTCACTGGGGGGAGAAATTGATCGTGCCCCCGCCTTCGGAGTGGTGCGACACCGTCGACGACGGCCGCCGGCTCAGGCCAGGCCGCCCTGCGTCACCCGGAGCGAACCGCTTAGGGCTGCTTCCTTCCGGATCTGACCCGATTCGCGGGGCTCCGCCGCGCAGGACCCAGCCGTCAACACCACGTGTCCATCGTCAGGGCCTTGGCCCCGGTGTCACGCCACCCCTCGGGCGGGGAATTCGGCCCCGCATGTAGAGGATTTCGGGTACAGGGCACCCCTAGTGCCCCACCTAGCACGATCGGGTTTCAGGCTACCCCCGCCGCCACTGTTACCTTCCTCGACTCATGGCTCTCTCCTCCTTCGGGCCCACCTTCCCCCGACTTTTCCTCGCTGCGCTCCTCCAGGAGATCTCGTTCATCCTGATGATCCACTTCCCCGGGTATCTCGAGGATCTCGGGGTCACCGAGTCCAGGATCGGTCTTCTCTACGCGGCGGCGGCGGTGCTCGCCTTGCTGATGAGGCCCGCGCTCGGCCGCCTCCTCGACCTCACCCACCGGCGAACCGTGCTCCTCTTCGCCGGGGCCGGGAACATCGTGTTCATGCTGTTGATGGTGACGACCACCATCTGGGGACCATGGCTCTGGATGATCTTCCTGTTCCACAAGGTCCTGCTCATCTCGCTGTTCACCACCATCCTCACCTATGGCGCAGACTCGATACCTGCCGAGCACCGGACGCAGGGACTCGCACTCTTCGGCCTATCCGGGCTGGTGCCGATCGCCATCGGCGGGGTGCTCGGGGACGTCGTGATCGAGGCGGCCGGCTTCGACGGGCTGTTCATCCTGTCTGCAGCGGCGATGCTTGGCTCCTGGTTGACGGTGTGGACCCTCCCCGTTCTGCCGATCATGGGTCGCCGGCCCCGACGCGGCTTCTGGCACGCTCTCGCCCAGCGCGACCTGCTCCCCCTTTGGTGGGTGACCCTGACTTTCAGCATCGGAATGGAGACGCTGTTCACCTTCACCAGGACTTATGTGAGCGAGCGACAGGTCGGCTCGGCCGGCCTCTTCTTCGGCGTCTATGGGCTGACCGCAGCCACCACCCGCATCTTCGGAGGCAGCCGGTACGACCGTCTCCCGCAATCCCCACTGATCATCGGCTCCATCCTCAGCCTCGCGGTCTGCCTCGCCGTGATGGCGGTGGCGGGTTCCGCGGCGGTCCTGATCGTTGCCGCGGTAGCCGGGGGAATGGCCCACGGAGCCCTGTTCCCGATCCTCTCCAGCCAGGTCGTGAAACGGGCCCGGACCGCAGAGCGGGGGTCGGCGATGTCGATCTTCACTTCGATCTTCGACTTCTCGCTCTTGCTGTCGGCGCCGCTGGTCGGAGCCGCCATCGACGGCTTCGACTACCGGGTGGCGTTCGGGGCGGTGGCAATCGTCATCGTCCTCGGTGCCGTGGTCTACGCGATCTGGGACCGTCGCCTTTCCCTGGTCGAAGCCGGAGTCGGCTGACTTCTACCTGCGGGCTGAGAAGAAGCTCTCCAGGAGGGCGGAGCATTCTCCGGCCATCACGCCTTCCACTAGGTCGACGCGGTGGTTGAGTCGCCGGTCCTGGGGGATGTTGTAAAGGGACCAGGCGGCACCAGCCTTGGGGTCTGCGGCCCCGTAGACAATCCGCTCCAGCCGAGCGAGCACCGCCGCTCCGGCGCACATCGGACAGGGCTCGAGGGTGACCACCAGCGTGTGCCCCTCGAGGCGCCAGTCCCCGAGCTCCCGGGCCCGTCGGGAAAGGACCAGGACCTCGGCGTGGGCCGTGGGATCCGACAGCTCCTCGCGTCGGTTGTGGTCCACAGCAACCACGGCACCGCCGGAGTCGAGGAGGACGGCTCCCACGGGCACATCGCCGGACCGGGCTGCCTCGGCGCCGGCTTCCAGGGCCGTTTTCATGGCATCCGTGTAGTCAGAGGGCGATATGGGATGGGGCACGTCCTGGATTATCCTCTACTCGCCTGCCAGTTCTGGCAGGCTTCCAGGAGGGATCGCATAGTCCGGTCTAGTGCGCGGCACTGGAAATGCCGTTGGGGGTTTACGCTCCCTCGAGGGTTCAAATCCCTCTCCCTCCGCGAAGCCGGTCTCGGCGGTCAGGCCGCCGGCCCTTGGAGGGGTCGCATAGTCCGGTCTAGTGCGCGGCACTCGAAATGCCGTAGGGGGCTGACGCCTCCTCGAGGGTTCGAATCCCTCCCCCTCCGCCCAGGCTGAAGTGGTCCCGTCTGCGAGGAGCCAGATGAGCAGCGAAACGGAGCGAGCCGGTGCCCGGCACGTCAAGCCGCTCGCCATCGCCCTGGGCCTGATCGTCGCTTATGCGCTGGTCGAGGTGGTCGCCGCCATAAACACGGGATCCTTGTCTCTGCTGTCGGACGCCGGGCACATGGGGACCGACGCCCTGGGGCTGGGCATGGCGTTGGCCGCGATCCTCACTGCCCAGGGTGCTTCCCGACGGGAGCGGCAGACCTACGGCCTCTATCGACTGGAGATCATGGCGGCCGCTGCGAATGCCCTGCTGCTGCTCCTCGTGGCCGGGTATGCCATCTTCGAGGGGGTGCGCCGGCTCTCGGATGCGCCATCTCTGGACGCCGGCCCGATGCTGATCGTCGGAATCGGCGGGTTGGTGGTCAACCTGGTCGCGGCCCGGATCCTCCGCGACGGGTCAAGGGAGAGCATGAACGTCGAGGGTGCCTACGCGGAGGTGATGGCCGACTTCCTGGGCTCGGCCGGGGTGATCCTCGCCGCCGCTGATCTACCTTGCCACCGATTGGCCGTATGCCGACCCGCTGGTGGCGATCGCGATCGGGATCTGGATCATCATCAGGGCGGTGGCCCTGGGCCGGAAGGCACTCGCCGTCCTGGTGCAAGCGGCGCCGACCCGGGTGGATCTTGCCGCGGTGCGAGTCGGGCTCGCGGCGATCGACGGAGTCACCGATGTCCACGACCTCCACGTGCTGGACCTTGACCTCCGACATGGACGTGGCCACCGCACACCTGGTGGTGGCCGACGATGCCGACACCCACCAGGTGCTGCATCGCGCTGGTGACAACCTGCGGGAGCGGTGGGGGATAGCCCATGCCACCGTCCAGGTGGAGCCGGAGAGCCACCGGGAGTGCGTCGAGGAGACCTGGTAGGGGCCGGCGGCGCAGGTACTGAAAGCCAGATTCGGCCCACTCGGCGCCGGCTTCCCTCGATGTTAGAAACGTGGGTGACTTAACACTTGTTGACGGGAGCATATGTCGGTGTCGTACGCTCGGCGTTGAAACGTTTAAGTCAAACGTTTCGAGAGCGCCGCGGGGCGCGCCTGATGAGGAGGATATGCATGAAACTGTTTTCGCGACGGTGGGCGGTGGTCCTTGCGGTGATCGCTCTCGTTGTCGTTGCATGTGGCGATGGGTCGGCATCGACCACCACCGCCGCACCCGATGACAGCGGCAGCACGGCCCCGCCGGGGACCGAGGCCCCGGCCACCACAGCTGCCCCAACGGATGAACCTGTGACCCTCTCGTTCCTGATCGATGACAATCAGGTGACGATCGACTCGGCCGAGGCCCTGACGGCCGCATTCACAGCAGCCAACCCGAATATCACGTTCGAGATCGAGACCCGGCCCGGCGGTGGGGAAGGCGACAACATCGTCAAGACCCGTCTTGCCACCGGTGAGATGACGGACATCTTCTGGTACAACACCGGCTCCCTGTTCCAGGCGCTCAACCCGACCGAGACCATCGTCCCGATCACGGAAGAGCCCTTCGTCGAGAACATCGTGGACTCGTTCCTCCCGACGGTCACCGCCGAGGAGAACGTGTACGGGGTGCCCAGCCAAACAGCCATGGGCGGTGGTGTTCTCTACAACAAGGCGATCTACGAAGATCTCGGCCTGAGCGTGCCCACCACCTGGGACGAGTTCGCGGCGAACAACGAGGCGATCCTCGCCGCCGGGATAGCCCCGGTTGGCCAGACCTACACCGACACCTGGACCTCGCAGCTGTTCGTTCTGGCCGACTTCTACAACATCCAGACCGAAGACCCGGACTGGGCGGAGAAGTACACCAACAACCAGGCGAAGTACGTCGACCAGCCTGCGCTCGCAGGTTTCGAGCGCCTACAGCAGGGATTCGAAGCCGGCTGGTATCAGCAGGACTTTGGATCGACGACCTTCGACGACGGGCTCAACCTGCTCGCTACCGGCGAGATCGCCCACTATCCGATGCTGACCTTTGCCCTCGGGGCAATCGCCGACGAACCATCCCGACGCTGTTCAGGACATTGGGTTCTTCGGGCAGCCCGGCAACGACGCGGCGACCAATGGGTCCACGATCTGGATGCCGGCCGGCATCTACATCGCGGCAACGAGTGAGCAGCAAGACGCGGCCAAGCAGTTCCTTGCGTTCGTCGCCTCAGTCGAGGGAACCGAGGCCCTGACCGCCGCGGTGGCGCCGCAAGGCCCGTACATGATCGAGGGGTCGTCGCTCCCGGCGGACACACTGCCGGCCGTGCTCGACATCCAGGCCTACATCGATGCAGGGAAGACGGCGCCCGCGCTCGAGTTCCTGTCCCCGATCAAGGGCCCCAACCTGGAGTTCCTCACGGTTGCGGTCGGTTCGGGTCTCCAGAGTGCCGCGGATGCTGCAGCCGATTACGACGAAGACGTCATCGCCCAGGCCCAGCAACTCGGCCTCCCTGGTTGGTGAGCCAACAAGCCGAACCCATTTCCAAAGTCGATAGTTTGAGCACTGGCGGGGCAGCAGCCCCGCCAGTGCTCGACGTGAAGGATCGACGAATGGCGGCGCCTTCCCTGAAGGACCGGGCGTACCCCCACGCCTTCTACATCCCGGCCGCGATCGTCTACGCCGTCCTGTTCATCGTTCCCACGGGGATGGCCTTCTTCTTCAGTCTCACCCGCTGGTCGTTGTTCGATTGGGAGTTCATCGGATTCGAGAACTTCGTCCTCTTCTTCAACCGGCCGGCGTTGGTCGAGCAGCATGCGCAACACGCTGATCTATGCGGTGGTCACCAGCGGTTTGAAAGTGGTCATCGGGCTCTCGCTCGCCGTTCTCTTCACTTCGATGATCCGGCTCAAGACCGTCATGAGGTCGATGGTGTTCTTCCCGGTGATCGTCAGCATCGTCGCCGTTGGCATCACCTTCAAGATCCTGATGCATCCCTCCGAAGGCCTGATCAACAAGACGATCGCCCTCCTCGGTGGCGTGGGCCCTGCCTGGCTCACCGATCCCCAGATCGCCCTGCTCTCGGTGGCTCTGGTCGATGTCTGGAGGGGGGTCGGCATCGCACTTGTGATCTTCATCGCCGGCATCGTCTCCATTCCCGAGGAGTACACGGATGCGGTCCGGATCGATGGTGGCGCCTGGGCCCGGTTCCGCTACGTGATCGTCCCCTTGAGCCGCAACGCCACCTTCACCGTGATCCTGCTCTCCCTGATTGGCGGCCTTCGCAGCTTCGACCTGATCTGGACCATGACCGGGGGAGGCCCGGGGTTCACGACGGATGTGATCGCATCGGCGATCTTCAAGCAGTACCAGGCGGGGTTCTACGGGCTGTCCACCGCGGGGAACGTGATCCTGTTCATCGCAATCAGCGTCATCGTCTTTCCGTTGATGCGGTACTTCAACCGCAAGGAACTCGACCTATGAGGCTGGTGCGCCGGTGGTGGGTCGATGGCGTGGCGCTGGCGATCGGCACCGTGGTGTTTCTGGTCCCCTTCGCCTTCATCATCCTCACCGCGGGCAAGGACCAGGCGGAAGCTGCCTTGCTCGACTTCACCTGGCCCACCGAGTGGCACCTCTGGGACAACCTTCAGGAGGTGTTGACCGCACGTGATGGCATCGCCGTCACCGCACTCAGGAACAGCTTCATACTCACCATCGCCTCGGTGGCGCTCATCGTCTTCGTCTCCTCGATGGTCGCCTTCGTGCAGCAACGCCGAAAGGATCGGCTCAGCTCGTTGGCCAGCGTCCTGCTGCTTGCCGGCCTGATCATCCCGCCGGCGGTGGTGCCCACCATCTTCGTCCTGCAGTTCTTCGGGCTGTTCAAGACCCTGATCGGCTTGATCCTGATCCACCTGGCCTTTGCCCTGCCCTTCGCCGTGATCGTCCTTCGCGCCTTCGTCGGCACGATCCCACGCGAGATCGATGAGGCTGCCATCGTCGACGGAGCCTCACCGATGACCCTGTTCTTTCGGGTCATCTTCCCCCTGATCCGCCCCGCGGTGATCACCGTGATCGTGGTGAACGCGGTCCTCATCTACAACGACTTCGTGTACGCGCTCTACTTCCTGCCCGGGGACGAGAACGCCACCGTCCAGCTCACACTGTTCAACTTCCAGAGCCAGTTCCTCACCCAGTGGAACCTGCTCTTCATGAATGTGGTGTTGATCACCATCCCGCCCCTGATCATGTTCATCCTCTTCAGCCGGAAGATCGTCTCTGGATTGGCCGCCGGCGCGGTCAAGGGATAGCTCTCATCGACTCTGTGAACAACGACCCGCTAGGAGACTCCTTTGCCCACTGACCAGTCAGACCACCCCGTTATCGCCAGCCTTTCCTGTCAGTTGCCTGAGGGGATCATCGGTCTCGGCAAGGAAGCGGTCCGCCTCTCCTGGAGAGTGACTTCCGCTGAAGCGAGCGCACGGCAGACCGGATACGAGATCCAGTGCTCCAGCTCGCCCGACTTCGGCGATCTGCTCGCCACCTCTGGCGAAATGGTGAGCTCGCAGCAGGTGGGGGTGGCCGCGCCCGGTCCGCTCATGAAGAGCCGTGAGATCAGGTTCTTCCGGGTGCGGATCGAGACCGAGGCCGGCTGGACCGACTGGGGACCGACCCTGGAGGTGGAGAGCGGGCTATTGGAAGCGTCGGATTGGTCGGCCGAGGCGATCACCCTTGCCGGCGATACGGGAGCCGACCGTCAAGCTCCTTGCCCGCTGCTGCGCCGCGAATTCGAGGTCGACGGCGACGTTGCCCGGGCCCGGCTCTATCTGACCGCGCTCGGTGTTTGCGATGTCGCGATCAACGGGACCCCAGTCAGTGACGAGCTCTTCCACCCCGGATGGTCTACCTACCGGCATCGTCTCCTTTCTGCCACGCTATGACGTGACCAGCCTCTTGCGGGAGGGGAGCAACGTCATCTCGGCCACTCTCGGCGATGGCTGGTACCGGGGTCGGCTGGGTTGGAACCCCGAGGGAGACCGCTGCAACTACGGCGAGGAGCTCGGCCTCATCGCCCAACTGGAGATCGAGGCCGGGACGGGCGAGTCGCAACGCGTCGTCAGCGATCGAGAGTTGGAAAGCCTCCACCGGTTCGGTCCGGTCGGCGGACTTCTATGACGGTGCGGTCGTCGACCTCCGACAAGAGCAAGCCGGGTGGGATCTCCCTGGTTTCGACGACAGCCACTGGGGTCCGGTCAAGGTCGTCCCGTACGACCGGACGGTGATCCAGCCTCGGGTCGCGGCGCCGGTGCGCCGAGTTGCGACCCTGCATCCCGAGATCACCGAAGAGGCCCGACGGCTCCATCGCCCTCGATGGGGGTCAGAACATCGCAGGATTCGTGAGCCTGACGATGCGCGGTCGCCCGGGCGACGAGGTCAGGGTGCGCCACGCCGAGATCCTGGCGCCTGGACGGGTCGCTTCACACCCATCCGCTGAGGTCGGCGAAGGCGACCGACACCTACACCCTGGCAGGTGAAGAGGAGGTCGAGCTCGAGCCGGCCTTCACCTTCCACGGCTTCAGGTATGCAGAGGTCGAGAGCGAGGCGGAGCTCGTTTCCGCCGAGTTCGTCGCGATCAGCAGCGACCTGACGCCAAGGTCGAGCTTCGAGTGCTCCCACCCCGGCCTCAATCGCTTCCATGAGAACGTGGTGTGGTCGCAACGGGACAATTTCGTCTCCCTGCCGACCGATTGCCCGCAACGGGATGAGAGACTCGGTTGGACAGGAGACGCCCAGGCCTTCGCGCCCACCGCTTGCACCCTCTTCGATTCCCAAGCGTTCTGGCTGAGTTGGCTGGCGGACCTGAGCCTCGACCAGGACGACGACTTGGGGCCTCCCGCCGTCGTTCCCGATGTGGTCATCGAGGGCGAGGCCCGTTTTGGGCGGGCCGGGTGGGCAGATGCCGCCGCCATCGTGCCCTGGGCGGTTTACGAGTCCTACGGCGATCCGACAGTTCTCGAGCGCCAGTTCGACAGCATGCTGCGCTGGGTCGATTCGCTCGTTGCCCGGCGCGGGGCCGATGGGCTTCTCGGCCCGGCAATGCAGTTTGGGGACTGGCTCGACCCCGATGCCCCCATGGATCGCCCCTGGGAAGCCAAGGCCGACGCGGTGTTCCTGTCCAATGCCTTCTTCTCCCACAGTGCACGCCTGCTGGCGGAGGCGGCCGAGGTTCTGTCCAAGGCGCCCGAGGTGGTCGAGAAGTACCGAGCGATCGCCGATGAAGTTGCCTCTCTGACCTGGGAGCGATGGGGAGGGCACATACGAGAGACACAGACCGGATGTGCCGTGGCGCTTCAGTTCGACATCGTCCCCGAATCAGAGCGGCCCAAAGTTGCGGCAAGCCTCGCCCGGATGGTCCGCGAAGTCGGTGGGCGGGTGTCGACCGGGTTCCTCGGCACCCCGCTGGTCCTCCCGGCGCTCTCATCGTCCGGGTTCTACGACGAGGCCTACGCGATGCTTCTCCGCAACCGAGTTCCCCTCGTGGCTCTATCAGGTCGAGATGGGCGCCACCACGGTTTGGGAGCGATGGGACGCGATCCGGCCCGACGGGTCGATTCACCCGGGAACCATGTCGACCCCGTTCGAGGAGGACGGCGACTCCGAGGAGGGGAACATGCTCTCCTTCAACCACTATGCGTATGGGGCGGTCATCGACTGGGTGTATCGGCACCTCGCCGGCATCGCCCCCGATTTGGGCCAGCCTGGGTATCGACGAATCGTCTTTGCCCCCCGCCCGACCGCTGGGATCAGTTGGGCCCGCGCTTCGGTCGAAACTCCATATGGCCAGGCTGCGATCTCCTGGGACCTCGACAGCAGTGCCGTGCTCGTTGTCGATCTCGAGGTCCCATTCGGGAGCACCGGGATCTTCGTCGCTCCGGCGACGGCCGAATCGACGATTCGCCTCGATGGTCGGGACCATGGTGACCGGGTTGATCTGCCACCAGGCCATCACCGGGTCGAGGTGACGAGGCCGCTGTTGGCAGATCCCTCGCGTGCGATCGCCTCGTCTCAGGATCATTGAAGGGAGCCCTCGCAATGCAACAGCCGACCTTGACTTCCGACACCAAGTCGTCGCCGCAGAAATTTCCGACCGGGTTCCGCTGGGGCGTCGCCACCGCGGCCTATCAGATAGAGGGCGCAGCCGACGAAGGCGGCCGGGAGCCGTCGATCTGGGACACGTTTTCCAGGATGCCTGGCAATACCTTCAATGGGGACACCGGGGATGTTGCCTGCGACCACTACCACAGGTTCGAAGAGGACATCGACCTCATGGAGTCCGTTGGCGTCACCGATTACCGGCTCTCGATCTCCTGGAGCCGACTCCTCACCGGCTCCAAGCCCAATCGCGAGGGTGTGGACTTCTATCGCAGGTTGCTGACGAGCCTGCAGAACGCAGGCATCACACCTTGGGTGACGCTGTACCACTGGGATCTGCCGCAGGGCTGGAGGACGCGGGTGGATGGCCGTCCCGGGAGACCGCGAGCGGTTCGCCGACTACGCAGTGGCGGCCCACGCCGCCTTGGGTGATCTGGCCAGCAACTGGATAACAGTCAACGAACCGGTCAACAGTTCATTGCTGGGATACGCCGCAGGGATTCACGCCCCGGGGATCAAGAGCCCGCTGTGCCGGCCTCGCCGCGGCCCACCACCTCCATCTCGGGCATGGCCTGGCCACGCGAGCCATAAAGGAGCAGGACTCCACGGCACAGGTGGGCCCCGCTTTTCTCCTGACCCCGGTTCATCCTGCGACCTCGACCGCCGCAGACCGGGCCGCGGCTGTGAAGCTGGACGGAGTCCTAACCGGCTCTTCCTGGATCCCGTTTTCCGTGCCGCCTATCCAGTCGATCTGCTCGAGGACGTGGAGCGATACGGGTTCTCCGACCGTCATCGAGGATGGCGACCTCGAGATCATCGGAACACCTGTCGATTTCCTCGGGGTCAACTACTACTTCCGGGTGGTCGTCAGTTCCGAGCCACAGGGCTCGGGCTCCTCATTCGACTGGCGGCGCGATGCCTGGGTCGGGATGCGAAGACGTTTATCCAGTGGAGGTCGACGGGGTGAGGACCGAGATGGGGTGGGAGATCTACCCGGAAGGACTGAACGAGGTTTTGACCCGAGTGGCACGGGATTACACCCAGGTGCCCCTCTACATAACTGAGAGCGGCGCCGCTTTCGCCGACGAGGTGACTGCTGACGCCCTCGTGCAGGACTTCGACAGGGTGGACTACATGAGGTCGCACATCTCCAGCGCCAAGAAGGCGATCGATCGAGGCGTCAACCTGCGCGGCTACTTCGCCTGGTCCCTGCTCGACAACTTCGAGTGGACGTTCGGGTACGCGAAGCGGTTCGGACTTGTGCATGTCGACTTCGAGACCCAGGTCAGGACTCCGAAGCAGAGCGCAGCCTGGTATCGGGAATCTGATCCTCGACAACAGGCTCTCTATCTGAGGGGGGCTCAGATGTGGCCGGGCCGTGACGGTCCTGACCAGGTGTCAGGCCGCACCGGGCCGGTGCTGCTCCTGACCGACAACTCAGGGTTGTAGACGACCTGTTGGTGCTCATGGCCGATGACCCCACAGCCTGCGATCAGCAGGTCGATGGCGCTGGCCCCCATCGTGTACGCGGGCCTGGCGACAGAGGTCAGAGGGACCATCGTGGCGGAGGCGAACTCGATGTCATCGAAGCCGATGATGGAAACGTCATCGGGGACCGAATAGCCCAGGGCGATCAAGCGCGCCTCCATGCCGAGAGCGAGCATGTCATTGGCACAAATCACCGCGCTCGGGGTCCCTCGTTCGTGTAGCTCGTCGGCAGCGAGGCGCCCGGGCCCGGTCAGTATGCGCTGAACGGTGGTGATTTCGACCACTTCGATTCCCAGTTCCTGCGCCGTGTTCCGTACCCCGTCGGCACGAGCTGTGATCTGCGGTGCTCCGACCGATCCCACCCAGGCGATCCTCCGGTGACCGAGCTCATGGAGGTGGCGCACGGCAAGCCTGCCGCCGTGCACGTCGTCTACCGACGAGCTGCAATGGTCTCGGGCCGGGTCCTCCAGATCGGCGAGGATCACGGGCACCCGGCGTCCCACGATCTGGGAGGTGGGTTCGAGGTCCGTGGCCCGGGTGAGCAGGATGCCACGGACCCGTTGCTCCATGAGGACGTTCAGATAGTGGGCTTTTTCGGCTGGGTCCTCGGTTTCGAGCCAGCACACGAACAGGGTCCACCCTTGTTGCAGGGCACTTTCTTCCACTCCGCGGGCCAATTCGGTGAAGAAGGGGTTGCTGAGGTGCGGCAGCACCAGGGTCACCACCTCTGAGGTCCCCCTTCGCAGCTGGCGCGCCGAGGCATTGCGAACGAAGCCGAGTTCGCCGATGGCTTCCCTGACTCGAACACGGGTCGGCTCCGCCACGAGGTGGGGGCGGTTCAAGACGTTCGAGACCGTGGCAATCGAGACCCCCGCTCGCGCTGCCACCTCACGCATTCCGGCCTTCATGTGGCGAGTCTACGGCCCGGAAAACCCGGCTCAGTGGTCATCGCAGGTGCGGTCTGGATATCATCTTGAAACGTTTGAATCGCCGTTTCCCAAGGGGGCAGTCATCACCCAGCACTCATCGCCCCGGAAGGAGTCGGCTCGCTCCGATATCGGAGTCTTCGACCCGATCCTAAGCCGCAGTTCCTCCCAGAAGGTCGCTGTGGCGGACCCTTTGGATGGTGGCCTGACCAGGGGTCTGACCATCGAGAATGGCGGGGTTGTGAGTCAGTTTCACCTCGATCGTCTGGACAGTCTCCGAAACTCCCGTGCAGCGGCATGCACCGAGGAGGAGTTCCTGGGGCTTCTCGGTTACTGCCGGTTGGGGCGCGGAGAGCCACAGGTTTCCGTCGACACCGGTATGCACGCCTTCGTGGCCGGCGATCACATCGAGCATTCGCATCCTGTCCCCATCCTCGCCCTGGCAACTGCGGTCGACGGCCAGTCACTCGCCAAAGAGTGCCTTGGCGACGAGCTCATATGGGTGCCGTGGCGTCGCCCGGGTCTTCGGCTCGGTCTCGACCTGGCCGAATCTCAGGAGGACCACCCGGATGCGACCGGAGCCGTATTGGAGGGCCACGGGCTGATCGTGTGGGGGATGACCAGCGAAGAGACACAGCGCCGCCGCCACGCCGCGATCCAGAGAGCCGAGTCGTTCATTGCTGAATGGGGACGGCCACATCCCTTCGTGCCCTCGGTTCCCGGTCGGGTTGCTAGTCCCAAGCCTGACCGTCATCGGCGCGCTGCCGCACTCGCCCCTGTCCTGCGCGGGCTGGCCTCGACCGATCGACCGATGATCGGCCACTTCACCGACTCCGAAGACGTGCTCGCCTTCATCGCCTCATCGGAGGCGCCCAGGCTCGCGGATTTGGGAACGCCCTATCCAGAGCTCCTGTCCAGCACCAAGCCATTCCCGCTTTTTCTCGAAATAGAGGTCGACGACCCGGTCGAGCACGTCGCGGCTAGGGCCCGGCTGCTCCACGCGAGTTTTCGAGAGCGATACCGGGATTACTACCTCCGTCACGCAACGCCCGATTCGCCGGCCATCAGGAGCTGCGACCCGACGATCATCCTCGTTCCCGGGGTTGGCATGTTCAGCTTCGGCGAGGACAAGCGAAGCGCCCGGCTCACCGGCGAGATCTATGGCTCTGCCATCGAAGTGATGGCGGGCGCCGCGTCGCTGTCCGCGTTCGCCCCAGTGCCCGAGGCCGAGAGATTCCTGGTCGAGTACGGGCCGTTCGAGGAGGCGCGTCTTCGGCGCTTGCCGGAGCGAAAGCCCCTTGCGGGTCGTATCGCCGTGGTGACCGGAGCGGCGAGTGGGATCGGGAAAGCCACCGCTCAGAGGCTGGCGGCCGAGGGAGCATGTGTGGTGGTGGCCGATCGCAACACGGGAGACGCCGAGTTGGTTGCGGGTGAGCTCGGCCCCGACGTGGCCATCTCGACCGCCAGCGACATCACCGATGAAGGCGCGGTAAAAGAGATGATGTCGACCGCCTGTCTCGTCTTCGGCGGTGTGGACCTCGTGGTGAACAACGCCGGGCTTTCCATCTCCAAGCCTCTCCTCGAAACCGACCTGACCGACTGGGACGTGCAGCACGACGTGATGGCCCGCGGGTCGTTCTTGGTGTCCAGGGAAGCCGCGAGGACCATGATCAGCCAAGGTCTCGGCGGCGACATCGTTTACGTCGTGAGCAAGAACGGTGTGTTTGCCGGCCCGAACAACGTCGCCTACGGCTCGGCTAAGGCAAGTCAGGCACATCAAGTGAGGCTTCTCGCGGCTGAGCTCGGGGAGTACGGGATCCGGGTGAACGGTGTGAATCCGGACGCGGTGGTGAGAGGATCCGGCATCTTCGCTTCGGGTTGGGGTGCGGAGCGCGCGGCGATCTATGGGGTCGAGGAGGAGGACCTGGGGGAGTTCTATCCGCGGCGGACCTTGCTCGGAAGAGAGGTCCTCCCCGAGCACGTTGCCGCGGCTGTGTTCACGCTGACGGCTGGAGCCCTCTCCCGGACCACCGGGACTCACTTACCTGTCGACAGTGGCATGGCTGCTGCCTTCCTCCGCTGAGCCCGGGCAGAGTCCGCCTGACGAAGTTGGGGTTGTGAGCATTCTCGGCGAACGCTCTCGTCCTCGATTTCGACGAGGGCTCCCATAACATGCTCCCCGGAGGGGTGTCCGAGTGGTCTAAGGAGACGGTCTTGAAAACCGTTGGGCCCAATAGGGCCTCGTGGGTTCGAATCCCACTCCCTCCGCGCGGCGCCGCCCGACGTGGGTGGTGCCTACCCCAGCCCGAGGCCTTAGGCTTCTGGCAGGCCGGGCGAGCCCGGTGCAACGGAGAGGTGGCCGAGTGGTCGAAGGCGCTCGCCTGCTAAGCGAGTAGGGGGTGTAAAACCTCCTCGAGGGTTCAAATCCCTCCCTCTCCGCTCACTTTTCTCCCGGCTGGCCGTGTCCGATACCCTCGACTCATGAACTGGACTCTCGAAGTAGTGGTGGTCCCGGTGACCGATGTCGACCGGGCTAAGGATTTCTACAGCACGCAGGTCGGCTTCAACGTCGACCACGACACCAAGATCAGCGACGAGCTCCGCGTCGTGCAGCTCACCCCTCCTGGCTCCGGCTGCTCGATCGTGATCGGGCTAGGGCTGGTCAACATGCTCCCCGGGTCATTCCGCGGGCTGCAATTGGTGGTTCCCGACATCTTCCAGGCGCGCCAGGAGCTCGTGGAAAGGGGCGTGGAGGTCTCCGAAGTCCAGGCGGTCGATGGGGATGCCGACAAGGTGCGCCAGGGTGGTGCTGCACTCGACAACGTCGGGTTCATCTACTTCGACGACCCCGATGGCAACGGGTGGGCGGTGCAACAGATCTCGAGCCGGGCCTGAGCGGCTAGCCGCACCGCCTCACTTCGGAGGAAGGGTCTCGGCGAACGCAACGCCGCGTCGGATCCATCCCTCGAGGGCGCCTTCGGTCGCCCAGCCCTTGTTAGACACCACGATCCAGCCGGGCATCGGACGGGATGACATGTCGAACATGCGTGCCCCCGGCTGTGACACCGCTTCGGCGTGAGCTTCCTTCCCGACACGGACCATGAGCTCTTCGCCGGAAACGCCAACCGCCATGTTCCCGTTCAACAGAAAGGCGATGCCACCGAACATCTCCTTCTCGGTGAGGTCGGTTCGTTCGCCGAGACGGGCCCGGATGTCATCCGCCAGCCCCTGGTTGTACGCCACGGCCCGATCCTACGGGAAGGTCGGCGCGGGAGTTCGGGTCAGAACGGATTCGGCCGGGAATAATCAGCGGACCATCGATTGGAGGTCCGCATCATGGCCGGAGAATCCGGCTTCACCGCGTGGTTCGAAGGCTTCTCCCATCGGGTGACCGAGGCTGCGGGACGGCCCTGGGCGTTCCTGGTCGCCCTGCTTGTGATCCTGGTCTGGGCGGTCACTGGGCCACTCTTTGGGTTCGGCGACACCTGGCAACTGGTGATCAACACCGGGACCACGATCGTCACTTTCCTGATGGTCTTTCTGATCCAGCAGACCCAGAACAAGGATGGGAAGGCGGTCGAGCTCAAACTCAACGAACTGGTCGCCGCCACCAAAGGGGCGAGCAACCGGCTGATCAATGTCGAGGACCTCTCCGAGCAAGAGCTCGACACCCTGCGTCAGTACTTCGAAGAGCTGGCCGAGCTCGCTGAGAAGGACAAGAGCATGACCGAGTCGCACTCCCTCGAGGAGGCGGAGCGCCGCCACGCCGCCAAGGCGAAGGGCTGAGGGTCAGCCCGGCCGGACGATGCAGCGGAAGCCGAGATGGGCGGTTGAGGTGTCGACCATCTGTGCCTGCCGGGCCGCAGGCCGGTAGCGGAGGCAGTAGTTGGGAGCGCAGAGGTGGGAGCCACCCTTGATCACCCGGCGTGGGATCTGCTCGCCGGGGCGACCCTTGGCATAACTCGCATCCGAGAGCTCGACCCGAGGGTTGCGGGGGACACAACAGGCGTGTTCCACTTCGCCGGCATGCTTCTGTGAGTACCAGTCACTGGTCCACTCCCATACATTTCCTGTGATGTCGTAGAGGCCGTAACCACTGGCCGGAAAGCTCCCCACCGGTGAGGTCCCCTCGAAGCCGTCGACCATCAGGTTCTGCCAGGGAAACTCGCCCTGCCACGAGTTGGCCATCGCCTTTCCTTCGGGGAAGTGCTCGTCTCCCCAGGCGAATGTCGCTCCTTCCAGGCCACCACGGGCCGCGAATTCCCACTCGGCTTCGGTGGGAAGCTCCTTTACGGCCCAGCTCGCATAGGTCTCCACGTCCTCGAGTGCGACCTGGACTACCGGGTGATGGTCGCGTCCGTTGATCGTGGTCCCCTTGCCTCCCGGTCTCTTCCAGGATGCCCCCGGGACGTATTCCCACCAGTTGTGGATGTCGTCCAGCGGCACCGGCCCGCTCGTCTTGCGGAAGACGAGCGAACCAGGGACCAAGAGGTCAGGGTCGGCGTCGGGGTACTGCTCGGGGTCGAGCAGGCGCTCCGCCATCGTCACGTACTTGGTGTCCCTTATGAACCGCCGGAAGTCCGAGGCGGTGACGGGGGCCTGGTCCATCCAGAAGCCGTCGACATGGACCCGACGCACCGGTGCCTCTTCGGGATAGAAGTCCTCGGACCCCATCGAGAACTCGCCACCAGGGATCCAAACCATCCCGGGGTGGGGTGGTGGGCCAGCTGCTCCGGCCTGTCCGGGGGTGGTGGTCTCGAGGTTCAGGTCCATCCCGGCGAGGCTACCGACGAGGATCGGGGCCGAGGTCGCGACGTAGTCAGGTGAGGAGCCCGACCGCCAGCGAGAAGATCGCGGTGAGTGCGGTCATCGAGCCCACCGTCGTCGCCACATAGAACCTCTGTTGATCCCTGATGACGTCCACCGGTGTCCTGGGAAACGAGCCGGAGCCGGTTCGATTCACCTGGAGTGGTGACGTCGCCGGTTTTGCCCTCACCCGCGAGGTTGCCGGGGGTGTGGAGAGCAGGGCGGGCGACGTGGTGTCTGCCGTCGAGTTGTAGGGACCCCGATAGGGCAGCGTTCACAACCCGATTCCGGGCGATAAGTTCGCGTCAAGCTCACATGCAGGACCGCTGAACGGGGGTTACCTATGAGGTATGACAACAGGACGCCTTCCTAGCCGCAGGATCTCGGGACTCGTCCCTGTGGTGGGCTCCGTCTTGGTCATCTCCCTCGTCGCCGGCCACCCGGCCATCGCCGAGGTGATCGGCGGCTCCGTGATCTTGTTGGTCGCCGTGCTTATCGGAATCGATCTCGCCCGGCGGGCAGTCGCCGAGGCCGACCCGGGCAGGCATCTGATCCTCGATCTCCTGATGGTGGCCGTGGTTCTGCTGGCACTGCTTGGCGTGGCCGTGATCGGGATGGCGATCCCGCATCCGGCCTGACCTCACCAGGCCTCAGGAAACCGTCAGGATCGGCAGTGTCGCGTTAAGGACGCGTTAGGAAAGGTTCGGTAAGACCTCGATCGCCCTACCAATGGGGTGGTGGGCGCCGTCCGAGGGGCGGCGCATTTTCTTGCGGTGGCCACGTCCGCAATGACAAAGGACGAGATTGAGGGGTCGCCCGCAAATGGGCCTCAAGCAGAGGGTGTTTGGGAGGCCATTCGCCTCAGACGAGGAACACCAGCAACTTCTCCCCAGACGCCTCGCACTCCCGGTCTTTGCCTCCGACCCGCTGTCGTCGGTGGCGTATGCGACGGAAGAGGCGATGCTGGTGCTTGCCCTGGCAGGCACCGCCGCGTTCGCCCTGCTCACGCCGATCTCGATTGCGATCGCGATCCTGCTTCTGATCGTCATCATCTCCTATCGACAGACGATCAAGGCGTACCCGGATGGTGGCGGCGCATTCATCGTCGCCAACGACAACCTGGGCATTCGGACCGGCGCGGTGGCCGCGGCTGCTCTCCTGATCGACTACGTGCTGACCGTGTCGGTCTCGGTGGCGGCAGGCGTGGCAGCGATCACTTCGGCGGCCCCGGGATTGATCCCATGGCGGGTCGAGATCGCGGTCGGCTTCGTCGTCCTCCTTACAGTGGCCAACCTTCGGGGAGTCAAAGAGGCGTCGACCCTTTTTGCGGCGCCCACGTATCTGTTCGTGGTCACCGTCGGTGTCATGCTCGTCTCCGGCTTCATCCAATGCGCCGACGGCGTCTGCCCCACCGCGATCTCGTCCGGTGCGGAGATCGAGGCCGAGGTCGGGGCCATCGGCCTTTTCCTGATCCTTCGGGCATTTGCCTCGGGCTCGACTGCGCTCACTGGCGTTGAGGCCATCGCCAACGGGGTGCAGGCGTTCCGCGAGCCCAAGGCGCACAACGCCGCTTCCACGCTCGGGGTGATGGGGGCGATATCGATCTCGATGTTCCTCGGTATCTCGACCCTCGCCCTCCTCTTCGACGTCCGGATCTCAGAGGCGACGATCGACCAATACGGCACGGTCATCTCTCAGATCGGGAGGGCGGTGTTCGGCGGAGGGATCGGCTTCTACGTGCTCCAGGTGTTCACCGCCGCCATCCTGATCCTCGCCGCCAACACTGCCTATCAGGACTTTCCCCGGCTCTCTGCGATCCTCGCTCGCCACAAGCTGATGCCCCGCCAGTACCTGAACCGGGGGGATCGGCTCGTCTTCTCCAACGGCGTGATCACCCTTGCCCTGATCGCCGTGGCGCTGCTGATCGTCTTCGACGCCGAGGTCAGCCGGCTGATCCAGCTCTACGTGATCGGAGTGTTCACGGCCTTCACCCTGAGTCAGACCGGGATGGTCAAACACTGGTTGAAGACCAGGGAGACCGGCTGGCGGAGGTCGGTGGTCATCAACTCGGTCGGCGCGGTCACCACCGGGGTGGTCCTCGTCGTCGTGGCCTTGGTCAAGTTCGCCCACGGGGCCTGGATCGTCATCATTCTCATCCCGATCCTGGTGCTCCTCATGCTGAGCACCCGCCGCCATTACCTGGGTGTGGCCGCCCAGCTCAAGTTGATCCCGGTCGAGGCCGAGGCCCGCCCGACGAGGATCCTGGTCCTGGTCGCCCATCACGACGCGGGGACCGATCGGGCGCTTCGCTATGCGCAATTGGTGCAGGCCGAGAGCGTCACCTGCGTCCATGCCGAGGAGTCACGGTCCGACGACCTGATCTACACCTGGGATGCGGCTCACCCCGGGCACAGCCTGGAGGTGATCCCCGGGGAGGACGAGTCGATCTCTCGGAGAGTGGTCGAGCGCATTCGCCGCGAGCGCGATGCGCACCCGGAGGCGATCATCACCGCGATCCTCGCCGACCGGGTCTCGAGCCGGTCGATTCTCGCCCCCTTCGTCCACCGCCACAGCCTCGCCATCAAGTCGCGTCTGCTCTTCGAGCCCCATGTCGTGGTCACCGACCTCAACGTGCTCAGGCGCTCGACGGAGGAGCCTGCTCCCACAGGTGCCGATCAGCCGTATCGAGCAGGTTGTCCTCGTCTCGGACATGACCCGCCCAATTCGAGAAGCACTGACCTACGCCCAGCGACTGGGACCGCAGGTGACCGCGGTCCACATCGACGTCGACACCGCGCAGCGAGAGCGCATGGAATGGCAGTGGGAACGGGCCGGCTACGAGCTCCCGTTACTGGTGATTCCCAGCGAGTACCGGAGCATCGTGGACCCGCTGGTGCGGTATCTGCGTGAGCGAAGAAGGACAGCCACCCCGGGGACGCTGATCTCGGCAGTAATCCCCGAATTCGTCGTTCCGGGCCGGGTGACCCAACTCCTCCACAACCAGACCGGGCTTGCCATCAAAGGGTTGCTGGCTTCCGAACCGGGGATCGCGGTCACCAGCGTGCCGTTCCACCTCCGGGCCAACGGCCACGCTTCAGAGGATCACTGACCCGGCATTGCGCCGGCGGATCGGGTTCTGAGCGCACGTCGCACCCGAAGTGTTCCCAACTCGCTGGTCGCGATGCCAGCCAGCAGAAGCAAGACCGCGGTGATGATGTCGTACCGGTCGTCGATGACCAACCGCAGGTAGGGCTCGGTGAAGAAGAAGTCGAACGACAGGGCGGCGACTATGGCTCCCATGATTCCGCCCGCCCTGCCCCCGATGATGGCGACCACCTGCACCCCGAGAAGCAGGATGATCGCGACATTGGCGGGTCCCAGAAACTCACGAAGCGGGACCAAGAACATGGAGAAGACCAGCAGCCCGAGCGAGCCGAGGGCCGCTCCCAGCGTTGCCTGATCGCTAGAGGTGTCTTCCATTGCGGGGCCGACGATATGCCCGATGTCGATGCCGCGCCGACCCTTGTTATGAGGACTTAGCGGGACCCTGCCCCATCTTTACGCGTGGCAGGTCCCCCGTTAAGAAGGCCCGCTTCCGTCGTTCGCGGATGCTCGCACACCCGCCGCTAAGGGCGGGTTAAGTCGCTCGAGTCGGGCCGCAAGAGCCCGTCAAGGCCGTGCTGTTTGCAGGGGACGCAGGCTAGAAAAGGATGCATGAGCTCGATCCTCGATCGAACGGGCCGCTGATGGCCGATCTCGCTTTCGTCGCCACCATCGTTCTCTTCTTTGTCATCTGCACCGCCTTCATCCGCGGATTGGACCGCATCGTGCGAGCTACCGAAGAGGTGGAGTTGAGGCACGAGGGACCGGCGCAGTGAGCTGGGACAACATCATCGGCCTGGTCATTTCCTTGCTTCTCGTCGGCTATCTCGTGGTCGCGCTGCTCTTTCCAGAGAAGTTCTGATGTCAGCCGCCAGCTGGTTTCAAGTCATCGCGCTGATCGCCGTCACCATGGCTGCCGCCGTCCCCCTCGGCCGCTACATGGCCCGGGTGTACGGCGACGGTGAGAGCGCGCCGGGCGATCGCTTCTTCCTTCCCATCGAACGCTTCATCTATCGGATATGCCGGGTCGATCCGTCACGAGAGCAGCGGTGGACCACCTATGCCTACGCCCTTCTGGCGTTCAGCCTCTTCTCGTTCCTCGTGGTGTATGCCCTGCAACGGTTCCAGGGGTCGCTGCCGCTCAACCCAGCTGAGTTATCCGGTGTGGTACCCCATCTCTCGTTCAACACCGCGGTCAGCTTCATGACCAACACCAACTGGCAGTCGTATGGCGGCGAGTCGACGATGAGCCATCTCACCCAGATGACCGGTCTGGCGGTACAGAACTTCGTCTCGGCGGCGGCGGGTATGGCCACAGTGGCGGCCCTGATCCGGGGCCTGGCACGGCGCCGCGCGACGACCATCGGGAACTTTTGGGTGGATCTGACCCGGGGCACGCTACGGGTCCTGCTCCCGATGGCTTTCGTGATGGCCCTCGTTCTCGTGAGCCAGGGTGTGATCCAGAACTTCAACGGGTTCACCGAGGTGACCACGGTCGAAGGAGGATCTCAGTTCATCCCCGGCGGCCCGGCCGCCAGCCAGATCGCCATCAAGCAGTTGGGGACCAACGGTGGCGGCTTCTTCAACATGAACTCAGCTCACCCGTTCGAGAACACAGGGTCGTTCAACAACTTCCTCGAAACCTGGGCGATCCTTGTGATCCCGTTCGCCTATCCATTCATGTTCGGCCGCATGGTCAACGACAAGCGCCAGGGTCGAGCCGTGTTCGCCATCATGTTCATCGTCTGGGCGGCCATGACCTTGTTTGCCATGGGCCTCGAAACCAATGGCAATCCCCGCCTCGAGGCTCTCGGTGCCGATCAGCGGTCACCACCGAGCAGTCGGGCGGCAACATGGAGGGCAAGGAGATTCGATATGGGCCCGCAGCATCGGGCCTGTGGGCCGCCTCCACCACCGGGACCTCGAATGGCTCGGTCAACTCGATGCACGACAGCTTCACGCCGATGGGCGGCGGGGTGGCCATGATCCACATGATGCTGGGCGAGGTAAGCCCGGGCGGAGTGGGTGTCGGTCTGAGCGGGCTCCTCATCATGGCCATCCTCTCTGTGTTCATTGCCGGGCTCATGGTGGGGCGCACCCCCGAGTACCTGGGCAAGAAGATCCAGGCCGGGGAGATGAAGATGGTGGCGCTCTATGTGCTCGCCATGCCCACGGTGTTGCTCGGGTTCACCGCGGCATCGATGTTCGTCGACTCGGTGCTCAACGTCACGATCTTCAACCCAGGGGCTCACGGCTTCTCCGAGATCCTCTACGCCTTCACCTCTGCAGCGAACAACAACGGCTCGGCTTTCGCCGGTATCACTGCGGCCACGCCATGGATGGACACCACTCTGGGATTGGCCATGCTGGTGGGCAGGTTCTTCCTCATCATCCCGGTCCTTGCAATCGCCGGTTCGCTGGCGCCCAAGCAGGTGATGCCCGCTACTACAGGGACCTTCCCTACTCATACCCCACTGTTTGTCGGCCTGGTGATTGGGGTGGTCCTGATAGTGGGGGCTCTCACGTTCTTCCCAGGTCTCGCCCTCGGCCCAATCGTCGAGCAACTCTCTTTGTAGGAGCCACTCCAAACATGCAAGCTCAACCCATTGGATCCGGTGGAACCGGACGCGTCGGCCGGTCGCTGTTCGATACGTCAATCGTCTGGCCCGCGGTCATAGACAGCCTCCGCAAGCTGAACCCGCGGGTACAGGCACGAAACCCTGTCATGTTCGTCGTACTCGTCGGCAGCATCCTGACCACCGTCCTCTTCGTGCGGGATCTGGGCACTGCCACGCCGGAGGAGAACCTGTTCGCGGGCCTGATCACGGCCTGGCTGTGGTTCACGGTGCTCTTCGCCAACTTCGCCGAGGCGATGGCGGAGGGAAGGGGCAAGGCTCAGGCCGCATCCCTTCGTCAGACCCGGGCCACCACCATGGCCAACCGTCGGGCTCGCGACGGGTCGGTGCAGCAGGTGCCCTCCTCGCAACTGACAGTCGATGACGTGGTGATCGTCATCGCTGGGGAGATCATCCCCTCCGACGGTGAAATCATCGACGGCATCGCCTCGGTCGACGAATCCGCCATCACGGGTGAGTCGGCACCGGTGATCCGCGAGGCCGGCGGAGACCGCTCGGCAGTGACCGGGGGGACGAGGGTCCTCTCCGATCGCATCGTGGTCCGGATCACCGCACGCGCCGGTGAGACCTTCCTGGACCGGATGATCGCCCTGGTCGAAGGGGCGAACCGCCAGAAAACACCCAACGAGATCGCGCTCAACACCCTCCTCGCGGTGTTGACGATCATCTTCCTGCTGGCCACGGTCACCCTGCAGCCCTTCGCCATGTACGCCGACGCCGAGCAACCCGTGGTCGTGCTGGTCGCCCTGCTCGTTTGCCTGATCCCGACCACGATCGGAGCGCTGCTCTCCGCGATCGGGATCGCCGGGATGGACCGACTGGTTCAGCACAACGTGTTGGCAATGTCAGGGCGCGCGGTCGAGGCCGCAGGCGACTGCTCCACCCTCCTTCTCGACAAGACGGGGACCATCACACTCGGCAACCGTCAGGCTGCAGATTTCCTCCCCCTGCCAGGGGTCTCGGCCGAGCGCCTTGCCGCTGCGGCGCAGCTCGCCAGCCTCGCCGATGACACCCCAGAGGGTCGGTCCATCGTGGTGCTCGCCAAGCAGCGGTTCGAGATTCGGGAGCGCGACCTCTCCCATGCACAACTAGTGCCGTTCAGCGCCAACACCAGGATGAGCGGCGTCGATCTCAACGGTCACTCGGTACGCAAGGGAGCCGGTGACGCGCGTCAAGAACTGGGTGCTCAGCAAAGGCGGGACCATTCCCGATGGGCTCAACGAGTTGATCGAAGGTGTCGCCACCTCCGGCGGCACACCGCTGGTCGTAGCCGAAGGCGTGGAGGTGCTGGGGGTCATCCACCTCAAGGACGTGGTCAAGGAGGGGATCCGGAATCGCTTCGACCAGCTGCGAACGATGGGGATTCGCACCGTGATGATCACGGGTGACAACCCGTTGACCGCTCAGGCGATTGCCACCGAGGCCGGCGTCGACGACTTCCTCGCCGAGGCCACCCCCGAGGAGAAGATGGCGCTCATCCGTCGCGAGCAGTCCGGCGGGCGCCTGGTCGCCATGACCGGTGACGGGACCAACGATGCCCCGGCGCTGGCCCAGGCCGATGTCGGGGTGTCGATGAACACCGGCACCCAGGCCGCCAAGGAGGCCGGCAACATGGTCGATCTCGACTCCAACCCGACCAAGTTGATCGAGATCGTGGAGATCGGTAAGCAGCTTCTCATCACCCGGGGAGCACTGACCACATTCTCCATCGCCAACGACGTCGCCAAGTACTTCGCAATCATCCCTGCGATGTTCGTCGGGGTGCTTCCGGTGCTCGATCAGCTGAATGTGATGGGTCTGGCCACACCTCGGACCGCGATCCTCTCCGCTGTGATATTCAACGCCCTGATCATCATCGCCCTGATTCCCCTCGCCTTGCGCGGGGTGAAGTTCAGGGCGCTGGCCGCGTCGACGATGCTGCGGCGAAACCTGCTGATCTACGGTCTTGGCGGGATCGTCGCTCCCTTCATCGGGATCAAGGCCATCGACCTTCTCATCTCTGCACTTGGAGTTTCCTGATGTTGCGTCAATTGCGTTCTGCCTTCGTGATGGTCCTCATCTTCACCGTCATCACCGGTCTCGCCTATCCGCTCCTGGTGACCGGTATCGCCCAGGCCGGGTTCGGCGAAAAGGCCGAGGGGTCGTTCGTGGAGGTCGACGGTCAGCCCGTGGGATCGAGGTGGATCGGCCAGGCCTTCAATGGGGACGAGTACTTCCATCCCCGGCCCTCTGCCACCGGGTACTCCCCGGGCCCTGGCTACGCCTACGGATCGAACTACGGGCCCACCAACGAGACCTGGCTTCTCGGTGAGGACGACCCCGAAACACCCGATGTCGACGAGTCGGAGACCACCGGAGTCGATGACCTGATCCGCGCTTACCGCGAGATGAACGGCCTCGACCCCGACGTGCCGGTCCCGGTGGACGCGGTCACCGGCTCGGGTAGCAGCCTCGACCCCCATATCTCCATCGCCAACGCCAGACTTCAGGCGGCCCGGGTGGCCGAAGCTCGTGGGCTCGACGAGGCCGCCGTCCTCGACTTGATCGAAGAGCACACCGAGGGCCGGGACTTCGGGTTCCTCGGCGAGCCCGGGGTGCATGTGCTGCTGCTCAATCTTGCCCTCGACGAGTTGGGATGAGCACGCGGCCCAATCGCCGCCGGCGGCGTTAACTTGACATGGTGAGCCGCGGCAGGCTGAAAGTCTTTCTCGGGGCGGCGCCCGGCGTCGGGAAGACCTACGCCATGCTCGAGGAGGGTCACCGCCTCACACGCGAAGGCCGCGACGTCGTCATCGGATTCGTGGAGCCCCACGAGCGCGCCGAGACCAGGGCGATGATCGGCGATCTCGAGATCATCCCTCGTCGCACCATGGAATACCGCGGTGCGGCGTTCGAAGAGATGGACCTGGAGAGCCTGCTGGCGCGCCGTCCCCAGGTCGCCCTGGTCGATGAACTGGCCCATAGCAACGTCCCCGGCTCCAAACACGCCAAGCGGTGGCAGGACATCGACGACTTGCTCGACTCAGGCATCGACGTCATGTCGACGGTCAACATCCAGCATCTCGACTCGCTCAACGATGTGATCTACGAGATCACCGACGTCGTCCAGAGGGAGACCATTCCCGACGAAGTGGTGAGGCGGGCCGACGAGATCGAGTTGGTGGACCTGACCCAGGAGGGGGTTAGGGAGAGGCTGGCCGCGGGCAAGATCTACCCGGCGGAGAGGATCGATGCCGCCCTCGCGAACTACTTCCGTGCCGGCAACCTCGGGGCACTCCGTGAGCTGGCGCTGTCATGGACGGCGGACCGCGTCGACGAGGCCGTGGCCAAGTACCGGGACCTCCACGGCATCGAACAGCCCTGGGAGACCAAGGAGCGTGTCGTGGTCGCCCTTGCTGGCGCAGAGGGCGGGGACGCCGTCGTCCGTAGGGCGGCCCGACTCGCGATGCGCTCCGGAGCCGATCTCGTCGGGCTGTTCGTCAGGCCCACTCATGGGCTTTCCGAAGAGTCCGATGCCGCGCTTCCCGCACAGAGGGAGCTCCTCCAGCATCTTGGTGGGCGATACCACGAGGTGGTCGGTGACGATATCGGAGCCTCGCTGTTGGCATTCGCCAGGGCCGAGAATGCCACTCAGATAGTCCTCGGCGCAACACGTCGCTCCCGGTTCGACGAGTTGATTCGTGGGTCACCCATCGCCCGGGTCATCCGCAACGCCGCCGACGTGGATGTGCACGTGATCTCATACGAGAGCGGCCGTCGCCCGAGACGGGTGCTGCGCCCTCCTCCGGGCCGACCGATCGGCCGTCTCCGTTTGGGTGTCGCCTGGGGCATCGCGGTGATCGGGCTGCCTCTGGTCACCTGGCTCCTGCTCTCCATTGGTGAGACTCCCGAGCTCCACAACGTGTTGTTCGTCTACCTCCTGCTGGCAGTGGTCACCGGGAGCATCGGCGGCGCACTTCCTGCTGTGGTCACCGCGGTTGCCGGATTCCTGTTGGCCAACTGGTTCTTCGCGCCTCCGGTCCGGACCTGGACCATCGCTGACCCCGACCAGCTCTTCTCGCTGTTCGCTTTCCTCGTGGTCTCCCTGGCTGTCGGGCTGCTGGTCGGCCATTCCAGCCGCCGGAGTGCCGAGGCGCGAAAGGCTCGGGCGCAGGCAGAGGCCTTGGCTGCCACCACCACGGGCGGGCACCCGGTCTTCGCCACGGATCCGCAAGGCCTGCTGAGAAGAGTGCGCGAGGTGCTTGCCCTGGATGCGGTGAGTGTCATACGTCGCAACGGGGAGGAGTGGGAGGTCCTGGCGTGGGAGGGATCGACGCCGCTGGAAGTGCCGGCTGACGGCAGCGAGTCGATTGTGCTCACCGAAGAGGCGACCCTGGTCATCCTCGGCGGCCGACTCACAGCCGACGACCGGACGGTGCTCAGGGCGTTCGCAGCTCAGATCGTCCAGGCCATCGAACGCACCGAGTTGGAGAGGGAGGTGGAAAGCGCTGAGTCGATAGCCGAGACCGACCGGCTCCGAACAGCGCTGCTCAGCGCTGTGTCCCATGATCTCCGCACCCCCTTGGCCACCATCAAGGCCTCCCTCACCAGCCTCCTCGAGACCGAAGTCGAGTGGACTCCAGACGAGATGAAGTCCTTCTTGGAGATCGCCCTCGAGGAGACCGAGAGATTGAATCGATTGGTCGGGCATCTTCTCGACGCCAGCCGGGTCCAAGTGGGGGCGGTCCACGTGTTCTACCGCCCCGTCGGGCTCGACGAGGTCGTCGCCTCAGCCATGGCAGGGTTGCGATCGGACGCCGATCGGGTCGTGGTCAATATCTCGGAGTCCCTGCCCGAGGTGCAGACCGACCCCGACCTCTTGGAACAGCGTTCTGGCCAACCTCGTGGAGAACGCCTTGACCTGGTCGCCGCCGGATCAGCCGGTTCGGATCGGCGCCGGAGAAGTGGCGGGCAGAATCGATCTCAGGATCAGTGACCGGGGGCCGGGCATCCCGTTTGGCGATAGGGATCAGGTCTTCCAGCCATTTCAGCGAATGGGTGACTCACCCAACCGCGAGGGTGTGGGATTGGGCCTTGCCGTGGCCAGAGGGCTACTCGAAGCCATGGGCAACGAATTGGTGATCGAGGACACGCCTGGTGGGGGGACCACAATGGTCATCGCCTTGAAGATCGCCGGTGTCATCGATGTGCCAGCCGAACATGCCGTGAGGGCCTGAGCCATGGCCGACTCTCCGCGCATCCTGGTCGTCGACGACGAGCCGCAGATCGTCAAGGCGCTAGGAATCAATCTCAAGGCCCTCGGCTACAAGGTCGATACCGCCCTCTCCGGCGAGGAGGCGCTGCAGAAGGCGGCCAACCATCGTCCAGACGCGGTGATCCTCGATCTCGGCCTCCCGGTCATGGACGGTATCGATGTCATCCGTGGCCTCAGGGGATGGACCACGGTCCCGATCATCGTGCTTTCGGTGCGTGATGCCGAGCGGGAGAAGATCGCTGCCCTCGATGCCGGGGCGGACGACTATGTCACCAAGCCTTTCGGGATGGGCGAGCTCCTGGCCCGGCTCCGGGCTGCGCTGCGACGGGAGACCGCTCCCGGCGAGGATCAGCCGGTCGTGGTCACGGACGATTTCGAAATCGACCTCTCCACCAAGCGGGTGACCGGGGCCGGTGGTGACGAGATCCGGCTCACTCCGACCGAGTGGGGCATCGTCGAGATGCTGGTCCGCCATCGAGGAAAGCTGGTGTCGCAGACCCAGCTCCTCAAGGAGGTCTGGGGGCCCCAATACGGGGAGGAGACCAACTATCTCCGGGTGTTCATGGCCCAATTGCGTCGCAAGCTCGAGCCTCACCCCAGCAGTCCCCGCTACTTCATCACCGAGCCCGGGATGGGCTATCGATTCGAGTCGCCGGAACCGGCTTTGGAAGTCGACTGAGCTCTATTCGGTTCGCTCGGTCGCTCCCAACCAGAGCAACCTCCCGGAACGGCGCAGGGAGGTAGCGATCGGTTCCGAGGGGTAGGACGGGTGGCGGGTCGTCATACATTGGTTCAGCCAGACGCCTTCGATCATGCTGGCGAATGCACAAGCGAGGTCGCCCACCGTCACCCCTTCGCGAAGTGAGGACCCAAAGCGCTGCAGGGCGTCTTCGAGCACCCGCTCCAGCTTCTCGAGCCATTGCACGTGCTCTTCCATGCTGGGTCGGCGAATCTTCTCGCTCCACATCCCGTACGGCACAGCGCTGAGCCAGAGCGCCCATACCGATCCGTAGTTGGCGATCGGCTGGCTGCCATGCATCGGGCCACGCTCCGATTCACCCGTGAAGAAGGCGTCGAGCCAAGCATCGACCTCCGGGTAGTCACCGGGATCCGGGTATCTGATCTGCGCGATCCAATCACGCGAATGCAGGGCCAGCGCCATGGTGGCCGCCTGGAAGGCACTCTGGCTGCCGAACAGGTTGCTGATCACCCCGCGCGTCTTGCCGTCGCGAGCGGCGACCTCGTTGGCGTCGAGCCGGGCGAAGGGGCCTACCGCGATCGAGTAGAGGTCGAGCGTTTCGGAGTCCTTCCTGATCTGCTCCAGAGCAACCACCTCGCCGATCTCTACATAGCGTTGCCTCGCCTCATCTTTAGGCAACCTCGAGCGACTCGGCCGTGGACCTGGGGTCGAAATGACGTCTCCTCTCCTGGTGATCGTCCCAGCCTACTTGACATTTCTCTGTCAATACGTACTGTACGTATGTACATACATACGGTATGTACGATACGGAGAGGCGAGCCGAAAGTGTCAGCACCGAATGCCATTGCTGTCATCGCCCCCCGATCCGAGGGCAAGGTCAAGGGATGGCTGATCACGGTCCTCGCCACCGTCGTCTCCACTTACGCCCTGGACGCAATCGCCACTGCCGGAGGTGTTCTCCTCGTTGCCTCGGGTGCGTTGGCAGACGTAGGCCACACTCTGCTGTTGGTTCTCCTCGCCGCTACCTACGTCGCCTGGGGCGCCGGTCTCCGGGTCAACTTGCTGGCCAACTTCGAGCTCCTCGAAGCCGTCGGGACCAGTAGCAACGCATTGTCGAAAGTCGCCTATGAGCTCGCCAGTCAAGCGATCCAAGGCAGTTCGAGTTCGAAGAATCGCTGCGTCCGTCGGTTACGTCGGCACCGAGCTCGCCAAGGAAGTGCCTTACTACGCCGCTGCCTTCGGAATAGCGCTCGCCAGCGATGCAGTCACATCCCTTCATGCCCTCACCTTCCTCGCCGGCACCAATCTGGGCGCCGCGGTCTACGAGTACGGGCTCGGCACCGTCACCCGGATCTGCCTGCGACGCTCCGCCATGCGAGAGGCCCCCGTCGTCGACTGAGTGGCCGGCCTGTCAATCCGGGCAGCATCGATCTGCGCCGCGTAGCATCCAATCCGAGTACGCCGAGTGCACTTGGGGGTGCCCATGGTCAGATTCCTTGTTTCGACCGCTCTCTATCTGGGGGCCAACGCGCTCGCGCTTTGGATTGCCGATCTGGTGCTCGAGGACATGACGATCGCCGCCTCTGCGTTCATCACGGCAGTGCTGCTCTTTACCTTGGTCGAGGTGCTGGTGCAGCCGATGTTCACCCAAATGGCGGCCAAGGGGTCATCGGCATTGAGCGGTGGCACTGCCCTCATCGCGACGTTCGTCGGCTTGCTGGTCACCGCTCTCATCAATGAGGGTCTAACGATCGACGGGGTGGTGACCTGGATATCGGCGACGGTCATCGTATGGATCGGTGCCTTGTTGGCCGGGTGGATCCTGGGTCTGATTTTCGTGAAGAAGGTGGTCGAGGACGTCAGAGAGTAACCAGGAGGCGGGTGCGACCGGGTCGAGGCCGTACCCGCCACCCTGCTGCGGCGATCAGCTGAACTCGGCGACCGGGTAGATCTCGTCGGCCACCAGACCGTGTGCTTCGCGATGCACGGTGTTGGCCGCGTCGGTGCTGTCGGCCTCGACCAGACAAAAGATCTTGCCCGCCGACTCATCGACCCAATAGCGGAGATAGTTCACCCCGTAGCGACCCTGGGTCTCCAGATCCTTCTGATGGGCGCCTGCCACGTCGGCTGCGGCGACCCCACCGTCGATGGTGTGCACGTCCATGAACAGCGGCATCTCGAATGCTCCTTTTGCTCGACCTCGCCCTTTCGGGCCCTGGTCGCAAGGTACGAAGCCGTCGGCCACCCCACATCGGGTGAATTACCTATATCAGGAGAATCGGGGCGCTCCGCGTGGCGGGCTCCTCTGGTTGGGTTTGCCCGGGCACCGCTGCGATAATTGATGATTCCCGCGCCCGTAGCTCAATTGGATAGAGCGTCTGACTACGGATCAGGAGGTTGGGTGTTCGAGTCGCCCCGGGCGCGCTCTGTGCTGCGGTTCTGCCGCGGTGGCGGGGGAGGTCAGCCTTCGGCGGGTCGACGGTATGCGATCGCCCGAAGCTCAGGCCGCATCCGGCTTCTCTGGTGCTTGCTCGACTGCGATCTGATCTGTGCCGGCATCGGCCCCGAGATGGTGCCGTCCTGCTCCAGGTACTCATAGGCATGAGTCCCGCAGGCCAGCCCCTTGGAGATGATGAATCTGGCGGGCTTGCCACATTCCCTGCATCGCGGCTTGCCCGAGCTGTTTGCTACCGAGTGAGTGTCCACATCTCTAGATCGGCAAATGAGAGCCCCATCCGGCGAGCACTAGAAACGCCACGCGCAAAGTGTCTAGTCATCTATCGGGTTCGTGCCGCCAGTAGATTCGGTGTGTCCACAGGGATTTGAAGGGAGCCCATCGATGAATCCGGTGGCGCGAAAAGTCATGGCGACCGGGAACAAGGCCGCCTCCTGGCTCTACCGCAGATCGAACGGGAAGATCGGGGGCAGCGCCCGAGGGGTGCCCGGTTCTCCTTCTGACGGTGCCGGGTCGAAGGACCGGAAAGCCGCGCACGGTCCCGGTCGCCTATTTCGAGCATGAAGGCGGTTACCTGGTGGCGGCCTCCAACGGCGGTGCCAAGGCCAACCCGGACGTGGATCCACAACCTGGAGGCGGCTGGACGTGCCCGGATCAACATCGGAGGGGAGGAGGACGAAGTGTCAGCCCGGATCGCCGATCCCGAGGAACGAGCACGAGCTGTGGCAAAACGTCGTGGTCGCCCGGGCCCCTTCCTTCGCCAAGTACGAAGAGAAGTCGGGCCGTCTGATCCCGATCGGCGTCCTGACCCCTCGATCGTGACCGCCGCCGCCGTCCCACATTGAAGGTGACCTGGGACCAGGCCTTGGCCTGGCGAATGAAGCGGCATCTGCTCGATCCGATCGGTGATCATCGTGTCACCGAGGTCGTCGACCGTCTCTGCGGGGTGCAGGCCCAGGTGGCGTCCTCGGCTGAGTTGGCGATCCGCTTGCGCCGGGCAGAGTCGAGCTCCGGTGAGGTGGGCCGCGCTCTCACCAAGGGTCGACTCATCAAGACCTGGGCGATGCGGGGGACGATTCACTTGCTCACCCCGGAGGCGGGTCCGGTCTTTCTTTCACTGATTGCGTCGGGCCGGTCCTGGGAGCGGCCGAGTTGGCAGAAATACTTCGGCGTGTCACCCGAGCAGATCGAAAAGCTGCGCAGCGCCGCCAGGGATGTCCTCTCCGAGGGTCCGCTCACCAGGGAGGAGTTGATCACTGCCGTCACCAGTGTGCGTGGGTTGAAGCACATCGGCGAGGCACTCGGATCGGGGTGGGGAACCCTTCTCAAGCCACTTGCATGGCAGGGGGATCTCTGCTTCGGACCCAGTCAGGGCAACCGGGTGACCTTCACCCTCCCTGAGATCGCCAGCTCGCGATGGCCTGGCATCCCTCCGCCCGAGGAGGCGGCTCCGGTGGCGATCCTCAGCTATCTCGCCGCTCACGGGCCGTCGACAGCCGATGCGTTTGGCAACTGGCTCGCCGGTGGCTGGTTCGGCAAGCGGCAACTCAAGGCCTGGTTCGCGGAACTCGGCGATGAGGTGGCTTCGGTCGAGGTGGGTGGCGACCAGGCATTTGTGCGCACCCAGGACCTCGACGACCTTGCGGCGACCAAGCCGACCAAGGCGCTGCGGCTGCTCGGGGGATTCGATCAATACGTGCTGGCACCGGGTACAGGAGACGGCCGGGTGGTGCCCTCGAAGCGCCGGCCACTGGTGAGCAAACAGAGTGGGTGGATCTCGCCGGTGGTGGTCTCGAGCGGGGTGGTCTCGGGAACCTGGGGGCTCGACGACCACACAGTGAAAGTGTCCTGGTTTAGCGAGGCGGGGAGGGTGCCCCGGCGGCAAATGGCCGACGAAGTGGGGAAGCTGGCCGGGATCCTGGCCCGGCCACTCGACCTTCAAGTCGAAGAGATGTAGTCGGCACCCCTGGCTGAGGGCTACCGATCGGCCTCACTCGTCTCATTCCCCGGGTCCGCACCACTCCTGATCCACACCGCGAGCATGTTCGGCTGCATGGTGGTGGCGACCACACCCATCCAGCCCTGGACCAATCGATCGGGGTCCACCTCATCGCGCACGGTCTGACCGAACTCCATGCCGACCCGCGTAGCGTCGTAGTGAGATCGGTTGAACCGGCGCTCGACGAACCGTTGGACGTTGCGCCGCACCGGGCTGAACAGGGCGGCCACGACCAGCGTCGATGCGGCCACCCTCAAATTGCTGCCCGCCGGGAGCAACGACGCCAAGACCGTGACCAACAAACCGAAAACCGCTGCCAGGAAGGCGACCACGAGGGAGTACGACACGGTCCGTGAAACGATGCGATCGATCTCGAACAGCCGGTAGCGGAGAATTGCGATTCCGAACCAGAGCGGGAAAGTGACCATCATCAGCCATGCCGCGGTCCAGGGCCCGTCCCCCGGATCACCGTACCCCAGGGCACTGGAGCCGAGGAGAAAGGCGAAGGTGAGGACGATCGTGGTCACGAGCAAGACGAAGCCGAACACCACCCACGTGATTTGGGCTCGCTCCACCCCGACCGCCCTCCGACGTTTCACCACCAGGGAGACGACCCCTCCCAGCAGGATGGCCACCACAGACAGCATCAGGGGATAGGAGAGTGAGCTGGGCAGGAATCCGATCGGGTTGGTCGTGCCCGATCCGGCCTCAGGCCCGCCCAGCGTCTCGGTGAGTGCAGCCGCGGCCACCAGCACCGGGAGGGCCCGCACGGAGAACCTTCCCAGGCGGGCGGCGCGGCTGTGTCCTTCTGGAGGATGTCCCGAGGGGAAAGTCAGCGTGAGCGTCCCGAACACTGCGAAAACGGCGGTCCAGATCCAACTGTCCACCCAATCTACGAAGGTGGCCGACGCTCCGGGCAGGTAAAGGGAGGCATCGGCGAACAGCAGCAGCAGGCCGAGCAGCAGGAGGAGCCATCCGGCGGAGTGACCGTCGCGGCGGAAGATGATCAGACCTGCCAGCAGGGCGTAGACGCCAAAGCTGACTCCGGACAGAAACACGTCGCTGGTCGGCAGGTCCCCCGACAGCTGCACACCGAGCAAGCCGATGCCAATGAGACAGAGGATGCCGTAACAGATCCGACGCATCGTCGAATTGTTGCAAACAGTGCGCAACGAAATCGTTACCGCCCCCGGCGACCGCCACCGGCGGTTCTAGCCTGCCCCGGTCATGGCGGTCACCATCAGCCGAGAAGCTCCGGATTCCGACGACGCCCGCGCCCTCATCGACGAGCTCGAGCAGGACCTCGGAGGTGGCATCTACCCGGATGAGAGCCAGCACGGGTACAGCA
Organism: uncultured Acidobacteriota bacterium; assembly: GCA_963780755.1. Lineage (GTDB taxonomy): Bacteria > Actinomycetota > Acidimicrobiia > Spongiisociales > ZC4RG35 > JALYNX01. Next base: position 556,762 of record CAWACX010000002.1, read on the forward strand.
TCGAGAAGCTGCTCTCCGAAGGAGTCGCCTTCTTCATGGTGCGTGTCGACGGAGCGCCGACGGGGTGTGGGGGCGTCCAGATCTTCAGCGAGTACGGGGAGTTGAAGCGGATGTACATCCGACCCGAGTTTCGGGGGCAAGGGCTGGGCCGTCTCCTCGTCGAGCATCTCGCCGACCATGCCAGAGGGCATGGAACCCGTTTGCTGCGGCTGGAGACCGGGATCTATCAGACCGACGCCATCCGCCTCTACGAGCGCATGGGTTTCTACGAGATCCCGCCGTTCGGCCCCTATGTGCTCGATCCCAACAGCGTGTTCTACGAGCGCGAGGCCTAGGGGAATTCAAGGTCCCCAGGTCAGATCCACCCCACCGGAGTCGACGAGATCCTGCACTGCCCGTTCCAACGCACCGGAATGGATGTCGTCCTCCAGGTAGCGACCCGGACAGGCGGTGGCCGCGTAATGGCCATGACCGGCGATTGTCGACGGACTGACCGCGAAGCGCTCGGATGCCCATGCCAGGACAGCGGTCAACGACTCGATCTGCGCCGCGGTGGGCTGGTCGACCTCGAAGTTGCCTTCGAGCATCACCAGGAAGTGCCCCGCGGTGTCGTAGTTGGTCGCCGTATCTCCCCGGTAGCTCGGATCTCGTCCCTCGTAGACGGTGCCGTCGACTCCGATGATGACGTGATAGGCCAGGTCGGGCCAACCCTGTTGGTCCATATGTGAGTTTTGGTGGAGTCTCGTCAGCGCCGCCCCGGTTGTCACCGGACCTTGCCCCGCGTGGTGAACAGTCAGGCGGTCGATGGAATGCGGCACCATCTGGCTCGTCTCCGCAGGCCGTGCCCCCCACTCTCTGCGGGAGACACCCAGGACCACGGGATGAGGGCGGGGCGGAGGCCGGTTGGCAGTGAGACCGAGGGCCCTGGTGAGGAAGGTGGCCATCTGGTCCCTGGAGATGGCGTCATCCGGGCAGAACCGGGTGTTGGTTGGTGGGTTACACCCAATGGTGACCCCGGCACCTGCAATGCGGTCGATCGCATCTTCGAAGACGCTGCCCTCATCGTCGTCGAAACGGTCCACGATGCTCGGCGGGTACCCGAATGCACGGGCCAGCATGGCCGCCATCTCCCCGCGTGTCATCGCCCGATCCGGGCAGAACCGCTGATTTGCCGGTGGGTCGCATCCGACCGTTATCCCGGCGGCGGCGACTCTATTGATCGCTCCCTCGAAAATGGTCTCCTGGTCGTCGGCGAAACGGTCATCGGCTGATGGGGGCAGGTCGAGCCCTCGAGCCAGGAAAGTCGCCATCTCACCCCTGGTGACAGATCCGGGACGGGCAATATCGGGTGTTGGCCGGTGGGTTGCAACCGGTCGTTATGCCTTCGGCGGCGATGGCCTCGATGCCGCCTTCGTGAACGCTCCCGTCGTCGTCGACGAAGGTGCCCCCCGGGGCCAAGGCCGCCAGGACGACGACCAAAGTCAGGCCGTAGAGCAAGAGGTGCATCGAGCCCCGGAATTGGTCACCTTCCGAGGGTACCCAGCCCTCCGCGTTTCAGACCCTTCACAACGTTGAAACAAGGAGGTAACACGGGGGCGGTTTCGTCTGTTCGGTGAAGAGCGAGGTCGAGCTCGTCCTGTGGCCCGGAGGAGAGGAGAGGAGGCGCGCTTTGCTCGCGGCCGGACGCCCTCATCTCCTGCTGGTCCACTCGGGCAGCCCACCTCCGGTATGCCTTGACGTCCTCGAAGACTGGATCCGGGCCCCGGCGCCGGAGTCGGATCTCGAGGTGCGGGCGGAGACCCTGCGTCGAAGGGCCCGGGACCGTGAGCGGTCGGTCGCCAGTTTGCCGGCGCTTGAAGAGAACGGGATGCTTCGCTTCGGTGATGGTTGGGTTGCGTTGTCCCCGCTGGAGGCGCGCATCGTCGGGGCGATGATCACGCGACTCGGCGCCGTCGTCACCCGACAAGGACTGACCGAGGCGGGGTGGCCTCGCGCGGAGGGAGGGAGGCCGGACCCGCATCGGAACACACTCGATGCCCACATCCTCCGACTTCGTCAGCGGCTGCCGGCGATCGGGCTCACCATCAGAACCATCCGCTCCCGGGGATATCTGCTCGAGCCGGTGCCTCCGACCCAGATGTAAGAAAGCCATCATCGAATCGATCGCGATCCGTAACACCACGTTTCGAATCGATTCACAGAACCCTCCCTAATTTCGCCGGACCACGTCACAGGGAGGAATCGCCTTGAGATCAACGACACGACTGAGGAGGTCAGGGGCCGTGGCAACCGTCGTCGGCCTCTTGACGACGGTTGCTGCGTTACCCGCTTTCGCTCAAGAGACGGACGCGGCGGCGGCCGTCACCCAACCACTGAACCTGCTCTGGATCGTGATCGGGGCGGTCCTGGTCATCTTCATGCAGGCCGGGTTCGCGCTCGTCGAGACGGGATTTTCGCGTGCCAAGCACGCGGCGCACGTGGTGTCCACCAACTTCGCGATCTTTGGGCTCGGGTTTGTCGCATTCTTTGTCGTGGGCTACGCCTTCATGTTCGGCGGTTTCTCATACGTGTTGCCGGGGTTCGATTTCGGTTACGACGCCGCTCTCGGTGGTCCGTTGATCGGCTCGGGCGACTGGGTCTTCCTCTGGCAAGGAGGCTTTCTCCTTCAGGGCGGCGCAATCACGCCTGCCGTTCTCGGGTTCTTCCTCTACATGGCAGCCTTCATGGACACCACCGCAACGATCCCAACCGGGTCGATGGCGGAGAGATGGAGATGGAAGAGCTTCGTAGGATGGGGCCTCTTCTGCGGCGCCATCTACTACCCGCTGTTCGGTGCGTGGACCTGGGGTGGCGGCTGGTTGAATCGCTTGTGGAGCTCGATGGGCTGGGGAGTCGGCTACGCAGACTTCGCCGGATCGGGGGTGGTCCACGCCATGGGGGGAGCCGCTGCGTTGGCCGGCGCCCTCGCGCTTGGTCCCCGTCTCGGGAAGTTCAAGTCGGATGGCACCCCCAACGCTATCCCGGGACATCACATCCCGATGGCGGCCCTGGGGACCTTCATCCTCCTGTTCGGATGGTTCGGGTTCAACGCCGCCTCGACTTTTGCGGCGACCGACGTCCAGTTCGCCACCGTTGCGGCCAACACGGCGATAGCCGGCGCCTTCGGGGCCGTGGCCTCGATGCTGTACTGCATGTACTTCCGGGGGAGGAAGCCCGATCCCGGGATGATGATGAACGGGATGCTCGGCGGTCTGGTGGCGATCACCGCTCCCTGTGCTTTTGTCACCCCAGGTTGGTCGGCGGTGATCGGGAGCATTGCCGGTGTGCTGGTCGTGGAGGCGATCAGGTTCATCGAGAAGCGCGGGATCGACGACGTCGTCGGTGCGATCGCGGTTCACGGGGTGTGCGGGACCTTTGGGGTCCTCGCGGTCGGGATCTTTCCGGACGGTAGCTACGGCGACGGGTGGAACCTGGCGGTCGACGCGGCGGGCAGCCCGATCGAGATCAAGGGCCTCATTTATGGGGGCACAACTCAAATCCTTGCCCAGCTCGCCGGAGTCGTGGTGATCTGGACACTCATGTTCGGGCTCGCATATGGCTTCTTCAAGCTCCAGGACAGGATCACCAAGGGAGGAATCCGCCTCTCCGAGACAGCTGAGCGGCTGGGAATCGATCAGCCGGAGATGGGAGTAGTGGCCTACCCGGAGTTCATGGACATCGAGTTCGTCGAGGTGAAGGTCGTCGATCCCAACTCCAAGGAGACCGCAAGCATCAACTGACGCGTCTGAGATCGGCGCCAGGTCGGGAAGGGAGAGTGGGTCACGACCCACTCTCCCTTCTTCGTTTTCGGCTCAGGTCTCGCTCATCCGGGACCGATCTTCTAAAGGATGGTGTGGTTCACCGCGCTCTTGGTGGGGTTGGTGTTGGCGGTGTTGCCGCCTGGGGGCTCGTTTGTCGATGACGACGGGAATGTGCATGAGGGTGGGATAGAGGCGATCGCGGCGGAGGGGATCACTCGGGGTTGTAACCCTCCGGTGAATGATCGTTACTGCCCGGACCGGTCGGTGACTCGGGGGGAGATGGCGGTGTTCTTGTCCCGGGCGTTGGGTTTGGGGTCCAACGGCCGCAACTATTTCTCCGACGACAACGGTCATGTCTTCGAGGGGGGGATCAACCGGTTGGCGGCGGCGGGGATCACCCAGGGGTGTAACCCTCCGGCGAACACCCGGTTTTGCCCGGACCGGTCGATGACCCGAGGGGAGATGGCTGCCATGTTGTCCCGGGCCTTCCATTATCCGGCGTCGTCGGTGAACCGTTTCTCCGATGACAACGGTCATATCTTCGAGGGGGCGATCAACCGGTTGGCGGCGGCGGGAGTGACCGCGGGTTGCAATCCTCCGGGGAACACCAGGTTCTGTCCCGACCAGCAGATCAAACGGGACCAGATGGCCACCTTCCTCACCAGGGCCCTCCACCTCACCCCCAACAAACCACCAGCCCGGCTCCTCCCCCTCCCGGGCAACCCTGACGGCGATTTCCCGGTGCCGGTCGCCGCTCGGGCGGTCAACACATCCAATCCCGACCACGTCATCGGGAATGGGACTCCGCAGAGTTGCACCTCCCAGGCCGTGGTCAACGCGGTGGCCCAGGGCGGGATCATCACCTTCGAGTGTGGCCCGAACCCGGTGACCATCGTGATGAGCCAGACCGCCAAGGTGTTCAACGACACCGGGCCCCAGATCGTGATCGACGGCGGCGGCCTGGTGACGTTGAGCGGCGGGGGCACGCGTCGGATCCTGTACATGAACACCTGTGACCAGGCGCAGGTGTGGACCACCTCACACTGTCAGAACCAGGACCACCCCCAGCTCACTGTCCAGAACCTCGCCTTCATCGACGGATACCAGCCCGGTATCAGCAACACAGACGGCGGTGGCGCCATCTTCGTGCGGGGTGGTCGGTTCAAGATCGTGAACTCGGTGTTTGCACGCAACGAGTGCGCAGTGAGCGGGCCCGACGTCGGCGGTGCATCGGTGCGGGTCTTCAGCCAGTACAACAACCAGCCGGTCTACGTGGTGAACAGCACGTTCGGCGGTGGACCCTCATTCACCAACACCTGCTCCAACGCCGGCGGCATCAGCAGCATCGGTGTCTCGTGGACGGTGATCAACAGCCTTTTCACCTACAACGAGACCACCGGACATGGAGCGAATCCAGCCCAGGGCGGGACTCCGGGCGGGGGGAGCGGTGCCGGCATCTACATGGACGGCAACGAGATAACCCTTCGGGTCCAGGGGACCCGGATGGAGCACAACCATGCCCGTGAGGGCGGCGGAGCCATCTTCTTCGTGAGCAACAACCTCACCGGGCATCTCATCATCCAGGACTCGGTGCTGAGAGCGAACCCGAGCGATCAGTTCGAGACATGCCGGGAATCTTCTACCTCGGCGACGGCCCGATCCAGATCACGAACTCGGTGATCGAGTGACGTCAAAGCTCACCGCGCTCTTGGTGGGGTTGGTGTTGGCGGTGTTGCCGCCTGGGGGCTCGTTTGTCGATGACGACGGGAATGTGCATGAGGGTGGGATAGAGGCGATCGCGGCGGAGGGGATCACTCGGGGGTGTAACCCTCCGGTGAATGATCGTTACTGCCCGGACCGGTCGGTGACTCGGGGGGAGATGGCGGTGTTCTTGTCCCGGGCGTTGGGTTTGGGGTCCAACGGCCGCAACTATTTCTCCGACGACAACGGTCATGTCTTCGAGGGGGGGATCAACCGGTTGGCGGCGGCGGGGATCACCCAGGGGTGTAACCCTCCGGCGAACACCCGGTTTTGCCCGGACCGGGCGATGACCCGAGGGGAGATGGCTGCCATGTTGTCCCGGGCCTTCCATTATCCGGCTTCGTCGGTGAACCGTTTCTCCGATGACAACGGTCATATCTTCGAGGGGGCGATCAACCGGTTGGCGGCGGCGGGAGTGACCGCGGGTTGCAATCCTCCGGGGAACACCAGGTTCTGTCCCGACCAGCAGATCAAACGGGACCAGATGGCCACCTTCCTCACCAGGGCCCTCCACCTCACCCCCAACAAACCACCAGCCCGTTGCCCGATCCTTCCCGCCGACGACATCTGGAACACTCGTGTCGACTCCCTGCCGGTCCACTCAGATCAGCGCAATATGTGGCGACCATCGGATCCTCGGAGACCATGCACGCCGACTTCGGTTCCGGGGTTTGGCCGCCCGGGTCCACCAGCCCGATCGGGATCCCCTATCTCGAGGTGCCTGCAGGAACCCCGGGCGTGACCATCCAGTACACCGCCTACGGGGGTGAGTCCGATCCGGGCCCGTTCCCGATCCCACTCTCGGCCCCGATCGAGGGCGGGCCCGCTGCCGACGGCGATCGCCACGTGATCGTGGTCGACAAGTTCCGCTGTGAGCTCTTCGAGTTGTTCTATGCCTTCCCAGGTCCCGGCAACCGGTGGCGCGCCGCCTCCGGTGCGCGATACGAACTCGATTCCTACGATCTCCGCCCCGATGGTTGGACCTCCGCCGATGCGGCAGGCCTTCCCATCTTCCCCGGCCTGGTGAGGTACCCGGAAGTCGCCTCAGGTCGGATCACCCACGCCATTCGGTTCACGGCACCCGAGACCCGCGCCGCCCACGTCTGGCCGGCCCGCCATGATGCGTCGGACAACACAGGGACCTCGTTCCCCCCGATGGGTCAACGTTTCCGGCTCAAGGCGAGCTTCGACATCTCGGGGTTCTCGCCCCAGGTCCGGGTGATCCTGCGGGCAATGAAGGAATACGGGCTGGTGCTGGCCGACAACGGGTCGCCCTGGTATGTCTCCGGTGCCCCCGACCCCCGATGGGACAACGACATCCTCCACGAGCTCCATGAGATCCCGGGCTCGGCATTCGAAGCCGTCGACGTGTCGTCACTGATGGTGAGCCCCAACTCGGGCCAGGCCCAGCCCTAGGCGTCGCATCGACTCTGTAGGTTTCGGTGGCATGACGCACCGACGATGGCTGGCACCGGCCTTGTCTCTGGTGCTCCTGGCCGCATGCGGGGTGACCGGCTCGGGGACGATCGTGACCGAGGAGCGAGTCGTCTCCGACGTGACACGGATCGAGGTCTCGGGTGGTATCGCTCTCCGACTCACCGCCGAGCCCGGATCGGCAACCGAGGTGACCGTCAACTACGACGACAACGTCATCGACCGGATCAAGACCGAGGTCGATGGGGACACCCTTCGCATCTACAGCGAGGGGATGTACAACACCCTCGGAGGCGGGGACCGTTACGTCGAAGTCATCGTTGGCGATCTGCTCGGCATCGAAGCGTCGGGAGGATCGGACGTGCTTGGCCAAGGTCAGGCGACGACAGTCGAGATCGAGGCCAGCGGTGGCACCGACATCGACCTGACAGCACTCCCGGTCGCGGAGATGATCCTCCAGGCGTCGGGGGGCGCCAACGTGGCCGTCAACGTGACGGAAGCCATCACCGGTGAGGCATCGGGAGGCGCCGACGTGTCGGTCGAGGGAAGCCCGGCTCAACAGAGCATCGAGACCAGTGGTGGCGCCGAGGTGTCGTACGGTTGACCTCCGGTGTGGTCCCTCCGTATCGGCAGGTCCCGGACACGGTGTCGGAGGATTGGGCTGACCTCTTCGAATCGCTGTTGGATCCCACCGAAGCGCCGCCTCCGCCGGATCCCGGTGACCTCGAGGGCTGGCGGGAGCGGACCCAGGTCCTCGAAGCCGAACGACTGGCGATGGGTCTTGGAGACTCCGGCCCCGGCGTCGAAGTCACCCCGACCCAGATCGGTGGAGTCCCTGTGCTCGAAGTCCACCCCGACGGTTGGGTCGATGACGGCCGCGTCGTTCTCTACGCCCACGGCGGTGGCTACGTGGCCTTCACCTCCCGGTCCACCATCGGAAACGCTGCGCTGGTGGCGCGGGCCTCTGGCCTCCGTGTGGTGTCGATCGATTACACCCTGGCGCCCCATGCACGTTGGCAGGAGGTCACCGACCAGGTCCTCGCGGTGTTCGGTTCGGTTGTCGGGGCCGGGACAACGATGGAGCAGATTGCGATCTATGGCGAGTCAGCCGGAGGGTCGCTCGTGGCGGGCTCGGTGCTCAAGATGCGCGACCAGGGCATGGGGATGCCAGCAGCGGTGGTGATGTGGTCCCCGTGGTCCGACATCACGCAGAGCGGAGACACCTACAACACTCTGGCCGACTTCGAGGGAAGCTATGTCTACGAGCGCTTCTTGCGACCGGCAGCCCTTGCCTATGCCGACCCCGCCGATCACACCAACCCCTACGTGTCACCCGTGTACGGCGACTACACGAAGGGGTTCCCACCGACTCTGATCCAGGGCGGGACCCGGGAGATCTTTCTCAGCAACTTCATACGCCACTACCAGGCCCTCGACCAGGCGGGAGTGGAGGCCAAGCTCGACCTCTACGACGGAATGCCCCACGTGTTCCAAAACAAGCTGCCCGGTTCTCCGGAGTCGAAGGTGGCGGTGCGCAAGACCGCCGAGTGGATCACCGACCGGATCCGTTGACCGCCGCCTCGGCGAACTCGGCCATCGAGAAGAACAGGTGGTCGATGACGGGCAACTCCTCGACCCGGGCTGTGGCTCCCCAATGCCCGCCCGCGGACAGACGCTGACGGTCGATCCAGGCCGTGGCCAGCCCTCGGGCTTGCGCCGGAACGTGGTCGTGGAACAGGCTCTGGGCGACGTGGAGCAGGTCGTCGGGACCGGCACCCAGGTCGTTCCGAATCTGTTCGACGAGATACTCGAAGTTGCGTGGGTCCGGCTTGTAGGAGCCGATGTCCTCGGCGGTGTACACCGCATCGAAGTCGACGCCGAGCCAGGCCCGGGATGCGGCGAACCCGGCTCGATGGACGTTGGAAAGGATCACCAACCGATACCGTGTGGCAAGCTTGGCGAGGGCGGCCGGGCTGTCCTCGAAGGCGGGCCAGTTGGGGACCGAGTCGCCGAAGGCCTCATCCATCTCCATGGTGGTGGTCAACCCGAAGCGGCCGGCCAACTGGCGGTGGACCAGGGCCAGGATCCGCGGGTAGCCCAGGGCCGGGCTCCGTGCTTCCACCTCGCTCTCGGCCTCGGCGAAGGCCGCGAGGGTCGTGCCCCGGTCGATGTCGCCGCGGCCGTTGTCGAGAAGCAGGGGCTGTAGTGCCTCCCAGATGCCAGCCTCCCAATCGATCAGGGTCCCGTAACAGTCGAAGCTGAGGACCCGATATTCGGAAATGGGCCGTGGCATCGCTCGAAACTAGATCAGGCGGCCGGCGTGCTCGAAGAGCGGAGCTCCGTCGATGCAGCGCTGAGGGCCGAAGCGGCTCAGGTCGAGCTCGTGGGGGAGCCTCAGGATCGACTCGGCCAGGAATCGGCCGATCGCCGGAGCCTGCTGGAGCCCATGCCCGGAGAACCCGGAGGCCACGTAGAGGCCGGAGATAGTTGGCCACTCGCCGACGATGGCGTTCCCGTCGAGCGTGTTCACGTCGTAGAGCCCGGCCCAACTTCGCTGCACCCGGAGTTCGTCGAAGGAGGGGAGGTGCTCGATCAGCGCAGGCCAGATCACCTCCTCGAAGCGGTCCCGACTGGCAGGGGTGAAGTCGAATCCCACGGGGTCCTCGGGTCGCGACCAGGCGATCAGCCATGTGGTGTCGGACTCGGGGATGGCGTAGACCCCGGACGGGAGGAACACCGATGGCATGCCCTTGGTATCGACGGTGGTCGCAACCACGTACACCGTGCGCATCACCGGCTCCACGGGCAGGTCGGCTCCGATTGCCGCGGCCAGTGCCGGTGCCCAGGCGCCGGCGCTGTTCAGGACGATGGGGGCGGTGAGAGTGGAGCCGTCGGCGAGGTGTACCCCTCGCATCTCACCACCGTTCGCCACGAGCTCGACGACTTCTCCCTGAATCGGGATCGCTCCCAGCTCGATCGCCTTCGCCCGATATCCGCGGAGCATCGCCCCAGGGTCCACCGAGCCGTCCTGCATCCCAAGCGTGCCCCCGACCATGGTCTCCGACCGATAACCGGGGAATCTGGCCCCGATCTCGGCGATGTCCAGCCACTCCACGTCGCAGCCCAGGCTCTTCTGGATAGCCAGACCTGCCAATGCGGCGGCGCGGGTCGTCTCGTCGGCAAGGAAGAGGTTCCCCTGATGCCTGGCGCTGACAGCGGGCTGGTAGGTCGACGTCGCCATGTCATCGGCGAACGTCTCCAGGACCGCCAGCGTGTGTTGGGAGATCCTGATGTTCTCCTCGAGGTTGAACTGGATGCGCACATTGCCGTCGGAGAGCACCGTCGAAGCCTGGCTATAGGTGGGATCCCTCTCGATCACCGCTACCCGAAGGCCGGGGTCCGCCCGGAGGAGGTGGTAGGCGGTTGAGCATCCCATGACCCCGCCGCCGGCCACGATCACGTCGAAGGTGGTCATGTCCTGTTCTGTGGACGAAAAGGGCTCAAATAGCGCCCTTTTCGTCCAAATTTCGCATCAGACCTCGGCTGTGACCGGCTCTGGCGAGGAACCGGCGACCGAAGCCTCGCGCTTCGAATAGACGATCGCGATCAAGAGCACGACCAGGGAGACCCCGGCGATAGTCAGCCGGGCCGTGGTGTTGTCCCGAAGCGCGATCACTGCCGGCAGCACCAACAGCGAGACCAGGTTCATCACCTTGATCAGCGGGTTGAGAGCGGGTCCCGCGGTGTCCTTGAACGGGTCACCGACGGTGTCACCGATTACGGCAGCCTTGTGGCTCTCCGACCCCTTGCCCCCGTAGTGCCCGTCCTCGATGTACTTCTTGGCGTTGTCCCAGGCGCCACCGGAGTTGGAGAGGAAGTTGGCCATCAGCTGTCCGGTGAGGATCGCCGCTGCCAGGAACCCGCCAAGGGCGGGGTAGCCGATTCCGAACCCGACGATCACCGGGGTCAGCACCGCGAGAAGGGCGGGGGTGGTCAGCTCTCGGAGCGAGGCCCTGGTGCAGATGTCGATTACCGGCCCGTAGTCGGGTCGGCGCAGCCCGGACATGATCTTGCCGTCGGCAAACTGACGGCGAACCTCCTCGACCACGACGCCGGCGGTGCGCCCAACCGCCCTGATCGCGAGGGCGGAGAACAGGAAAGCGACCGATCCTCCAATCAGGAGGCCGATGAAGGTGGCGGGGTCGGCAACATTGATCGAGGTCTCCGGAGCGTTGAACACGTCCGAGCCCTCGAGGCCGAGCCCGAGCTCGCCGGCGATGGTCTCGATGAAGGAGGCGAAGAGGGCCACCGCGGCGATGACCGCTGAGCCGATGGCGAATCCTTTGGTCACGGCCTTGGTGGTGTTGCCCACCGCATCGAGGCTGACCATGACCTTCTGGGCATCGCCGTGGAACTCTCCGGACATCTCGGCGATGCCGGCGGCGTTGTCGGCCACAGGCCCGAAGGTGTCCTCGGAGACGATGACCCCGGTTGTGGCCAGCATCCCCATGCCGGTCAGCGCCACCAGATAGAGCGAGAACTGGATGTTGCCGTCTCCGAGGCCGATGGCCACTGCAATGGCGCCGGCGATGGCGACGATCGCCCACACCGACGACTCCAGGCCCGCGGAGACCCCGGAGAGGATCGTCGTCGCCGGGCCGGTCCTGGTGGCGTCGGCGATCTCCTGGACCGGCTTGTCCTCGGTAGACGTGAAGTACTCGGTGAGCTTGCTTACCACCTGAGCGAGGACGAGTCCGGTGACCACGGCCGCCAGGACCCGCCACCCCTCGCCGCCGTTCTCGTTGCCCACGTAGAAGTAGGCGACGGCGGCGGTGCCGAGCACGGTGAGGATTCCTGCCGTGAGAAACCCGCGGTTGATCGGCGCCAAGGCCGACGTGTCCTTCTCGGTGGCCCGGACCCGGAACACACCCACGATCGAGGCGAGCACTCCTATGGCGCGCACAATGACCGGGAAGACCAGGCCGAGCGCCGGGTTGGCTCCGATCGAAGCAAAGGCCGCTACTCCGAGGATGATCGAAGCCACCAGGGTGACCTCATAGGACTCGAAGAGGTCGGCGGCCATCCCGGCGCAATCCCCGACGTTGTCCCCGACGTTGTCGGCGATGGTGGCCGGGTTGCGTGGATCGTCCTCCGGGATTCCTTGCTCGATCTTGCCTACCAGGTCAGCGCCGACGTCTGCTGCCTTGGTGAAGATCCCACCGCCGACTCGCATGAAGAGGGCGATGAGGGAACCGCCGAATCCGAAGCCGATCAGGATCGCCGACGAGGTGTTCTGGAAGATCATGATGATCACGGTCGCCCCGAGCAGACCAAGTCCAACGGTGAACATGCCGGCCACCCCTCCGGTGCGGAAGGCGATGCTGAGTGCGGCGGGCAGGGATCCGCCTTTGGCGGCGGCGGCGGTGCGGACATTTCCCTGGACCGCGAGGCTCATCCCTATGAATCCGGTCAGTCCCGACATGATGCACCCGGCGACGAACGCTGCCGTTCGGTAGGTGCCGGACTCGAAGAAGGAAAGGGCCTCCGTGCCGTCGATTTTGAGCACCTCGGTCGAGGTCAGGAAGACGACCACGATGAGCGGGATCAGGATGAGGGCGATGGTCCGAAACTGCCGCTTCAGATAGGCCATAGCCCCTTCCTGAATGGCTCCCGCGATCTCCTGCATCTTCTCGGTGCCCTGATCGGCACGGCGGACGCCCCGCGCCAGGATGAACCCGACCAGGATCGCCAGAAGCGACGTCGCCAGTGCGAAACCGAGCCAGATCCACTCGGTTGTCCCGAGGGTGAACTCCTGGTAGCCACCTTCGGCGGCGAGGACGACTGGCACTCTCATGGTCCTTTCAGTTGCAGACGCGAAACATCGAAGTTGGTATCGAAACCCGTTGTGCCGGGCGAAACAGAGTTTCCGGGAGCCTCCAAGCTCACAACGGACGGCGAATCTACCCGTTCCAGATTCGGTGTAGGAAATCCATCAGGGGCATCCGCGACTCGCATTCGGGGGCTCATAGGTGGACAGCGAGCAACGACAGCGCGAGGAGGGGCATCGCGATCGAGAGCAGGCGGAGTGGGCGCTCCCAGGTGCCGAGCAGCTCGCTCGGCTCCCAGCCCTCAGTTTCCATCGATGTGCCGGTGCGACGCATCTGGCGCGCCGGGGTGCTCAGCTCTCGTTGCACCCGGCTCAAGACGGTGGCCGCGACAGCCATTAAGAGGGCGGCCCATGACAGCGCTTCGGTCTGCGACCAATAGCCGACCAGCACCGGGAAGGCTCCCCAGGAGACGGCGAAGCCCCAATCAGAGTGGATGATCGATGACCATTCCAACGCGTATCCGGTGGCGAGGAGCACCCCGACCGCGGCCCAGACCAGGATCCCGGGCCCGATGACAAATGCGCCCGCCACTCCGAAGGCCGCCCCAACAGCGATGCCGCCGATGCCGAGAGCCCACAGCACGCCATCGCTCAGGCCTGTGCGCAATGGGCGATCGTGCGCCTCGTCCAGGGCGTGAGCCCCGATTCCGAGGCCGAAGAAGAATGCGAGCAGGGCGCCGGCTAGGACCATCCAGTCGACATCCGGTGCCAATGCAGCCCCGATGGCGACATAGGAGAGGTGCCACAGGGTGTACGGGGGATGGAGCAGGGTGACGAAGTCCCGCCCCGGGGACCCGGATCTGGCGTAGAAGGCCCGCTCAGTCATCCCGGGTGCCCCAGATCAGAAAGCCGCCGCCCAAGGACATCGACCGCCAATGAACGTCCCGGATCCCTGACTCGGTCCAACGCGCTGTGAGCTCCTCCGGGCTGTGGTTCGCCCAGAACCGGTCGATGTTGGGTCCCAGGAACCGGCCGACTTCCGCCCACCCACTTCCGATCACCAGCCCGGCGAGCGGGAGGATCCACCTGGTGTAGATCCACCACAGCAGTCCCCAGACGCCGTGGGGCCGCCCGAAGTCGAGGGCCGCGACCACACCGCCGGGGCGCACCACCCGGGCCAACCCGGACAATGCCTCGGGCAGGTCGTCGACATACCGGAGGAGATAGCCGAAGGTGACCCCGTCCACGCAACCCGAGGCCACGGGTAGGCGCTCACCAGTGGCCACCACTTTGGGGACTCCCTTATGGTCGAGCATGCCGAGCATGTCCGGGCTCTGGTCGAGGGCCACCACCCGAAACCCGGCGCTGGTCAAGGTCCGTGTGATCGATCCGGTGCCGGCGGCGACGTCGAGGAGCAACGACCCGGACGGGAGGCCGATGCCGTCGACGAGTGCCTCCCGCCACCTGCGGTCCTGGCCGAGGCTGAGGACTGCGGCCCAGCGCTCGTAGCTGGCGGCGATCGGGTGAAAGAGGCGGGAGGCGACCTCCGGTGGCGATGTCACAGGCCGAAGGTACCGATCGGGCCCTTCGTTCGTCAGGAAACGGTGATAGTGGTGTGCATTCCCTCTTCGAAGTGGTCGATGACGTTCCCGTCATCGTCCTGGCCCACGATCCGGCAGGTGAACGAATACTCGCCGGGCGCCAGATCGACGCTGAGTTGCGTGGTCTCGCCCGATCCGACCACATCACCGGCCGATACGACCTGGCCGCTGGCGTCAGTGATGACCAGTGTGTGCGAGTACTCACCGGTGTTGGTAACTGTCAGATCGACACTTCCGGCTTCGAGTGTCGACACCCCGGGCTCGATGCCGAACTCGAACAGCTCCACATCGGTCGATGAAGCCGTGGTGGTCTGACAAGCCGCGACACAGACCAGGGCGACCAGGAGAGGCAGGAATCGTCTCATGCCACACCAACCGCGGCGTCCACTCGCGCAACGGGGAGCGCAATCGTGAACGTGGTCCCTTCCAATGAGGTCCAGACGAGAAGCGAGGCGCTCATGGCTTCGGCCATCAACTTCGCCATGTAGAGACCGAGCCCGGTCCCAGAGCTGCGGCTGTCCTTCTCGAACTTCTCGAAGGCGCGAGGCAGGAACTCTTCTCGAATCCCCGGGCCATCATCGGACACCGAGATGTAGACCGCGGGATCCGGCGGGGTCCCGACAACGATCTGAGGCTGGTGGATCTCCTCGGTGCTGCAGTGGATGCGCACGTTGCGTGCGCCGTGGGTGAAGGCGTTGTCCGCCAGCGACGAGCACAGGTTCCGCAGGGTCTGCAGGTCGGTCATCACCATCAGGTCGTCGCCCTCACGGTGGCAGTCGGGGGCATGGCTCGAGATCACCCTGGAATGGGCCATGGCCACCGCATCGCACACCTTGGAGAAGGGGACGGGCTCAGGTGTGTAGGAGAGCCCGCGGTTCTCGACCCGGGCCACCGCAAGAAGCTGGTCGATCATCGTTTGCAGGCGGCGCCCATCGTGGACCAGGGCCTCGAGGATCTCGTCTCGGTCCGGGCTGTCGGGCTCGCTCATCATCAGAAGCTCGGCTCCGGTGACCACGCTCGTCAGCGGAGTTCGCAACTCGTGGTTGATCATCAGGACGAATTCGGCGCGTATCCGGTTTTTCTCCTCGGCCAGGGCGAGCGCAGCCTCCGCCTTGCGCCGCGAGTTGTCGAGCTCCGAGTTGTGGGACTGCAAGGACTCGGACTCCTTGCGCAGGTAGGCCGATTCGAGGGCCATCTCCCGGTATCGCTGGGTGGAGCGCGCCCTGCCGACCATCGCCAGGAGGGCGGCGAGTGCGAACACCATTGCGGCCCCTGCCAGCTGGATCGTGGTCGCCTGGATCCCGAGCGCCCCGGCCCGTCTGGCGAGGAGGGCGGAGATGTCATAGTGCAGCAGAAGCGCGTGCCCGTCGTCGGCGGGAAGCACCGCCAGGTAGAGCACGTCTTCGGCTTCCCACTCGGTCACCCCGTCTATCTCCAGGTCCAGCTGGAGGGGGGATGCGACGGCGGCAAACGTGGCTGAGCTCAAGGCGTACTGAAGGACGGGATTGTCGATCGTGGCGTCCGCCATCGTCTCCGATGTGGCTGCCGTGACATTCCCCTCGCTGTCGAGGAGCGCGACGCCCTCGATGTCGAGAGCGTTGCGAAGCCTGCGCACCGCCTGCTCTTCGGTGTCGCCGGATGCCAGCCAGGCATCGACCTGAGCATGTCCTGCCCTCGCCTCGTCGTAGAAGAGCTGGCCCTCTCCGATGGGCCGCGTCGCTTCGCGTTGATAGACCACAGCCGCGATGGCGACCACGATTGAAAGGACCGCGAAAAACGCGGTCAGCGCGATCCACCAACCAGACGGCCGCGTCCCATGCGTGTTACGGGGCGCCATAGGGAAGAAAATCGGCTTTGAGGCAGGCTCTCTTGAGCCGTGAAGCCTTGTGAAGCGGGGAAATCCGGCGGGCTGTCAGTCTCTGGGAGCGGTGTGCCAGTCGACGAATCGGCCCATGCGTCGGTAGAAGTCGAGCTGCGGCTCACGGTGCAAGAGCCCGTGAGCCTCCGTCGGGTAGCTGACGAACTCGAACTGCTTGTCATTGAGTTGCATGGCTTCGAGCAATTCCTCGGCCTGCTTGTAGTGAGTCCTCGGGTCCTTCTCACCGTGGACGAAGAGGAGGGGGACCGAGATCTGAGGGACGGCGAAGATCGGCGACGCCGCCCGATATGCCTCCCGGTTGTCGTCCGGGTGCCCAAGCAGCCGCAAGAACTCGTCATGACCAACCACGTCGGTCTGTTCCCAGGATGTGAACATGTTGTAGTCGCCGTACTTGGCGACTCCGCAGGCGAAGGGGTTGTCGGAGCGACCGAGGGCGGCCACCGTGAGATATGCGCCGTAGGAGGCCCCGAAGATCACGATTCGGCCCGGGTCGACCCACTCCAGGGAAGCGAGATACTGGGCGGCGGCGACGCAGTCTTCGGTGTCGCCGACTCCCAGCTGGCCGTGGTTGGCCCTCTCGAACTCGAGACCGTAAGTAGTGGAGCCCCGGAAGTTGATCCCCATCCAGCCATACCCCTTCTCGATGAAGTGCTGGGCATGGCCGTCCCATTCCTCGCCGTAGCGATCGGTGGGCCCGCCGTGGACATAGAGGATCACGGGAGCCGGTCGGCCGTCGCCCCCGGGGCGAGAGAGGAAGCCCTCGATCTCCTTGCCGTCGAGCGATTTGTATGCCACGCGCTCGAATCCCGCTGGAACGGCCGACTTGATCGCAGGCGGGGCTTCCTTGAACAGGGTGCGCGTTTCTCCGTCTGGTCCGATCAGGACCATGCTGGGACAGGCCGACCATGACTCGTGGGTGGCGACCACCCCGTCTCGGACCGGGACCGGCTCGGACCAGACACCTCCGCGATCGATCACGGTGATCGTGCCGTCCAGGTCGACCCTGACCAGGTCTGCCCGACCCCGATTCGACGCGGTCGCCACGATGTGGGTGCCGTCCAATGACCAAGCAGGGGAACCGAGATCGAAGTCTCCTTCTGCCAGAAGCCGATGCTCACCACTGTCGAGGGTCGTGAGATAGAGGCCGGCCCGCTCGCCCGGCTCGTTGACGTAGACCAGCTCCTGCCCGTGGGCCCGCGCCGAGTGGGCCCGGCGATCGGGGGACCCGACGATCGTCGACCAGGTGCCATCGGGCATCACCCGGACGACGTCGGATCGGTTCATGTCCGAGCCCGGGTAGTAGGTCGCAATAACGCTTCCGTCGGCGGTGACGATGGGGTCCGCGACCTGGCCTTCCTCGGGACCTACCTCCTCGGGGATCGGCGCGTCGAGGTCGACCACGGCGAGACGAGACCGCAGGTCGACGTCGACGATGACCACCATCCGACGCTCATCGAGCCAGGCCCCCAACGATCCCTTGACCACCTCTTGATCCGAGCCCGACTCGAGGGCAACCACATGGACCCAGCCGTCGTTGGTGTAGGCCAAGTTGGATTGCTCAGGCGAGAATGCCGGAGCGGTGTCATCCCAGTAGGCGACCGGTGACCGGCTGCTGGTGATTCTGGCGAGCCGGCCTTCGAGGTCGATCGACCAAACGTCGTAGGTCCCATCGCGATCGAGGACAAAGGCCACTGTTGACCCGTCAGATGACGAGGCCAGGTCATGAGGGCGGGAGGTGGCCCATATGTCTTCGAGGCCCCACATATGGGCATGGCCGGTGTCGGGGAGCTCCCGGCTCGGTTCCCCTCCAACGACCACGCGGCCAATCCAGATCGGCTCGATCACCTGCCCCTCCTCAGGCTACGAAGGCGGCCAAGATAGCCATGACGTCCCGTCCTAACGACGCAAGGTGGTAGCCGCCCTCCTGGATCAAGACCGTCGGGAGGCCCAGAGATGCGATAGCGACCCCCGCGGCGGCGAACCCGTCGTTGGTCACCTGGAGCGGGCTCTCGGGATCGGCGGCGCCGGCATCCACCCCGAGGGAGACGACCAGGGCGTCGGGCGCGAACCGGCTCACCCACTCGCAGGCCTCCGCCAGCCGTGATTCGAATCGGGTGTCATCCGATCCGGGGGCAAGCGGGAGGTTGAGATTGGCGCCGCGCCCGGGGCCCGACCCGGTCTCCTCGGCAAAGCCGCACCAATGAGGGAACCATCCCTCGCCGGGGTCGACATGGGTGGAGACGTATCCGACGTCGGGCCGCTCGTAGAAGATCTCCTGGGTCCCGTTGCCGTGGTGGGCGTCGATGTCGAGGACCGCGACCTTGCCGGTTCCGGCGCGAACCAACGACTCGGCCGCCACCGCTGCGCTGTTCAGGTAGCACGACCCGCCGAAGTAGCTGCTTCCCGCATGATGCCCGGGCGGTCGCACCGGGGCATAAGCGGCGGGCGCCCCATCGCGGACCAGGCCGGCCGCGGTCAGCGCTCCATCCACTGCGGCACGGGCGCCGGCGTAAGTGCCGGGGCCGATCACCGTGGCCGTGTCCATGCAATACACGCCGGCCATGGCTGCTCGGCTCTTGGGCGCCCGGGCCGTATAGGCGCCGAAGGCGGCCGGGTGGGGAAAGGCGTAGGCCACCACCCGGTCGACACCGGGGTCGTCCTGATATCCGGCCTCGATCCAACGGTCGTGTGCGGTCTCCAGATAGTCGACCATCCCGATGTCGTGCACCGCCTCGACATGGCTCCGGTCATGGGCAACAGCGGCGACCATCGGAACTCCTGCCTGTTCAAGAGCCTTCTTCAGGATCAGCGCCCGGTCCGATTCCTCATCGCCGGGAAGCCGGGCGCCGACCCATACCAACCAGTTGGCATCATGGGCCAGGTAGCCGTCCGACCACACCGCAGTCAGAGTCATTTCAAGCTCCCCAGGGACAGCGCGAGACGGTCGACGAGAAGGTCCAGCTCGTCGGCGAGGACGGTCAACGGAGGGCCGATCAATAGATAGTCACCGTTCTCGCCATCGGCGTTGCCCGTCGATGGGTAGAGCAACAGCCCGTTCTCGCGTGCGGTGGCCACCATGCGCTCGGTCACCTGTGCCGACCGTTCGAATGGTTGTTTCATTGCACGGTCTTTGACCAGTTCCACGCAGGCGAAGAGCCCGATTCCCCGGATGTCTCCGACCCGCGGGTGATCATCCAGGGCGCCGTGCAAACCGGCGAGCAGGCGCTCGCCCAATGTGCGTGACCGGTCGATCAGCCGCAGGCCCTTGAGCCGGTCCAATACCTCGAGGCCCACCGCAGCCCCTACGGGGTGATGTGACCAGGTAAACCCGTGTGTGAAACCTCCCGCGTCGATGATGGCATCGTGGATCTCGGCGGTGCTGATCGCCAGGCCGAGCGGCCAGTACCCGCTCGACGCCCCCTTGGCCGCCACCAAGAGGTCCGGTCTCAGCCCGAAGTGGTCGCTGGCGAACCATTCCCCGGTTCGCCCGAACCCGGTCATCACCTCGTCGGCGACGATCAGGACCCCATGTTTTCGGCAAACGTCAGCGATCAGCGGCCAGTAGCCGTCCGGAGGCATCGCGGCCCCGCTCGCGGCGCCGCCGATCGGCTCTGCGACGAATGCGGCGACCCGGCCCGGCCCGGCGTCCTCGATGGCCGAGTCGAGTTGCCCCGCATGCCATCGCGCGCAGTCGCCGGGGTGGTCCGGGTTCGGGCAGCGGTACTCGCCGACCGGCGGCACCCGCACGGTCTGCCCCAGCCAGGGCTCATAGGGGCGACGCAGGGCCTCCCGCCCCGAGACGTCGAGGGCGCCCCTGGTGTTTCCGTGATACGAGGCCCCGCGGGCGATGATCAGGGAGCGCTCGGGATGCCCACTGGCCAGGTGAAAGGCCCGCGCCATCTTGAGGGCCGTCTCCATGGCCTCGGACCCACCGGAGACGGGGAAGACGCGGGCGTCCTCCATCGGCACCAGCTCGGCGAGCGCCGCCGCATAGGCCTCCCCGATCTCGGTGGTGAAGGCAGAGGCATGGACATAGGAGAGAGCGGCCGACTGCTCTGCCATCACCTCGCCGATGCGGGCGTCGCCGTGCCCGATCCCGACCGCGATTGCTCCACCCGCGGCGTCCAGGTACTGCTTGCCGCTGCTGTCGGTGATCCAGGACCCGCTGGCAGAGGCTGCGGTCGGGAGTGCCACGCCGCGGGCGAAGACGGCGCTCATCGACGTTGGAGCTGGCTCATCGGGCACGGCACGATACGCCCCGGGGTAGCGTGCCGCTCCGAAAGGCGGTGACGTGAGGGCCAGGTTGCGCGATATCGGCGAGGGTATTGGCGCTCTGCGCCCGGGCCCTGCCAACGCCATCACCGACGTTCCCGAGGTGCTCGTGGGGCATGCCACGGTGATCCGTGACGAGCCCGCCGTGGTTCGCAGCGGAGTGACAATGGTCGTGCCCCGCGCAGGTGGGATCTGGAAGGACTACGCCTACGCCGGCTCGTTCGTCTTCAACGGAAATGGGGAGATGACGGGTCTCCCCTGGCTCGAGGAGTCGGGCATGCTCGGCTCCCCCGTGGGCATCACCAGCACGTTCCAGGTCGGCCTGGTCCGCGACTTCCTGGCCAAGGAATCGGTGCGAGTTGGTGTCGTCGAGGACTTCATGCTCCCGGTCGTCGGCGAGACCTGGGATGGGTGGCTCAGCGATGGGACGACGTTCCCCCTTACCGACTCCGATGCCGAGTCGGCATTGCGGGCCGCCGCGGGTGGCGAGGTCACCGAGGGAGCCGTGGGCGGTGGGACCGGCATGATCTGCCATGAGTTCAAGTCCGGGATCGGGACCTCGTCGAGGGTCGTCGAGATCCTGGGCGCGACCTACACAGTCGGGGTCCTGGTGCAGTCCAACTACGGGGCGCGTGAGGACCTTCGCATTGGAGGAGTCCCCTGCGGGCCCCTGATCGACATCACCTCCGTCCCCTCGCCCTGGGAGACGGCCCCGAATGGCGGCTCGATCATCGTGGTCATCGCCACCGATGCCCCCATTCTCCCCGGCCAGTGCAAGAGGCTGGCGAGGCGGGCGACTGTCGGCGTGGCCCGTACCGGGGGGTACGGACACGATTCGAGCGGTGACCTCTTCCTCGCCTTCTCCACCGGGAACCACCTCGAGGAGCGGCCCGGCCGGCTGAGGGAGGTGGCGTCTCTCCCCAATGAGGAGATGGACCCGCTGTTCCACGCGGTGGCAGATGCGACCGAGGAGTCGATCGTCAACGCCTTGTTCGCCGCGGAGACCATGACCGGTCGATTGGGCCGGATCGCCCACGAAATACCGCTCGATCAGGTCAAGGAGATCCTGGACCAGCACACACCGATCGACTGAAAGTCAGCGGGCCGAGTCTGCAGCGGTCGCCGGGACCGGGAGCTTGAGGGGGAGTCGAGCCCGAAAGGTGGTCCCTTCCGGCCCGGTCTCGAAATCGAGCTGGCCGCCGTGACGGACAATTATCGAGTGAACGGTTGCCAGGCCGAGCCCGGTGCCCTGACCCGGTTCTTTGGTGGTGAAGAACGGATCGAACACTTTCGAGGCGACCTCTTCGGGGATCCCGGTGCCGGAGTCGCCGATGGTGACCATCACCCCCTCGCCGGTGCCGTGCGCGGTGATTTTCAGGTTCCCCTTGCCGTCCATGGCGAAGATCGCGTTGTCGATCAGGTTGATCCAGACCTGGCTGAGCTCGGCTCCGTAGGCCTCGATCTCCGGCAGCTCGGGCTCGTAGTCCTTCTCTACCTTGACCCCGGTCTTGAGGCGGTGCTTGAGGAGGACCAGGGCGTTGTCGATCGAGGACCGCACATCCACCGATTGCACCGATCCCTGGTCGAGGTAGGAGAACTCCTTGACGGCCCGGATCAACTCTGAGACCCGGTCTGCACCTGCCTTCACCTCTTCGACGAGCTGCCTGCCGAGGAGACGGAGCCCGAGCCAGGCCAGGAGGTCGGCCCTGGTCTCCGGTCCGGCACTCCCTGCGACGTCGTCCAGGGTCTCGATGGACCACCCCGCATCGAGCAGGGGTGGGGCGAGCTCCCAAGCGTCCTCCACGCCCTGGCCGGACAGCCACTCCCCGAGAACGTCCTCGGCATCGGCCTTGGCGACCGCGCTCAACTCTCCGTCGGGCTTGGTCGGTGGGTGTTCTTCAGGGAAAGGGACGCCGCTGGCCGAGACCCTGCGGGCGGTGTCGCCGAGACGCTCGATGAGCGCACCGCTGGCGTTGGTCCCATGACGCACTGCCGCCATCGGATTGTTCAGCTCGTGCATCAACCCCGCCGCCATCCGTCCCAGGCCCGCCATCCGCTCTTCACTGCGGACCAGGGACTCGGTCTCTCTGAGGCGTGAGGTGACCATCCGCAACATCTTGAGCACCAGAGTCGGGTTCTGAAGCAACTCGCCGACCGTCTCCGAAGGGACCTTGATGTATTCGACGTCGGTGAGCGCGGTGACACTGGCGATGCGGGGAACGTCGTCGAGCAGTGAGATCTCACCGAGAACTTCCCCCGCTCCCACCCGGGCCACCGTGATCGCGCGCCCGCCGCTCAGTTTGGAGACCTCGAGCTCACCGTCGGTCACCACGTAGAGGCCGTCACTCTCCGATCCTTCTTCGATGATGACCTCGCCTGGGATGGCGTGAAGCTGCTCGGAGGCAATGCACACTCTGAGCAAGAGGCGCTCCGGGAGATCGGCGAAGTAGGGCAGCTTCTTCAGCTGGTCGAAGATCGAGACCTCGCTCAAAGAGCCGCCAGGTGCTCGTGGATGAACCGCACTGCCATGGCGCCCTCCCCGGTGGACGAGGCGACCCGTTTCACCGAACCGTGGCGCACGTCTCCGGCGACGAAGATCCCCGGCACCGAGGTCTCGAATGGCAGCGGTGACCTGGAGAGATTCCAGCCTTTGGGATTAGGCCCGCAATCGGTGCCCGACAGGATGAAGCCCCGATCATCACGGTCCACGTCGGCGCCAAGCCAGTCGGTCCGCGCCGACTGGCCAATGAAGATGAATACCGCCCCTGCGGGGACCACCGCCGTCTCGTCGGTGGCCAGGTCCCGCAGCACCACCTCTTCGAGATGGGTGTCGCCACGGGCCTCGACCAGCTGGGAGCGGTAGCGAATGAAAATGTTCTCCTCCGCGGCGAGCGCGTCGATCAGGTATTGCGACATGAACTCGGCAAGGGAGTCTCCTCTGACCAGGATGGTGACACTGGAGCCGAACCTGCTGAGGAACATCGCCGCCTGCCCCGCTGAGTTCCCGGCCCCGATGATGAACATCGGCTCGTCGCGGTGGGCAGCACCCTCGATCCGGGAGGTGCCGTAATAGACACCGGCCCCGGTGAGGTCCTCTACACCCGGTGAGTCGAGCCTGGTGTAGGAAACCCCGGTCGTGATCAGGAGGGCCTTGGTGCTCACCTCGGAACCGTCGCTGAACCCGACCGTGCGGAAGGGATCGTTTCTCGTCACCGAGACCACTTCGGCCGGAGTCAGGATCTCCGCCCCGAAGCGTGTCGCTTGGGTCACGGCCCTTCGCGCCAGGTCGCTGCCACTCACGCCCTTGGGAAAGCCCAGATAGTTCTCGATCCGGGAGCTCTGGCCGGCCTGGCCCCCGGGCGCCTCGCTCTCGACCAGCAACGTGGTCAGCCCTTCCGA
This sequence comes from uncultured Acidobacteriota bacterium, assembly GCA_963780755.1. Taxonomy (GTDB): domain Bacteria; phylum Actinomycetota; class Acidimicrobiia; order Spongiisociales; family ZC4RG35; genus JALYNX01. Next base: position 580,735 of record CAWACX010000002.1, read on the forward strand.
AGCGCCGTAGACGGCGGCGGCCAGGCCCGCGGGCCCGGCCCCCACGATCACCAGGTCGTATGAGGGCTGGGCCGGTTGCGTTTGCAACCCGATCGCCCCGGCGATGTCAGACAACGAAGGCTGGACCAAGGTCGACCCGTCGGGCATCAGGACTACAGGGAGCAGGGTCGTATCGCCCCCGACTTCGGCGAGGAGGACCTCGGCCTCGTCGTCTGTCCCAAGATCGAGCGACCGGTACGGGACCTGATTCCGTGCGAGAAAGGCTCGCGCCTCGTGGGTGGCCCGGCCCCATCGATTGCCAATCACTGTGATCCCCTCGAAGCGGGGCACGAACCCGGCCCACCAGTCCTCGAGCAAGTCGTCGATGATCGGGTAGAGCCGCTCCTCCGGCGGGTCCCAGGGCTTCATGATGTAGTGGTCGAGGGAGACTTCGTTGATCGCGGCGATCGCGGCCTCGGTGTCCGCGTAGGCGGTGAGCAAGGCTCGCTTGGCGTCAGGGATTCGCTCCATGGTCTGGGCCAGGAACTGAATGCCGGTCATCTCCGGCATCCTCTGGTCGACGAGGAGGAGTGCGATCGGCTCGTTGCGGAGGTTCAGCTCACGCACAGCCTCCAGTCCCTCGGCACCGGAGCTTGCGGCCACGATCCGGTACTCCTCGCTGTATTGGCGTCGGAGGTCGCGCTGGATGGCGCGCAGGACTTCCTGGTCGTCGTCGACGGTGAGGATGACTGGCTTGGGCATCGGTCAGACGAAGCGGGAGTCCGGGTAACACCATCTCCAGGTCTCACCGGGCTCGAAGCTGCGCACTATCGTGTGATCGGCAGCGCCGGCGTGCTTGCGGGCGTGTGTGTTCTTCGACTGGTCACAACAGCCGACGCTCCCACACACCAGGCACAGCCGGAGGTGGACCCAGGTGTCTCCCACGGCCAGGCACTCGCCGCAGCCTTCGGTGGCCGCGTCAACGTCCTGGATCATGTCGATGTGCTCGCAAGGGGGTTGCTCACTCTGCCACGACATGGTTTCCGAGCCCTTTCTGGCCGACGACCGGGCGCAATCTAGGCCGTTGGCCATGCGGGCGCAGATGGCGGCGCGCTCCTAGGCTCTGCGCATGGTGTCGATCATCGGGTTCGGCGGATACGTGCCCGAGCGGGTGATGACCAACGACGAGTGGGCGGAGTTGGTCGACACCTCGGACGAGTGGATCACGCAACGCACCGGGATCAAGCGCCGTCGCGTGGCGGCACCCGACGAAACGACGCTGACGTTGGCTGCTTACGCCGCGGAATCAGCGATCAAAGACGCCGGGCTCACCCCTTCCGACATCGGGGAGATCATCGTGGCCACCGACACCCCCGAGCTGTACACGCCGGACACAGCTGCATTGCTCCAGGACCGGCTTGGGTGTGACCACGTCCCGGCCTACGACCTGGGTGGGAGTGGATGCGCTGGATTCGTGCAGGCGCTCGACATCGCCCGGGCGCGCATCTCCTTCGCTCCAAGGAACACGCTGGTTGTGGGTGTCGAGTTGATCACCCGGCTCATCGACTGGACCGACCGGGCTACCGCGGTCCTCTTCGGCGATGCCGCAGGCGCCGTGGTGCTCGGTCCGGACCGGGGGCGGGCGGAGCTGCTCGACGTTGTCTCCGGGACCGATGGGGCCCAGGCGGGGATCCTCACCCTCGCAACTGGCGGGACCAGAAATCCATTCAACGAGGAAGCGCTGGCGACAGGTGCTCACAAGAGGCTGGTGATGGATGGTCGGAAGGTCTTCGTCGAGGCCGTGCAGAGGATGGGGTCATCGGTAGAGGAGCTTCTGGCCCGGATCGGGAGGACAACCGACGAGGTGGCGCTCGTGATCCCGCATCAGGCCAACCTCAGGATCATCGAGGCGATTCGAAAGAAGCTCGACCTGCGCGAGGACCAGGTTTACGTGAACATCCAGGAGTACGGCAACACCGGATCGGCCACCGTGCCCTTCGCCCTCTCCGAGGCGGTGGGCAATGGAAGGATCAGAGAGGGCGACCTGGTAGTGCTGACCGCTTTCGGGGCGGGCCTCCACTGGGCGTCGGCAGCTCTCCAGTTCTAAGCCCTCCGCGCCCGACCAGTGCGAGCAGTCAGTTGGCCGATCCGCGGTCAGCGAAAGAGTTCTGGCTCGAAGGGATTAAGGCCGCCTCCCGGAGGGGGATTTCCCCGTAGCGCGCTCGGCAGGGCGTCGTCGGGGATGAGAACTCCCGAAAGCTGGACCAACGACCAATTGCCCCCGGCGGTGAAGGTGCCCGGTTCTCCTGGATGGAAAGCTGTGGTGGTGCCGCCCCTGCGCCACCAAGTGGCCTGGAGCCAGGTCGCCTTGAATCTCACCACGTGGCGCCACGAGTTGCCCGACCCGAAGGTGTTCTCCCAAAACTGCGGCACGTAGCCGAACCTAGGCGACTCGTTGAGGGTGTCGAGGAAGAGCGGGGCGGTATGGCTCCCTGCCACGAACTGGGTGAGGCAGGCACTGAGATGCTCCCACGAGTTGGGCTCATCCATGGCACCGTCGAGATCCCAGTCTTGTTGAGTGTTGGTGGGGAACGGGGCGAACGAGTCCCGTTCGCAGATCGAAGGGAGGTCGTCCGACGGTGAGTTCGACACGCTGAGAGAGGGGTCGATGTACTCCCACAGGGGCCTGTCGTCGAGTGGGCTCCCGTACACGTTGCGCTTCGGATTGTTGCCTTGCTGTAGGCGTGGACTGTCGATACCTCCGGGGACCGGTCCGGTGGCGAGGCCCTCTTGGACGCCGTTGGAGAGGCCGGTGAAAGTGTTCATGGTGTCTGGCGCCAGGCCGTTGTCCATGCTCGTGCAGGTGTCGCGCACTTCGTTGGCCACCGCCCCGTCCAGGTCAGGGATGACACGGTGGTCGATGCCGTAGGCGATGTTGACCGCGATCACATCCGACTTGGGGCTTCCGGTGCAGTTGCGGCTCGGACCGTCGGGCTGTGTGCCGTAGTGGGGCGATTCCAGAGCGCCGAAGTTGCCGGCGTCTGGTCCATCGCATGGTTCCTCGGCATGGCCGCCTGAGGCGTCTCGTAGACAGGCGTGTTGGCCTTCCCCGGCCGTGCTGAGCAGGCCAAACGGGAGGATCCCCCCTCCGCCCCGATTTCCCATCCTCGCGGTGGCGTCGGCGTTGGCCTCCATCTCGGCAACACCTAGCAACTGGCCGAAGGTCGTTTCGAAGGGAAGGTCGGGAAGGTTTACCCGGACGAATCCACCGCCATCGAATGATATGCAGTCGAGGTTGCCGGTGGCAGTGGTCCAGCCGGCCGGGGCCACAATCGGCTGGAAGCTGAAGCCGCTGGCGTTCAGGTCGAGACGCTCGGGATCTTCACATTCCTCCCACAGGGCCTGCCACTCGCCGGCGGAGTAGTTGGCGACAACGTTGCGTCGGGTGAAATCGAGGATGAGATCGCGAATCGTGGTGTTAGGCCCCAGAGTCTCGATCGCCCCAGCCATGACCCCGATGTCGGCCGCAGTCTGATCCTGACGCCTTTGGTTGAAGCCGACACTCAAGTCGATGGCGACAGCGGCGAAGGCAAGCAGCACCAGCAGGGACATGGCGATGATGACCGCGGCTGCACCGCTCTCAGAGTCCACCCTCCTCAACATGGAGCAGGGGACGCGTCCGTGGACCAGTCTGTCGAGTCCTGCTCGAGGCGAAACTCGACACTGGACTGGAGGTCATCAGGCAGAAAGATCTCGATCAAGCCAAGACCGGAAAGAGAGCCCGGAGTGGCGGAAACCTCGACGCCGGCGGTGTCACCGATATCCCCACTAGGGCTATCGGTGAGTTGAACCGTTACGCCTGAAGTGAGATCCATCGAGTCGCAGGTGAGGTCATGGAGGAAGTCGTTGTTGCCTGCGTTTACCGCGGCAGCGCGGGCCGCTTCCCGAGCTCCGTGGCGCACGTCGTTGAACTCTCCGATGAAGTAACCGAACTCGATGATCCCGAATAGCAGGAGGATCAGAAATGGGGCGAGCAGCGCAAACTCGATCAGGCTTGCCCCTCGGTCCTCAGACCGCCGATTGATCCTTCTCACCTGCACCCCGAGTGCCCCCCGCGCGACGCCACCCATGTAATCGCTCGAGATCTGAATTGGGTTACGCAGAAATCCGGGACCGATGATCGGCGCACTCAATCAGCCGACTACTTCTCGAGCCTCCACCGTGCCGACCGACGGGCTATCGCTCGTCGTCGGGTCTGACGTATCCCTGGTCGTAGGCGAGCGCGGTCAGCTCGTGGCGGGATGCCACGCTCAGCTTCTCGAAGATGTGGGCCATGTGGTTCTCCAGCGTCTTGACCCGGATCCCCATCCTCGACGCGGTCTCCCGGTAGGTGTAGCCCCGGGCGATGAGGTTCACCACCTCCCGCTCCCTGGGGGTGAGTCTCGAGATCGACGACTCGGCCACGATGTCCTCGTCGATGTCGAGCAGGTAGCCGGCGACGTCGGGCGAGACCGGGCGTGCCCCCTCGTAGGTTTGATGTATGAGGGCGGGGAGGTCGGTGCCCAGAGTGGTCTTGGTGATGTAGCCGTCGACTCCGGCGTCCATCAATCGGGCCACGTCCTCGCGCGAGGTGGAGACGGTCAGAGCCATGAACCGGACGTCGGGCTGGCCGGGCCGAACCGCGTCGATGACCGACGCCCCGCCCCCGCCCGGGAGCTTGACATCGAGCACCACGAGTTGCGGAGCTCGTTCCCGGATCAACTCGATCGCGCTGTCGACATTGTCGGCCTCTCCAACGATGTCGAAGGAGGTGTCGAGCAGGGCCCGCATCCCGGCCCGCACAACATCGTGGTCATCGACCAGCAGGATGCGCAGTTGTTCGTCCATGTCAGACCTCGACGGTGATCTTGATCTCGGTCCCGGCCTCGTGGTTGGAGTCGATGTCCACGACTCCTCCCACGCTCTCGACTCTCTTGGCGAGCCGCTCGTGGACTCGTGTCCTCATTCCGTCGTCGATGAAGCCTGACCCTCGGTCCCGGACATGGATGTGAGCGTCCCCGTTGCTGAACTCGGAATAGAGGGCGATATTCGGCGAGCCGGAGTGCTTGGCCGCATTGGCCAGGGCCTCACGGGCGGCCTCGATTGCGGCGGCGAGGCTCGGGCTGAGCTGGGCATCGTCGCGGATCACGGCCTCGATCTCGACCCGGTGGGTGTCTTCGATCTCGTCACGGACTGCCAGCAGTGACGCCCGGAAGCTGTTGGGGTACTCGGACCGCCATTCCTCGATGTTTCGCCGAAGCTCCCGCTCCTGACGACGGGCCAGATACCTCGACTGTGCCGGGTCGTCCGCGCCCATTCGGATCGCATGAAGCGTCTGCAAAACGGAGTCGTGGAGCCGATCGGCGAGAACCGCCCGCTGCTCGTGGAGCAGGACCACGGCCTGTTCCTCGGCGAGCCTGGCCTGGGCCTCCTGACGGGCGAGGTCGTAGTCGCGGAGCTTGTCGAAGGTCCAGCCGACGATGGCTCCGACCACGAAGAAGATCACGCTTCCTGCGGCCCGGACCGCCCCGAGGTCGGCGATGACGTGGACCAGGAATTGCTCGACCCCGAGGGCGAGAGCAGCGATCAGGGAGCCGGGAAGGCCTCCGACCAGTGCACCGGTGAAAACCAACGAAAGGGGGAGGCCACCGTGGAACAACTCCTCTGCTCCGGAGGCGACCGAGGCGGCCCCGATGGCGAGCATGGCGAGAGTGTCGAAGAAGAACCAGGTGATCGACGACATCGCCTTGGGGTGGGCAGCCGCCATGTACCAGGTGAGCAGGGTCCAGAACAGGGCCAGCCCCACCGAGGCGTAGACGATCCAGATCGTGGGCGGCGGGTCGACGGCGATCGTGATCGCGACCAGGATCAACATCCAGATCAGCCCGAGGAACCGGAAGATCACCACCATGCGGCGCAAGGTGGTCTCCAGCTCGGGGCTGCCGCGTTTCATGAAGCTGGCGGCGATCATCGGTTTCGAAGCTAGCGACTCGGGCATTGGGGCGGCTTTGGGGCTTTCGGGATTGGCACGGTTGCCGTCGCCCTCGCCTCGACATGAAGGCCGAGGGGGACCGCCGAAACGGTCCCCCTGCGGGTCCCCATTGTCGCTTCGAGGGACGTGGTTTCCCTGAAGTCCCTTCGGCATCATCGCCCGACAGGATTGGGCTGGATATGGGGGATTTCCCCCCCAGGCGTGGGTGCCCGAAAACGGAACACGGCCACCGTTAGCCGGTGGCCGTGCCTGTCAGCGTCGGGCCGTTGGAGCCCGTCGCAAGAAGATTCAGATGATCTGGCCGATGACCGGGATCGCAACCATCACCGCGCCCAGAGTGGCCAGCCGGATGACCGACGGCCGCAGAGCGGCACGGATCGAGGTCACAGCCATCGCCACGCCGAGAAGGACGAAGAGCCACAGCCCGTCGGTCCCCATGCTCGCCAGGAGCAGGACCAGGGTGGCCAACATCACGCCGATGATGGCGACCAGAGCGCGGGTTACTTTGCCGATCGGGTGGGATGCCCAGTCATTGACGAATGCGTTCGCAGTGGTCATAGCCCAACCGTTATCGGCCTCGGACCGCGAATTCTTGATGGGGCTATAGGCCCCCCTCCCCGGCTGTGCCGGTACTCCCCAAGACACCCTCCGGCCTCCGGGCCACCTCCCCCAACGTCGCTTCGCTCCTGGGGGAGGAAACGCTGGGAGAAACTGACCTACCAGCGGCTGAGCAACCAGACCTCGGGTAGCCAGTCACCGGTCCCGATCCCCGAGAAGAGGGTGACCGCCTTGGTCAGCGCGAGATTGGCTTCCTCCTCACGCCCTGCTCGGTGATGAAGATCGGCGAGGTGGTCGTGGAGGGCTGCCTCACGATGCCGGTTTCCAGTGCGCTCCGCGATGACCACCGCTTCGTTGACCATCCGTATCGCTCCGTCGAGGTCCCCGCTCTCCGCAGTCAGGTGGGCCCGGTTGTTGAGCCCGGCAAGTCGGAGCAGGTCGTCATCGCCGGCCAGCCGGAGAGCGGTGTCCAGGTGCTCGGCAGCGAGTGAAGGGTCGTCACAGACCACGCCAATGATGTTGTGTACCCGCGAGAGCTGGCCCGGCGGCGCGTCGTCGCCGCGTGAGCTCCATCGCTTTCGATGCGAACTGATTGGCCCCGTCGACGTCTCCCAGCCGGTGGCGGAGCAGGGCCCAGTCGGAGTAGACGGCGTAGGTGGGCTCGGCGTCAGCGGAACGGGCGAAGTGCTCTTCGGCGAGCTCGAATCTGCCCAGGAGTCGTTGCACTTCACCGAGCCGGCTCTCCGCTGCGGCGAGGGTTGGTCCTTCGGCACGCGCCGCGGCCGCATTGAGCTCAGCGAGGGCATCCTCGTAGTCGCCGACGATCATCGCGATCTCACCCATTGCGAGGTGGATCTCGGCGGCGTCAGGGTGTCCCAGGGCGAGAGCCCGCTCGTACAGGTTTCTCGCCTCGGCATGGGCGTACACACGTCGCGATAGTTCGGCGGCGGTCCGATACCACCCGGCGGCCTCAGGATCACCGGCGCCCTCGTGCTGCGCCGCGATCGCCGCGGCCACCCTCGGGTCGATCCTTGCGTTGGGTCGCTCGCTGAGAGCTGTTGCCGCCCGCCGGTGGAGGAGCCGCCTGCGCACCAGCGAAGTGGACTCGTAGGCGAGTCGCTCCAACGCCTCCAATGTGAATCCGAGGCCTCCACTCTCGCCGATCTCGCGCAGAAGGCCGGCGCGGACCAGGTCCTCGACGGCCTCGACCACCTCCTCTTCGGACCGCCCGCTCGTCTCTCTGAGGAGCCCGGCATCGCATACCCCGCTGAGCACGGAGGCCGCCGCCACGACCTGGCGGGCCAGATCGCTCACCTCGGCGAGTCGAGCCTCCATGTAGCGCACCATGCCCTCGGGCTTGCCGGCAGCCTCGCGATCGGCCAGCTCTTCGGTGACGAGCAGCGGCACCCCGCCGGTGCGGTCGTGGAGAGCCGCTGCCGCTTCCGCAGACCCGGCGATGGGGGTCAACTGTTTTGTGGTCAGGGGCTGCAGGTCGAGGAGAGTGCCGGCCTCGGCCAACAACTCCCGGGCCAGCTCGGGCAAGGTCTCACCCGATCGCGCGGCCACGACGAGAAGGACACGGGTTCCGGCGACCCGCCTCGATACGTACGAGACGAGGCCGGCTGATGCCGGGTCCAGCCATTGTGCGTCGTCGATCATGATGATCAGCGGTGCCTGCCTGCCGAGCTCGGAGAGCACAGTGAACGCCCCGTCGAAGAGGCGAAGCTCACCGAACGGGTCGCTGACCTCGCTCGTCAGTCGCCCGTCAGCCAGCTCAGGGACGAGGCGGGCCACTTCGTTGAGCGCCCAGCCCGAGATCTCATCGTCCGAGCTCTGGATCGACGGTATTGCCGAGCGAAAGAGCTGGGCGGCCACACCGAAAGGAAGGCCCTGCTCCGTGCGGAAGGCCCGCCCGACGAGCACCTGGTGCCCAAAGTCGGTCGCCATCCGCTCCAGTTCCTCGAGGAGGCGGGTCTTTCCCATCCAGGCGGGCCCGGTGACAGCGACCACCTCACCGGTTCTCTCCACCCGTTCCAAGAGGCTCCGGAGCCGCTTCATCTCCTGCTCGCGATCGATCAGCTCGGTGCTCAAGGGTGCCGAATCGACCTGAGCCTGAGCTTGGATTCGTCGCCGAATCCCCGGAGCCGGTGGAAGGTCTTCGTCGAGGATCGCCTCATAGAGCTCGGTCGTCTCTTCGAGGGGCGGGACGCCGAGCTCGGTGTCGAGCACGGCTGTGCAGCGGCGGTACGCAGCGACTGCGCCGGGCCGGTCGCCGGCCCAGGCATGCAGGAGCATCAGCGACCGGTGCGCCGGTTCGTGCAGCGGATCGAGGTCGATCCATCTGGTGACGGCGTCGATTGCTGCCGGGTACTCGCCATTTGCGGCGAGGGCGGTGGCCAGACGATCGAAGGCCTCACCGACCTTCATTCGGGTCGACTCGGCGACACTCCTCACCCAGTCGTCGAACTCCGCCGAGCCCTGCACCGAGAAGCCCTCGAGGAAGTCGCCTCGATAGAGCCCGGTCGCCCGGGCGAGATGGGGGATGCACCGGGCACAGACGTCATGTGCGTCGTGCCCGTGTCCGGTGGTCGCATCCAACTCGCGGGTGAAGAGATCGACATCTGATGCGACAGCGCCGACCAGTGCAACCTGGTTGCGGTCGGCCTCGATCAGGTCACTGCCGGCGGCGGTGCGCAGCGTCGAAAGTGTGCGGCGCAGGGTCGCCCGGGCTCGCTCCTGTGGTGATTCCGCCCAGAAGAGGCCCGCCAAGGTGTCCCTGGTTGCCGACTGTTCCAACACCAGGTAGGCGAGCACGGCGATCGCCTTTCGGGTGTCCACCTCGATGGGCTCGCCGTCGCGGGTGACCCGTGGCGGGCCGAGGAGTTCCACATTGAGCATGTGGCGCTGAAGATAGGCGCGCGTTACGAGGTATGGCGGCTCCCTGATCCCGGAACGGTGAGTCCCGAGGACTCCGTTTCACTTACGTAACGGTTCGATACCAATCTCTCGGATCGATGAGGGAATCGAGTGCGGCTGAGGGCGCCAACGTGCGAGGAGCAGTGATCGTCGGCAGCGTAAGCCTCCTTCTGTTGGGCACTTTCCTCGTGGGGGGCGCGGCCGGTTGGTGGCCGGTTGAAACAGATGCCGGGACCTTGGTCCTGCTGGGCACGATGCTGCTCTTCCTTGCTCTGGGACCGCTGATCCTTTGGAAAGCCAATGGGAACCGGGTGGGCTGGGCCTTCTCGGCGATTGGGTTGTCCATAACCTGCGCCGCGCTCGCGGGAGGGATGGCCGATCGTGGGATCGTCGTGGCAGGAGCGATCGGCGGCGCCTTCTGGCTCTCCTGGATCATCGGTACCGGCCTTCTCGTCCTCTGGTTTCCCACCGGTCAGGTGCCAGGCCCAAGATGGAAATGGCTGGAACGGTTCGCCTTCTTCCTGGTCGCCATCACCTTCCTCACCTACACCTTCACCGACGAGATCTGCGTCGTGTCGGACGCCCAGTGCGTGCAGTGGGTGGACAACCCGATCGGGATCCCGGGGGTGCCCAACCCCGAGTTCGGCTGGCTCGGTGGCCCGCTGTTCGCCCTCTATCCCTTCTTCATGGGAGCCGTCGTGGTTTCCCTATTTCTCCGATTCCGCCGAGCGCGGTCGGTGGAGCGGTTGCAGCTCAAATGGTTCCTGCTGGCTTGCGGGTCGACGGTCCTTGCCCTCACCACCGAGTTCGTGCTCGAGGGTTTTGGAATCATTGAGCCGCCGTGGTGGCTGGACGCCTGGATCAGTCTCTCCTTCGTTGCAATCCCGGTCGCCGCCGCGCTGGCCATCCTCCGCTACCGCCTCTATGAGATCGATCGGATCATCTCCCGCACCGTGTCCTACGCCCTGGTGGTCGGGATCCTCGCTGCTGCCTACCTGGGAGCCCTGACCTGGCTCACGTCCCTGCTCCCTGACCAATCGCAATTGGTGGTCGCTGCCGCCACCCTGGGGGTTGCCTTCCTCTTCAACCCGTTGCGACGCCGGGTGCAGAGCTGCGGTGGATCGTCGCTTCAACCGCTCCCGCTACGACGCGCAACGAGTGATGGACGGGTTCGCCGGGTCGTTGCGGGATGAGGTGGACGGCGATGAGGTGGTCGAGGGCTGGGTCGGAGTGGTGACCGAGACCATGCAACCTGCCTCGGTGGTGGTCTGGGTGAAGGACGGCGCGTGAGACGGGCGCTACTCCTGTCGGCCCTGATCATCGCCACCGCCGGTATCTTCGTCGGTGCACTCGGGCCTGGCCTGCTGGATGGTGATCGCCTATGGCCGATCGCCTGGGTGCTCTGGGCACCTGTTGGGTATCTGATTCTGATCAAACGTCCGGGCAACGGGGTGGGCACCGCGGCACTGCTCATCGGTTTGTCTTGGGGTTTGGGTTTCGCTCTGCTCACATTCAGTGTCATTCTGCCTGTGGGGCCGGCCGCGGCCTGGGCCGAATTGGCAGACAGCCTCCTCGGAGTGCTGCCCTGGCTGGCAATCGTCTGGCTGTTGCTGGTTTACCCAGCCGGTGAGTATCCGGGCAAGGCGGAGCGGATCACCGGAACGACTCTCATCGGATTCGGGCTGATAGCCACCGCCGCCTTTGCGGTGGACTCGACGCCAATGGAGGACACCGGGCTGCCCAGCCCGCTGGCGGTCCCGGCGCTGGATAGCGTGGCGTCGCTTATCACCGGGGAACGGGGTTTTCTCGCAGTGGTCGCTTTGGTCCTGGCAGCCGTTGTGATGGTGGTCGTCAGAATGCGTCGAAGCGTGGGGGTGGAGCGGCTCCAGTACCGGTGGCTGCTGATGGGCGCGTTGATCTTCACCTTCATAATCGCTGTCGGGAATCTCGGGATCGTGTCCGAAGACAGCAGTGCCGACCTGTTGTGGCTGTTGGGTGGAGCGGCGATTCCAGGTGCGATCGGGATTGCCATTCTCCGCTACCGCCTCTACGAGATCGACCGGATCCTTTCGAGGACTGTGTCCTACACGGTTCTGGTCGCCCTGCTCGCCGGTGCCTTCTTCGGTGCCGTGACATTGCTCACCTCGATCGTGGAGTCGGAAAGCGACCTGGTCACCGCGGCCGCGACACTTCTCGTTGCCAGCTTGTTCAACCCCATGCGGAAGCGAGTCCAGGCGTGGGTCGACCGTCGGTTCAACCGCTCCCGGTATGACGCCCAGCGGGTCATGGATCATTTCGCCGAATCCCTCCGGGATCAGGTGGACAGTGATGAGGTGGTGACGGGATGGGTCGGCGTGGTCAACGAGACAATGCAGCCGGCAGCTGTCGGGGTGTGGATTCGCAGCGGGGCCAGGACATGACTGCTCGTCGGGCGGGTTGGGTTGCCTGGACGATGTGGGTAGTCGGCGTCGCCGGGATCGGAATCGCTGCTTTCCTGAGCGCCAAGAACCCGCCCATCTCCACGGTCCAATCGCCCGAGTCCGCGCTCGAAGGGGCCTTGTGGCTGTCGACGTGGGTGGGATTCGGGCTAGTGGGGGCGCTGATCGTGGCGAGCCGCCCCACGAATCGCATCGGATGGGTGCTGTGCGGCATCACGCTGGGGGTCGGAATTGGGCAGTTCGCGTCGGCCTATGCCCGGTACGCGCTGGTGACCGATCCAGGGAACTGGCCGTTGGGCGAGGCGGCGGCCTGGATCGCAACCTGGGCCTTCTTCCCGGTACTGGCGCTGGTTTTGACCTTGGTCGTCGTCTATCCGACCGGGAGGCCAAGTCGCTTGGGGAGGTGGGTCCTGCTCACCTTTCTGTCCGTCGCCTTGGTGGACATGGTCGTCTATGCCATCCGACCCGGCCCGGTGGAGGGAGACACTCCGCCCAACAACCCTCTGGGCATTCCCGGTACAGGCGACATGCTCGATTCGATGACCGGGTGGTTGGGGACCCTGTTGGGCGTTATCGCATTGGTGGCCCTGGTGGACGTCTTCCTACGTTTCCGGAGGTCGGTCGGGGTGGAGCGTCTCCAATTCCGCTGGTTCTTCATCGCAATCGCCATGTTCCCGGTCATGTGGTTCGGAAGCATCTTTCTCGAGGAGTTCGGGCTCGGCGTCGAGGGTTTCGACCCGGTTGTCATCGGCTTCGCCTTGTGGGGCAACGGAACGGCCGCTGCCATCGGGGTCGCCATCACCCGCCATGGCCTCTATGAGATCGATCGGATCATCTCCAGGACCGTTTCCTATGCGGTGGTGGTTGGGCTCCTGGCCGCGGTGTACCTGGGGACGTTGACCTGGCTCACGTCTTTGTTACCCGATCGATCGCAATTGGTGGTCGCTGCCGCCACCCTGGGGGTCGCCTTCCTCTTCAACCCGCTTCGCCGCCGGGTGCAGGGTGCGGTGGACCGTCGCTTCAACCGTTCCCGTTATGACGCGCAACGGGTCATGGATGGGTTCGCCGGCTCGCTGCGTGATCAGGTCGACAGCGACGAGGTGGTGGACGGCTGGGTCGGTGTGGTCTCTGAGACCATGCAGCCGGCAGCCGTCGGGGTGTGGGTGAGAGAAGCCACATGAGTATTCGCCTCCGACTCCTGTTGGTCGGCGCGGTCGGGGCCTACATCATCACGACTCTGGTGCTTGGGCTCGTCCGCGACGGGGTGACCGGAGATGGATTCGTGTTCGGCGTGGCGAGCCTGGCCTTCTACTCGGTCGCCGCCGTGCTGGTCATGCGTATCCCGGAGAATCGGCTCTCCTGGCTGATGATCACGGTGTCCTTCGGCATCGCCCTGCTCGCTCTCATCGACGGGAGCGCCGAAGGTTCTCTCCCGGAAGTGATAGGCGGTCTCGCACTCTTTGCCGTGGTCCTCCCCGGCATCGGTGTCTTCATCCCGCTTTGGTTCCCCACCGGGGCTGCCCCGACTCCCAGGTGGCGCTGGGTGGGATGGATGGCGGCGTTGGGCGTGATCGGGATCACGCTCGGGTTTTTCCTGGTCATCTATGTCGAGGGAGGCGGTGCCGACATAAATTCCTGTGTCTCGGCCGGGTCCTGTTCCAGCATCGGAGGCCTGATCCTGAGTCTCGGTGCAATCGTTGGCGGGATCGCGGCGCTGATCGTCCGCTGGGTCCGTTCTACAGGAGTGGAGCGACTCCAGATGAAATGGCTGGTGCCCGCGTTCCTGGTGTTCGGGATCGGGGCTTACGCCGAGTTCGCCGGCTTCCAGTATTCCGTTGTCGCCAACATCTTCTTCCCGGCGGGGGTCGCCCTGGTCCCGATCACGATCGGGATCGCCGTGCTCCGCTATCGCCTCTACGAGATCGATCGGATCCTCTCGAGGACGGTGTCCTACACGCTTCTGGTCGCCTTGCTCGCCGGTGTGTTTTTCGGTGGCGTGACCTTGCTCACATCCTTACTCTCCAACGAGAGCGACCTGGTGACCGCAGGAGCAACCCTCATCGTTGCCGGCCTCTTCACCCCGGTGCGAAGTCGGGTGCAGGCGTGGGTCGATCGGCGCTTCAACCGCTCCCAGTACGACGCGCAACGGGTGATGGACAGGTTCGCCGGGTCATTGCAGGACCAGGTCGACAGCGATCAGGTTGTGGACGGCTGGGTGGGGGTAGTCACCGAAACCATGCAGCCGAAGTCGGTTTCGGTTTGGGTGAGGCAGTGAGGAGCGCTCTTCATTGGGCGGTCGGGTTGTGGGCACTCCTGATGACCGCTGCCGCGATCGCCTGGCTGGTGCTCTCCTGGGGAAGCATCGACTCGGCTGCGGGTGTGCTCGCAGCGTCTGTCGGCGCAGTGGTGGTTGGCGCCATTCTGACTGTCAAGGTGCCCTCCAACTCGGTCGGTCCCTTGTCGCTGATCGCTGGCTCCTCCTGGGTGATCTATCTCTTCGGGAACGCCTACGCAGTCGCCTCCCTCGGGGACCAAGGACCATTTCCTAGTGCCTACCTCCTCGGCTGGGCAGGGGCATGGACCGGAGCCTTCTTCGCGATAGGCGTCAGCACGATGGTCCTGGTCTTTCCCACCGGCAAGCCCTTCGGATGGTGGCGGCTGATGTTGATCGCACCGGCGGCGGCCGCTCTAGCGATATTCATCGGAGCGGTGTCGCTATGGGGGCTCCCGTTGGAGACACTGGTGAACACGGATCTGGTGAGCGAGGCTCCTGGCTACCCCCTGATCGACGCCGCGTTCATAGCCGGCTTCGTCTCGGCAATTCCCGCCACGCTCTCGGTAGTGGCCCGTTTCCGTCACGCCGGGTTCGTCGAGCGCCAGCAGATCAAGTGGCTGCTCGCGGCCACCAGCCTTTTCGTCCTGGTCTACGTCACCGCCGTGATATCCGACGACAGCAACGAGGCCTTATGGTGGGTCCTGTCACTCGCTCTTCTCGCCATCCCGCTGGCGATCCTGTTTGCGGTCCTCCGCTACGGGCTCTACGAGATCGACAGGATCGTCTCCCGTTCCGTGTCGTACGCGATCGTGGTCGGCTTGCTCGCAGCGGTGTTCTTCGGCACCGTGACCCTGCTCACCTCGGTTCTGTCCTCGGACAGCGACCTGGTCACCGCGGCGGCGACCCTCCTCGTCGCTGGTCTGTTCAACCCGGTGCGGCGGAAGGTCCAGGGATGGGTGGATCGTCGCTTCAACCGATCGCGATACGACGCACAGAAGGTGATGGATGGCTTCGTCGGGTCCCTGCAGACCGAAGTCGACCCCGATCAGGTGATCGAAGGGTGGGTCTCGGTGGTGTCATCGACCATGGAGCCGGAGGCGGTCGGAGTTTGGATAAGTCCGGGATCCCGTAACGATTTCGGGACGGTCGAAGGGTAGAAAGCACACATATGGTTCAACTGATGAGACGACGCAAGTCCGGCGAGACGGTGGAGACGTCGCCGGCTTCCCCGGTCGAGTCGAACATCCGACTCATCGAGGCGGTACCTATCCCTGCGGGCGACCCACTCGAGACCGTTCTCCTCTCACACGGGGGCCCTCTCGAGCTGTCCTCTGTCGACCTGGAGTCGGAGACCCTCGATCTGATCAAAGAGCAAGGCGTCGAGCTGGTCGTCCCACTCATCGGCCAGGGCGAGCTCCTCGGGGCGCTCTATCTCGGCCCCCGGCTCTCGGACCAGCCCTACTCGACCGACGACCGCCGGCTGCTCGGGAGCCTGGCCTCTCAGGTGGCTCCGGCGATGAAGGTGGCCCAGTTGGTGCGGGAGCAGCAGGCCGAGGCCAAGGAACGAGAGCGGATCCAGCAGGAGATGCAGGTGGCGGCGCTGATCCAGCAGACACTGCTCCCCCGCGACCTGCCCTCCATATCCGGCTGGGGGATCGACGCCTTCTATCGCCCGGCGCGGGCCGTCGGCGGCGACTTCTACGACTTCATCCATCTCGAGGACGGCCGTCTCGGTGTGGTGATCGGGGACGTGACCGACAAAGGGGTGCCGGCGGCGCTGGTGATGGCCACCTGTCGCTCGATGTTGCGCTCCGCAGCGCACAACCATCACGATCCTGGCGCCGTCCTCGCCGAAGTGAACGATGCCCTGGTCTCCGAGATCCCGCCTGCGATGTTCGTCACTTGCCTGTATGCGATCGTCGACACCCACAGCGGAGACGTGGTGTTCGCCAACGCCGGGCACAACTTGCCCTATGTCCGCGACGATTCGGGAGTCATCGAGCTCCGCGCCACGGGCATGCCCCTCGGCCTGATGCCCGGCATGTCCTATGACGAGCACAAGCACCGGCTCGCGGCCGGGGACGTAATGGTCTTGACCAGCGACGGGATCACCGAGGCCCACAACCCGGATGGGCGAGATGTACGGCTTCCCCCGGCTCATGGGAAGAGTCGCCGTCAAGCCCCACGATGGGGACGTCGTCTCGGCTCTGGTCGGCGACCTGGAGAAGTTCACCGGCTCCGAGGCCGAGCAGGAAGACGACATAACGCTGGTCGTGGTCAAGCGCACCGCCTACGCCGAGGACAGCGCCGGTGCATTCGATGATGCGTCAACGACCCAGCTCGACAGTTTCAGCCTTGCCAGCGAGGAGGGAAATGAGCGGGCTGCGATCGATCGGGTTGCGGCAGCGGTAGAGTGACCTCGGTCTGGAGATGGCGCAACTCGAGCGCCTTAAGACCGCGGTTGGCGAGACCGTGATGAACGCCATCGAGCACGGCAACGA
Source organism: uncultured Acidobacteriota bacterium (assembly GCA_963780755.1). Taxonomy (GTDB): domain Bacteria; phylum Actinomycetota; class Acidimicrobiia; order Spongiisociales; family ZC4RG35; genus JALYNX01. The sequence continues at coordinate 597,433 of CAWACX010000002.1, forward strand.
GAACCGGCCCGAGTTGACGGTGGACGTTGCGGTCATGGCTACCGATCACGCGGTCAAGGTGCGGGTCACCGATCACGGTGGCGGGAAGCCGATCCCCGAGATGGTGACCCCGGACCTCGACGCCAAGCTCGCGGGAGAGCAGACACCACGCGGCTGGGGCTCTTTCTGATCGGCCAGATGGTCGACGACGTTCGCACCGAAAGCGTTGACGGCACGCACACCGTGGAGCTCGTCATGAACAGAAAGGGTCAGGGCTGATGCCAGAAGATGCCTTCGAGTCAAGGTCGTGGAGCGCGATGACGGGGCACATGTGATCGAGCTGACGGGGACGGTGAACCGGGCGGCCAAGGAGGCGATGGAGGCCGCCTATGAGGGAACCCGATCGGGCAGGGTGCTGCTCGACTTCTCCAATGTCGACTACATCAACTCCACCGGCATTGCCGTGATCGTCGGCTTGCTGGCGATGGCCCGTGCCGAGGGCCGCGATGTGGGCGCCTTCGGGCTCACCGACCACTATCGGGAAGTCTTTCAGATAACGCGTCTCGCCGACTTCATGACCATTTACGACGACAAGTCCGCTGCGGTGTCAGCGGGAGTTTGAGGAGAGGAAACCGTGCCAACGACGAACTTGACCATGACAGTTCGAGATGTGAGTGATGGAGTCCGGGTGATCGACATCGAAGGTGAGATCACCTCCTTCTCGGAGCCGGAGATCACGGCTGCCCATGAGAAGGCCGCGGCCGGGGGAGTGGAGGCGGTCATCCTCAACTTCGAGGGTCTGCAGTACATGAACAGTGGCGGGATCGGGATCCTGGTCACCACCTTGATCCGGGCCCAGCGATCGGGGCACCGGCTGCTCGCCTTCGGCCTCACCGAGCATTACCGCCAGATCTTCGCGCTGACCCGACTCGACGAGGCGATCGAGCTCTTCGATGACGAGGCGGCGGCGGTGGCGACCACCGTCTGAACAGTTTCAGTCGTTGAGGGCGGCGCGGGCCGCATAGAACCCGCACATCCCATGGACCCCAGCTCCCGGGGGAGTGGCCGAGGAGCACAAGTACAAGCGGTCCCCGATCCGGTAGGGCCCGGTGGACCCGAACTGGAACACCTTGCGGGGCCCGAACCCACCACCGGCGATGTCTCCTCCGATGTAATTCGGATTGTGGGCCTCGAGGCCGGCCGCATTCATGATGTGCCGGCCGATCACCAGGTCCTTGAATCCGGGAGCGAAGCGCTCGAGTCTGTGACTCGATCGACCCCGGTCATGTCGACGTCTGAGCCATTCGGGACGTGGGTGTAGGCCCAGGCGGTGTGCTTGCCTTCGGGGGCCCGGGCTCGGGTCGAAGACCGACTGCTGTGCGACGAGGACGAATGGGCGCTCGGGGTGACCGCCTCTGTGCACCGTGTCCTCGGCAGCGATCACTTCCTCCCAGGTGCCGCCGACGTGCACCGTCCCGGCGCGAGGGCTGGTGTCATCGAGCCAGGGGATTGGCCCGTCGAGGGCCCAGTCGATCTTGAAGACCGCGGGACCGCTCTTCCACGCCGCGGAACTTGCGCCGATGGCGCATGTCGACCCTGGTCCCCGCGAGCCGAACGGCCGAACGAGGCATGACGTCGAGGAGGACGACCCCGGATCCGGGGAGCTCATCGAGCGAGGAGACCTCATGGTCGGTCTCGATGCTGCCGCCCCCGTCGATGACCACCTGGGCCAGGGCTTCTGCGACCCGCTGCGAGCCGCCTGCGACCAGCGGCCAGCCGTAGGCATGGGCAGTAACGCCGAAGAGGAGAGCCACGCCACCGGTCAAGGGCGACCCGAACGGGGCGATGGCGTGAGCGGCTAGGCCGGCGAGGACGCCTCGCGCCTCCTGGGTGGAGAATCCCGAAGCCAGGGTGGAAGCGGGGAATGCCCCTCGGGTGGCAAGCCGGATGAAACTCGAAGGGTTCTTGGGGATCGGCGACATCGGGCCCAGGAAGTCCTCGACGACGTCGTCCGCCCTGGTCGATCAGGGGCTCCATGATCTTCAGATAGCGGCCTTCATCGACTCCAAAGCCGGCCGCGGTGTCCTTCACATCGCGCCAGAGTGTCCCTGCGCGCCCGTCACCGAGGGGGTGGGAGAGGGGAAGGTCGGGTTGTATCCACTCGACGTCGAGCCCTAGATCGGTGAAGAATGGCGAGGCCACCCCAAGGGGATGGATGGCGGAGCACACGTCATGAAGGAAGCCGGGCAGGGTCAGTGGCTCGGTCCGGGTCCCCCCGCCGATGGTCGGCCCTTGCTCCAGCACCAAGGCCCGCCGTCCGGCGCGGGTCATCTCGGCGGCCGCGGCCAGCCCATTGGGCCCGGCACCCACCACGACAACGTCGTATTCCGGCATCAGGATGGATTGTGGCGCGGCCCCGTTACGAAATGGTGACCGGTCATCCGAAGGCCGGTTCGGGGTTCTCGTAACGGTGGCGGAACGCAAGCATGGTCTGCTTCGGGCATGGCGAAAGGACCAGGATTGACCGAACCAACCAACGCAGAGAATTGGGCGAAGCCGGTAGACGCATTTCACGTCGGCGATGTCGCGGAAGGTGCGCACAAGGGAAACGTCGAGGGCCGGCGCCCGACCGGGCCGCTCCAGGGGTTCGGCCAGCTGTGGCAGAAGTGGTACGAGGTGAAGGTGCCCGGGCCGACGCCCGAGGAGCTGATCGCCACCTGGAAGGCCAATTTCGGGGAGTTCTGGTACCCCACCAACAAGTTCTATGCGCCTGCCGGCGGGATCAGCCCCGGTGAAGTCGCAGTGATCGGAGGGGGCAAAGGCCCGACCAAGGTCACCTCCGGGGTCCGTGTCATCTATGCGGATGACCGTTCCTGGTCGTACATGACCCCCGAGGGCCATCCCTGGGCGGCGATCATCACTTTCAGCGCCTACGAGGATGACGAGGACCTGACGCGGGCCCGGATCCACCTTCTGGTGCGTGCCAACGACCCCCTCTACGAGGCGAGCTTCAAGGCTTACACCTCCCGTCTCGAGGACAAGATGTGGAAGTACACACTGGTTCAGGTGGCCATGCACTTCGAGGTCGCCGACCCCGAGGTGACTATGGAGACCACCCTGGTCGACAAGCGCCGACAGTGGGACCAGATGGGGAACATCTGGAAGAACTCGGCGATCAGGACCCTGCTGAGGCAAGACCGAAAGGTTTAGACCTCGGCGACGACGGCCAAGATGATCCAGCCGGCGATGCGCACCCGCCGCGAGATCCCCTCCTCTTTGTGCAGGATCGGGCGATGAGACGATCCGCTCCATGGGCGGTGTGGATGGTGTTGGGCCTGGTCCTGGTCGAGGTCGTCGTCGCCGGCTTTCTGGCGACTCGTGGTTCAGGCTCCGCTGCCACCGCCTCGGCCACGGTGCTGTTCGTCTTGGCGACCGTGACCGTTGGCACCCTCATCGGCGTCCGCCGTCCGGGAAATCGCATCGGCTGGTTGTTGCTGTTCGCCGCCTTTTCCTTCGCCACGGGGTCCTTGATCGTCACCTACATCGAGGTCGCGCTTCTGGTGCGACCCGGGTCCCTTCCGGTTGGCCCGGCTCTGGTGATATTCGGAGACTTGATGTTCGGACTGGGTTTCGGACTGTCGGGGACCTTTCTCTTGCTCCTCTTTCCGACGGGCGGGTTGCCGTCACCTCGGTGGAAAGTGGTGGGTTGGATGGCGGCCATCGGCATTGCCTCGATGTCGATCGGCGTGGCGTTCGGCCTCTCGGCGTTCGAAGGTCTGCCGATCCGGAATCCGATCGCCCTCGATAGCTCCCACCGTGTGCTTCTGGCCCTGGAGGGAGGTGGCTTCTACCTGCTTGTTGTGGCGATCCTGGCATCGGTGGCCTCGCTGGTGGTCCGATATCGCCGTGCAGTCGGGGAGGAGAGGCAGCAACTCAAATGGGTGGCGCTAGGCGTCGTCCTGCTCGGGTTGGGGGTGTTCGGGTCCGCCATGTGGGAGTTGGTCAACGGGCCGGCCGAGCTCAGCGACGACACCGAGAACCTCATCATCGCCGTGTCTCTGACGATGGTCCCGATCTCCATCGGATTCGCGATCCTGCGCTACCGCCTGTATGACATCGACCGGATCATTTCTCGAACCCTTTCCTATGGTGTGCTCACGGTCCTGTTGGCGGGGGCATACGTCGGATTGGTATTCGTGCTTCGCGAGCTCCTTCCGTTCCAAGGGAGCCTTCCGGTGGCGATCTCGACCCTGGGTGTGGCGGCAGCGTTCAACCCACTCCGCCGGAAGGTGCAGTCTTTCGTTGACCAGAGGTTCAACCGATCCCGGTACGACGCTGCCCGCGTCATCGACGGGTTCTCGGGGCGCCTGCGCACGGAGGTCGATCTTGATCAACTGGGCCACGATCTTCTCGGGGTGGCGGCTGAGAGCATGCAACCGGCGTCGATTGCGCTCTGGCTCCGCGAGTGAGGTGAGACACAAAATCGGTGATCGGTATCCCCACCACTGCTAGAACCAAGCAGCGGTGACCGGTGTCAACGAGCCCGACCTCTACAGCCGACTCAGGCGAGATCTGGGCAAAGCGTTGAAGAGCCGCGACCGCGTTGCGGTGTCTGCCCTGAGGGTCGCGATCGCCGCTATCGAGAACGCCGGTGCAGTCGAACCCGGCCCGGCGATGCCCGAGGACCTGGCCCCGGCCGATGTTCCACGCCGCCATGTCACCGAGGACGAGATGGTCATGCTGGTCGCCGGGGAGGTCGCCGAGCTCAGTGCAGCCGTGGAGAGTTACGAGGGGCTGGGCCAGATGGAAGCCGCCGAGGACGCCCAGGCCCGGCTCGCCGTTCTGGAGCGTTACTTGCAGCCGGACTGACTAGGTCAGACGCAGGAGCCTTCGCCATCTACGCCGCGGGCACAGATCGTCGTCGACTCCACCATGTCGAGGGTGAACGCGTTCCCGGTCCGTCGGCCGACGACATGGAACCGCGCTCCCCGCACCGAGTCGTCCTCCAGCCCGAGCAGGTCCACGGTGATCTCACCGGGATCACCCTCGGTTCGGGGCGGAACTGACCACGACATCCGCCTGGTCGTAACCAGAGGCTTCGGCGACCATCATCCCCAGCTCGACCATGTCGGCGGCGGTCAACCCGTCGACGAACTCGGGCGTCACGTCGGTGGTCTTCCCCAGGTACCCGGTGTAGCGGAGGTTGACCCAGCCCTCGGTGCCCTCGTAGTCGACCGCGATCCAGAAGGAGCGGGGCAACTCGCGGGTCTCACCCAAGGCAGTGAGGTCCTCGAAGAGGGGCGGGATCCTCTCGAGGATCTCCTGGTCGGCGCCGGGAGCGGCCCTCAGGTTGAGCACGTCGTCATAGGCGACTCCCACTACTGCCAGCGTGTCGCCAGCACTCGGTCCGAACTCGACCGGCTCGCCCGGCAAACCGCGCGACCCTCCACTGGTGATGGTGGTCGACGACTGGGTGACCGTGGTGGCAGGCTCGGCAGTCGTCGTCGTAGTCGGGGCTGTCGTTGTAGTGACGGGCTCGATGGTCGTCGTCGTGGAGGTGGGCGAGGAGGTGGTCGATGAGTCGGCACCGGCTTCGGCGCCGCAGGCCGCCAGCAACACCAGCATCAATCCGATTGCAAACCACCTCGTGGTTGCTCTCAATTCACCACACCTCCTTGGTGAGATAGCAACGAATCAACGCGAGCCGTTGGTTCCGATCAGCTGCCCGTGAAATTGGGAGGCCGCTTCTCGGCGAAGGCGGCGAGCGCCTCCATCAGGTCGTTCGACATCAGTTGCGCGGAATTCCATTGCGCCACGAAGTCGAGTGCCTCGGCGACGGTGCGTCCCTGATTGGCGGCCAGCACAGTCTTGATCCCGCGCAACACCAGCGGAGAGTTCTCCGCCATCTGCGCTGCCAGGCCCATCGCCGCCGAGTCCGTGGACTCGGAGTCGGGGTGCACGGAGTTCACCAGCCCGATGTCGAGGGCCCGCCCGGCGTCGATCTCTGCGCCGGTCAGGGCGAGCTCGGCGGTGTGCCCGGCACCCACGATCGCCGGGAGCCGCTGCAGGGTGCCGACATCGGCCACGATCGCGATCTGTGTCTCCCGGATCGAGAACACCGAGTCTGCAGCAGCGAGCCGCACGTCGCATGCGGTGATCAGGCCCATCCCTGCGCCAAAACAATGCCCGTGGACCGAGGCGATGACCGGCTTTGGCGACTCGGCGAGGCAAGTGGAGGTCCATTGCAGGCGTTGGATCTCCTCGAACAGGCGCTGGTTGGACTCCGCCGGGGAACGGCCTGAGCCCTGAAAGGAGGCAAGCATGCCGAGGTCGATGCCGGCGGTGAACGACGGCCCACGGCCCGCCAGCACCACGACGCGCACCGACTCGTCGGCGTTCAGCTCCCCGACTGCCACCGGGAGGTCGTCCCACATGTCCCGGGACATGGCATTCAGCTTCTCAGGCCGGTTGAGCCAGACCGTCGCGATGTGCCCGTCCCGCTCCACCTCGAGGTGCTCGTATCCCACGGCAGGGGAGGTTACGCCCTCCGAAATTTGGACGGGGAAGGGTCAAATCGTGACCTGAACGTCCAAATTTCGGCGCTGGTCACTCCGCCGCCGATCGCCACGCCTCTCTGAGCTTGACCCGGCTCCCGAAGCGGAGCAGGCCGCCGGCGTAGATCCGACCCGCGACCAGCACCAACCCGATGGTGGAGGCGATCGTGATGATCAGAGCTGCCCCGTACTGCCACACCGGGATGGCGTCGAGGGCTGCCCGGACCGGCACCACGAACGGTGCGGTGAGGGGGAAGAAGGTGCCGATCACAGCAGCAGGCCCATCGGGGGCACTGAGGGTGAAGATCGCCAGCATGAACCCGGCAACGGCCACCAACGACATCGGGAAGGACACGTTCTGTGCATCTTCGGCCCTGCTCACCAGGGAGCCGGCGGCGCCGAAGAGCACTCCGTAGATGAGGAATCCGAGGATGAACCACACCACGAGGTTGACCACCGACCATGCATTGAGCGAGGGGATCTCGTAGGCGTCCATGAGCCTCACCGTGAACAGTGCGACAACGATCGTCCCTGCGAACTGGGCGATCCCGAGCAGCCCGATGCCGAGGATCTTCCCGCCCAACAACTGCCAGGGCTTGATGGTGGAGAGGAGGACCTCGACCACCCGGTTCGTCTTCTCCTCGGTCACCCCGTAGAGGATGGTGGTGCCATAGATGAGGACTGCGATGTAGAGGAGGAGTAGCCCGGCGTAGGCGACGGCGCCTCTCGACTCGTCTGCGGGGTCCTGTCCGCTGAGCGCGGTCGTCTCCAGCGGGTCGGAGGTCATGATCTCGATCACATCGGCGGCAACGTCACCTTCCGCGGCGACGATGGACTCCAGTTCCACCGATGCCGCCCCTCGCTGGAGAAGGCTGGCGATCTCCGAGCCGCCAAAGCCGCCGACGGTCTCCACGATCAGCTCGGAACCATCAACCAGCACCGCGTCGAGCTCGCCCTCTTCCAGCTCGGTCTCGGCCTCGTCGCGACTGTCAAGCGGCACCGTGGTGATGGCTACCGACGGCTCCGCATCGGGCTCGTCGGTGGCATTGCCCAACAGCTCGGCCGCCTCGATGATCGCCTCGTTGCCCTCACCCACCGATCCCACCTGGTACTCGTCGGTGCCGCCCCCGAACACTTCGGGCAGGACGACGAGGGCGATCACGATGACGAGGGTGACGATGCTCGTGATCAGGAACGACTTGGACCGCCCCCGCTCTTTGAGCTCCCGGCGGGCCACCCGCCACATCGTTCCCAGGTCGCTCATCCCACCGCCTCCCGGAACAAATCGGACAGGGATGGTGTGGTGTAGGTGAAGTGCCGCAGAGTGCCGGCGTCCTGGGCGCTGAGGAGCAATCCACGAACGTCACTCTCGGCGTCAATGGTCAAAACGTGGCGGGTCCCATCGAACTCCACCTCGCGTATCCCGTCCAACGACTGGAACAAGGCGGTCGGGTCGCCGTCGATCTCCAGCTCCAGATGCCGGATCGGAGCCGCATCCTTGAGCTGGCGCACGTTTCCTTCGACCACGATGGCGCCTTTGTTGATGATCGCCACCTCCTCACACAGGTCCTCGACCAGGTCGAGTTGGTGCGATGAGAAGACGACTGCCTTCCCGGCAGCCGCCTGCTCGCGGAGGATGTCGGCCATCGTCTCCGAGGCGATCGGGTCCAACCCGGAGAATGGCTCATCAAGCACGAGTAGGTCGGGGTCATGGACCAGCGCCGCCGCAAGCTGCACTCGCTGTTGGTTGCCGTGGGAAAGGGCCTCGACCGCGTCGGTGCTCCTATCGGCAAGCCCGAAGCGCTCCAGCCAATGTTGGGCCGCTGCAGCTGCAGCGGTCTTTTCCATCCCGTGAAGCTCGCCGAGATAGGTGAGCTGATCGTGGGCCTTCATCTTCGGATACAGGCCCCGTTGCTCCGGCATGTAGCCGAAGCGGCGCCGCTCGTCGGGACCGATCTCCTCGCCATCCCAGGTGACCGTGCCCGAGTCGGGGCGCATCAGCCCGAATATCGACCGCATCGCAGTCGTCTTCCCGGCGCCGTTGGGCCCCAGGAAACCGAGCATTCGGCCTCTGGCCACGCCGAAGGTGCAGCCATCGAGGGCCACGACCTCTCCGAACCGCTTCCGCATGTCATTGATCGAGAGCACGAGCCGGGCAGGTTAAACCGCGGTCAATCGAGCAAAGTCGGGCGGTACAGACGGTCGTGGGTGCGAAGTGCGAACCGATCGGTCATGCCGGCGACGTAATCGATCGCCCGGTCGAGGTCCTGGGCGCTGGGTGTGGTGTACGAATCGGGGACCTCGCCGGGGCGATTGGAGAAGTGGACGACCAGGTCTTCGATGACACTCATCGCCTTTTGCCGCTGACTCTCGGCGTCGGGCCGGAGGTAGACCCGTTCGAACATGAAGTCACGCAGCTCGACCATCGCGTTCGATTCCTCGGCGCCGATCTCCACCCGTCCCGTGGCGTAGCTCGCCTCGATCACCGAGTTCACCATCGACCCGATCCACTCCCGGGAAGTGGCGCCGAAGGTGACCAGGGCACGGGTCGGAAGGTCGTGGTACCCGATCACATCGGCACGGAGGGCGTCTGCGACGTCGTGGGTCAGGTAGGCGATGCGGTCGGCATATCGGCAGAGCCATCCTTCCGGGGTCACCGGCGGGGGATCGACCTTCCAGGAGTGGGCCCGCACCCCGTCGAGCACCTCGAAGCTGAGGTTCTGCGGCTCGAGCAACGAGAGTGTGCGAACTCCTTGCGCCGAGTGCAGCCACCCGCCCTCGACGAATGGCGAAAGGGCGTCCTCGCCGAGGTGGCCGAATGGGGAGTGCCCGACGTCGTGAGCCAGGCATATCGCCTCTGTCAGGTCCTCGTTGAGGCCGAGGGCCCGAGCCATGGCCCGGCCGATCTGTGTGACGTGGATGGTGTGAGTCATCCTGGTCACGAAGTGGTCCCCGTCGGGGTTGAGGAACACCTGGGTCTTGTGCTTCAGGCGGCGGAACGCCTTGGTGTGGATGACGCGATCTCTGTCCCGCTCGAAGGCGGTGCGGAACTCGTCGTCTTCCTCGGGCTCGGCTCGTCCCTTGCTCTCGGTTGACAAGGTGGCTGCAGGCGCCAGCAAGTCAGCCTCGAGCGCCTCGCGCTGTTGGCGGTCCCTTTTCAGCAACTCATCCATTGCCATTCGAGGCTAGGGCGCCTGATTGCGTGTCGTTCAGGTGATCTGGACCCAGGCCAAGACCTCGGGCATGCGCCTGCGGAGGAGTCGCCCGGCAAGGAAGAGGGAGATCACATAGAGGACGACGCCCCAGGCGATGGTGAGGCCGGCCGTGTACCAAGGGTTGATCACTTCCCCGAAGTCGACGGTGAGCACTGTGAGGGACGCGGGCGGCACGAGGAGGATCCCGATGGCGAAAAACGACACCGTCTGGCTGATGATCGCCAGACAGCCTTGCTCGGTTGACTGGGCAAACACATCGGTCCCCTCCCGAGGGAGGCGCAGCGGGGCGATGACCGACACCAGATTGCCAACCGCCAACTGGCATCCAATGGCAGCGACGGTCAGAGGCACCGTCAGCCAGACCCAACGCCATTGCCCGGAGAACCAGGCCAGGCCGATGGTCAGGATCGTCGTTTCCAACGCGAGGGCGGTGGCAACGGCCACATTCTTCCCGACCAGCAGGTGCCGGGGCTTGGGGGGGAGGACAAACAGGTAGCTGGCGGCATTGCGTTCCCAGCCGAACAGGTTGAGCGCGATGGGAAGCCCGACGAAGAGCACCAGGATCGGGGCCATCAGTGGGGCCCATTCCCGGTCACGAAAGTCGAAGAGCCCGGTGGCGTTCATGACCACACCACCGATCGCCAGCCCGACGAAGATCACCGTCCCTGTCCACGCCAGGCGTTGCCTGGGATCCCGAATGTAGAAGCGAAACTCCTTGCGGGCCATGGTGGGGACCACACCCCAGGGCCCGGTAGCCATCCCGTCCCGCTTGGCCCGGGAGGCAGGCAGGCTCCGCTGCTCGGGTGTCGTGAGCAACCACGCCAGCAGTCGCCGCCAGGCCACGGCGAGCAAGCCGAGGCCGATCAGTGCTGCCGAGAGGGCGACGACCGCCGAGATCGGGTCTCCGGCCGCGGCCTCGATCATCGCCTTCTGCGCCGCCACCGGCGGGATCAGCAGGGCCCAATCCATGATGGGATAACTCGTCGCCGCGGCAGCCATGCCCTGGGAGGCGACCAGCTGGCTGACACTTCGATAGAAGAGGAATGAGCCCGCTGCGATGCCGAGCACCAGGAATGTCGCGATGTCCCGGCCCCGTCGGGTCCGCAAGATGCCGGATATCGCGGACGAGAACAGCTGGCCACCGAGCGCCATGAGGCCGAGAAAGACCAATGAGGCCGGGAGCACCATCCACCACCCATCGGCGAGGATGGCGGCATTGGCCCCGAGCAGCAAGAGCGGTATCACGGTCGAGGGGGCGACCAAGCTGGCGGCCACCAGCCCGGCCACCATCTGATTCGCGGAGATGGGGAGCAGGGCGAGTTGCTGGGGGTCCAGGTTCTCGTCGAGGGGAAAGATGATCACGGGCAGCGCTGCCCACGCGAGGAAGGCGAAAAGGGCTGCCCAACCGAGATAGTTGGCGAGGGCCTCCGGGCTCTCCACCTCGAGTGCCCGAGCTGTGTCCAGATGGGCACTGGCCAGCCACACTCCGAGCCAGGTGAGGAGGATCAGGGCGATCGGGAGCCCGAATCGCCTCTGGACATCGGCTCGAAAGCCGTTCCAGGTGAGCCGGGCCTTGAGCCCCGCTAGCCGCCGTACCACGAGGAGCTGTCCGGGGTCTTTCCACCGACCGCGGCGATGAAAGCGTCTTCGACGTTGTCGGCGCCCATGAGCCGGCACAGCCCTTCAGGGGTCTCTTCGATGGTCAACCGACCCTCGACCATGATCCCGATGCGGGTGCAGAGCTTCTCGACGAGATGCATCTCGTGGGACGAGAACACGATGGTGGTCCCACCTTGCGCCGCTTGCTGCAAGAGGCCTCGGATCAAACGGGCCGACACCGCGTCCACACCTTCAAAGGGCTCATCGAGGAACAGGACCGGGGGCCGGTGGATGATTGCTGCGGCCAGGGCGACCTTCTTGCGCATGCCCCGCGAGTAGTCACCGATGAGCTTGGCCCCGGCACCGGTCAGGTCGAGCAGCTCCAACAACTCGTTGCGCCTTCGCGCTGCCTCGGTCCGCTCCAGGCCGTGCATCGCCGCGGTGAAGTCGAGCAGCTCGGCGCCGGTGAGGCGCTCATAGAGATTGAACTCCTCGGGCAGGACCCCGATCCGGGCCTTGACCTCGGTTGGGGAGGCCCAGGTGTCGTACTCGCCTATGCCGACCGAGCCCGCGTTGGGGCGGAGCAGCCCCACGATGCACTTGATCGTGGTGGTCTTGCCGGCTCCGTTCTGCCCGAGCAGGCCATAGAACTCACCGGTGCCGATCGAGAGGTCGACACTGTCCACGGCAGTCGTCTTGCCGAATCTTCGGACCAGGCCTCGGGCCCAGATCGCCGGAGGGGCCCCGGCCGCGTCGATCAAAGGCTCGTCAGTGAGAGGCTGGGTCACGACAGCAAGTATCGACGGAACCGCGACAGAACCAAAGAGAAAACCGGGCTAGCGGGGGCTTTCATGCCGGTTCCGGAGCCCAGGTCGGCCGGTTACCGTAGGTAGTGGTGGAGTACCAGGCCCTCTATCGGAAGTACCGGCCCCAGACTTTCGACGATGTCATCGGCCAAGCTCACGTGACCACGACGCTGTCTCGTGAGGTTGCCGATGGCCGGGTGGCGCACGCCTACCTGTTCACCGGCCCCCGGGGCACCGGCAAGACGACCACTGCCCGAATCCTGGCCAAAGCCCTCAATTGCATGAATCGGGGACCGCAGGGGGCCCCCTGCAACGAGTGCCTGAGTTGCGTGTCCATCACCGATGGGACCTCCCTCGATGTTCTCGAGCTCGACGCGGCATCTCACAACTCGATCGATGACATTCGCGACATCAAGGTCAGTGTCACCACCGTGGCGTCGACGGCCACCTCGAAGCGTGTCTTCGTCCTCGACGAGGCACATATGTTGTCCAAAGCGGCGGGCAACGCCCTCCTCAAGACCCTGGAGGAGCCTCCAGAGCATGTTCATTTCGTGCTGGCCACCACCGAGCCCTACAAGCTCCTCGACACCATCCGCAGCAGGAGCCAACGCTTCGACTTCCACCCGGTCCCTCTCGAAGAGCTCGCCGGGCATTTGAGCCTCATCGCCGAGCGCGAGGGGTATCGGTTCGATGCCCCTGCCCTGCTCGCTATCTCGCGGCACGCCGGCGGATCGGTGCGTGACTCACTGTCCCTGCTCGAGCAGGTGGCGGCGCTCGGGGCGGGAACGGTGGACGTGCCCGGAGTGCGCCGGGCACTTGGGCTTGCCGATTCGGAGGCCTTCATGCGCCTGGTGGAGGCGGTGGCGTCCCAGGATGCCAAAGCCGGCCTGGAGCTGGTCGCCGAGCTCTCCGCCAACGGGGTCGACCTGCGTCGATTCGTTGGGGAATCGGTCGGGTTCTTCCGGGGCGCATTTCTCGCCCACTACGCGCCGAACCTGGCCGAGATCACCGACGAGCCGGAGGAGGTACACGCCGCATGGCGCAAAGCGGCGGAGTTGGTCACATCGGGTGACGTCCTTCGGGCCGTCGATGTGCTCGGCGAGGCCCTGGTCAGATTGCGCGAGGGGAGAGAGGAGCGTCTCATGACCGAGCTCGCTCTCATCAAGCTGACCCGTCCCGAGACCGCCAGTGATCAGGCCTCCTTGCTCGCCCGAATCGAGCGGCTGGAGCGCCGCCCCCCGACGGCCCAGCCCATGTCCGAGGCCCCGGGTGCGCCGGCCACCCAGGAGCCCGTTGAGGAGAGCACCACCCCGGCGCCGGAGCACAGCGCGCCGGGCAATGGTGGTGACAAGCCAGCCGGCATCGAGGTCTCCTTCGAGCAGCTGCAGAAGGTCTGGCCTGGCCTGTTCGGCAGCCTCCGGGATGTGCTGGGGGCCAGGCGCTGGGCGTTCTTCCGGGAGGCGGTCCCGGCTGCGGTGGAGGGTGACACCATCACCCTCGAAGTAGCCCACGATTTCCACCTCCAGTCGCTGCAAGAGGACGATGCGGTGGCCGCAATCGTCGCCACCAGGGCCAGTGATCTGCTGGGGAGCCCGGTGCAGGTCCGGTTCCGGTCCCGAGAAGGTGGGCCGGCCGCGAGCGACGAAATCGACATCACGCAGCTCGAGGAGAGGCCGGCGCACGCCTCCGACCCGACCAGCCTCCTGGTCGAGGAGTTGGGAGCCGAAGAAGTAGAGGAGTAGGTCTACGCTCTCCTCATGAACCGACAGCCCGACATGCGTCAGCTGATGAAGCAGGCCCAGCAGATGCAGGCCCAGCTCGCAGCCGCTCAAGAGGAGCTAGCGCAAAGGACTTTCGAAGGCAGTGCGGGCGGTGGGATGGTGGTCGCCACCGTGAACGGAGCACAAGAGTTGGTCGGGATCAGGATATCTCCCGAGGTGGTTGACCCTGAGGACGCCGAGATGCTCGAGGACCTGGTGCTGGCCGCGGTCCGCCAGGCACACGAAGCGGCAACGAGCGCGGCCTCGGAACAGCTTGGGGGCATGACCGGCGGGTTGGACCTCGGCGGCCTGTTGGGTTGATGTTCGAAGCCCCGGTCCAAAAGGTCATCGACGAGCTGGCCAGGCTTCCTGGAGTAGGGCAAAAAACGGCCCAACGCCTCGCATTCCATCTTCTCTCCGTGGAGGAGGCCGATGCCCGTCGCCTGGCGCTGGCCATCGAGGAGATGCGCGACAAGGTCTCCCTCTGCACCCGGTGCTACAACGTGGCGGCGGGTGACGAGTGCGCCATCTGCCTGGACTCGAGACGTGACCCTTCGCAGATCTGTGTGGTCGAGCGCCCACAGGACATCGTCGTGATCGAGAGAACCCAGGAATTCCGGGGCCGCTATCACGTCCTGGGAGGCTCTCTGTCCCCGATCAACGGTGTCGGTCCCAGCCAGCTCCGAATCGACGAGTTGAAGGCCAGGATCGGACCGGAGGGAGTCGTCGAGCTGATCGTGGCCACCAATCCCACAGTCGAGGGCGACGCCACCGCCATGTACCTCGCACGAGAGCTCAAGCCGATGGGGACCAAGGTCAGTCGCCTCGCCTCCGGTCTCCCCGTCGGTGGTGATCTCGACTACGCGGACGAGCTCACCCTGGGCCGAGCGCTTGTCGGGCGAATGGAGCTCTAGGCCACCCATCGCGCAGCCGGTGGGCCGTAACCTGGGAACGTGCCAGCGACTGAAACGAGCCCGCGACCTCGCATCCTCGCAATGGTGCTCGCCGGTGTCGGGGTGCTCGGCCTCGGTTTCGTGGTGGCCATGGCGAGTGCCTCGGTGCCCGGGAGGCAGGACGAGCCACTGCTCGACGTTGCTTGGCGCCCTGGCACCAACTTCACCGATGTCCTGACCTGGCTGGTTGCAATCGCAGTTGTCATCGGCGCGGTGGTCCTCATGCTGTCGGTCCGGGAGCCACGAATGCGTCAGCAACGGAAGCGAAGCCGTGTGGCCCTGGCGATCGTCGGGGGCATCATCCTCTTCTTCCTTGCCTGGAGGTACCTGCGCCCGGTGGCCGGGTCGCTGCTCGAACAGGGATCCGAGCTCGTTCCCGGCGACCTCACAGAGGCCCCGACTCCAGGCGCCACCACATCGAATCAGGTGTGGGTCCTCGGAGCTTTGATCGGCATGGTCGTAATCGGAGCCTTGGTCCGGCTCGGCCTGTCACTTCGGTCTCCCAAGACCGACCTCGCGACCGAGCAAGCCGCCCCCGAGGAGCCGCCTCCGGCCGAGCCATCGCCACAGCCCGGGCCGCAACGCACCGACCCCAGGGGTCGGATCTTCGGTGCTTATCTCGACTTCGAGCAGGCTGCCGCCTACGCCGGGATCGGCCGCGATCCGGCCGAGACCGCGGGAACCCACGCCCGGCGCGTGGTCGCCGGTTTTTCGCTTCCCAAGGACCAGGCTCGGGCTCTGGTGGCCCGTCATGCCGCGGCCCGGTTCGGTGAGGGGGAGCCAACCGCTGCCGACGCAGACCTTGCCGAGAGCGCATCATCGAGCCTGCGCCAGGGAATGGCTTCGTGAGTCGGATCCTGGTGCGTGGCCTCCTGGTGGCCGCGGCCGCCGCGCTGCTCCTGGCGCAGCTGCAAGGAGCTTCTCTGCTCTGGGCCTGGGAGGCACTACTCGTCCTCCTGGTCATCTGGCAGGTGCGCGAGATGCCCGGAGCCGACACGACGCCGGGAATTTCGTTGCTTCCGGCGCGCGATGCGAGGCCTACCCGGCTGCCGAGGTCGGTGGTGGCCGCCGAGGTGGCCACCAGTGATGCACTCTCGGGCCACACGGGGAGGGGTCGTCGGCTCCGGCCGATGCTGCAGAGGATCGCAAGCCACCGCCTGGCGCGCCGCGGAATCGCGCTCGACAGCCCCCAGGCTCTCGGCTTTCTGGATGATCGGACCTGGAGATGGCTTACCGGGCGCGAGGACCGCCCGCCACCGCCCGCAGAGATGAGCGCGCTGTTGACGGCACTGGAGGAGATGTGACTGCTCCCGCGGTCGAGGCGGAGCGCTTCGCAGTCCTCGCCGACGCGGTCCTCGACCAGGTGGAGAGGGCAGTCATCGGCAAACGGCAGACATTGGAACTGGTGCTCATGGCGATCCTCGCCAACGGGCACGTCCTGATCGAGGACCTTCCGGGCCTGGCCAAGACCCTCGTCGCTCGCAGCTTCGCCGCGGCAACCGACCTCGAATTCGCTCGGGTCCAGTTCACACCGGACCTGATGCCGATGGACATCACGGGCTCCTTCGTCCTCGACCCGGACACCGGGCGTCCCGGGTTCCGGCCCGGGCCGGTGTTCTCCAACCTGCTCCTGGCCGACGAGATCAACCGGGCACCGGCCAAGACCCAGGCGGCATTGCTGGAGGCCATGCAGGAGCATCAGGTGACGGTCGACGGCGTCACCCGACCCCTCGGTCCCCCGTTCCTGGTCATTGCGACCCAGAACCCGATCGAATACGAAGGCACCTACCCCCTTCCCGAGGCCCAGATCGATCGGTTCCTGATCCGGGCCCGCATCGGATATCCCGATCGCGGGCCGGAATGGGAGATGCTCGACCGTCGAGCGCGGTCGCGGGTCCGATGACGTCGACATCGATGTCGTGGTCGATCGCTCGACCCTTCTCCAGATGCAGGGAGTCGTCGAAGAAGTGCACCTCTCCGAGCCGGTCGGCCGCTACATCGTCGACCTGGTCTCGGCTACCCGGACGTCGGGCCGGGTGCGTGTCGGATCGAGCCCGCGCGGCTCATTGGCGCTGATGAAGCTGGCACGGGCCCGGGCGGCTCTGTCCGGGCGAAGCTTCGTCCTGCCGGACGACGTCCAGGAGGTCGCGATCCCGGCCTTGGCCCACCGCTTGATCCTCCGGCCAGAGTTCTGGGCCCAGGAGTTGAGCGAGGAGAAAGTCATCCAGGACGTCCTGGAGCAGGTGCCCAGCCCTCCGGCTGCGCCCGACGCCTTCCAACCATGAGGGTCGAGGCCAACCCTCGCCTGCGGGCCTATGTGACCGCCGGCATGACCGGGTTGGCGGGCGCCCTTGCAATCGGAGACCCGGCGCCTGCCCTGCTCGGTGCTGTGCTCTTGTCGATTGGGGTGGTCGGCCTGACCCGAATGTCGACGATCACCTCCCGCGTCGAGCTCGGTGAGATGCCGGCATTGATCGTCGAGGGCGTCGAGTTCCGGCTCCGAGTGCGACTGAGCACCGATCAGGGGGTGCGTCGGGTGTATGTCGATCTGCCACATGAAGATCTGGAGCTGGTGAGCAGCGAGGGCGCCCGTCTCATCGGTGAGCACACGCTGGCTTTCGACTCTGTTCGCACCACGGCTGAGGCAGTAGTCACCCTGCGCCCGCTGACCTGGGGCCACCTCCAGGTTGGCCCGGCCTCGATTCGAATCGAATCCCCTCTGGGGATGTACGACATGACCAGGACCGAGCCCGTAGTCCACTCCATCGCCGTGATGCCGGCCGAGGCCAGGACACGCAGGCTCCTTGCGCCTTTGGAGACCAATTTCCACGTCGGCGAGTTGGTGTCCGCGGGTCGGGGCCCGGGGACCGAGTTCGCCGAGATCCGCCCTTACCGGCACGGTGATGACCCGAGGTGGATCAACTGGCGGGTGTCGTCGAGGGCGCAACAGCGTTGGGTAAACGACCGCCACCCGGAGCGAAATGGGGACGTCCTGCTCCTCGTCGACTCCGGGATCGACGTTGGGACCGGTCTGGAGATCGTCATGGACCGCACGATTCGGTTGGCAGCGGCCCTGATCAATGCCCATTCCCGGCGTCAGCACCGCCTCGGGTTGATCACCACGGATGGCCGGAGCCGCTGGATCTTGCCTGGCATGGGCGAGGGACATCGTCGCCATCTCCTCGAGCAATTGATATCGGTGACTCCGGGCCGGGTGAGTTGGGACGCCGTGGAGCGAACCGTGGCCCGGGTCGCTCGCCGTCCGGCCATGGTGATTGTCCTCACCTCGCTCATCGACCCGAACCTCGCGGGCATCACCCACTCGATGCGTCAGTCGGGGCTCGACGTCTCGGTCATCGAGCTCGAAGTGGGCTCGCTCTTGTCCCCGCCCGCCGATGACACCCGTGCGCTGGGCCGACGGATCTGGGCCATGGACCTCGACCGGATTCGTGACCGGCTCGCTGCAGAGGGGATCCCGATGGCGGTCTGGTCGCCGGATGACGGCCCCGACATCCCGATCGCACGACTCGAGCAATGGAGGACGTCTTGGCGTCGGCGGCTCGGCTGAGCGCAATCGTCTCCGTGGCTCTCGGCTTTGCACTGGTGATCTCGATCCCGACCAGTGGTGGCTCGGGGCTCGCCGCACTCGTCGGCTGGATCGGGCTCCTGATTCTCGTGATCGGAATGCTCACCGGCCTCCACGGGTCGGTCACCGTTGCCGCGCTGGCCTTTGTGCTCCAACTGGTCATCGTCGCGGGACTCCCCGTTGGCCTGGCCCTGCCCCTCTGGCTGCAGACGCTGCTGATCGTCCTCGTCATCGAGTTCGCCGACGCCTCCCTCTCTTACCGTGACCATGCATCGGACCTGATCGTGAGCATCGGACGGGCCCTGGGCATCGCAATCACTGCGAGCGTGGTGGTTCAGGTCATGTCGACCCTGCTCGCCGGAAGCGATGCGAGTGGAGCTCTCCTCCGCGCCGCCGGGGTAGGTGCGATGGTGATCGCAGGTGGCTGGGTGGTGACCTCCTGGCGACGGTCGGTCCTCGCGTCCGGGCGCGGCTCAGTCCAGAGTGATCGCTGAGATCTCTCGCAGCCTCGCCAAGTTGTGATGGGCGTCCATGTAGCGGATGGAGCCCGTCTTGGAGCGCATGATCACCGAGTGGGTGATCACGTGGTCACCGCGAAAGTCCACGCCTCTCAGGTAGTCGCCGCCGGTGACCCCGGTGGCTGCGAAGAACACGTTGTCCGACGACACCAGCTCGCGCGTGGTCAACACCTGAGCCAGGTCGAGCCCCTGCTCCAGGGCCTTTTGCTCCTCATCGCCGTCCCTCGGCCACAGCCGGCATTGGATCTCGCCACCGATGCAGGCGAGGGCGGCCGCGGCGATCACCGCCTCCGGCGAGCCGCCGATGCCCACGAGTATGTCCGCTGCAGTCTCTTCTCGGGCCGTCGAGATCGCCCCGGCGACATCGCCGTCACGAAGAAGTGAGATCCGGCCCCCGGCGCGGCGCACACCGTCGATGTAATGCTGGTTACGCGGCCGGTCGAGAATCAGGACGCGGAGGTCGTTGACGTCCTTTCCCTTGGCCTTGGCGACCTGCCTCAGGTTGTCCTCGATCGGTGCCTCGAGATCGATCGTCCCGGCAGCCTCCGGCCCCACCGCGATCTTGTCCATGTAGACGAGGGAGCCGGGGGCATACATCGAGCCCCGCCCCGCGGAGAGGGCGATCACGGCGATCGCACCCGGCATCCCGGCTGCGGTGAGAGTGGTCCCGTCCACCGGGTCGACGGCCACGTCGACGACCAGCCCGGAACCGGTCCCGACACGTTCCCCGTTGTGCAACATCGGGGCGTCGTCCTTTTCACCTTCTCCGATCACGACCAGCCCATCGATGTCGAGAGTTGAGAGGTGAAGGCGCATCCCGTCGACCGCGGCCTGGTCGGCGGCTTCCTTGTCGCCCCGGCCCAGCCAACGCGCCGCCCCCATGGCAGCGGTTTCAGTCACCCGCACCAGGTCAAGGCCCAGATTGGGCTCGACCGGTTCGGGCATCAGGAGACCCGGACCACGATGGCATCTCCCTGGCCCCCGCCCCCGCACAGCGTCGCCGCCCCCACGCCGCCCCCTCGCGCCCGCAGCGCGTCGATGAGAGTGATGACGATGCGGGCCCCGGTCGCGCCGAGAGGATGCCCCAAGGCGACCGCTCCCCCTCTGACGTTGATCCGGTCCTGGGGCAGGTCGAGCATCCGCGCCGACCAGATCGCCACGGCGGCGAACGCTTCATTGATCTCGATGAGGTCCAGGTCCGAGGGCTCGAGCCCGGCCTTCTTCAGCGCAACGAGCAGTGCTTCGGCAGGGCGCTCGTGGAGCGTGGCATCACCTCCACCGATCTGTCCGTAGGCCAGTATCTCGGCGAGGACCGGGGATTCCGCGGCCTCTGCCGCGGATCGATCGGCCACGACTACGGCGGCCCCTCCATCGGAGATCTGCGAAGCGTTGCCCGCGGTGATGGTCCCACCCGGGCTGAATGCGGGTCGGAGGGCGGAAAGGGACTCGAAGCTGGCGTCGGCCCGGATCCCCTCATCGGCAGCCACCACCACCGGGTCACCCTTGCGTTGGGGCACCTCGACCGGGACGATTTCCTCCGGGTTGGCCTGCGCCGCCTCGGCGGCCAGCCGATGGCTGCGTGCCGACCACTCGTCTTGCTCGCTCCTGTCGATGCCGAGTCGCTCGTTCTTGTGATCGGACGACTCGCCCATCGTGCAGTGGTCGAACGCACAGAACAGACCGTCGTGCTGCATCACGTCGATGAGAGCGGCATCGCCGATCCGGGCCCCCCAGCGCAGCTCGCGAACCACATGCGGGGCATTGGACATGCTCTCCATCCCCCCGGCGACGACAAAGCTGGAATCTCCGAGTCTCACCGCGCGGTCGGCGAGCCCGATGGCGGACATCCCCGAGAGGCACACCTTGTTGATCGTCACCGAGGGCACTGTCATGGGGAGCCCACCTGCAACGGCGGCTTGTCTCGCCGTGATCTGCCCCTCTCCGGCCTGGAGCACGTGGCCGAACAGGACCTCGTCGATTGCAGATGGATCGACACCGGAGCGAGCCAGAGCTCCCGAAATCGCCATCCCGCCCAGATCGACGGCGCGCAATGGGGACAGGGAGCCGCCGTACTTGCCTATCGGGGTGCGGGCGATTCCGGTGATGACACTATTGCTCACGTTGTCCTCCGGAGGTTGATGCTACCGGTGGCCCGCGGACATCTCGGTGCCGGTGCCAATACCCTGTCGTCGGTGAAATTGCTCAATCTGGACCATGTCGCCATCGCCGTCCATGACCTCGACCAGGCCGTGGAGGACTACCGCCTCCGATATCGGGTCTCTCCCCTTTACCGGGAGGTGGTGGAGTCGCAGGGGGTCGAAGAGGCGATGATCCCGGTAGGTGGCTCCTTCGTCCAGCTGCTGGCACCGCTGGACGGGGAGAGCCCCGTGGGCAGGTTCCTGGAGAAGCGGGGTGAGGGCATCCATCACATCGCATTCCTCGTCGCCGACATTGTTGTCGCCCTGGCACACCTGAAGGAGCAGGGCGCGAACCTTATCGACGAGGTCCCCCGGATCGGGGGCCGGGGGGCTCGTATCGCCTTCGTTCACCCTGCGGACCTCGGTGGTACCTTGATCGAGCTCGTGGAGATCGCAGATGATTGAAGGCCTGGAGATCAAGGGCGGCGCGGGGCCTTTCGAGGCAGCGGTGATCGCCGTGGTCCTCGATCGGGTCACCCAGGAGGAGAATCAGGCGCGCCAGGCCATGCCCGGGGGAAGCGCAACGCTTCCCGCCTGGATGCGGGCAGTCCTCGAAGAGGAGCCGGAGTGGCCGACCGGTTGATGGGGGCCCGACTCCATCTGACCGGTTCAGCCCTCTCTCCTTCGGAGCTCGCTCAACTCAGGAGCCCGGAGGAGCAGCGAGGTCACGAGGAACACGGCCAGGACGGTCACCCCGCCGATCACTGCCATGACCAGGCCTTCGACGATCGATAGCGGGTCGGTCCCAAACAGCGCCGTGATCAGGGGCAGGGCGACAAGCACCGAGATCCCGGCCGCGAGCAATGCCCGGAGCGAGGAGATCGCGACTTTCTGGACCGCTTCCCACCCGGAGTCGACACCCCAGGCAACCAGTAGCGCGCAGGCGTACAAGGTCATCACCACCGTGGATGCCGCGGCGAAGCCCTCCACTCCCATTGCCCGGTAGAGCAGGATCCAGATCGGGATCGCGATCACGGTCCCGGCGGTCCCGATGAGGACCGGGGTCCACATCTTCCTCTTCGCATAGAAATGCCGGGACAGGATCTGGTGCAGGCCCCAGGCGGGGACCGAGAGGGCGTAGAGCATCAGGAGCCCGGCCACCAACTCGGTGTCTTCTGAGCTGAAGTCACCCCACTGGTAGAGCAAGCGGACCATTGGCTTGGCGAGGACGAGGAGTGCGGCACCGGCCCCCGCCGCGACGAACACCGTTGTGCGCGCTGCCCTCGAGGTGGTCGCGGTGAGCGCCGGCTCGTCGCCCCTGGCTGCCAGACGGGCAAAGAACGGGTAGGCGGCAACTCCGGCAGCCTGCGCGATGACCCCGATTGGGACCATGTTCAGCTGCCGGGCGAAGCTGAGGGCGGAGGTCGCCCCCTCCTCCACCTGCCCGAACCACTTGACGAACTGCTCGTCGAGCACCGCTATCGACTGGCCCACCATCAAGGGCAGCGCCAATAACAGGTACTCGCCCACCGAAGACTGACCTCTGGGGACCGGCACCATCCGCACTCCGGTGCGGCGAGCCCCATACCACTGCAGGCCGAAATTGCCGATCGCCGACCCGATCACCGCGCCCCAGAGGAACCCCTCAGGGCTGGCCTCACCCACCACTGCGGACGCCAGCCCGCCGATGATGATCGCCAGGTTGTAAATCACCGGCGCCAGAGCGGGGACCAGGAAGCGGCGGTGGGTGTACTGCACCGCCATGAGCAGGGCGCCAAGCACGAGGAACACCTGGGCCGGGAGCACGAGCCGGGTGAGGGAGACAAGCCGGTCGTGATCGGCCACCACTTCAGGGAACATCAGTGACACAAACCAATCGGTCCCCACCCACATCAGCGCGGTGAGGGCCAGGATCGCGATCAGGGTGAACCTGAAGACCGAGCTGAACGCCCGGTCCAGGGCGGCACCGTCCCCCCGTTCCAGGTGCCGGCTCAGTATCGGGATCAGAGTGATTGTGAGATAGGCGCCGGCGAGCAGGTAATTGAGGAAATCCGGGATGGTGAACGCCTGGCGATAGAGGTCGCCTTCGACGTTGACGCCGATCAATGAGGCGAGCAGCGTCTCGCGTGCTAGCCCGAGGAGCCTCGACAGGAGCACGCTCGCCGAGACCACCAGGGCGGCGGTCCCCATCCTCATCGGCCTACTCATGTCATCCCCACGTGGGCGCGCAGCCCCTCGACCACGGAGTCGGGGACGGCGAGGTCGCCATACCCCGTCCCCAACTCGAGGCCCGGCTTGTAGGCACCGTGATAGTCGCTGCCACCGGAAGGGACGAGACCGAAGCGGTGGGCGAGATCGCTGTACCCCTCGCGCTCGTGTCGGCGGTAGCCGGCGTAGTTCGCCTCCAGGCCGACCAACCCGGCCCGCACCAGTCGATGGAGGAGGTCCTCCATCTCAGCGGCACGGTTGATGGCGAGGGTGTGGGGGTGGGCGAGCACCGGCACGGCTCCCGATTCCCGAGCCAGCCGAATTGCGTCCTCCGGGGTGAGACGGGGCCGACTGACGTATGCAGACCCACCCGCGGTCAGGTAGGACTCGAAGGCCTCCTCCTGTGACTCGACATAGCCTTTTCGCAGCATGACTGCCGCGATGTGGGGTCGGCCCACCGTTCCGCCGCCGGCCTCCATTTCGATCTCTTCGATGGTGACGTCCATCCCCAACTCGGCAAGCCTCAGGGCGATTGCGGCATTCCGCTGATCGCGTCCCAGTCGCAGACCTTCGAGCCGGTCCTGGAGAGGGCCCGGCCCCGGTGAGAGCCACAGGACTACGAGGTGCATGCCCCCCTGGTCGTAAGCGAGGGACAGTTCGGTGCCCGGAATCAGCTCGAGCTCGGTCCCCTTTGCCGCCGCGACCGCATCGGCGATTCCGATCTGGGTGTCGTGATCGGTCAGGGCGAGGGTGGTGAGGCCGATCTCCAGTGCGCGGAGCACCAGCGCGGCGGGCTTCTCGGTCCCGTCGGAGGCCGTGGAATGGGAGTGGAGGTCTACCGCCATGGGGTCATCTGCACCCCGATGATGGTGGCTGGGACCGTCAAGAACCGGTTACGTCGATGGTCACCGAGTCGATGTAGACCGTCTCCAGAGGGAGGCTCTTCTCTCTGGTACCGGGACGGGTGGCGGTCTCGACTCCGGCAATGAGCTCCAGGGTCTCCTGACCGGACACCACCTCGCCGAGGACGTTGAACAGGGGATTGAGGGTTGAGGCCCCCTCGCCGGTGACGATGAAGAATTGGCTGCCGGTCGTTCCCTTGCCCCGGTTGTCCATCGCGACCACACCCGGCTCGTAGATGAAGTCCTCGGCCGGGAATTCGTCGGCGATCTCGTATCCTGGCCCTCCCGATCCGTCGGCCATGGGGTCTCCGGTCTGGACTTTGAAGTCCTCGACGACACGGTGGAAGACCTGGCCGTCGTAGAACCCTTCCCGTGCCAGGAACACGAACGAGTTCACCGTTTCCGGGGCTTCCCCAGGATCGAGGCGGAGGACGATCTGGCCACAAGAGGTCTCCAGCGTCGCCGTGACCTCACTGTCCGCAGTGATGTCTGCCTGAGGCTCGGGCTCGGTGAATTGGAGGACTTCCTCCTCAGGCGGCTGCTCGGCCCCGCAGGCCGTTGGCTGATTGCGAAAGCCTGCGTAACCCTGGGGCAGATCTCCTTCGTCATCCCCGAGGAATGCCCCCAACGCCAGGACCGCGACCACCAGGGCTCCGAAGACGAGGGCGGTGCCCAGCCGGCGCCACAGCTCCCGGCGAGCAGACTGCTTCTTCTCGGCCTCCAACTTGGCCGCTCGTTGTTCCTTTTGACGTCTTCGCCTGTCGGTCATGGCGCGGCGACTTTAGGCAGGGCCTGGTTTCAACCCGGACCGGTGTTCGTGTTCCGTCGAGAAACCTTCCAAACTGTCATCGACATGCCGGTGACAGTCCAGAAATACGGTGGGACCTCGGTGGCCGACCCCTCCCGGATCCACGCCGTGGCAGATCGAGTCACCGCGACCCGGGGATCTGGTGAGGACGTGGTCGTGGTGGTGAGTGCCATGGGGCAGACCACCGACGAACTGCTCGCCCTGGCGGCCGCGATCAACCCCAACCCGCCGCCCCGTGAGATGGACATGCTCCTCACCGCTGGGGAGCGAATCACCATGGCGCTGCTTGCCATGGCCCTCGACGCCCGGGGAGTTTCCGCCGTCAGCTACACGGGGTCACAGGCGGGGATCCTCACCGACTCCTCACATGGCGAGGCCAGGATCCGCGAGGTCACCGGCCACCGGGTGCGGGAATCGCTGGCCGAGGGAAAGGTGGTCATCGTGGCCGGCTTCCAGGGCGTCGACCCCGAGCGTCGTGAGATCACGACACTGGGCCGGGGCGGGTCGGACACCACCGCCGTCGCCCTCGCCGCTGCCCTCGACGCCGAGGTATGCGAGATCCTCACTGATGTCGACGGGGTGTACACCGCAGATCCTCGGGTGGTCCCCGAAGCGCGCAAGATCGATTCCATCGGGTATCACGAGATGATGGAGATGGCATCGTCTGGAGCAGGTGTCCTCATGCCCCATTCCGTGGAATTTGCCCATCGATTCGGGGTTCCCGTTCATGTGCGATCTTCCTTTTCCGCTGCTCCGGGCACCTGGGTCGTGAGCGATGCCCCGGCATCGATCGTGATTGGGTTGGCACACCGCCGCGCCGGCGACAAGGCCATGATCTCGATCATCGGGAGCGGGGCGAGCACGGTCAGCGACCGGAGCGTCGAAGCCCTCGCCGATCATGGGATCGCCGTTCTCGACCAGAGCAGCACCGGCCTCAGCGTCACCATCGAAGTGCCTGGCGAGCGTTTGGAAGACGCCACCAGGCTGCTGCATGTGACCCTCGACCCGCCGCTGGTCAACGAGGAGGTCCCGGCATGAGCGATCGGGTCGTGGCGGTTGTCGGCGCCACCGGCGCGGTGGGGCGCACCATGTTGTCCGTCCTCGAAGAGCGTGACTTTCCCCTGGGAGCCCTGCGCCTGATGGCGTCCGAGCGATCGGCGGGAAGGACCGTGGACACCGCTTGGGGAGCGGTCGAAGTGGAGGACCTGGCTTCGGCCGACCCGGAGGGAATCGACATCGCCCTGTTCTCCGCCGGCGGCGCCCGCTCCAAGTCCTTCGCCCCCGATTTTGCCGCAAAGGGCGCGGTGGTTATCGATAACTCGTCCGCCTTCCGCATGGAAGGAGACGTCCCGCTGGTGGTGGTCGGAGTAAACGATCACGCCGCGGCTGCCCACCAAGGGATCATTTCCAATCCGAACTGCACGACGATGGCGCTGATGATGGCTGCGGGCCCTCTGCACCGGGCTGCGACCCTGAGGAGCATCGTGGCCTCGTCATATCAGGCTGTTTCCGGCTCCGGCCAGCAGGGAGTCACCGAGCTGATCGGCCAGGTCGACGCCCTGCGCCCGGATCTCGACGCCTTGATGTCGGGTGGCTGGGAGGATCCCGGAGTGGAACTCTTCGCCCGCCCCATCGGGTTCAACGTGCTCCCCTTCGCCGGGAATGAGTCCGAGCACGGGTACACCGACGAAGAGTGGAAGCTGGTCAACGAATCACGCAAGATCCTCGAGATCCCGGGGCTGCTCGTGGAGCCGACCTGCGTCCGGGTCCCGGTGCTGGTGGGTCATGCCGTGTCGGCCACGCTCCGCTTCGATCGCCCGGTCACCGCGGACGAGGCGGTCCAGGTCCTCGACGCTGCGGAGGGGATCGCGGTCTGGACCGACAAGGTGCCCACTCCGCTCGACGCTGCGGGGATCGACGACGTGCTCGCGGGCCGGATCAGGGGGACCGTGGGAGAGCCCGGCGGTATCAACCTATGGGTCGTTGGAGACAATCTCCGCAAGGGAGCCGCGTTGAACGCGGTGCAGATCGCGGAGCTGTTGCTCTAGCGCTCCGTGCGGAGGAGGGCGGACATCCGCCGGCGCAGGGTGGGTGGCGCGTTGCGAAGACCGAGGTCCAAGGCGAAATGGGCGTCATCGGTCACGTCGAGGATCACCTCTTCACCTTCGGCCCTGATGTGGAACCCGTCCAGCATCGGCGAGACCCTGATCTCCTGGCGCGACCAGTCGGCGACCTCGACCTCGCCGGCCTTCATCGACAACCTGTCGTCGGTGAGATCGATGACTACGTGTATCGGTACGTCGTCAACGCCGTTCAGCCTGAGCTGGGCGTCGTAGACAGTCATCCTTTTCTTCCTCCCCTTGGTCGGTGTGAGCCTCCACGGTCATTGTAAATCCTGTTCGGCAATCTGTTGAGTGTCGGTTGGATGAATGCCCGAATGGGCTAGACCGCGCCACTGCCTAGAATCCGCTCCCATCGGGACGTAGCGCAGCTTGGTAGCGCGCAGCGTTCGGGACGCTGAGGTCGTGGGTTCAAGTCCCACCGTCCCGACTCAGACGATCGCCGTCCCCCTGCGTCGCAGGGGGACGATCACCCCGCAGTTCCAGCGGTCGTATCGACAACTGTCGATGTAAGCTGTCCTCCCACATGAAATTCCCCGCCGAGACCATCTGCCTGCCTGTGTCCGAGGCGTCGCTCTCCATGCTCGAAGCCGAGACGCTGGCCAGTGACTTCAAGGTCCTCGCCGACCCGATCCGACTTCGCTTGCTGAGTGTGATCGCCAGTGTTCCCGAGGGCGAGATCTGCGCCTGCCAGCTCACCGAGCCACTCGGTCGGAGCCAGGCAACGATCAGCCACCACCTCTCGGTGCTGGTGAAGTCCGGCCTCGTGAATCGCGAACAGCGGGGAAAGTGGGCCTGGTTCGAGATCTCTCCCGATCGGGCCGAATTCGTCCGCTCGGTCCTGGTCGGCGAGCCGACCCCATCCCTCGCCTGAGGCCGGCTCCGGGGGCTACTCGAAGCGGTCCTCGGGCAAGCCATGGCTGACCCGAAACACGTGCCCGTCCGGATGACGAACGTGCATCTCCCTGACTCCCCAGGGCATGTCGTTCGGAGGCCAGGTGATGTCGAGCCCGCTGTCGACACAGAGGCGATGCACCTCGTCCACGTCGTCGACCCACACACTCATCCACACCCCGGAGTCCAGGTCGTCTCGACCGTCGGGGCCGAAGGTGGTCGCGATCTCGCTCTTCCCACGCCCACCCTGTCCGTCCTTGCACAGGAAGATCTCGCAGGCGCCCGATCCGACGGCCCCAAAGTCCGGGGGATCGCCCCAGTCCCAGAGCCGGTGCCATCCCCATTGCTCGAACCAATGGAAGCTGGCTTCGAGGTCGGTGACGTTGAGGATCGGCGTCACGACGTGAGCGTTCACCGTGCCATCGCCTCCCTCAACTCGGCGGCATGGAAGGGCTTCAGCACCCAGGCATCGGCGCCGGCCCGCTTGGCCAGGAAGGTATCGGCCGAGCGGTCCAGTAGAAGCACGGTCCGGGGGCGATTCCCGTCCTGGAAGGCATCACGGATGTCCCGGATCACCGCCATGCCACCCATGCTGGCCACCTGCATGTCGATTATGACCGCATCCGGCTTGGTCTCACTGGCGACAGCGGCGGCGGTGGTGGGGTCGTCCGTCGACTCGATCAACCAGTCGCCCATCGATAGAGCGGCGATCGCGTCATTGGCCACCCAGGGTGTGTCACAAACGAGAAGGGCTTTCGGCATCCGCTGGGCACGATACCCCTGGGCCTGGCCGCCAGATCTGTACCGACGGGGCGACTCCTAACCTCCGCCCTCGTGCACCGCCTGGTATTGACCGTTGCCATCCTGCTGATCCCGGCTGTCGGTTTGGCCCAGGAGGAACCCGAGCCCGGAATCGACATCATCGATGTCAGCGGGCCACTGGACGCCTCTGCCCTCGAGTTCATGCGGACCTCGATCGAGTCGGCGGCGGAAAACGGCCAGGTGCTGGCGGTGCTCCAAGTCGACTCTCCAGCCGTGCTCGACGGCGAGGCGCTTGCAAATCTCCTTGGGCTGATCGAGAACCCCCCTCTGCCGGTCGCGGTGTGGCTGGGGCCGGCCCCGGCCACCGCGTACGGCGGTGCCGCGAGGGTCGTCATGGGAACCGAGAAGTCGGCGGTCGCTCCCGGATCGCTGATCGGGATCACGTCGCCCACGGTCGCCGGGGACCCCGCGGTCGAAGCCGGCGATTCAAACACCAGGGAAGCGGTACCCGCAGAGGATCTGGGCCTACCTCTGCACTCCGGGGTCCGGCAATACCTGCAGAGTCTCAATGGGCAGACATTTCAAACTTCGGGCGGCCCGGTCGTGGTGGAGACGGTGAAGCCTTTCGAGGACGGAGTCACCTTGAAGACCCCGACCTATCGCGAGCCCGGGTTGGGCACCAAGTTCTTCCGGCTTGCGGTCACCCCAGAAGCTGCCTTCTTCTTCCTCGTCGTCGGGCTCTCCATTGTCTCTTTCGAGTTCTTCGCCATCGGTCCCGGGGTCGCGGCCGGCGTTGCCGCGATCTCACTTCTCCTCGCCGGTTGGGGCATCGTCAACCTCCCCATCCGCTGGTGGGCGCTCGCTCTCGCGCTATTGGGATGGGTGACACTGACCGCGGCGTATCAGCGGGGCGGAGTCCTCGCCCTCACTGTGCTGGGGGCGGTGATGCTCCAGGTCGCGGGGACGTTCTATGTCGACGGCTCAGGACAGATCGACCCGCGGTGGTACCTGGTCCTGCCCTCGGTCCTCGCCGTCCTCTTCTTCTTCCTCCTGGCGATGCCGACAGTGCAACGGGCGCGCTTCTCCACCCAGACCATCGGGCGTGATTCTCTGGTTGGAGAGCCCGGTGTCGCATTGGCGGACTTCGACCCGGACGGGGTGGTGGAGGTGCATGGAGCCCGTTGGCGGGCCACGGCTCACCGCGAGGCCAGGGTCAGCCAGGGCTCGGACGTGGTGGTCACTGGGGTCGACGGCATGTTCCTCGAAGTCGACGTGCCGTCGACAGGTCGCGAAAACTGACATTACGCCTGGAAAATCTTTCCTGGTGAGTCGCAGCCGTCATGAGTAGGTTTCCATGCGGTTGTCGCTTCAAACAAGGGAGGAGTCGAATTGTCCCCGATGGACGATTGGCAGCTCGACGCGCTGTGCCGTGGAAACCACGCCTATCTCTTCTTCCCGCCCTCGACCTTCGAACGTAAGGACGAGCGCGAGCGCAGGGAGATGAAGGCGAAGGCGATCTGCGGGGTGTGTCCGGTGAGACAGCCTTGTTCCGAGCATGCGGTCCAGATCCGGGAGCCTTTCGGGATCTGGGGTGGTCTGACCGAGGTCGAGAGGAGGACGTTGCCTCTGGTCGGCTGACGCATCACAAATCGCACAGGGCTCACCTGCTGGCCACGGACCTTCGTCCGGTCGGGGTGAGCCCTTCGATTTGAGGGGTTCTTCCCCGTCCCGTCCTTAGGATCCCCCTGGTGCCCCCATCAGTCGAGCCCCGTCTCGCGGCCACGATGATCCTGCTGCGTGACGACCCGCTCGGGACCGAAGTGCTCATCGTGGAGCGTCCGGCCCGAGGCTATTTCGGCGGGCTCATGGTGTTCCCCGGAGGTGCCGTCGATCCCGTCGATCGAGGCCCCCTCGCTGCGACTGTGGTCTCCGGCCCAGGCCCCGACCACGAGTTCCGCTCCGCCGCCCTGCGCGAGGTCGCCGAAGAGGTGGGCGTCGCATTCACGGCTGATGGGCCCGAGCCCGCCCCCGACCTTCGTGGCGAGCACCTTTATGCCGAATTCAGTCGAACCGGCACCGTTCTCGATGGAGAGAGCCCGGTCCTCATCTCGCGATGGGTGACTCCGACCCATGCCCCGGTCAGGTTCGACACCCGCTTCTACGTCATGCCGGTTGAGGGAGACCCGCAGATTCGCCTCGATCCCGATGAGTTGATCGGGCACATGTGGGCCGCTCCTGCGCAGGTCCTGGACGCCCACGCCCGGGGAGGTCTCGAACTGATCCTTCCCACCATCGCCCATCTGCGCTGGCTGGCGAAGAGGGCATCTGTGAGCGATGTCCTGGCTTCGGCCCGGGGTGCCGACGGGCGCAGCGTGATCGAGCCCAGCGAGATGGAAGATGGGTCCCTGGTCCCGATACACCTTCCGGCGGACAGATGATCCAGATCGAGCAGGTCCTTGCCAACAATCCCGGCCCTTTCACCGGCCCTGGCACCAACACCTGGATCGCGGACGATGGTTCCGGGAGCCTGGTGGTCATCGATCCCGGGCCGGTGGACCCGGCACACGCCCGTTCCATCGAGGCCAAGATCGGCGGTCGCACCGTCATCGCAGTGATCGTCACTCACACCCACATCGACCACGCTCCGATGGCCAATCCGCTGGCGCGAGACCTGGGAGTGCCCGCGCTCGGGTACGCGCCCGGGCCTGAATTCGAACCGGATACGAGGCTGGATGACGGGTCACGGGTCGGTTTCGGTGATGCTGTGCTCGAGGTGGTGTACACCCCGGGCCATTCCGACGATCACCTCTGCTTCCGGGTCGGTGACGTCCTGTTCAGCGGCGACCACGTCATGGGAGGCTCCTCGGTGATGGTGGAGGAAATGGGGGCCTATATCGACTCGCTCGAGAAGCTCCGGGGGACCGGATTGGCACGTCTCTATCCGGGCCATGGGCCCGAGATGGAGCACCCCGACGATGTGATCGATTGGTACCTGGCCCATCGCCGTCAGCGTCACGAGCAGATCTATGAGGCGGTGCTCGCCGGCGCCGGCGACCCCGAGGCGGTGCTCGAGACGGTCTACACCGACGTCGATGGCGCGCTGCACCCCCTTGCCTTGCGCTCGGTCCTCGCGCATCTCACTTTGCTCACCGAGCAGGGACGGATAGCCTTTGACGGCGCCAGCATCGCTGTGGCGCCGCCCCAAGCGCCGTGATCAAACTCCCCAAGACGCTCGCTGTCCTTCTCGTCCTGACTCTGGCGATGCCCGCTGCTGCCGCCGTGAGTGACGAAGACATCGAGCGCGCCCGCGACGAGGTCAACGCGATGCTCGCCGAGTCAGAGGCGCTGGGCATCCAGGTTCAGGATGCTTGGGCCCGCCAATACGCGTTGGAGCGCGAGATCCAGGACCTCAACTCCTCGATCGACCTGGCGAGGGTGCAGATCGGTGAGATCGAAGAGCGCCTGCAGGATGTCGCGGTCGAGATGTACATGGGATCCACCAGTTCCGCCTCGCTTCAGGTCCTGTTCTCAGATGAGACCGAGGGTTATGGCGCCGGCGTCGAATATTTGAAAGAGGTGTCGGGAACCGATCAGGACCTGATCACCCAGCTTCGTTCCTTTCGCACCGAGCTGGACCGACAGACCGGCCGCCTCGCCGAAGCGTCGACCGAGCAGGAGCAGGTGACCGCCGAGCTGGAGGGGATGGCGGAGCAGCTCCAGGGTGATCTGTCCGAGGCTCAAGAGGTCTACGACGACCTGGTGGCTCAGCAGATTCGTGAGGAGGAAGAAGCGAGGCGGCGCGCCGAGGAGGAAGCTCGCCGTCGAGCTGCCGTGGAAGCCGCCCGCAACGCGACCGACCACCACTGTCGCCGGGGAGACACCAGCCTCACCCGACGATGACGATGAGGAAGAGCCGGCACCTGATCCTGCTCCGCAGCCCGCGCCGGATCCCCCCTCCGGCGGGAGCTGTCCGGTGGCCGGAGCCGTGTCGTTCAGCGATTCATGGGGAGATTCCCGATCGGGTGGACGAGCCCACCGCGGGGTCGACATGATCGCCGCCCGGAACACTCCGATCGTCGCCATCTACTCGGGGACGATCAGCAGATTCTCCAACAGCAGCCTGGGCGGGTTGTCCATCTACTTCCGCTCGGACGACGGCGACATGTTCTATTACGCCCATCTCGAGAGCTTTGCGGACGTGTCCGCAGGTCAACACGTGGACCAAGGGCAGGTGCTCGGATACAACGGGTCGAGCGGCAATGCGCCGGAATATCTGCCGCACCTCCACTTCGAGTGGCACCCGGGCGGCGGAAGCGCGGTCAACCCGTACTCGCTGGTACGCGGCCTCTGCTGAGAAACGGAAAGAGGGCCCTCGCGGGCCCTCTTACCGAGGCCTCCCTCTCCCCAACCCCAACAGTCCACTTGGCACGTTCCTTGTAGATCATCAACCACGGAGAGTGGTCAATAAAGGACCCTTCCCCACAAGCCCAACGGGACTAGTCCGTGGCGTGAACGAAGTGGGGTCTGAGATCGGCCAACAAACAATGGTGGAAACCGACATCGGTCGATGGTGGGTGGCACAATGCGGCACCCACTCCGAGGAGGATCGTTGACCACGTCAGAGCCCCCGGCGACCCCGCCACCCGCCGAGCCACCGCCACCCGCCACCCCCACCCCCACCCCCACCTCCACCTCCATCGGAACCACCTCCTTCCGAGCCACCACCTCCATCGGAGCCATCTCCTTCCGAGCCACCACCTCCATCGGAACCGTCACCTCCGGCTGTCCCGCCGCCTGCGCCTGCGTCACCGGCCGTCCCTCCGCCTGCGGCACCGGCAGTCCCCCCATCAGGTATGCCATCCAACCTGGCCGACTGGGGAATCCGCGCCATTGGGGCGATCATCGACTGGTCGCCGGTGATCATCATCAGCATCGTCACCTATCGGGTTCCCTTCTTCGGGCTGCTCTCGGCGGCGTATCTGGCCTATCTCGGGCACCTCGAGGGCACCACCGGTCAGACCCCGGGGAAGGCGATGCAAGGGACCAGACTGGTCAACGAGCAGGGCGAGCTGTTGGGGAGCGGTGCCGGCATCGGGCGCAAGTTCGTCCACATCCTTGACTCGCTCGTCTGCTTCCTCGGTTGGCTGCTTCCACTTGTCGACAACAAGCGACAGACCATCGCCGACAAGGTGATGAACACCTATGTGGTCACCGGCGTGGAAAAGAAGGGCTTCGCCGTCGACCTCTGGATGCCACCGAAGACGTAACACGTAGTACGTAACACGTAATACGGAACCTCAACGCCGTCAGGCGTTGAGTTCCAGCTCGGTCAGGATCTTGGCGATCCGGCCGGTGCAGGTCTCGAGGTCGGCCGGTGGCACCAGGCCAACCAGTGCGCTCGCTGCCTGTTTGAGGGCTTCTCCCGCCGGGGAGATGCTCTCCGAGGAAACTACGGGTGCTCCTTCGTCCCCGCCGGGCACCACGGCGGGGTCGAGCGGGATCGAGGCGATGAGGGGCACCCCGAGCTCATCTGCCAGCTCCTGTCCACCGCCGTGCCCGAAGACCTCGTGGACCCGGCCGCAATCGCAGACCAGGCCGGCCATGTTCTCCACGACTCCGACGATGGGCATGTGGGATCGGCGAGCCATGTCGGCGACCCGGACCGCGACCTTCTGTGCTGCCCGCTGCGGCGTCGTGACCACCACCAGCTCTGCCTGAGGGAGCATCCTGGTCAGCGCCATCTGGATGTCGCCGGTGCCCGGAGGCAGGTCGATCAGCAGGTAGTCGAGGTCGCCCCAGTCCACCTGCTTGAGGAACTGCTCGAGCGCCTTGGACAGCATTAGGCCCCGCCACATCAACGCGGTCTCCTCGGACTCGATGATCAAGCCCGTCGAAACCAGCTTCACACCCTGCGCCTCGACCGGCTCGATGAGCTTGCTCTCGTCGTTGGCGTGGAGTCGATCCTCCACTCCCAGCATGCGGGGGGTCGAGAAGCCCCAGATGTCGGCGTCGAGCAGGCCGACCCGGTACCCGGCGGCGGCCATCGCCACTGCGAGATTGACCGCTACCGAAGACTTGCCAACGCCTCCCTTGCCCGATCCGATGGCAATGACTCGCGTCGTGGGGGAGACCTGGGTGGGCTCGGCCGTCTCTCGGGCCCGACGGCGGGCCACGCTCATCAACTCGGCGCGTTGCTTCTTGGTCATCGCCGTCGTGCGCAGGTTGAGCTCGGAGACTCCAGGCATGGACAGGACGCGGCGCCTCGTGTCGCTTTCGATCTGGTTGCGAAGCGGGCACTCGGCGATGGTCAGGGCCAGCCCGACGTCCACGGTCGAGCCGTTGACCTCGACGTCGCTGATCATCCCCAACTCCACGATGTTCCCACCCAACTCGGGGTCGCGGACACCCTCCAGGGTCTTGAGGACGTCATCGCGAGTAGGCATGATCTCAAATGGTAATTTCCACCAGTCCGAATGTGGGAATGGCCCAAGCCAGGCCCGGGGTTACAATGAGGGTCGGAGAAACACCAGGAACATGACACAAATCCTCAGCATCAAGTCCAGCCAGCCCGCAAAGACGGTGAATCTCACAGAGACCGCTGTCGAAAAGGTCCGTGAGTTGATCCAAGCGGAGACCGACCCCGGCCTCGCCCTGCGCATGGCAGTCCGGCCCGGTGGGTGCAGCGGCTTCTCCTACGAGATGTATTTCGACTCCCAGATCGACAGTGCCGACATCGTCGAGGAGTTCGGTGACGTCCGGGTCGTTGTCGACTCCCAGAGTGCGGAGATGGTCCGCGGCGCAACTCTGGACTACAAGGACGGGCTGATGGAGAAGGGCTTCTCCATCGACAACCCGAACGTGTCGCACACCTGCGGCTGCGGCAACTCCTTCTCCTGACATCTGCCTCCTTCGAACGGTGTAGCCTCGCTTCGTCAATCGAATCAGGAGGAGTAGTTGATCGATAGTTTCTGGGACGTCATTCTCTGGATGCTGGCGTTGTTCATCTTCGCCATGTTCTTCTGGCTCTTCATCTCGGTCCTGTCGGACCTGTGGACTGACCCGGAGACCAGCGGGTGGGGTAAGGCCTTCTGGACCTTCTTCGTGGTCATCCTGCCCTGGCTCGGGATCCTGATCTATCTGATCGCCCGTGGCGGCGGCATGACAGAGCGGGCAATCATGAAGCAGAAGCAGCAGGAGGAGTACATCCGACAAGTCGCCGGCGGGGGAAGCGCAGCTTCCGAGCTTGCCGCCCTTGCCGACTTGAAGGAGAAAGGCCACATCACCGACGAGGAGTTCAACAAGGCAAAGGCCTCACTCCTCGCCAGCTGACGGCCGAGGTCGACTGAAGGAGCCCGGGTGATACCCGGGCTCTTTCGCGCCCGACCGCCTTGGCTCACACCACCGCCCGTCGGGTACGCTCGGGTCTCCCCCACTCAGGAGAATCGTGCCAAAAAAGGTCCCCGTTCTCCCATCGGCGCCCGGCGCCATGGGCCCCTATTCGGTGGCCACCGAAGCCAATGGGTTCGTGTTCATCTCGGGCCAGGTGGCGGTGGACCCGATCACCAGCGAGAGATCTCCGGACGACGTCGAGATCCAGGCGAGCAAGGTGATGACGAACATCACCGCGATCCTCGGGGATCTCGGGCTCGGGCTCTCCGACATCGCCAAGACCACCATCTTCCTCGCCGACATCGCGGACTTCCCCAAGGTGAATGAGGTCTATGCCGGCTTCTTTGAGGGCGAGCCTCCAGCACGCTCCACGGTCCAGGCCGGGGCCCTCCCAGGAGGATTCTTGGTCGAGATCGAAGTGATCGCTGCACGATGAACAAGAACGAGGTTTTCAAGGCGCTGGGTCTCTCAGACGAGAACTCGGGCGTGTTCGCAGGGGAGTGGCTCGAATCGAGCGGCGAGCTGATCGAAGTCATCAGCCCGACCACAGGTGAGCGCTTGGCGACGGTGGGCATGGCCTCGGTGGGCGACTACGAAAAAGTGGTCTCCAACTCGGTCGACACTTTCGAGCGCTGGCAGCGCCTTCCGGCGCCGAAGCGAGGCCAGTACATCAGGAGCCTCGGCGACGCGCTGCGCGACAACATCGATGCGCTCGGCGCCCTGGTCACGATGGAGATGGGAAAGATCCTCCCCGAGGGCGTGGGGGAGGTCCAGGAGATGGTCGACATTTGCGACTTTGCGGTCGGCCTTTCCCGCCAGCTCTACGGGAACACCATGGCTTCGGAGCGCCCGAGCCATCGGATGTACGAGCACTGGCACCCGCTGGGCCCGATCGGGGTCATCTCAGCCTTCAACTTCCCGGTGGCGGTCTGGTCGTGGAACGCAGCCATCGCCGCCGTCTGTGGGGACACCGTGGTCTGGAAGCCGTCGGAGAGGACGCCGTTGAGCGCGATCCGCGGTTACCAACATCGCCAATCAGGTGATGGCGGGCAGCGGCTTCGAGGGTGTTTTCAACCTGGTCGTGGGTGACGGCGCCACCGTCGGCAACCGAATGAACCAGGACATCAGGTTGCCGCTGATCTCGGCCACCGGCTCGTGCAACATGGGCCGGATCGTCGGCCCGGCGGTCGCCCAGCGGCTGGGCCGGACCATCCTCGAGTTGGGGGGCAACAACGCGGTGATCGTCATGGACGACGCCGATCTCGAGCTCGCGGTGCGGGGGACTCTGTTCTCGGCGGTGGGCACCGCAGGTCAGCGCTGCACCTCGTTGCGGAGGCTCCTGGTGCACCGGGCGATCTCTGACAAGCTCGTCGCCCGGCTCGCTGAGGCGTACCGGCAGGTCAAGATCGGTGATCCCTCTGAGCCAGGGACGCTGATGGGGCCGCTGGTCAGCGAGGGAGCCGTCGAACAGATGATGAGCGCCCTGGACATCGCACGGGAACAGGGCGGTCGGATCGTCACCGGGGGCAACCGGATCGACCGGCCAGGGTTCTTCGTCGAGCCCACGATCGCCCTGGTCCCCTCCGACGCCAGCATCACCCAGCAGGAGACCTTCGCCCCGATCCTGTGGGTCATGGAGTTCGACACCCTCGATGAGGCGATCCAGATCCAGAACGGCGTCACCCAGGGGCTGTCCTCGGCGATCTTCACCGAGTCGCTGAAGTACGCCGAGAAGTTCTTGAGCGATGTCGGCTCGGACTGTGGGATCGCCAACGTCAATATCGGGACCTCGGGCGCCGAGATCGGCGGCGCTTTCGGGGGCGAGAAAGAGACCGGTGGTGGACGGGAGGCCGGCTCCGACGCCTGGAAGGCGTACATGCGCCGCCAGACCACCACTATCAACTGGGGTGACGACCTCCCGCTGGCACAGGGGATCGAGTTCGGCTGACGATGGACGCTGCCGAATGGGACGAGAGGTACGCGGAGACCCACCGCCACTGGTCGGTGACCCCGAACATGTTCGTCGCCGACCGTCTCCGCCACATCACCCCGGGCCGGGGCCTGGACCTCGGTGCCGGCGAGGGTCGGAACGCGGTATGGCTGGCCTCGCTGGGCTGGGAGATGACCGCGGTCGACTTCTCCAGGGTGGCCATCGAGCGGGGGGCCGCTGACTCCGACGCAGTCGAATTCGTGGTCGCCGACGTCCGGGAGTGGGAGCCCGAGGGCAGCTTCGACCTCATCCTCATCGCATACATCCACCTCCAGGCCCCCGACTTCGAGAAGGTGGTGCGCAGGGCACGTGAATGGCTCACTCCCGGCGGCGAGCTGTTCCTGATCGGGCACGACGTGAGCAATGTCGATCACGGGCATGGTGGTCCTCAGGACCCGGGGATTCTCTGGGACGTCGACGAGACCCGCGATTGGCTCGAAGGGATGACGATCGTGGAAGCCCAGGTCGTGCGCCGCCCGGTTGACACCGACGAGGGCCGGGAGTTCGCCCGGGACGCTCTGATCCGGGCGCGGTCCGCGGTGTCCGCCTAGTCAGATCCTGTCCAGCGCACCACTCAAGTCGTCGATCAGGTCCTCGACGTCCTCGAGGCCCACGGAGAGTCGGACCAGCCCGTCCGTGATCCCCACTGCCTCCCGGTCCGCCTGGGGAATGGAGGCATGGGTCATCGTCACCGGGTGGGTGATCAGAGATTCGACCGATCCCAGGTTCTCGGCGAGGCTCCACAGCTCGACGGCGTCCATCATCTTCTTGCCGGCCTCCAAACCGCCCTCGACCTCGAAGCAGACCATCGCCCCATAACCGGTGGCCTGAGAGCTGGCCAGGGCGTGTTGGGGGTGGGCGGCGAGCCCCGGGTAATTCACGTAGTCGACCTTGGGATGGCCCTGGAGCCACTCTGCGATCGCCATTGCGTTGGCCGACTGGCCCTCCATTCGCTCGCTCAGGGTCTTCACCCCCTGCAGGGTGAGCCACGCCACCATTGGGGACATGACCAGACCGGCGGCGATCCGGGCGAAGGCGATCCTTTGGTGCAGATCGGGGTCGTTGACCACCACGGCCCCACCGAGAGTGGCGTTGTGCCCGTCGAGGAACTTGGTGGTCGAGTGGAGGACGATGTCGGCCCCCAGCTCGAATGGCCGTTGGAAAAACGGGGTGAGGAAGGTGTTGTCCGTGACGTGGAGCACACCTGCCTCCTTGGTGATCTCAGAGACCATGGCGAGGTCGGTGAGCTTCAGGGTGGGGTTGGCCGGGGTCTCGGTGAACACGATCCGGGTCGAAGGGGTGAGGGCGGCTCGCACCTTCTCCGGGTCGGTGGCGTCGACGAAGGAAACCTCGACTCCGAACTTGGTCAGAAACTGGTCGGCGAAGCGGTAAGTGCCCCCATAGACCACATCCCCGATGACCACGTGGTCACCGGCCTGGAGGAGGCCGAGAAACACCGCCACCGTGGCCGCCATC
Source organism: uncultured Acidobacteriota bacterium (assembly GCA_963780755.1). Classification (GTDB taxonomy): domain Bacteria; phylum Actinomycetota; class Acidimicrobiia; order Spongiisociales; family ZC4RG35; genus JALYNX01. The sequence continues at coordinate 637,090 of CAWACX010000002.1, forward strand.
CCCGATGCGTAGGCGGTGGTGTCGACCCCGCCCTCGAGGGCGGTCAGCTTCTCTTCCAGCGCCCGGACGGTTGGGTTCCCGGCCCTGCTGTATGAGAAGCCTTTGGACATGTAGTCATCGACCGACTCTTGGACGAAGGTGGTCGATTGGTGGATCGGGGTCAGGATCGCCCCGGTGGTGGGGTCCGGCGTCACCCCGGCGTGGATCTGCTTGGTGCGAAAGCCCATCGCGGTCACGTTATACGGGGGTCGATTGTCCCGGCTCTCAACCGAAGCGGTAGCCCACCGACCGGACCGTTGTGATCCACGAGGAGCGCTCCTCACCGAGTTTGGCCCGCAGCCGTCGGACGTGGACGTCGACGGTGCGGGCGCCGCCGTAGTAGTCGTAGCCCCAGACCTTGGACAGCAACTGCTCCCGGGACCAGACCCGGACCGGGTTCTTCACCAGGAAGTGGAGCAACTCGTATTCCATGAAGGTCATGTCCAGTGGCTCCCCGGCGAGAGTGGCCTGGTAGTTGAGCGGGTTCAACTCCAAGTCCTTGAAGGTGACCAACGCTTCGTCCTGGTCCTCGGCGGCCAGGCGCTGCAGGCGCAGCCGCATCTCGAGGGGGTCGACGGGGGAGGTGATGAAGTCGGTGACCCCGGAGCCGGGCTCGATCAGAGCCAACTGCTCGATCGAGACCACGAGCAGCACGGGAAGCCCGATCACTTCGACGATCCGCGACAGCTCACGTAGTCGGCGTAATGGCTGATCGCCGAGTTCCACGCACAAGAGGTCGGCGTCGTTGATCCGTCGGTCCTCGGGGACCAGTTCCGGGGCGGCCACCACCGTGGCCCCGGCCAGGTCGAGGCCATCGGACACTCCCTCGGAGCAGTGTTCCGGGTGGAGCGCGACGTTCACAGGACCGGCAGGTAGGTCTCGAGCTCGAAACGGGAGACGTGGTGCTGGAAGCGGTCCCACTCCCGCCGCTTGTTGCGGAGGAACCAGTCGAAGACGTGCTCCCCGAGTGCCTCGGCCACCAACTCGGACCGCTCCATGCTGTCGAGGGCCTCGGCCAGGGTCTCCGGAAGGCGTCGCACACCTGCGGCGGCCCGCTCCGCTGAGGTCAGTCGGTGGATGTCGGCTGCGACCTCGGGTGGGAGCTCGTATCCCTCTTTGATCCCGGCCAGGCCCGCGGCCAGGATCACCGAGAGTGCCAGGTACGGGTTGCAGGCGGTGTCCGCAGCCCGATACTCGACCCGAACACTCGAGGGCTTGTTCTTCTTCACCGAGGGCACCCGCACCAGGGCCGACTGGTTGTTGCGCGCCCAGGACACGTAGATCGGGGCGTCGAATCCCGCCACCAACCTCTTGTAGGAGTTGACCCATTGGTTGGTTATGGCGGTGATCTCCGGGGCGTGTCGGAGCAGCCCGGCGATGAAGGCCTGCCCTACCTTGGACAGCCCGCCCGGTGTCCCCGGCTCGTGGAAGGCGTTGACCTCACCCTCGAAGAGCGAGAGATGGAGGTGCATCCCCGATCCGTCGTAGTCCTCGAGCGGCTTGGGCATGAAGGTGGCATAGATCCCGTGTTGCAGAGCGACTTCCTTCACGGTGAGCCGGGAAGTCATGATGTTGTCGGCCATGGTGAGGGCGTCTGTGTAACGCACGATGATCTCGTGCTGGCTGGGGGCCACCTCGTGGTGGGAGTGCTCCACGGGGATTCCCATGTGCTCCAGCGCATTGATCGTGTTCCGCCGGTACTCCTGGGCGACGTCGAGCGGGGTCAGATCGAAGTACCCGCCCCGGTCGAGGACTTCGGGCTCGGGCCCGGAGTCCCTGAAATAGAAGAATTCGAGCTCGGGAGCGGCATAGAAGATGTAGCCCATCTCGGCGGCCTTCTCCACGTTCCGCTTGAGGACGATGCGAGGATCGCCGGAGAACGGCTCGCCATCGGGGGTGTAGATGTCGCAGAACATCCGTGCCACCTGCTCCTCGGTGCGCCAAGGGAGCACCTGGAAGGTGGAAGGGTCGGGTTTCGCCAGCATGTCCGCTTCCTGGATGCGGGCGTACCCGTCGATCGAGGAGCCGTCGAAGGTCATGCCCTCCTCGAAGGCGACCTCGAGCTCGGCGGGGCCGATGGAGACCGACTTGAGGAATCCCTGGACATCGGTGAACCACAGCCTGACGAAACGGATCCGCCGCTCCTCGACTGTCCTCAGCACGTACTCGGCTTGTTTGTTCATCGATGGGCTCCCGGTGTCCGGCCACACATTATGAATCCGCCGACCCGGGAATGGAATCGACGGTGCGGCCAGGGGCGGACACGGTCAGGCTGATGGCCAGCACCGCACATCCGGCGGCCAACGTCACCACCCAGGCCACGGCGGACCGCAGCCCGATTCGGTCGGCGCCGAGGCCGATCAGCGCCGGGCCGAGCATGATCCCGAGCCGGGTGCCCACGGTGAGGGCGGCGAGCCCGGCGCCTTCGGAGAAGGAGGAGTGCGATCCGGCGAGCTTGTAGAGCACCGGGAGCGCGACCGAGATCCCCAGCCCCCAGATACCGAACCCGAGCAGGGCCATGCCCACCGTCGATGACGTGACGACGATGAACATTGCGGCGACTGCCACCCCGATCCCGGTGAAGAGAGTCCGTCGGCCCCCGAGGCGATCGACCACGAAGTCCCCACCCATGCGACCGATGAGCGTCCCTCCGGTGAAGAGAATGAGGCCGACTCCACCTGTCGTTCCGACCTCATCCACGAGGAAGATCGCGCTCCAATCGAATGGCGCCCCTTCGATCATCACCGCGGTGGCTCCGGCAAGCATCAACCCGATTGCGAGCCGGCCCGACCGTTCGCCAACCCTGGCCCTCAACGGCGCAGAGGGCACCATGCGCGCTGCGAAGAACACGACTAGGAGTCCCACCACCGCAGTGACCGACAGCTGGGTACCGAGACCGATGTCGGCGCTCACTGCCAGAGCGGCGATCCCGGCGCCGAGAAAAGTCCCCAGGCTCCACATCCCATGAAGGCGGGTCATGATCGATCGCCCGACTTGCTCCTCCACCCTCACCCCGACTGCGTTCATCCCAACGTCGGTCTGGGCGTCCAAGAATCCGAGCACGCCCAGCACCACGGCCAGCCAGGCCACAGAGGGCACGAGAGCGATCAAAGGGAGCAGGGCAAAGAGGAGGACCGATCCCAGCACCGCCGACGTCTTCGACCCGAGGCGCCCCAGGATCACCCCGCTCAGCGAGGAGCCCGTGATCGCGCCCAGACCTCCGAGGGCGAGAGCCAGGCCCAGGGTCCCCAGGTCGACTCCGAGCCGGTCCCGGATCTCAGGAAGACGGGGAAGCCAGCTTCCGGCGACGGCGCCATTGGCGAGAAAGATCAACGCCACTCCGACGGTGGCACGGCGGACGGAGCTCAGGGCAGTGTCTTCCGGCGGTTCAGCTCAACGCCGTCGGGCGGCCAGCCATTTGCGACGAAGCGACTTGCGCTCCTCCTCGGTGGTCCCACCCCAGATCCCGGTCCGCTCGTTGGTCTCCAGGGCGAACTCGAGGCAGTCCTCACTCACCTCGCAGGTCGCGCATATCGCTTGAGCCCGCTCGACGATGTCCTCGATGTCGTCGCCATTGGGGAAGAAGAGGGCGTGGGGGTGTCCGGAGCAGGCAGCGCGATCCCTCCAGTCGGCAACCAGCCCGGTGCCGAGTTGTGTCGAACCATGCGTCACTGATCCGAGTTTGGTGCAGCCGCGGCCGATTTCCAAGACCGATTTCTGATTTGACCGAAATCAGCCGACAGGCGGCGGGGCCTCTTCATCCTCGTCTGGCGGTGGCGCGGCCATGGGCCCGGGTTCGTCGGTTACCTCTTCCTCAACGACCGGCTCCACCGGCTCCACCGGCTCCGTGACTTCGTCTGCGACCGGCGCGCTCGCCGCCGCGACTCCGGCTGCCGTTGTGGCCTCGGGAACGACATCGGCGATTCTGGTGCGCCGGGTAGCGAGCACTATGAGCGAGATCAGGGAGACGAGTCCGATCAGCGCCGCGATCCGCGAGACCGTCGTCGAGAACGGGTCGGCGGTCAGGGTGACGAACGCGAAGCCGTCACATTGGCCCCCGTCGCCGCTGATCTCACCGCCCACTTCGAACACGCCCCGGATCACCTGCCCAGAGATATCACTGACTTCGTCCACATACGCCGATATGTCGGCGACTTCGCCCTGATTCTCGGTGTTGCCCGCGCTGTTCGACTCGCTGCCATCGGCGATCACGATCGGGAAGCCCCCGACGTCGACCCAGATCTCCCAGGTGTGGTCCATGATCGGTGCCGGCGAGGTGGCCTGCCAGGACAGCCCGCCTTCCGGGTCGATCTCGAATGGATCACCTCGAGTGGTGTCGGTCATGATGGTGCTGTCGACATCGGACTGGGCCTCGACCGTGCACCCACCGTTGAGCTCGCCGCTCTCGTCGAGATCGGCAATTCCGGTGGCGCCCCAAGCGATCAGCGCAACTGCGATGACCATGGGAAACAGGAACGAGAAAGCGGAGGCGCGCTCCCGGCCCCACCCACTCATGAAGATGCCGATCAGGCCAAACACTCCGGCTGTGCCGAATGCCAAGAGTCGGTCGAACGGCCAGACCCCGGCCTGTTGCAGGATCACTGCGACGGAGAGGCCGAGGAGGATCCCGAGGAACAAACCGGTCCAGGGCCGGGCTCGGGTCTGAACCCTCACCGTGCCCGTTTCGCCGGTCTTCCCAATGGTGTCATCACCGTTTGGCATCTTTCACCTCCAGGTACGACGCGAATCTAGGACGAGACGGGAATCGATCGTCGGCAAGACCTCGATGGCTCTTGGCCCGATTGCGGGATAGCCTTGCCTTTCCATGCCACGTATCCGCGCGGCCTCCATCGACGAGCACAAGGCGCTGACCAAGAGGGCCCTGCTCGATGCCGCCCAGGCCCTGATCCGGGAGTCGGGCACTGCAGACCTCCCACTGGGGGAGATCGCGCTCGCGGCCGGGGTCGGCCGCACCACTCTCTACGACTACTTCGACGACCGCGATGACCTGATAGCGACCCTCGTCGAGGACGAGCTTCCCGGGGTGGTCGAGACCATCCTCGAGTCGGTCCCAGCGGCTGGGAGCCACGCCGAACGACTCGCCGAGCTGGCCTCTCGCACTGTCCGGTTCGTGGTGACCGACCCGGTCCTCGGAGTCATTCTTCACCGCGAGGTGGGCCGAATGAGCCCCGCCGCCGAAGTCCGGATCAGGGCGGCACATGCCACCCTCGCCGAGACCATGATGGGCCTCTATCAGGCCGGGGTCTCGGCTGGTGATTTCCGTCTCATTCCTCCCGATCTTGCCGGGCGCTGGATTCAGGACACGATCATGTCCGCTGCGAGGTCAGTGCTCATCTCGCCGAGCCCGGCGGACCGAGTCGAGCTCGTTATACCGCACCTTCGACTTTTCCTGCTTGGCGGGCTTTCCGCCGGCCGGAGTTAACGGATCGGTAACCAGGCCGTGGTATTCATCCCAACCGAAATGGAGCATTTCGACCCGGATCATTTCCTCAACCGCGAGCTCTCCTGGTTGGAGTTCAACAAGCGGGTGCTGACCCTGGTGCAACGGCCTGATTTCCCGTTGCTGGAACGTGCCAAGTTCCTTGCCATCTGGGCGGCCAACCAGGACGAGTTCTTCCAGGTCAGGGTGGCAGGCCTCAAAGAGCAGGTGGCGCACGGAGTGGGGGTCACCCCCGACGATGGGATGACGCCGAGCCAGCAATTGGCGGCCATCCGACACGACGTCGACCTCCAGTACGAGGCAGTTTCCAAGCAATTCCTGTCCGAGGTGGCCCCCGCCCTGGCCACGGAAGGAATCGTGTTCAGCGACTACCCAACACTCGATGCCGAAGACCGGGAGTTCCTCGACCGGCAGTTTCGGGACCTGGTGTTCCCGGTGGTGACACCACTCGCAGTCGACCCCTCCCATCCCTTCCCGTACATCTCGAACCTGTCACTGAACATGGCGGTGTTCGTGAGGAATCCCGACACCGGTCTGGCCCGGTTTGCCCGGGTCAAGGTGCCGCCGATCCTGCCCCGCTTCGTGGTGCTCCCCGACGGCGAGAGGTTCGTGCCGCTGGAGCAGGTGATCGCAGCCCACTTGCCCGCTCTCTTCCCCGGCATGGAAGTCCTGGCCAACCACGTGTTCCGCGTCACCCGAAACGCCGACATCGACGTCGAAGAGGACGAGGGTGGGGACCTGTTGATGGCCATCGAGTCCGAGCTCACCCAACGTCGCTTCGGGAGGATTGTGCGTCTCGAGATACACCCCGACATGCCCGACGAGGTGCTCGACCTGCTGCTCCGGGAGATGGGCGCCACCGAGGATGACGTGTTCCGGGTGGAAGGGCCCCTCGACCTTGCCGGGCTGTGGGGGCTGTACGACCTGGATCGCCCGGAGTTGAAGTTCGACACTTTCACCGGGGTGACGCCGGCGCGTCTTGCCGTATCTGCAGGCGAGCAGGTGGACCTGTTCGAAGTCATCCGCCAAGGCGACCTCCTCGCCCATCACCCGTACGACTCGTTCACCCCCACAGTCGAGGCGTTCATCGACCGCGCCGCCCGTGATCCCAGGGTGCTTGCGATCAAGATGACTCTTTACCGCACCTCGAGCGACAGCCCGATCATGGCCTCATTGATCCAGGCCGCCGAGTCGGGCAAGCAAGTCGTCGCGCTGGTCGAGTTGAAGGCCCGATTCGACGAGGAGCGCAACATCGAGTGGGCGCAGCGCCTGGAGGACGCAGGCGTCCATGTCACCTATGGCGTGGTCGGGCTCAAGACGCACACCAAGCTCACGCTTGTGGTGCGCCGAGAGGGTGAGGGGGTTGCCCGTTACGCCCACGTCGGGACCGGCAACTACAACGAGAAGACCGCTCGGACCTATGAGGACGTCGCGATGTTCACCGGCGATCCCGACATCGGGTCGGATCTGTCCGACATCTTCAACTACCTCACCGGTTACTCCCGTCAGACCAACTACCGAAAGCTGGTCGTCTCACCCAACGGCATCCGCAGCCGGATCACCGAGTTGATCGAAGACGAGGCTTCACGGACCGACGGGCACATCGTCATGAAGATGAACTCCCTGGTCGACGCCCGGATCATCGAGTCGCTATACGCGGCTTCCCGGGCCGGGACCCGGGTGGATCTCATAATTCGCGGAATCTGCTGCCTTCGCCCTGGTGTCCCTGAGCTCTCCGAGAACATCACGGTGCGCTCGATCGTGGGCCGCTATCTCGAGCACTCACGGATCTATCGCTTCGGAGCGAGGGGACGGTCCCGCCATTACTACATCGGCTCCGCGGACCTGATGCCCCGGAACCTCGACCGCAGGGTCGAGGCCCTGGCGCCGATCCTCGATCCCGACTTGCAATTCAGGGTCGACGAAGTCCTCGACGTGCTTCTTGCCGACGATCACCTGGCCTTCGAGCTCGCCGGTGACGGGACCTGGACCAGAGTCCCATCGGTGAAGGGCGTCGACGCCCATATCGCCCTCCAGGAACTGGCCCGGACCCGGTCCACCGCTCACCTTTGACGGCCGATTCGGGGCGTCCTCAACGTTCATCTCTCGTTCACACGGCGGTCGGATCTCGTTCAAGGCCCACTCTTAGCTTGCCGCGTGACCGTGGGGGCGAGACCTTCATGGTTTGTTGAAAACCGTTTCCCTATCAAGGAGATAGAAGGGATGAAGGTCCGAATTGCCCGCCTCATCGGCTGTGTTTGCGGTGCTGGCGCTGGTCCTCGCCGCGTGCGGCGACGGGGCGCGGAGGAACGACCACGACCGCCGGCTCCGAAGAGCCAACGACCACGACTGCACCGACGAGCCGGCCACACTGCCGAGGGGGCGGCGGCGGGACCTGTCAGGGAACATCGTCGTTTCCGGATCGTCCACTGTGGAGCCGATCGTGGCCCGGGTCGGCGGAGGCTTTCGACGGCGCCAACCCGGGTGTCGCCACCTCTGTCGAAGGGCCCGGCACCGGAGACGGCTTCGCCCGGTTCTGCGCCGGGGAGACCGACATCTCCAACGCCTCACGGCCGATTTCCGATGAAGAGATCGCCCTTGTGCGAGGAAGGCGGCAGTCGAATACGTCGAGCTTCACGTCGCGACCGATGGGATCACGGTGATCACCAACCCGGCGAACGAAGCGGTGAGCTGCCTTGCCTTCACCGACCTCTACGCCCTCGTCGGTCCCGAGTCGGAAGGGTTCGCCAATTGGTCGGACGCCAATGCGCTGGCCGCCGAGTTGGGAGCCCCCAACGCTCCCTACGCCGACGATCCGCTGGTGATCACCGCTCCTGGTGAGGAGTCGGGCACCTATGACACCTTCGTCGAATTCGTGATCGCCGACATCTCCGAGGAGCGACTCGGTGAGGACAACGACTTCACCCGTGCCGACTACAACGCAGCGGCCAACGACACGGTCATCGTCGACGGCATCACCGGTGATCCCACATCGCTGGGTTGGGTTGGCTTCGCCTTCTACGAGGAAAATGCCGATGCCCTCAAGGCGATCGAGTTGGACGATGGTGAGTCAGGGTGCGTCGCGCCCACGGCCGAGACCATCGCCAGCTTCGAGTACCCGCTCTCCCGGCCGCTGTTCATCTACGTGAAGACCACCGACCTGGCGAATCGGGCCGACCTGACGGCATTCGTCGACTACTTCCTCTCCGATGAGGGGTTGGCTGCGGTGACCGAAGCCGGATACGTCCAATTGCCGGCAGAGGACATCGAGGCCACCCGGGCCGCCTGGACGGGCGCCAAGGGCTAGACCGACTGAACGATTGGGGGGCCGGACCGGCTCCGGCCCCCCAATCTCTATATTCAGGACGAGTCATGGCCTCGCTCAAACAGTAAGCAGCCTGCGATCGAACTCACAGGTGATCGGCGCCGTCGCCGGCGTGAGCGGGTGGTCGAAGTCGCTGTTCTTCGCGCGCCGCTGCGGTCGTCGATTCTGATCTCGGTGCGCCATCGTGCTGGCACTGGTCGGGCAAGGCCTGGTCGTTTTTGACCTCGATCGAAGCTCAATCAACTTTGGTCGAGTGGTTGGTTCCCACGACGGGGGCGATTCCAGCTCTCGGCGTTGCTGGTCCACACCCTGATAGTGACCGGGATCGCAATGATGGTTGCGGTCCCCTTCGGGCTGGGCTCGGCGATCTACCTCTCCGAGTACGCCAGGTCGAGTGTGCGCCGGGTCCTGAAGCCCACCCTCGAGATCCTCGCCGGGATCCCCTCGGTGGTCCTCGGCTTCTTCGCTCTCCAGTTCCTAACCCCGAACGTGGTCAAAGGCTTGTTTCCCGGGCGCTGAGACCGCCAACTTCCTCGCCGCCGGGATCGCGGTCGGGATTCTGACCGTTCCACTGATCGCATCGGTGTCCGAGGACGCGATGCGTGCCGTCCCCTTGGCGCTGAGGGAGGCTTCGTATGGCCTGGGGGCCAAGCAGTGGCACACCGCCCTTCGGGTGGTATTCCCGGCCGCGATCTCCGGCATCATCGCCGCCATCATCCTCGGCATGTCGAGGGCGGTCGGCGAGACCATGGTCGTCGCCCTCGCCGCCGGTCTCAACGGGATAATGAACTTCAACCCGACCGGGGGCGGGCTGACCATGACCGGAGCGATGGCGAACCTGGCCGTGGGGTCCGATCAGGTGGCTGGTGACGCGGCCGCTTTCCAGTCACTCTTCTTCGTCGGCCTGGTGCTCTTCGCCTTGACCCTCGGCCTGAATGTCATTAGTCGAGCGCATGGTCCGCCGGTATCGGCAGAGGTACTGAGATGACGGCGACACGCAGAGACATTGTCGACTCCCGAGCTGGTTCGCAGATCGATCGAGGGGCGTCGGTTCAGCCCGGTCGAATGCCCTGGTCGACCTTCATGCTCTGTTGGCGCTGCTGTCCTCCGTGGTCATCCTCATCACTCTCCTCGCTGACACCATCGCGGCCGCAATGCCTGTGTTCCAAGCGCGGGGCCTTACCTTCGTCACCGACTCCCTGTCACCGGACGCCGGAGTCGGCGGGGATCTGGCAGGGGATCATGGGGTCGCTGGCGCTGACTGCCTTCGTGATCGTCATCTCCTTCCCTCTGGGTGTGGCGGCCGCCGTCTATCTGGAGGAATACGCGTCGGAGAACCGGGTGACCAAGTTCATCAATGCCAACATCCGCAACCTGGCCGGGGTGCCTTCGATCGTTTACGGGATCCTCGGTCTGTTTCTTTTCGTCGAGATATGATGAGCGGGGTCTTCGGTGCCGAGGAGGGGATCGGGGGCCGGAATGTCATCGCTGGTGGACTGACGCTGGCAGTCCTCGTCCTCCCGATCATGATCATCACCACCTCGGAGGCGCTGCGGGCGGTCCCCGGCGGCCTGCGCGAGGCCTCCCTTGCGGTGGGGGCAACTCGATGGGAGACGATCCGGCATCACGTCCTCCCGGTCGCCTTCCCTGCGATCCTCACCGGGTCGGTGCTCACCATCGCCCGGGCGTTCGGGGAATCGGCGCCTTTGCTGCTCGCCGGCGCCCAACTCTCCTTGTTCTTCAGCGTCTCCAGCGAAGCGTCCTTCGTCGACTTGGTCTCCAACCAGCCCTACACGGCGCTGCCGATCGTCATTTCAACTTCGCACGACAACCGCAGGAGGCATTCGTAGCGCTCACCGCGGCCTCGATCGTCGTGCTCTTGGTCATGTTGCTCACGGTCAATGCCGTGGCGGTGATCATGCGTGACCGGTTCGAGCGGAGATATCGATGAACCACCAGGAAGGCGAAGACTTGACCATTGACACCACCACCACCGGAACCACCGACACCGCTCCCGACTCGGTCGGGGCAAGTGTCTCGGCGCTCGAGGAACAGGCAGCGCGGGTCGCGGAGGCTTCGGAGGCGGCGACCGGGACCGATCCGCATCAGCCGATGATTTTCGACGTGGACGACCTAACTGTTTTCTACGGGTCGTTTCGGGCGGTCAAGAACGTGAGCATGGAGATTCGTCAAAATCAAATCACCGCCTTGATCGGCCCCTCGGGATGCGGCAAGTCGACCGTGCTCCGTTGCTTCAACCGAATGAACGACCTGATCGAGACCGCCCGGGTCGAAGGGACGGTGCACTACCACGGCGTCGACCTCTACGGGGAAAAGGTGGACCCGGTGGAGGTGCGGAGGCGCATCGGGATGGTGTTCCAAAAGCCGAACCCGTTCCCGAAGAGCATCTACGAGAACATCGTGTACGGGCCGAAGATCGCCGGTTGGAAGGGGAACTACGACGAGCTGGTGGAGGAGGCCTTGATCAAGGCCGCTCTCTGGGACGAGGTCAAGGACAAGCTCAAGGAATCGGGCATGGCCTTGTCCGGGTGGCCAGCAACAGCGACTTTGCATCGCCCGGGCCATCGCCACCAGCCCCGACGTGGTTCTGATGGACGAGCCGTGTTCCGCCCTCGACCCGATCGCAACCTTGAAGATCGAGGAGCTGATGCTCGAGTTGAAGAAGGACTACACCATCGTCATCGTCACCCACAACATGCAGCAAGCCGCTCGGGTGTCGGATCAGACCGCCTTCTTCTCGGTGAACGTCGAGCGATGAAGGGACAGCGCACCGGTTACCTCGTCGAGTACAACCCCACCGAGCAGATCTTCACTTCGCCAACCGAGAAACAGACCGAGGACTACATCACAGGACGGTTCGGATGACCGACGTCACAGACACCAATCTCCATTTTCACCAGGAACTCGAAGCGTTGGAGCACACCGTGCTGGGCATGATCGATCGCGCCGAGCAGATGGTGGAGATGGCGGTCGAAGGGGTGTGCACGAGCAACCTCGAGCTGGCAGACCGGGTAATCAGCCTCGATGACGGGATGGATGAGACCTACTTGTCGGTCCACAACCATTGGACAACCCTGATGGCCCGGTTCCAGCCATTGGGCTCCGACCTGCGAAAGATGACAGTGCTCCTCCAGCTCAACCAGACTTTCGAGCGCATGGGCGATCAATGCGTGAATATCGCCAAGATCTCGAAGCTGAACGTCGGGCTGCCCCCCGTGGAGCGGATCGTGGGGCAGATCCAGGAGATGGGAGACCTGGTTCGGCCCATGATCCGATCGTCGATCGAGGCCTACTTGCGCCAGGACCTGGACGAGGCCCGCCTCCTCCCGGCCATGGATCAACCGGTGGATCGGCTCAACGCCAACATGTACAAGGAGATCGTTGCCGTCGGGGACAAACCGCAAATGCTGGAATGGGCCTCCAAGATGCTGATGGTGGCCCGCGCCCTGGAGCGGATCGGTGACCAGGCTGTCGACTTCGCCGAACAGACGGCGTATCTGATAACAGGAGAGCGAGCCGAGTTCGTGAAGGCGGGTCTCAACAGGTCGGCCGATGACGACACAGGCTGACCGAAGGTCGCATCGCATCCTCCTCGTCGAGGATGAGCCCGGACTTGCCGAGTCGGTCCGTTATGCCCTGGGAAGCGAGGGATTCGATGTGCTCGTCGCCGACACCGGGGTCAGCGGCTTGGAGTCGGCTCGCACCAATCAGCCCGACCTCATCCTGCTCGACCTGATGCTCCCCGGGATGTCGGGTCTCGACGTCTGCCGCCAGATCCGGTCGTCGTCGGACGTCCCGATCATCATGCTCACCGCCAAGGACGCCGAATCGGACAAGGTCGCCGGGCTCGAACTGGGGGCCGACGACTACATGACGAAGCCGTTCTCGATGCGCGAGCTTGTCGCCCGGGTCAGGGCGCAGTTGCGCCGCGCTGCCAAGAGTGGGCTGCTCTCGGACTCCAACGAGGTCCTGCGGGGGGAGCCATCGACCTCGACATCGACGCCCACCAGGCCCGTTTCAACGGGGAGGACGTCGAACTCCGCCCCAAGGAGTTCGAGCTCCTCGAGTCCCTGATGCGGAGGAAGAACCGGCTGGCCGCCCGACACACCTTGATCGATGAGGTGTGGGGACCGAGCTACTTCGGGGACACCAAGACACTCGACGTCCACATCAAGCGCCTCCGTCAGAAACTGGAGCCCGACCCCGCCAAACCGGTCCACATCGTCACGGTGCGCGGTCTCGGCTACAAATTCGTGGATGAGTGACCGGACCGACTCCGGCCGGACCTCATTGCCGCTTCGCTCGCTGGCCTACTTTGTCGTCGCCTACCTGCTCCTGATCGGGCCCGCGGCGTGGCTGATCGCCGACGGGGTCACCGAACAAGCCACAGAGCAGGCGCTATCCGCACTGGAGACCGATGCTCGCCTCGCTTCCGAGTCGCTCCCAAGCGACGATCTCGATGCGTGGGTGGAGCAGATGTTCCTGATCACCGGGCTCCGTTATGCGGTGATATCCACCGAGGGCGAAGTGCTCGCCGACTCCCACAGTGATGTCGCCGAGACCGAGAGCCATGCCGACCGTCCCGAGGTGGTCGCGGCCAATGCCGGAGAAGTTGGAACCGATTCCCGGCCGAGCGAGACCACAGGCTTCGATCAGCACTACCTGGCCCTGCCTCCCGAGGACGGGTTGATAGTGAGGGTCTCGATCTCAGACCAGGACCTGTTGGAAGACGTGACCTTCGCCCGCAACGCGGTTTGGTGGATTGCGGGCCTGGCCGGCCTGGTCGGGGTCCTCGTGGTGTGGGTGCTCAGCTCGCGTCTTTCTGGGTCGATCACGAAGCTGACCGACCAGACACTGTCCGTCGCCGCCGGCGGGGAATCGCCGCCCTCCCGCTCCTCGGTGCTCGAGTTGGACCGGCTGGGAGCCGCTGTCGTCCAACTCGAGGGCAGTCAGAAGGTCAGGGTCAACGAGGCGCAGGCAGCGAGCGAGACACTGGAGAAGGTGCTTGGCGCCCTACCCCAGGGGACCATCCTGTTCTCGGAGGCAGATGAGGTCATCTACGCCAACCCTTCGGCATACGAGCTCCTCGGCGCGGTCCCCGGCTCGCTCGCGGCGCTTGTCCCGTTCCCGTTTCAGGATGCGGTCCACGAGTGCAAGGAAGCCCGGCAGCCGGTGGAGCGCGTCGCCGAGCACGGGAAGCCGTCCCGAAGGTTGCGAGCAGTAGCCACCCCGTTCACAGGCGATGAGCGGATCCTGTTGGTGGTCGTCGATGTCACCGATCGGGAGCGGGTCGCATCGGTCCGCCGTGATTTCGTGGCCAACGCCTCGCACGAGCTCAAGACCCCGGTGTCGGCGATCATCGCTTCCTCGGAGGCTCTCCAGATCGCGATCGGCCGGGGCGACGAGTCGGCGGCCGGGTTCGCTCTTCAGATCGAAAGCTCGGCCCGCCAGTTGGACCGCCTGGTTGGGGACCTTCTCGACCTTTCCCGATTGGAGCGCGACGAGCCCGAGTTGGACCCGCTCAGCCTCGACCTCCTGGTGCGTGAGGAGTTGGAGCGAATTCGACCGGGAGCGGAGGAGAAGGGCATCGCCCTCGACTTCGACCTCGATCCGGTGCAGGTCTCCGGGAGCCGGCGCGACGTGGCGATCGCAGTCCGCAACCTGCTCGACAATGCCGTTCGCTACACCGGGTCTGCCGGCACGGTGAGCGCCAGCCTGCACCGGTCGAACGGGCAAGCCGTGCTCCAGATCGCCGACACCGGCGAAGGCATTCCAACCCGGGACCTGAGCCGTGTGTTCGAGCGCTTCTATCGGGTGGACAACGCCAGGTCCCGTGCCACCGGTGGGACCGGGCTTGGGCTCTCCATCGTCAAACACGTCGTCGAGAGCCACGGTGGCGCGGTCGACGTGGAGAGCGAGCTGGGGGAAGGGTCGGTATTCACAGTGCGACTGCCCGTTCTCGAAGGGGAAGCCCTGGTCGCTGGCTAGCCTGACTTCCGGCATTCGCCACCATCCGATGTCGATTCTGGACACCATTTCGAGCCCCGCCGACCTGCGCGAGTTGAGCCCTGACCAGCTGGCTCAGCTCAGTGAGGAGATTCGGGCGTTCATCATCGAGAAAGTCTCCGCAAACGGTGGGCATCTCTCCCCCAACTTGGGTGTCGTCGAGCTAACGCTGGCCCTGCACCGGGTGTTCGACTCCCCGAACGATCGGATCATCTGGGATGTCGGGCATCAGGCCTACGTCCACAAGCTGGTGACCGGCCGCTCGGGCGACTTCGACCGGCTCCGCCACACGGGCGGGCTCTCCGGCTACCCGAGTCGCGAGGAATCCCCTCACGACTTCGTCGAGAACAGCCACGCATCCACTTCGCTCTCCTACGCCTTGGGGCACGCTCTCGCCGGGTACCCCGGGTACACGATCGCAGTCATCGGTGACGGCGCTCTGACCGGCGGGATGGCCATGGAGGCGCTGAACCACATCGCGGTGGCGCGCCCCCCTCGCCTCATCATCGTGCTCAACGACAACGGCCGGTCCTATGCCCCGACCGTCGGCGGCATCGCCGCCCTGGCCACTCTGGCCCACTATCGCTTCGATCCCCGGTACGAGCGCACCAAGCGCACACTGGGGAAGATGCTGCGGGGGATCCCCCTGGTCGGTGAGACCGCAGACGAGCTCGCCGGGCGGCTCAAGGACGCCATCAAGCAGATCCTGGAGCCATCGACCGTCTTCGATGCCCTCGACCTCAAGTACACCGGTCGGATCGACGGGCACGACATAGCGCTGCTCGAGGAGACATTCGAGGTGGCAAAGAGCTTCGATCGACCTGTGGTCGTCCATGTGGTCACCGAGAAGGGCAGCGGCTACCAGCCCGCGATCGAGGACGAGCTGGAGAAGCTTCACGGCGTGCCAAGTTTCGACGTGGCCACCGGCAAGGCCCTGAAGAGCGAGCTCAAGCTGACCGAGGTCGCCGGCAAGGCGATCGCGGCTGCAGCCGACACCCGTCCTGACTTGATCGGCATCTCGGCGGCGATGGTGAGCACGGCAGGCTTGTTGGAGATGGCGCAGAGGCACCCCGACCGGGTCTATGACACGGCGATCGCCGAACAGCATGCGGTGACCCTGGCGGCGGGGGTCGCGATGGCGGGGAAGAAGCCGGTGGTCGCGATGTACTCCGCTTTCCTGCAGCGTGCCATCGACCAGATCATCGCCGACGTCGCCCTCCATGACCTTCCGGTGGTCTTCCTCGTCGACCGAGCCGGGATTACCGGTCCCGACGGCCCCTCCCACCACGGTGTGTTCGACCTGTCCTACCTGAGGATGATCCCCAACATGGTCGTGGGTGCGCCGGCCGATGCCACCGAGTTGTGCGCCATGATCGAGACCGCGGTCGATCACAACGGCCCGATCGCCATCCGCTACCCGAAGGGGGCCGCAGTCTCCGTCCCTTCGATCCCGGTGGCGCCGATCCCGATCGGAGAGGCCCAACTGCTCAGTCCAGGCGATGCGGTGCTGCTGGTCGCAGTGGGGCGCATGGTCGAGGTGGCGGAGAAGGCCGCAGTCGACCTCCAAGGGAGGGGCATATCCACCGGAGTGGTCAATGCGCGCTGGGTGAAGCCACTCGATCCCAGGATCATCGAATGGGCGAGCCCGGTGTCGCACGTGGTGACGCTCGAGGACAACGTGTTGTCAGGGGGCTTCGGCTCGGCGGTGATGGAGGCTTTCTCGGCGGCAGGCGTCGTCAAGGAGATCACGTCGATCGGGGTCCCCGATCAGTTCCTTCCCTTCGGATCTCCGTCCGACCTCCACGAAGCGGTGGGGATGGACGCGGTGGGGGTGGTCGACCGCGTTCTGGCGCTATTGCGCTAGGTCGGTATCGCGATCCTCCGCTCGTACCAGCGGAGCAGAAGGCTGAGGGTCAAGGTGAGCACCACGTACATCACCGCCAAGACGAAATAGGCCTCGCGGTAGCGAAAGCTGGACGCCGCGTACAAGCGAGCCATCTGGGTCAGCTCCCGAACCGCGAGCACGCTCACCAGTGAGGTGTCCTTCATCAGCGAGATCAGGTCGTTGCCGAGGGCAGGGAGCATGTTGCGCACCGCTTGGGGGAGCACGATCTTGCGCGTGATCTGACCCTCGCTCAGCCCTATGGAGCGCCCGGCCTCGGACTGAGTCTTGGGCACGGATTGGATCCCGGCGCGGAAGACCTCGGCGATGAAGGCCGCGTAGAAGAGCGAAAGGGCAGCCGAGGCCCGCAATGCGTTCGAGATGGCTCGCGTCTCCAGGTTGAGGAGGGCTGCAAAGTCCGGGACCAGGACCAGGGCGACGAGAAAGATGAAGACGATGACCGGGATGCCGCGTATGAATTCGATGTACAGGGCGGCGAGGTTGCGGACCACGGTGTTGCGGCTGAGGCGGGCGAGCCCGAGGAACAGCCCCAGGATGGTTGCCACCACGAACGATCCGACGGTGAGATAGATGGTGAGGGCGAGGCCCTGCTGGAAGTTGGCCGGCAGAGGCAGGATCGCCTCGAACGCTTCCCGATAGTCCTCGGTGAAGGCAATGGCCGTTGCGAAGAGACCGATGATCACGAGCATCCCGACGAGCCACCAAGGGAACTCGCGGGCGTCGAAGCTGTAGGCGCTGGCCCCGGGGCCTAGGGCGATCTCCGTTTCGGGTTGGTCGGTCATGGCGTCAGATGAGGGCACACCGGGCCAGGTGGCCCGGTGTGCAGCTCAACGAGTCTTCTCCTTTGGGCCTACCCGTCGAGATCGTCGTAGGTGATGGTGAAGGCGTCGGTGAAGAACTTGACACCGAGCTCCTCCATGGTGCCGTCGTCCTTCATCTGCTGGATGGCGAAGTTGACCGGCGCCACCAGCTCAGATCCCTTGGGGAAGATGAACCCGAGGGGATCAGACTGGAGCCCGTCGTCGATGGTCTTGATCGAGTCGGCGTTCTCACCGACATAGCCGAGACCGGCGGCGTCGTCGATGATCACTGCGTCGACATCGCCGGCGATCAGGGCCTGTATCGCGAGACCGAATTGGTCATACGCCTGAACCCGGTCCTCGCCTACGAGCTCGGTCGCCAATTCCAGGTTGGTCGTCCCCACCTGGGTGGCCACGATGGCCTCGGCATCGTCGATCAGGGACTGAGCGGTGTCGTACCGATCGTCATCCAACTGAACGATGAACTTCTGCTCGACGACCATGTAGGCATCGGAGTAGTCGACTACCTCTTTGCGCTCGTCGGTGATCGAGATCCCATCCGCCGCGGTGTCGAACTCGCCCTGAGCGACCTGGTCGATCATTGGCTCCCATGCCGTCTCCACGAACTCGGGCTCGCAGTTGATGACACCGCAGATGTGCCTCCACGCGTCATAGTCCCAGCCCGCAGGGTCTTCGCCGGGCAGCTTGTAGTTGAAGGGGAGGTAGGCGTTTTCGACCGCGATCGTCACGGTTTGGCCGCCCAGATCGTTGCCTTCGACACCACCGGCGTCGCCCTCCTCGCCGCAAGCGGCCAGAACGAAGGCGAGCACGATGCCAACAATCAATAATGTGTGTCGTCTCTTCATGGGTGTAGTTCCTTTCATGCTCTTCGAGCCGGGCGCAGCGTATCAAGATTGCCCGGCCAGCCTGCCTCCGAACGGGTTCTCTCGGTGACGGTCGAATCGACTCCCGAGCGCTACGCCGACGCCACGCGCGCCAAGGGCGAGCCCATCATCGAGGTCATCGGTGTCAACAAGTTCTTCGGCGACTTCCAGGCGCTTCGGAACATCGACATCAACATCGGCTTCCGCGAGGTGGTGGTGGTGATCGGGCCTTCCGGCTCCGGCAAGTCGACGCTGATCCGCTGCATCAACCGGCTGGAGAAGCACGACCAGGGGCGCATCATCGTCGACGGCGTCGAGCTCTCCGATGATCTTCGGGCCATCCAAGAGGTGCGCAGGGAAACCGGGATGGTGTTCCAACAATTCAACCTGTTTCCCCATCTCACAGTTCTCGACAACATCACCCTGGCGCCCCGACACGTGCGCCAGGAACCGAGAGGGGAAGCCGAGGCCAAAGGGATGGAGCTCCTCGAGCGAGTCGGAATCCCCGAGCAGGCCAGGAAGTACCCGGGCCAACTCTCGGGCGGTCAGCAACAGCGGGTAGCGATCGCCCGGTCGCTGGCGATGAGGCCCAAGGTGATGATGTTCGACGAGCCGACCTCGGCTCTCGACCCGGAGATGATCAAAGAGGTCCTGGACGTAATGATCGAGCTGGCCGAGGGAGGGATGACCATGATCGTGGTCACTCACGAGATGGGTTTCGCCAAAGCGGTTGCCGATCGCGTGGTGTTCATGGCCGAAGCCCAGATCGTCGAAGTGGGCACACCGGAGCACTTCTTCACGGACCCCGTCGAAGACCGAACCAAGCTCTTCCTCAGCCAGATCCTCTGAGGCTCCAGACAGGGCATCACACTGGAGATGGTCCATTCGCGCCGGCACCTGGTTCGAATCGACTCACGAGGGGTAGGTTCGCCTTGCGCAGCAGGGGCGTTTTGCGTTCGTGGAAGCAATAGGAGGAAATCATGAGATCAGGCAAGCTGTTCGTGTTCCTGGCTGCCTTGACGTTGGTGCTCGCCGCCTGTACCGAAGCGGCCGACACCACCACGAGCACCGGGGCCGAGGAGCCCGGCGGTGAGGAAAGCACGACAACCGCTGCAACCGGAGAATCGACGACGACTGCTGGGGAGGAGCCCGCGGCCGGCGGCCTCCTGGCCGAGGTGCAGAGCCGGGGCAGCGTCCTGTGCGGAGTCAACAATGCGGTGCCTGGTTTCGGGTTCGTCGAGGCCGACGGGAGCCATTCCGGTTTCGACATTGACTTCTGCCGCGCCATCGCCGCTGGAGTCCTCGCTGACCCGGAGGCGGTCGAGTTCGTAGACCTGACTGCCGAACAGCGGTTCCCTGCCCTTCAGTCCGGCGAGGTCGACGTCCTGGTGCGAAACACGACCTATACCGCGAGCCGCGACGGTGGCGACGGGGCGACTTTCCTCACCACGACCTTCTACGACGGGCAGGGGATGATGGTCTCCGCTGACAGCGGATTCACTTCGATCGATGACATGACCGACACCAGCATCTGCGTGTTGTCCGGTACCACGACCGAATTGAACCTGGCCACCCGGATGGCCGGGATCGAGTACACGCCGCTCACCTTCGACGAGAATCCGCTCATCCAGGCTGCGTTCATCGAAGGCCAGTGCGACGGGTGGACATCGGACAAGTCACAGCTGGCGGGGGTGCGCTCTGCATGGCCCGAGGACCAGGGAGGCCCCGAGGCCTTGGTCATCCTCGATGAGACCTTCTCCAAGGAACCACTCGGCCCGGCGGTGCTGGACGGTGACCCCCAGTGGGCCCAGGCGGTCGACTGGATCATCCTGTCCACGATCCAGGCCGAAGAGTTCGGTATCGACTCCACCAATGTCGACAGCTTTGCCGACACCGAGGATGCCTCGATCAGGAGATTCCTCGGGCTCGAGGTGACGACCGATGATGGGACCGCTCCCTTCGACCCTGGCCTCGGGCTGCCGGTCGACTTCGCGGCGCAGGTGATCGCGGCCGTGGGCAACTATGGCGAGATCTATGACCGCAACGTGGGCCCCGGCACCCCACTCGACCTACCTCGTGGGCTCAACGCCCTGTGGACTGATGGTGGCTTGCTCTACGCACCGCCTTATCGCTGATAACAACCCAAGGGGTGGTCTGCCGGTGGGCAGGCCACCCCGCACGCGAGACTTGGCTGTGGACTTATGACGGTGGCCGAGGCGACCACCCGGTCGCGCCCGCCGTGGTGGCGCGATCTACGGGTCTTGCGTGTAGTGGCCCAGGTGGTGGCGATAGTCGCGGTCGGGGCCGTTGCCTACGTTCTCTGGTTCAACCTGACCAACAACCTCCGTGCGGCCGGGCTGCCAACCGGCTTCGATTTCCTCACCCAACCGCTTGGCGTCGACATCGCAGGCTCGGATCTGAGCTCGGGAGCTCCTATCTGGCGCGGGCTGCTGGTCGGGATCAAGAACACGCTCGCTCTTGTGGTAGTGGGCATTCCCGCTCTGACCCTCATCGGAGTTGTCGTCGGCATCGCCCGCCTTTCCACCAACTGGCTGGTGGCCAAGGCTGCCGGGATCTACGTCGAGGTCCTGCGAAACATCCCGCCGCTTCTCATCATCTTCTTCGCGTACAACGCCGTGATCCTGCGATTCCCGGTCCTTCAGGAGTCGATCAAGATGTCTGATCTGGTGATCATCAACAACCGCTACCTGGCGGTGGTTGGATTTACGGCTCAGCCCAATTCCGGCCCTTTCCTGCTGATCCTGGCCTTTGCGCTCGTGATCGCGGCCGGGGTTTGGTGGTGGCGGAGCCGTCGCTTCGATCGAACGGGGGAGCCCCACCACAGGCTGGTTTGGGCCACGGTCGTGTTCGTCGTGATCGCCTCGGTCGGCTTTGTCGCCCTGGGTGGTCCCATCGGGCTCTCCCGGCCCGCGCTCGACGGTCGTTCGCTCGAAGGCGGCTATGTCGGCCTCGTCTCCTACTTCGGTGTGCTCGTCGCCCTCGTCCTCTATACCGCGTCACACGTCGCAGAGATCGTCCGAGGGAGCATCCTCGCCGTCGCCAGAGGCCAGACCGAGGCATCGGATGCCCTTGGCCTGAGCGCATTCCAACGGCTGCGACATGTGGTCCTGCCCCAAGCGATGCGCATCGCGATCCCTCCCGTCATCAACCAGTACCTCAATTTCACCAAGAACACATCGCTGGGGATTGCCATCGGGTACGCCGAATTGACGAGGATCACCTTCCAGACGATTGGGAACGGGCAACCGGCGCCACAGATGATCGCACTCATGATGTTGATCTACCTGGCGTTCTCTCTCACCATCTCGCTGGTGGCCAATCTGGTCAACCGTCGATTGCAGTTGGCGACCAGATGACGGTCGAGGTACCTCTGGTCGACGAGCAGGAGCCGCGGGTAGAGCCGGCGCGGGGACCGTGGGACTGGGTCAGGAAGAACCTCTTCAACACCTGGTACAACACGCTCTTCACCCTGATCCTGGGCGGGGTATTCGCCTGGGTGGCAGTCGCCCTGGTACGCGGGCTCCTTGGTGTCGACTTCGAAATCATCAGAGTCAACCTTCGCCTCTTCATGGTCGGAGGTTTTCCACCGGACCAGCTGTGGCGGCCATGGCTGGCGACTTACCTGATAGCGGTCCTCATCGGGCTCATGGCCGGGTCGGCAGCCGCTAGTGCCAAGGACCGAGCAAATGAGGCCGGTCTTCCCTTCGTGAAGACCACGTTCCGCCAGATCGTTCTTCGCTTCTGGCCCATGATCGCCCTGGTGATCGTCATCCTGGGCTTCACCACCACCATCACCCCGGTCGTCCTGACCATCGGGGCAGCGACCCTGGGGGTGGTGGTGTATTACCTGGGGCGGGCTCTCCCCCGGGGATTCCGACGTTGGACGTGGTTGTACGCCGGCTTGCTGCTCGCTGCCACCTATCTGGCGCTGGCCGGTTTCGGTGGGGTCGGCTGGGAGGAGTGGGGCGGCCTCCAACTCAACCTGTTCCTGACCACCGCAGGGATCATGATCGCCTTTCCCTTCGGGCTGCTCCTGGCGATGGGGCGTCGGTCATCGTTGCCTGCGGTCAGGACCATTTGTGTGACCTACATCGAGTTTGTGCGAGGAGTGCCTCTGATCACCGTCCTCCTCGCCGGATTCCTCGCACTCGGGTTCCTGCTTCCCAGGGACCTGAGACCCGGTTTCGTCACCAGGATGCTGATCGCCATCGTCCTCTTCGAGTCGGCATACATCGCAGAGGTGGTTCGCGGAGGCCTGCAGGCAGTTCCGCGGGGGCAGGTCGAGGCAGCGCAGGCGACAGGCCTGTCGGCGTGGGCCACGACGCGGCTCATCGTGTTGCCCCAAGCTCTGCGGGCGACGATTCCGGCAATGGTCGGCCAGTTCATCAGCTTGTTCAAGGACACCACGCTGATAGCAATCCTCGGCTTCACCGACCTTCTCGACGCGACCTTCATCGTCAACTCACAGCCGGACTACCTGGGCCAGGGGCTGTTCGTGGTGACCCTGGCCTTTGCCGGGCTCGTCTTCTGGGTTGGCTCCTACACGATGTCACGAGAGGCTCGAAGACTGGAGAAGAAGCTGGGCGTGGGCGAACGTTGAGCTCGTTGGTGGTCACCTCGATAGTCCCCTGGAGCCTCCTAGCCTGCCCTCGTGAACGATCGATTTGGCCGGGTCCTCGTGATATTGGTCACGGGGCTTGCGCTTGGCGTCGGGGTGTTCCTGGTCACCCGCGGGGAGGCGGCCACGCCTTCGACAAGTGGCACTGTCCCCGAAGCCGGTGCCGCCACCTCCGTGCCCGGGTCGGTCCCCGGGACCACCGGCGCCAATGGCGAGACCACGACGACGGCTGGCACCACGCCCCCGGGGGAGCGCCCCGCGGACACCGTTCCCGGCTGGACGGTCGGTCAGCCCTGGGGGTCAACGGTCGGCCTGACCATGTTCCGGGGCAACCCGACCCGGAGCTTCTTCGGAACGGGGCCGATAAGTGAATCCCCGTCCGTCGATTGGACCTACCCCGACAGTGGGATGTGCAGCACCTCGACCAACCTCGGCGAGACCACCACCTGGTGCGGCATGGGTTGGACCGGCCAGCCCGCGGTCTGGGAGCGGCCAGACGGCGTGACCGAGCTGATCTTTGGCGCCTACGACGGGGCGGTCCACTTCGTCGACGCGGCGACCGGCGAGGACCTTCGTCCCAAGTTCCAGACCGGCGACCTGATCAAGGGCTCGGTGACCCTCGACCCCGACGGTTATCCGCTTCTCTACTTTGGCTCCCGCGACAACAAATACCGGATCCTGGCACTCGATCAGGCAGAGCCGGTCGAGGTGTGGTCGATGGATGCCACCGATGTCAACGGCACCTGGAACGACGACTGGGACTCCAACGGGGCGGTTGTCGACGACATCCTCTACGTCGGGGGTGAGAACAGCTGGTTCTTCGCGGTCGAAGTCCATCGCGCCTACGACAGTGCGGGCAAGGTCACGGTCGCTCCCGAGATCCTGGTCGAGATGCCCAGCTACGACGACGAGTTCATCGAGACCTCGGGGGGCAACGTCTCCATTGAGAACTCACCCGTGGTCTACGAGCAGCGGGTCTACTTCGCCAACTCCGCAGGGCGGATCCTGGGACTCGACGTGAGCCGGGTCCGTGAAGGGGAAGCCCCGGTGGTGTTCGACTATTGGGCCGGTGGTGACATCGACGCCTCGCTGGCGGTCGACGCCGAGGGGATGCTGTACGCCGCGGTCAACGTCAAACCCGACCAGGTGGCCCCCGGCTATCGCACCCAGGCCAACATCGATCGCACCAGGGACGTGGGCCAATTGCTCAAGCTCGACCCGTACGCCGAAGGCGACCCCAGGTTGTGGGGTGTCGACCTCACCGCCGGCAGCGAGCAGTCCGGTACCTGGAGCACACCGGCCGTGTACCAGGGCGTGGTCTACAACAACACGATGCAGGGGAGCCTGATCGCGGTGGACGCCGCCAACGGAGAGACTCTCTGGTCCGATCAGGTCGGTTGGCACTCGTGGTCGTCGCCGGCGGTGGTCGACGGGATGCTGGTCACCGCCACCTGCGAGGGCGACGTCCGGGGCTATTCGCTCGAGGACCCCAGGTCCCCGGTCCAGCAGTGGTCGGTGAGCCTCGGTGAGACCTGCCTCGAGTCCACGCCGGCGATCTGGGGTGGCGTCGTCTACATCGGCTCTCGTGATGGCTACCTGCGCGCTTTGAGCTGATGAGAAGGTTCTTCGTCATCACCGCCCTCGTCGTCACGGCCTGCGCCGGAGCCGCCGATTCGACAACCACCACCGCGCCGGTCACGACCACGACCACGGCGGCCACCACGACCACCGAGCCACCGGTCGACTGCCCCGCCGCCCCGTACGACCTGACCTTCGTCCCCACCGGGGTGGGGACCGCAACGCTCGACCCCGACACCATCGAGATGGATGTTTGGACCTCCGAGGGGGGGACGCAGACCACCTTCTTCGGGCGCAACGACGGCACCGTGGCCATCGCCCTGGTCCGGGGCACCCTGCCCACGGTGGAGTGGCCGGCGGATCAGGGCGAGATCTTCGTCGATGGCACCAGGGGTGTCGTCGGGCCTCATCCCGACGGGACCTGGGTGGCCGGGTGGTACGAGGAGCCCGGGGAGCGTTGTGACGAGTACTCGATCATCTTCTACCCCCCGGTATCGCCTGCGGACGTGGAGGCAGTGATCAACGGGATGAACCGGGTTGGGGGTTGACGCCCCAAATTGAGACGAAAACGGCTGGTATGGCGACCTTTCCGTCCCAATTTCGAGGTCGACCTTGACGGTTCGGCGCCGTGGGCGTAGCGTTCGGCCGGCAATGATCAGAGTCAGCATCCCGACGACGACCGCCTGGTGGTGGCGTTGGACCGCGCCGGAGGTGGCGTCGGTCGGATAGCCCTCCAAGGCTGCTGATCACACCAGGACCCACCTCCGGAGACGGAAGGTGGGTTTCTCGTTCAGGAGGCTCATCTCCCACCGGCGAGAGGAGCAAATCCTTGAATCACCCATTCGACATCCCGGCAGATCTCGACACACCGACCTCGGTGTACCTCAAGCTGGGCCCGCTCCGTCCTCGATTTCTTCTCGAGAGCGTCGAGCATGGCGACCGCATCGGGCGCTTCTCCTTCATCGGATTCGGCGACGGCCTCGAAGTGACCAGCGACGGCCATGCCATCGATGCCGGTGGCACCCGGATCGAGACCGACGGCACGGTCCGCGGGCTGATGGATGCGCTGCGCAAGGTGCTGGCGGAGGCACCAACGCCCGGGCCGGTGTCAGGCGCGATCCCTTTCGCCGGCGGGCTGGTCGGGGCGGTCGGCTTCGACGTCGCTCACCGGCTGGCCGGCTCGATCCCGCCTCCCTCGGCCGCCCCCGAGATACTCCTCTACGGCCCCCCCAGCGTCATCGTCTTCGATCATCTCAGCCGGCGGGCCGCTCTGCTCCACGACGGGCCCGAGGAGGAGCGACTCGCACTGCGTGGTGAGGTGATCTCGTTGCTGGCCGCCGGCGTGAACCGGACGAGCGCAACGGTCGGGTTCAGCGAGCCGGTCCCTTCCATGACCCAGGGCGAGTACATGGCGGCCGTGGACACGGCCCGGGAGCACATCGCAGCCGGCGACGTCTACCAGTTGGTGCTCTCGGTGAACTTCGCCGGGGAGACCGAACTCGATCCCTTCGACGTGTACCGGGGACTGCGACTGCTCAACCCCTCGCCGTACATGTACTTCTGCGAGCTCGGCGAGACCCGGGTGATCGGCTCCTCGCCGGAGGCCCTGGTCCGGCTTCGGGGCACGGGCGCCGAATTGCGTCCCATCGCCGGGACCCGTCCCCGCTACAACGACGAAGAGACCGATCGGCGGGCCGAGTCGGAGCTGCTCGATGACGCCAAGGAAGCCGCCGAGCACGTGATGCTTGTCGACCTGGCTCGGAACGATCTGGGCCGGGTCGCGGTCCCGGGCTCGATCCGTGTCGATCCCTACCGCGCCATCGAGAGATACAGCCACGTGATGCACCTGGTGAGCGGGGTGACTGGAGTCATGGAGCCCGGGGCAGACGCCTTCGACCTCTTCGCCGCCGCGTTCCCGGCGGGGACCGTGGTTGGCGCGCCCAAGGTCCGGGCCCTGGAATTGCTCGCCGAGTTGGAGCCCGTCACCCGGGGGATATACGCGGGCACGGTCGGCTACTTCGGACACGGTGGGAGCATGGACCAGGCGATCGCGATCCGGACGATCGTCATGAGAGAGGGCCAGTACTCATATCAGGCGGGAGCAGGGATCGTCGCCGACAGCGTCCCGGCCACCGAGTGGGAGGAAGTCAAGTCCAAGGCCGGGGCGATGCGCGGTGCCCTGGAGAGCGCGGCGAGCGGGCTATGAGCCGGGTCCTTCTAGTCGACAACTACGACTCGTTCACCTACAACGTGGTCCAGGCCCTGAGGATCCTCGGCGCCGAGGTCGTGGTTCGCACCAATGACGACATCGACCTCCAATCGGCGCGGGAGCTGGCACCGACCCATCTCGTTGTCTCACCAGGGCCGGGCCGCCCCGAATCGGCCGGAGAGTCGATGAACGTGATCGAAGGGATGATGGGCGAGGTGCCGATCCTCGGTGTCTGTCTCGGCCATCAGGCCCTGGCCGCGGTCCTCGGGGGCCGGGTCGAACGTGCTGCCGAACTGCGGCATGGCAAGTCGTCGCCGGTCTATCACGACTCGGCGACCATTTACGCGGGGCTTCCCAACCCCTTCGAGGCGGGTCGCTATCACTCGCTAGCCGTCAAGGAGGACGACCTCCCAGAGGAGCTGGTGGTGACCTCATTCACCTCCGATGGCGAGATCATGGGCATCAGGCATCGGGAGCATCCGGTCGAGGGCGTCCAGTTCCATCCCGAGAGCCTGCTCACACCTCACGGTGACCTCTTGTTGCGCAACTTCCTGGACATGGCGGGGAACTGAATGAAGCAGCTCCTCGACGACCTGCTTGCAGGCACCGATCTCTCGACGGAAGGTGCAGACGAGCTTCTCGTGGCCTTGACCAAGGGTGATGTCGAGCCGGCGATGGCGGGGGCCGTACTCACCGCACTGCGGGCGAAGGGAGAGACGTCCGACGAGGTGCGTGGGTTTGCTCAGGCCATGCGCCGCCTCTCCTCCGATCCGGGGATCGACGCTTCCGGCGCCGTGGACGTGGTGGGGACAGGGGGGATCGCTCCGGCTCGCTCAATCTCTCCACCGGCGCTGCGCTCTTGGTAGCTGCGGCCGGGGTCCCGGTGGTCAAGCACGGCAACCGGTCGATGACGAGCCAGAGCGGGAGCGCCGACGTCCTGGAGGCGCTGGGCCTGCCCATCCCGCTCGACGCCGAGCAGGCGCAGCGCTGCTTCGCGGCGCTCGGCTTCAGCTATCTGTTCGCCCCGCACTACCACCCGGCGATGGCGGCGGTGGGGCCGATTCGGCGTGCCCTCGGGGTCCGCACCGTCTTCAACATGCTGGGCCCACTGACCAATCCGGCAGGGCCCCGTCACCTCGTGATCGGGGCTTTCGACGCTCGAGCGGCCGAATTGATGGCCGGCGCCCTTGCCGGACTCGACATCGATCGGGCCTTCGTGGTCCATGGTGCGGCTGGATGGGACGAGCCGAGCCCGATCGGTGAGTTCCTCCTTTTCGATGTCCGTGGCGGAAAGGTCGAGCGGTCGACCCGTGATCCCGCCAACCTGGGCCTGACCCGATGCGATCCGTCCGACCTCGCCGGCGGCGACCCGGCGCACAACGCGGCACAGCTCAAAGCGGTGTTCGGCGGCGAGCCGGGTCCGCACCGCGACGCGGTCCTGCTCGGCGCCGCACTGGCCCTGGAAGTCACCGGCCACGCCCCGGATCCCGAGGCGGCGCTCGCTGGTGCCGGCGCCGCGTTGGATGACGGGCGGGCGTTGGCCCTCCTTGATGGCCTGACCGAGTTCGGGGAGGGAGAGCGGGCGTGAGCAGGTTCCTGGAGGAGATGGAGCGGGGCTCGAGGCGACGGTTCGAGCAGTCCCGTGCCCGACGACCCCTCCCAGCGGTGCGTCAGGACGCGCTGTCAGCCTCTCGGGCCAGGGAGCTGGGCGGCTTCGGCGAACAGTTCGATGTGATCGCCGAGATCAAGCCTCGCTCGCCGGCCGAAGGTGACCTGGGGAGCGACGGCCTCATGGAGCGAATCGGGGATTACGAACGAGGCGGTGCGGCCATGATCTCCGTGCTCACCGAGCCCGACGCCTTCTCCGGGTCCTTGGAGCTGCTCACTGCGGCCGCGTCGCAGGCCACGGTCCCGGTCATGCGCAAGGACTTCCTCGTCGACCCGTATCAGGTGTATGAGGCCCGGGGCTCGGGAGCCGACGGTGTCCTCCTCATCCTCCGCCTCCTCGACGACACCGCCCTGGAAATCGATGTTGGATGCGGTGCACGAGACCGGGATGTTCGCCCTGCTCGAGGCCTTCGATCGCCAAGACCTGTCGCGGGCGGTCGCTGCACTCGGCAGGGGGCCGTATTTGTTCACCGGGGTCAACTCCCGTGATCTGGAGACCCTGGAGGTCGACCCGGCTGCTCATGTCGGTCTTTCGGAGTTGCTCCCCACGGGCCGGCCGACCGTTGCTGAGAGCGGCATCGCCGGGCCGGAAGACGTAGGGAGAGTGGCGGCGCTCGGATACCGGGCCGCGTTGATTGGCTCCGCCTTGATGAGATCCGAGGAGCCGGGGAGAGAAGTCACCAGGATGCTCGAGGCCGGGCGGGCCGCGGTCGGGGCGGCAGCCAGATGACGCTCTTCGTAAAGCTCTGTGGCCTTTCCACCGCTGTGGACGTCGAGGTGGCGGTCGACGCCGGCGCCGACGCCATCGGGCTGGTGATGACCGACTCCCCTCGCCAAGTGAGCCTGGAGCGCGCCGCCGAACTCCGAGCGAGGCTCCCAAAGGGGGTCCTCGCCGTTGCCGTGTTCCACGCGCCCACCCCGGAATTGGTGCGCAAGGTCGAAGAGGTGGTCTCACCCGACCTGTTTCAGGCGACTCCCGACGCGTTGGCCGGCATCGACGGGACCAGGGCGCTGCCGGTCGTGGTCGACGGGCCGGGGGTGGGGAACGCGCCCTGGCCGCCCTCGAGGAGACCGGGGCGGCCCGCTTTCTCCTCGACAGCGCGCCGAAGGGCGGCACCGGGCGCCCTGCCGATTGGGGCCGTTTGGCCGGGCTCACTGCCCTCGACCGCATGGTCCTCGCCGGAGGCCTCAATCCGGGCAATGTCGCCCAGGTCTTGTCGGTCCTGCGCCCGGCCGGCGTGGACGTCAGCTCAGGCGTGGAGAGTGAGCCAGGGGTCAAGGACCATGCCCTGATGCGCGCCTTTGTCCACGCCGCTCGATCGATCGACGTTCAGGGAGAGGTGATGGTGTGAGCGGCGCAATCGTCGGTGTCCTTCCCGATGAGAGAGGGCGGTTCGGGCCATTCGGCGGGCGCTATGTGCCCGAGATCCTGGTGCCTGCCTTGGAACGTCTCGAGTCGGCTGCGTTTCGCCTCCTCGAGGATCCGGGCTTCCTGGCCGAGCTCGGTGGGGAAATGTCGAGCTGGGTGGGCCGGCCCACGCCGCTGACCAGGGCAGGCCGCCTTGGTGAAGCGTGGGGAGGCGACATTTGGCTGAAACGCGAAGACCTCGCCCATACCGGCGCCCACAAGATCAACAACGCCATCGGTCAGGCCCTGCTCGCCCGGGAGATGGGTGCGGGAAGGGTCATTGCCGAGACCGGCGCCGGTCAGCATGGCGTCGCCAGCGCCGCAGCTTGCGCCCGGGTCGGCCTCGATTGCACGGTCTACATGGGGACGGTGGACATCGAGCGCCAGGCGCCGAATGTGGAGCGGATGCGCCTCCTCGGGGCGAAGGTGGAACCGGTCACCAGCGGGGATGCCACCCTGCGAGCGGCGATCAACGAGGCACTTCGCGACTGGGTAAGCGACCCCGAGAGCACCTACTACCTGCTGGGCTCCGCCGTCGGTCCCCATCCCTATCCGTGGCTGGTGCGCCGCTTGCAGTCGGTGATCGGAACCGAGGCAAGGCACCAGATCATCGAGGCCACCGGGTCCCTCCCCGACGTCGCCATCGCATGTGTCGGCGGCGGCTCCAACGCTATCGGGCTCTTTCACCCGTTTCTCGAGGATCCGGTGCAACTGGTCGGAGTCGAGGCCGGTGGCCGCGGCCCCGGCCTCGGGATGAATGCAGCTCCGATCGCACACGGCTCACCGGGTGTGCTCCACGGCAGCTTCTCGTTCCTCCTCCAGGACGCCGACGGCCAGGTCCAAGAGACCCACTCGGTGTCCGCCGGCCTCGACTACCCGGGGGTGGGGCCCGAGCACTCCTGGCTCGCCGAGTCGGGGAGGGCGGTCTATGAGGAGGCTTCCGACGACGAGGCCTTGTCGGCACTGGACGAGCTCGGCCGCAATGAGGGGATCCTGCCTGCTCTCGAGTCCAGCCATGCCCTGGCTGCCGCCCGGCGCTGGCTGGTAGGCCATCCAGGTTCCACCGTCCTGATCGGGCTCTCGGGACGGGGGGACAAGGACATCGACATCCTGCGCGGGTTGAACCGATGACGACTCTGGAAACGGGATGGGCCCGGCTCGAAGAGCGTTTGCGTCCGGGTGGCGCCATCGTGCCATACCTCACGGCCGGTTACCCGACGTTGGGCCGCTTCGTCGAGGCCCTCTCCCTGGTGGCGGAGATCTCGGAGGCAGTCGAGATCGGGATCCCATTCAGTGATCCCATGGCCGACGGGGCCACCATTCAGGACTCGAGCCGGATCGCTCTCGAGCAAGGGGCAACTCTGGAGTCGATACTCACCGCACTTGAGGCCGCTGGCCCGCTCACTTCGCCGTTGGTGGTTATGAGCTACTTGAATCCGCTGATGGCCTTTGGATTCGACCGGTTGCTGCCGCGCCTCTCCGCAGTGGGGGTTTCAGCACTCGTGGTCCCCGACCTCCCCCACGAAGAGGGCGCCGAGCTCAAGGAGGAGGCCAACGGCGCGGGTGTCGGGCTCGTGGAGCTGGTGACTCCGGTCACCGCCCCGGACCGGCTCCGGCTGCTGGGAGCGGAATCACAGGGATTCACCTACGCAGTCACCATGACCGGAACCACCGGCGGGAGCGCCGAGATCGACAGCGACACCTACGACTACCTGAACCTGGTTATGGAGGTCTCCAGCCCTCCGGTGCTCGCCGGGTTCGGGGTGCGGAGCGTCGAGCAGGTGGCGGCGCTGTCGGGCTACTGCGACGGTGTCATCGTGGGGAGCGCCCTGGTCGAGGTCTTGGCCAACGAGGGCGACCCGGTCAGCTTCCTCCAGGGACTGCGCCTGTGATCGCGACGCTGGCATCCGACTGCACTCTCGCCCAGAAGGCGGCGATTCTCCGATTCATCGAGGGCTACGGGCTTCGGGTCCACGTCGGAGAGGCCGGATCGACCACGGTGGTCAGCATCATCGGTGACCCGGAACCGGGCATGGCCGAGGAGATAGCGGGCCTGGTTGGTGTGGAATCGGTGAGCACCGAGGCTCCGCGGTATCCGTTCGTGGCCCGGGAGGCGCGCAACTCCCCGACCACGGTGAGAGTCGGCGATGTCCTCATCGGCGGCACCGAGCTGGTGGTGATCGCCGGGCCGTGCTCGGTCGAGTCCGGTGATCAGATCGCCCGCATCGCCCGTGGGGTGGCCGCGAGTGGGGCGGTCCTCCTCCGCGGTGGGGCTTTCAAGCCCCGGACCTCACCGTATGCGTTCCAGGGACTGGGCGAGGAGGGCCTGCAGCTGCTCGCCGCGGCCCGGGAGGAGACCGGGCTCGCCGTGGTCTCGGAGTGTGTTGCCCCCGAGGACGTCGATCTCATGACCAGCTATGTCGACATGCTCCAGGTGGGAAGCCGCAACATGCAGAACTTCCGCCTCCTGTCGGCGGTCGGGGAGCAACCGAAGCCGGTGCTGCTGAAACGAGGGCTGATGTCCACGATCGAAGAGCTCCTGTTGGCCGCCGAGTACATCGTGGGCTCCGGGAACCCGCGGGTGGTTCTCTGTGAGCGCGGCATCCGCTCCTTTGATCCCTCGACACGGGGGACGCTCGACATCAGTGCGGTCCCCGTGCTCGAGGAGAAGACCCATCTCCCCGTGATCGTCGACCCGAGCCATGCCGCCGGAAGGCGGTCCCTGGTGCCCAGCCTGGCCACTGCCGGCGTCGCAGCCGGTGCCGACGGGCTGATCATCGAAGTCCACGACCGCCCCGAGGAAGCCCTCAGCGATGGGCCCCAGAGCCTGACCCTGGAAGGGTTCGCCGAGACGATGGACACGGTGAGCCGGGTCGCAGACGCACTGGGCCGGCCGTTGGCCGCCTTGCGCACCGCCGCCGCCGGCTGAGCCACCCCCTTGGCGACCCTGACCACCCCGCGGCTTCGACTGCGGCGCTGGCAGGACGAGGACCGGAGACCCTTCGCCGTGATCAATGCCGACCTCGAGGTGATGGAGCATTTCCCGGGTCCACTCGACGCCGAGGCCTCCGACCAGTTGCTGGACCGGATCGAGCAGCATTTCGACGAATACGGCTACGGGCTCTGGGCGGTCGAGACCAAGGACGCCAGGGAGCTCATCGGGTTCTGCGGGCTGGCGGTGCCGACATTCGAGACGGACTTCACCCCGGCCGTAGAGATCGGGTGGCGACTTGGCCGAGACCATTGGGGCAACGGATACGCCACCGAGGCGGCCCGCGCCGTACTCGACTACGGCTTCGGCGAGGCGGGGTTGGATCCGATCTTGAGTTGGGCTGTGCCTGCAAATCACCGCTCGCTGGCGGTCATGGCGCGCATCGGCCTCCGACCGGCTCCTGAGCTCGACTTCGACCATCCCCGGCTCATGGGCGACGACCGGCTGCGCCGGCACGTCGTCTACAGGATCAGGCGGGAGGAGTGGCTTCGCCTCCGGCCGTCTCTCTGAACATCTCGCCGATGGCGGCGATGCTTCCCAACACGCCCGAGGTCTCCAGGGGGAGGAAGATCTTGGTCGCCTGACCCTCGGCGATCCGCTGCAGGGTCTCCAGGTAGCGGATGGCGATCAGGTCGGGTGTCGGGTCTCCGTTGTGGATCGCGGCGTACACCCGCTCTATGGCCTGTCCCTCGCCTTCGGCAACAGTGAGCAATTGGTATTGCTCGGCGTCGGCCACTGTCTTGATCGCCTCGGCCTGGCCAGTGGCTTCGAGGACCTGGCTCTCCTTGAAGCCTTCCGCTTTCAGGATCGCGGCCCGCTTCAGCCCTTCGGCCTCGGTGACTGCGGCACGACGCTCCCGCTCCGCCTTCATCTGGCGGTGCATGGCGTCGGTGACGTCCACTGGTGGCTCGATCCTCTGGATCTCGACCCGGACCACGCGCACTCCCCACTTGTCGGTGGCGTCGTCGAGGATCTGGCGCAGCTTGGCGTTGATCACCTCACGGGAGGTCAGCGCCGAGTCGAGGTCGAGGTCGCCGACCACGTTTCTCAGGTTGGTCTGGGCGAGCTTGGTCACGGCCAGAATGAAGTTGCCGACGTTGTACTCCAGCTTCACCGGGTCGGTGGCCTCGAAGTAGATGACGGCATCGACGGTCACCACCACGTTGTCCTTGGTGATCACCTCTTGGGGTGGGACGTCGATGACCCGCTCCCGCATGTCCACCTTGGTCAACCTCTTCACGAAGGGAAGCACCCAGCGCAACCCGGAGTCGACCGTTCGCTGGTATCGGCCGAGGAACTCGATGAGGCCTTTCTCGAAGGGCCTGACCACCTTGAACCCGGCGGCTGCGATCAAGATCAGCACCAGCGCCAGGACGGCGAACAGGATTACGACTGCCTGCGTTGTCTCCATACCTTTCCTTCCAATCTTCAGCCAGTCTCATCCGGCTCGACCACAAACCGCGTGCCCTGCACCTCGGTGACAATTATCCGAGCATCCTTGGCGATGGGCATCATCGAGGTGGCGCGCCATTCCTCGGTGGCCACCCGCACCATTCCCGCCCCGCTCTGGGGGTCGATGTCCTCGAGCACGATTCCTCGCACGCCGACCCAGCGGTTGGCCCCGACCTTGGGTTGCTCACCTTCGTCCTGCCTGCTGATGAATCGTCGAAGGACGACGAGGGAGAGGATGGAGACTCCGAAGAAGACCAGCCACTGCGCCAGCACTGCGACGTCGGCCCAGGCCAGGATGGCGGCGGCTGCGGCGCCGATCGCGAAGGGGAGCAGGAAGAACCCGGCAGTGAAGATCTCCCCGATTCCCATCACGATGGCGAAGATCGTCCACAGCCAGCGCCAGACCTCGTTGTCCACTGCTACCTCCTGGTGCGCACTATCAAGTCGTGACTCTCCGTTTGACAAACAACATTGGACCGATGCGTGGCGGATCGAAGAGGAAGATGCCGACGATCAGGAAGTTGAGTAGGGATCCCAGGAATGCCCCAACACTACCGTTATCCCCGAAAGTCCCCAGAGCGCTTCGACTGAAACATTGAGATGAATCCCGAGAAGCTCACCGCCAAGAGTCGCGACGCCCTCATCAATGCAACTCAGGCCGCGCGTGACCACAACCACGGTCTAATCCAACCGGCCCACCTCGCCCTTGCCTTGCTCGGCCAGCAAGAGGGCATCGTCTACCCGGTCCTCGACCGTCTCGAAGCTCGGCCGGTGGATTTGCGGCGCGCCCTCGAGGAGGTCCTCGATCGTGAGCCCAAGGTCTACGGCGGGAGCGAGGCGGCAGCATCGCCGGATCTGAACCGGGTGCTCGCCGCAGCTGACCGCCACCGTGAGTCACTGCGGGACGACTACCTGTCGGTGGAGCACCTGCTCCTTGCCCTCGCCGAAGACCCGGGCCCGACCGGGGACACCTTTCGCGCACAGGGACTCGATCCGACCGCGATCCTGGAGGCGCTGCAGGCTCTCAGGGGCAACCGCCGGGTGACCACCGACGATCCCGAGGCGACGTTGAACGCTCTCGAGCAGTACGGGCGAGATCTAACCGCCGAGGCTCGCAAAGGCAGTCTCGACCCGGTGATCGGCCGCGATGACGAGATCCGGCGGGTGATCCAGGTGCTCTCCCGACGCACGAAGAACAATCCGGTGCTGATCGGGGAGCCCGGTGTGGGGAAGACAGCGATCGTCGAAGGGCTGGCCCGCCGCATTGCCGACGGGGACGTGCCCGACGGCCTGAAATCCAAGCGGATCATCTCTCTCGACCTCGGCGCCATGGTCGCCGGCGCCAAGTACCGGGGTGAGTTCGAGGAGAGGCTCAAGGCGGTGCTCGAAGAGATCAGATCGGCCGAGGGCGAGATCATCACCTTCCTCGACGAGTTGCACACCCTGGTCGGCGCCGGGGCGGCGGAAGGGGCGATGGACGCCTCCAACATGTTGAAGCCGATGCTGGCCCGCGGCGAATTGCGGCTGATCGGGGCCACCACACTCGACGAGTACCGAAAGCACATCGAGAAGGACGCCGCCCTGGAGCGGCGCTTCCAACCGGTTTTGGTCGAGCCACCCTCAGTGGAGGACACCATCGGCATCCTGCGCGGGCTGAAGGAGCGGTACGAGATCCATCACGGCGTGCGGATCACCGACTCCGCTCTGGTGGCCGCAGCCGTCCTCTCCGACCGCTACATCCCGGCTCGGTTCCTTCCCGACAAGGCCATCGACCTCATCGATGAGGCGGCGAGCCGGCTCCGGATCGAGATCGACTCCATGCCCGAGGAGATCGACGAGCTGACCCGGCGCCGCATCCAACTCGAGATCGAGAGGGAGGCCCTGAAGAAAGAGAGCGACTCCGTCTCCGCAGAGCGCCTGGGGAGCGTGGAGCAGCAAATCGCCGACCTGGGCGAGGAGATCGACGGCCTCACCGCCCGGTGGAACATGGAAAAGGAAGTGATCACCTCGATCCAGGACCTCAAGGAGCAGATCGAGGAGACCCGGACCGAGGCGGCGCGGGCCGAGCGTGACGGGGACCTCGCCCGCGCCGCCGAGCTCCGCTACGGGACTGCGGCCAGCTTGCAGGCTCAACTCGAAGAGCAAGAAGCGGAGTTGGGGCGCCTCCACGAGGAGGGCCGCATGCTCTCCGAGGAGGTCACCGAGCAGGACGTCGCAGAAGTCGTTGCTCGCTGGACCGGGATCCCGGTATCGAAGTTGATGGAAGGGGAGACCCAGAAGCTGATCCGTCTCGAGGAGGAACTTCACCGTCGGGTGGTCGGCCAGCACCACGCGGTGACCGCAGTGGCCAACTCGGTGCGCAGGAGTCGCGCCGGGCTCTCGGACCCGCACCGGCCGTCGGGATCGTTCCTGTTCCTCGGGCCAACCGGCGTGGGCAAGACCGAGTTGGCGAGAGCGCTGGCCGACTTCCTCTTCGACGACGAGAGGGCGATGATCCGCATCGACATGTCCGAGTACATGGAGAAGTTCTCGGTCAGTCGCCTCATCGGCGCCCCGCCCGGATACGTGGGCTATGACGAGGGGGGCCAACTCACCGAGGCGGTGCGTCGTCGCCCCTATTCCGTGGTCTTGCTCGACGAGGTGGAGAAGGCGCATCCCGACGTCTTCAACGTCCTCCTCCAGTTGCTCGACGACGGCCGGCTCACTGACGGCCAGGGCAGGACGGTGGACTTCACCAACGTGGTGCTGATCATGACCTCCAACCTGGGCTCGGAGAGCATTCAGCCCGACCTGGAGTTCGAGGTCGTCGAGGAGCGGGTCATGGACGCGGTTCGGTCCCACTTCCGCCCGGAGTTCCTCAACCGAATCGACGAGATCATCGTCTTTGAGCGCCTGACTCGGGAAGACCTGCGCAGGATCGTGGAGATCCAGCTCGACTCCCTACGGCTCCGACTCGGCGATCGGCGCATCGAGCTCTCGGTCAGCGACGAGGCCCTGGACCTGCTCGCGGAAGCCGGCTTCGACCCGGTGTACGGGGCCCGACCCCTGAAGCGGGCGATACAGCGCGAGCTTGCCGATCCGCTCGCCTACCGGCTCCTCTCTGGGGAGTTCGGCGAGGGCGACACCGTGACCGTCGACGCGAAAGAAGGCGAGCTGGTCATCACCTGACCCTCCCTGCTGAAATCGCCCACCATCCGAGGGCCGCGGCTGCGGCCACGTGCCACAACCCGTGGGGCTGGAGCAAGGAATCGGGGTCGCAGAGCGGCCCGCCGGTGGCCCCCAGGCGCCCGATCACCGCCGCAAGCCCCAGGACTGCCAACGCCCCGATGGTCGATGGGGAGCGGTGCTCGCGCAATGCCGAGGCGATGGCGAGCACTGCCAGCGCCACAGCGACCGGGTCGGCGATGCCGGGAGCAACCGCGAACAGAACGCCGAGCACGGCGAGCCCGATCAACGCCCAACGGCTTCTTCGCGGCAAAGGGTCGATCGTGACCGTGAGCAGGAGCCAGGCCAGCGTCACGTCGTGGGCCCATTCGCTCCCCGGAGTCATCGGCCCGTGGAACAGGAACGAGCCGATCCCGGTGGCGATCGATGCCATTCCGATCCAGGCGCGATCGGGGCGGAGGATCAGGATCGCTATGCCGGCGGCCACGAAGGCAATGGTGGTTAGGGCATTGACCGGCTGGCCGAGTAATCCGGATCCGATCAGCTCACAGTCGGCGGCCGCGCCCACCGTGTGGTCAGAAGGGCTGTGGGCCGAGGCCCACTACAGCCGACAGCGCCATCTCTCCCCGTTCGCCAACGGGTGTCAACTGAGCCCGGCCCTGTCCCACGTCCGGGATCTCCAGGGCGACCACCAAGGCTTTCCCGGCAACCGCCGTGCCCCGCAGCGTTTCCAGCTCTCCCTCCCAGGTTCCCTGCTCGGAATCATGCTCCAGAGTGGCCGATCCAGTGGTGAGAAGTATCCCGTCGCCGCCAAGGACCTTGACCGGTCCCTGATAGGTGTCGGCCATCTCGCTCAGCGCTCCCTCTCGAAGAGCTGGCGCACGTCGCTGCGCAACACGAGGTCACCTCGCTGCAGACGGCGGTTCATCTCGATGCGGTTCTCCATCTCTTCTTCCAGATCGTCCAGCTTGTCACGAAGCTTGTCGAGCTTCTTCTTGAGCACCCGGTTCTCCTCTTGGAGGGCGAGGACCCGGCGCACGCCCTCGAGGTTGAGGCCCTGGCTGGTGAGCTCCTGGATGAGCTGAAGCCGCTCGATGTCTTCACGCGAATAGCGACGGGTCCCACCCGGAGTGCGGAAGGGGTCGATGAGGCCCTTGCGCTCGTAGATGCGGAGGGTTTGCGGGTGCATCCCCGCCAGCTCGGCAGCCACCGAGATCACGAACACCGCCCTCGTCGACTCGCTCATGCTCTGACCATCATCTCAGATGGGCCCGTACGTCATCGGTCTCATACTTGGAGAGGTCCTCGAGGAGTTGCTTCTCTTCCTTGCCGACTTTCGAGGGCACCGCAACCTGCACGGTGACCAGAAGGTCGCCGGACCGCCCCCGCTCCGGGTCGATGCCCTTGCCCCGCACCCGGAACGTCTTCCCGGACGGGGTCCCCGCGGGGACCTTGAGCTTCACCACCCCGTTGAGAGTGGGGACTTCGAGCTTGGTCCCCAACACCGCCTCGGTATAGGTGATGGGAACGGTCAGAGTCAGGTCGTTGCCCTTGCGCCCGAAGGTGTGGCTGGAGGCGACTCGAACTCTCACCAGGAGATCGCCGGCCGGGCCTCCATTGCGCCCGGGCCCGCCCTTGCCCGGTATGCGGAGGGTGTTCCCGTCTTGGACCCCCGCCGGAACCCTGACCTTGACCTCGCGGGTCCGGGTCTCGGTGCCGGCGCCTCGGCAGACGGAGCAGGCGGTCTCGATAATTCGCCCCGACCCGCGACATTGGGGACAGGGTTGGGAAAAGGAGAAGAAACCCTGATTCTGGGCAACCACGCCGCGGCCGCCACAGGTGGGACAGGTGGTCACCGGAGTGCCGGGCTCGGCGCCCGAGCCCGAGCAATGGGAGCAGGTGGTTGCGCCACGCACGCTGATCGTGGTGGTGACACCGGCTGCGGCATCCTCGAACCCGATGCTGAGGTCGGCTTGGGCGTCGGCGCCGCGCGCCGGGCCGTTGCGACCGCCAGATCCGAACCCGAACAGGTCACCGAGGCCCCCGAACCCACCCAGCAGGTCGGACAGGTCCTCGACCCTGACCTGTTGTCCTCCCTGGAAACCTCCGCTCCGACCCCCGTATCCGGAGAAGCCGCCGGTCTCGACCATGCGCCGCACCTGGTCGTACTCCTTGCGCTGCTCGACGTTGGAAAGGGTGGCGTAGGCCTCGGAAATCTCCTTGAACTTTTCCTCGGACTCGGCGTTCCCCGGATTGGCGTCGGGATGATGAGTCTGGGCCAGCTTGCGGTATGCCTTCTTGATCTCCTCTGCGCTGGCCGATTCCTGGACCCCGAGGATCTGATAGAAGTCCTTGTCGACCCAGTCCCGGTTCACTGTCGTGCTTCCAGGACCACCATCGCCGGTCGCAAGACCCGGTCCCGAAGGCGATATCCGCGTCGAAGCTCCTCGGAGACGACGAGATCGGTGCTTCCTGCCGGTGCACCGACTGGCTCGTGGATCTCGGGGTCGAACGGCTCGCCGATCGACGGGAGCACCTCCAGGCCTTCCTGTTCGAGGGCCTTGAGCAGTTGCTCCCGGGTGTTGATCATCCCGGAGAGGAGGAGGCGCTCCCCGTCGGTGGCGGGCTTGGCGTTGAGCGCGGCGTCGAAGGAGTCGAGGACGGGTAGGAGCTCGCGGACCACTCGCTCGGCGGCCCGGTCGAGGACCACTGCCTGTTCGCGTGTCGTCCGCTTCCGGTAGTTGTCGAAGTCCGCGGCGACCCGGCGCAGGTCGTCGAGATAGGAGCCTGCCTCTTCCCGGGACTCGATCAGCTTTTCGACGAGCAGCGAGTTGGCCTCGTCCTTGTCCTCGGGAAGCTCGATCCCCAGCATTGCAGGGTCGATGGCGCCTGTCGGCTCTTCGATCTCACCGTCGACGATGTCGGCTTCGAAGTCACTCATAGGGATCTGCGTACCTGCGTATTCGCGTATTCGGAGCACTAGCGGCTCTTACGCCTCGTCGTCATCCTCGATGATCTCTGCTTCGACCACATCGTCGTCCTCCTCAGGGATCGTGTGGTCTTCACCACCTCCGGCTGCGGCACCGGCCTCTTGATAGAGGCGGGTAGCCATGGCCTGGCTGGCCTGGATCAAGGCGTCCATGCTGGAACGGATCTCGGCAGTCTCGGCCGCCTCGTTGGCGATGGTCGCCTTGAGGGCGGCCAAGGCTGACTCGACACCCGACTTCTCCTCGTCGGTCATGTTCTCGCCCTGCTCTTCGATCAGCTTGTCGGTCTGATGGACCAACTGGTCGGCCTGGTTGCGGGTCTCGACCGATTCCTTGCGCCTGGCGTCCTCCTCGGCATAGGCCTCGGCGTCCTTCACCATGCGGTCGATGTCATCCTGGGCCAGAGCGGAGCCTCCGGTGATGGTCATCGCCTGTTCCTTGCTGGTAGCCAGGTCCTTGGCGTTGACGTTGACAATCCCGTTGGCGTCGATATCGAAGGCGACCTCGATCTGGGGGATGCCCATGGGCGCCGGCGGGATGCCGGTCAGCCTGAACTTGCCCAGGCTCTTGTTGTCGTTGGCCATGGTGCGCTCACCCTGCAGGACATGGATCTCCACTTCCGGCTGGTTGTTCTCAGCGGTGGTGAAGATCTCCGATCGCTTGGTCGGGATCGTGGTGTTGCGCTCGATCATCCGGGTCATCACCCCGCCCTTGGTCTCGATGCCGAGGGTGAGGGGAGTGACGTCGAGGAGCAGGATGTCCTTGACATCGCCCTTGAGCACACCGGCCTGGATCGCAGCGCCGGCAGCGACCACCTCGTCGGGATTGACCCCGCGGTGCGGGTCCTTGTTGGTCTGGCTCTTCACCAGCTCCTGGACGGCGGGCATGCGGGTCGAGCCACCGACCAGCACGATGTGGTCGATGTCACCGACAGGGATGCCGGAATCCTTGATCGCCTGCTGGAAGGGCCGCTTCGTCCTCTCCAAGAGCTCTTCGGTGAGCTTTTGGAACTCGGAGCGGGTCAGCTTGCGCTGGAGGTGGAGGGGGCCCTCGGCGGTGGCGGTGATGAAGGGAAGGTTGATCTCGGTCTCGGCGACCGTCGACAACTCGATCTTCGCCTTCTCCGCGGCCTCCTTGAGCCGCTGCAGGGCCATGCGGTCCTTGCCGAGATCGACACCGTGGTCGTTCTTGAAGCCTTCGACCAGCCAGTCGATGACTTTCTGGTCCCAGTCGTCGCCACCGAGGTTGGTGTCACCCGAGGTCGCCTTGACCTCGAAGACCCCGTCGCCGATCTCGAGGACCGAGACGTCGAAGGTGCCGCCACCGAGGTCGAAGACCAGGATCGTGTGGTCGGTGCCCTCCTTGTCGAGCCCGTAGGCCAGGGCGGCGGCGGTCGGCTCGTTGATGATTCGGAGCACGTTGAGCCCGGCGATCTGGCCGGCCTCCTGGGTGGCTTGACGCTGGGCGTCGTTGAAGTAGGCGGGCACTGTGATCACGGCGTCGGTGACCTTGTCCCCGAGATATGACTCGGCGTCCCGCTTCAGCTTCATCAGGATCCGGGCCGACACCTCCTGAGCGGTGAACTTCTTGTCATCGGCGTCGATGGACCAGTTGGTCCCCATGTGACGCTTGATCGAGCGGACGGTCTGATCCGGGTTGGTGATGGCCTGACGCTTGGCGACTTCGCCAACCAGCACCTCGCCATCCTTGAACGACACCACCGAGGGCGTGGTCCGCCCCCCTTCGACGTTGGGGATCACGGTGGGCTCGCCGCCTTCGAGGACGGCGATCACACTGTTGGTGGTGCCGAGGTCGATGCCTACTGCGCGTGCCATTTTCTTGGTTTCCTCCAGGTAAGTCTGAGTGTATGTGCAGACTACAACCTGAGCGTACCCTTGTCATATTCCCGTTTCCTCCCCCAGGAGCGAAGCG
The DNA here is from genome assembly GCA_963780755.1 of uncultured Acidobacteriota bacterium. Lineage (GTDB taxonomy): Bacteria > Actinomycetota > Acidimicrobiia > Spongiisociales > ZC4RG35 > JALYNX01. The sequence goes on from CAWACX010000002.1 coordinate 679,559, forward strand.
ACATTTCTCCCCCAGCGACGAAGTGAGCGTTGGGGGGCGTACCGGCGAAGCCGGGGAGGGGGGTCCGGCGTATATCTGTAAATGCGTACGTGCGTATCCGCGCTCTAACCCAGCGAGTTGATGTACTGAACCAGATCGTTGACGTCCTGCTCGCTGAGTTGCTCGGAGTAGGTGGTGGGCATCACCGCCTCGAATCCGGCGACCACCTGCGAGGTCGGGTCCAGGATCGAGTTGAACAGATAGTTGTTGTCGGCCACGACCGTCTCGCCCGAGACCAACGGCCTGCTGGCACCGGCGAGGCCCTTCCAGGTAGGCCCGGTCCCCGTGGTCCCGTCGACGGTGTGACAGGCCAGGCATCCGGTCTCCTGGGCCAGGATCTGGCCTCGGGCCGCGGCCTCCGTGTCGACTGCCACCGGTGTGGTGGTGTCGGTCGACGGCTCACCACCGATCGGCTCCCCGGTCCACAACCAGAGCGCCGCCCCGATGACCAGGGTCACTCCGAGGGCGAGTGCAGCCTCAGCCCAGGACTTCATTGGACACCATCACGATCGTCGGAACCGTAACAATGGAGCGCCTGGATTCGTCGAATCGACTTGACTCCGGGGTCCGTCGCTCAAACCAGATACAGGAGGATCAATGACCGAGTTGGACGTCGTCGCCGCCTTGCTTCGCTTTTGGGCGGGGACAGTCATGATCGCCCACGGCCTCAACCACGCCCGGACCCAGGAGGGGACCGCTAAGTGGTTCGCCTCCAAGGGCTTCAAGTCGCCTGAGCTCAACGCCAAGGTCTCCGCCGCCAGCGAGATCCTGATCGGGCTTGGTCTCATCGCCGGCCTGCTCACTTCGGCTGCTGCCGCCGGTCTCGCCGCGACCATGCTCGTGGCGTTCTGGACCATCCATCGCTTTGCGGGCTTCTTCGTCTTCCATCGCCCTGACGAGGGATATGAGTACGTGACGACCCTGGCCGTCCTCGCCTTTGCCCTGGCGATCATCGGTCCGGGATCGGCGTCGCTCGACGCGGTGCTCGGAATCGACGGCGACCTCGATGGTTGGACCGGCGCCGCCATAGTCGGCGTCGGCTTGCTGCTCGGCGCCCTCCAACTCGCGGCGATGTGGCGCCGGCCAGTCGCGGCGGGCTCGGCCAGTTGAGCCTGCGCCAGGTTCCCGCGGAGCTGCCCTCGACCCGCGACCGCTTGCATCAACTCGCCTATTTCGCCCTTGCCCCGACTCGATATCGGGTCACCGGGCGGATGGGGCTCCGAGCAACTTCCGGAGGTTTCGGGACCCCGGAGTTCGAGGGCCGGGTCGTTCGCCTCGAGGGTGTCTCCTTGGTCCACGAAGACGGAGAGGAGGTGACCACCGAGCCGGTGACCACACTGGACAGGGCCTGCGACTTCTTCGGTATCCCCTATCAGGTCGATTGGTTCCCCGACTTCGGCGATCCGTTGCCCCCTCTCGACCCCGATGAAGACCTCGCGCTCGACCCCGAAGGCGCCAGCTTTGTCGCCGATTGGTTCGACTTCGGCTTCAAAGTGCTCGCAGAACTGAGCGGTCGCGGCTTCCCGGACGACGACGTCTCCGAGCGGCAACTGTGGCCGGAGCACTTCGATCCCGCCATCGAGATGGGCTCGGAGCAGCGCGGACAACGTGCCAGTTACGGGGCCTCCCCGGGCGACCACGCACATGAGCTCCCGTACGTATACGTCTCGGCGTGGGGAGAAATCGACCGCTCCAACCCGTACTGGAACGACTCCGCCTTCAACGGTGCCAGCCTCGGCTATCTGGAGCTACTGGCGAGTGAGGATCCCGGAGCCACCGCGATCGAGTTCATGCTCCGCGGCCACGGCATCCTTCACTCGGCCTGAGAACGGACCAACAGGTCATCGACCAAGCCTTTGGCGGCGGCCCGCACCATCCGAATCGTCTCCTCGTAGCCCTCCGTGGCGCCGCCCCAGGGGTCAGGGATCTCGTCCTCGTCGGAGTCCGGGTCGTAGGTCCGGAACAGGCGAAGCTTGGCTCGCAGCGCCTTTGACGGAGCCAGGTCGGCCAGGTCACGGAGATTGGATCGGTCCATGGCGAGGATGACGTCGTAACGCTCGAAGTCGGCAGCCGTCACCCGCCGCGCCCTGCCGTCGATGCGAAGGCCTGCCCGGGCTCCGGCCGCAACCGACTCGGGATGGGGTGGTTGCCCGATGTGCCAGGAGCCGGTGCCGGCGGAGTCGACCTCGACTTCGACGCCCGCCTCCTTGGCTGCTTCGGAAATTGCGGCGGCGGCAGCAGGAGACCGACAGATGTTTCCCAGACAGACAGCGAGGATTCTCAATCGTCGGTGCTTCCGACGGCGTTGATCCGGCCCTCGGCGATCGCCAGGTATTCGGCATCGGTGTCGAAGCCGACGTAGTTACGGCCGGCCTCGACGGCGGCCACCGCAGTGCTCCCCGAGCCGATGAACGGGTCGAGCACCAGGTCATCTGCGTAGGTGTAGAGCTCGATGAGCCGCCGGGGGAGTGCCACCGGAAACGGGGCAGGGTGCCCGACCCGGGTTGCCCTCTCCGAGGGGATCTCCCAGACGTCGAGGGTGGCCTCGAGGAACTCATCGGTGTCGATGGTGGAGCGGTGGGGCAGACCCAATTCCTCTCGCTTCGCCCTTTTGACCGCCCGGTCGAACCGTCCCTTGGAGGCGATCAGGACCCGCTCGGTGACATCCCGAAGCACCGGGTTTTGCGGGGAGCGATAGGAGCCCCAGGCACAGCTTCCCCCGGCTCCCTTGGCTTTCTGCCAGATCACCTCACCGCGGAGCAGCATGCCGAGACGGTCCTGGAGGATGGCCATCACGTCGGCGGACAGCGACCGGTAGGGCTTTCTTCCCAGGTTGGCGACGTTCACCGCCATCCGTCCTCCTGGTTCCAGCTTTCGAAGGCATACCGCCAGCACTTCCTCGAGTGTGGCCAGGTACTCGACGTAACTCGCAGGGACATGGCCATCAGAGACCTCGGTCTCATACTCCTTTCCTGCGAAGTACGGAGGCGAGGTGACCACCAGAGCCACGGACCGGTCGGCTACTTGCTCTTCGGACATCTCCCGGGCGTCCCCGTGAAAGAGAGCGTTGACAGCAGTCGGGGGGCTGACGAAGTCGTCGGATGAGATCACAGGCGGGCTGAACCGCTCGTAGAAAGGCGAAGAGTCGTGTGACTCCCTCTTTCCCGAGCCGAATTGCGACGTGACCGTCGCCAAGCGCTGCCTGGCCATCGACGGTGAAGTTACAGGAGTACCCGGTCTGCTCGCGGTATGCTTGCTACAGCTAGCACTCAGGTGAGACCAGTCATTCCCGACCAGCGGCCAACTCTCAGCGTCTCGCTTCGCGATGGCTCGGTGGCGGAACTGAGGCCGGTCCTGCCCGACGACCGACCGCTCGTCGCCGAAGGCCTGAGCCGAATGTCCTTGGAGAGCCGATTCGCGCGGTTCGGCACGGGAGTCGATCACCTGAGCGATGCCGAGCTCGACTACCTGACTCGCGTCGACCACGTGAATCACGTCGCCTGGGGAGCCCTCGTCGATGGGTCCCCTGCCGGCGTCGGGCGCTATGTCCGCTTCCCCGCCCAGGACTGTGCCGAGGTCGCAGTCACCGTCGTCGATGAGTACCAGCATCGAGGATTGGGTCGGCTGCTCTTCGATGCCGTTGTGGCGTCGGCACGGGCGAATGAGATCAACGAGGTGTGTTTTGCAGTCCAGCCGTTCAATGTTGCGGTACGTGGCATTCTCAGTGAGGTCGACCTCGACCTCGACGACGTCGATGGCCTGGTCGAGGCCAGGGTTCGTACCTCGGACATCCCGCCCACCGACCACGACACGGGTTTCGTCGAGTTGCTGGCCGCCTACCGCGATTGAAACTCGCTCAGGCCTCTTCTTCGAGGTCGAGGGCAGCGGAGTTGATGCAGTAGCGGAGACCTGTCGGGTTGGGACCGTCGTCGAAGACGTGCCCGAGGTGGCCGCCGCAGTTGGAGCATTTCGCCTCGGTGCGCGCCATCCCGAAGGAGACATCCCGCTCCTCCTCGATCACCTCCAACTCGATCGGTTGGTAGAAGCTGGGCCAGCCTGAGCCCGACTCGAACTTGGTGTCACTGGAGAAGAGCGGTTCTCCACAGCCCGCACAGCGATAGGTGCCTTCAGACTTCGAGTCCCAGTATTTCCCGGTGAACGGGCGCTCAGTGGCCGCTTCGCGCAGGACTCGATACTGCTCGGGATCCAGTTTCTCCCGCCATTCGGATTCGGTCGTGGACTTCATGCCTCGCTCAACCTCCTCTTCCCAGATGTTGTTCCAGACGATCGATGAATTGGCCCAGTATCGGGTTCAGTTTGACTCTCGCCAGATCCGGCGCCATCCACTGCACCCGATCGATCTCGGGATAGCGGTGCGTTCCCATCGAGAACATGCCCGGGTTGAGGGTCGAGACATCGAAGTCGGCCTCCACTCCCCAAGCCACCACCACCTTCCTCGACTTGAGTGTGACCTCACCCAGTGACACCCATGGTTTGGCGGGCGGAAGCCATCCAGTCTCTTCCTCGAATTCACGTGCCGCGGCGCCCTCGTCCCCTTCGCCGGCCTCGACCATGCCCTTCACAATGGACCACCAGCCGTTGTCGCGACGCGAGAAATAGGGCCCTCCAGGGTGGGCGACAAGGACCTCGAGCTCATTGGTCAGGCGGTAGGGGAGAAGACCCGCGGATCTCAACCCGCCTGACATTACGCTGCCCGGGTGACCCTTCTCGCGGCGCAGGACCGGCCGAGCGACGCCGTGCTGCTCCCGCTCCCCAGCTTCCGGCTGCATCCCGGCGAGCCCCTGGGCATGGGCCTGCAGCGCCTCTGTCTCGCCGAGTTGGAGACCGCGGTGGGACGCTTCTACGACGGGGAGGAGGCGTTCGCCGATGCGGTGCATGGCGCCCGCAAGTCCACCAAGCGGATCCGGGCCTTGCTCCGCCTGGTCCGCTCCGAGATCGGGGCCAAGGTGTACCGATTCGAGAACGAGTCGATGCGTGACACCGCCCGCCTGCTTTCGGAGATGCGCTCGGCGGCTGTGATGGTCAGTGCCCTTGAGGACCTGGAGTCGCTCTATAGGCCACTGTTGGCCGAGGGGACCTTCGAGGAGGCCAATGAGCGCCTCGTCATAAACCGGGACAGGGCCCACGCCAGGGCGTTAGAGGATCCGGAGCTGGTGTCCCGGGTGGTCACCGCAATGGAGCGCGCCCATGCCCGCTATTCGTCCTGGCCCACCGACCCCATCGCTCGCAGCGTGTATGGAGCCGGGATTCGCGATCGGTACGGCTCTGTCGGCCCCGGCCTCACCGCGACGTATGGGCGGGGTCGAGCCGAGATGGTGATGGCCTATCGCACCCCGGCCCCCGCCTCATTCCACCTTTGGCGGAAGCGGGTCAAGTACCTCATGCACCAGATGGAGATCCTGACCCCACTTTGGCCTGAGGTGATCCTGGGCATGGTGATCACCCTGGATCGCATGGCGGAACTCCTCGGCGAGGACCATGACCTGGCCGAGCTCCTCGAGAGCATCGCCAAGCGCCCCGAGCTGTGCCCCAACCCCCTCGAGAGGTCGATGGTGCGAGCGTTGGCCGAGCAGAGGAGATCAGACGTCGAGACCGCGGTCCGCATCCTCGGCCGCAGGGTCTATGCCGAGCGCCCCGACTCACTTCGGTCCCGGTTTGGCGCCTACTGGGAGTCGATGGAACTGGCACGCAACCCGGCGTTGGGGTTGCAGCCGGGCTCGTAGGAATCCGAGCCGGCCTGTATAGGTTGAACCTTCCATGCCTATCGAGCAAAGATCGAACCGGGTTCGGGTGGAGGTGGACGGGGTGACGGTCGCCGACTCCGACACACCCACCTTTCTCTTCGAGGCCGGCCTGCCGGTGCGCTACTACCTCCCGCCGTCCGACGTCCGCATGGACCTCCTGACACCGACCGACCTCTCCACGACCTGCCACTGGAAGGGGCAGGCCCGCTATTGGTCGGTGACGGTCAACGGCAGAACCCACGACAACATCGTCTGGGGTTATGACCATCCGCTGAGCGAAGCCGACGAGATCGCCGGGCTGGTTTCCTTCTACAACGAGAAAGTCGACATCTTCGTCGACGAGGAACCAGAATCTGCTTGACGGTTCGGTAGCACTTGTACTACATTCCGTAATTAGTCAAGTACGGAAGGTCCGCTTCACATGACGGGTGGTAGCAGTGAAACGGTGGTCGCGGTCCGCGACTTGAGGATGCGCTACGGGGAGACCGACGTGCTCGATGGCGTCAGCTTCGAGGTCCGGCGTGGCGAGGTGGTCACGCTGCTCGGCCCCAACGGCGCCGGGAAGACAACCACGATCGAGACTCTCGAAGGCTTCAGGGTCCCTTCAGCAGGCGAGATCACCGTGCTCGGTCACGACCCCGCCACCGCAACCGAGGACTGGCGAGCCCGGGTCGGAGTCGTCCTCCAGTCATGGCGTGACCATCCACGTTGGACCCCCCGTGTGCTCCTCGGGTACCTGGGCCGTTACTACGCCCCATATTCCGTTCCCGAGCGCCACCGACCATTCGACACCGAGGAGCTCATCGACCTGGTCGGGCTCGGGCAGCATGCCGACCAGAAGATCCGCACTCTTTCCGGTGGCGAGCGCCGCCGCCTCGACCTTGCGGTGGGGATCATCGGTCGTCCCGAGCTCCTCTTCCTCGACGAGCCGACGGCCGGATTCGACCCCCAGGCGCGGCGGGACTTTCACGACCTGGTCCACCGCCTCTCCGACCTAGAGGACACGACCATCCTCCTCACCACTCACGACCTCGACGAGGCCGACAAGCTTGCCGACCGGATCTTGATCCTGGCCGGAGGGCGGATCGTGGCCGACGGCAGCGCCGACGAGCTGGCCCGGCGGGTGACCCGCGAGGCACAGGTTCGGTGGAGCCGTAACGGTGAGCAATTCGTCCACGCCACGCCGGATGCAACTTCCTTTGTCCGGGAATTGCTCGCACAGCACGATGACGTGACCGATCTCGAGGTCAGGCGGGCCACCCTGGAGGACACCTACATCGCCATGGTGCAGCAATACGAGAGCGGCGTCGGCGACGGCGCCGCAACGACCCTCGAGGAGGTGACCCGATGACACCGGTCAGGAATGCGGTGCGCTCTGGCGTCTATCGAGGTTGGACCGAGTTCATGCAGAGTCTGCGCAGCCCACAGGACCAGGGCTTCTTCCTGTTCATGGCTTTGGCGGTACTCGGCTATCTGTTCCTGAACCGCAACGACACGGTCGAGTTCGCCGGAACATCGCTTTCGTTTCCGACGGTGGCCCTTCCCAGCATCCTCGGTGGCCTGGTCGCCTTCGGGATGATCATCGGCCCCGCCTACGCCCTGGCGATGGAAAGGGAGGACGGCACCCTGCTTCGGGCCCGGGCAGTCCCTTACGGGGTCGTGGGCCATGTCAGCGGTCACGTGGTGGCCAACATCCTGGGCCTGATCCCCAGCTTTGCGGTGATCCTGATCCCGGGTTTCCTGATCTTCGACGGGCTGATGCCACCTGATGCCGGGGGATGGGGGATGGTGCTCTGGGTCACGCTCCTCGGAACGCTGGCCACGATGCCGATCGGGATGGTCATCGGGTCACTGGTCCCTGGAATTCAGAAGGTGGGGACCTGGGGAATGCTGCCCTTCATCGTCCTGGTTGCAATCTCGGGGATCTTCACCCCGATGCAGCAGCTCTGGGGTTGGGTGGTGCCCATCGCCCAGTTGTTCCCGATCTACTGGCTGGGCCTGGGGATGCGCGCCGCCTTCCTTCCCGAGGCCGCCGCCGCCCTCGAGATCGGTGGGTCCTGGCGCACCCTGGAAACGGCACTGGTGTTGGGCGCCTGGGCAATTGCCGGACTGGTGGTGGCGCCGATCGTCCTCCGTCGGATGGCGCGTCGCCAGTCGGGGTCCCAGGTCGAGGCGGCCCGGGAGCAAGCCCTGCAGTGGGTCAGGTGACCGACACCGTCCACAACCGGATCGCAATGCTCCGCGCCGAGCGGGGCATCTCCCGCCGAGCCCTGGCGGACGCCGTAGGAGTGCACTATCAGACGATCGGCTACCTGGAGCGTGGCGAATACAGTCCCAGCCTGTTCCTGGCACTCAAGATCGCCGATTACTTCGAAGTGCCGCTGGAGTTCGTGTTCTCGACCGAGCCCTTCGCCCGGCTGGGGAGCCGGGCGATCAGCGGCTAACCGCGCTCAGCGCTTGTTGGCCCGCTTGTACTGACGCACCGAGAGCGGGACGAAGATCCCGATCAGGATCACCACCCAAATCAGGGTGTAGAGGATCGGATTCTGCAGCGACCACGCCGTTGGCTCCGGGGTGCCCGGGAGAACGTTGCCGAACAGCTCCCGTGTTGCTTGAGTCACCGCGGACACCGGGTTCCATTCGGCGAACGTCTCCAGGACAGGGGGAAGAGTCTCGATCGGGACGAAGGCATTGGATATGAAGGTGAGGGGGAAGATCACCATGAACGAGGCGTTGTTGATCACCTCCACGCTCGGGACCAAGAGACCCACGTACGCCATCACCCAGGAGAAGGAATAGGCGAAAAGCAGCAGCAGGGCGTAGCCCAGCGCAGCCTCCCCGACCGAGGTCGTGATCGACCAGCCGATCGCGAGCCCGGTCAAAGACATGACGGTGATCGAGATCAGGTTGTAGGCGATGTCGCTGCCGGTCCTTCCCACCACCACTGCCGAGCGCGACATTGGGAGCGAGCGGAAGCGGTCGATGATCCCCTTCTGCATGTCGTCTGCCAGTCCCACTCCAGTGAAGGTCGAACCGAAGACCACGGTCTGGGCCAGGATCCCTGCGATCAGAAAGTCCTTGTAATCGCCGGGGACATCGATCGCACCTCCGAGGACGTAGGCAAAAAGCAAAACGAACATGATCGGGGAGAGCAGCACGAAGACCATGATCTCCGGGACCCGCTTGATCTTGATCAAGTTCCGCTTGGCGACGACCGCACCGTCAGCCAGGGATTGCGTCATCGCCGTCATGGGCTGACCTCCTCCAACTCGTCCTTCTTGGCCATCTTGGCCTTCTCTCCTCCGTTTGCTGCCACCTCTTCTTCGGCGTGGTGCCCGGTGAGAGAGAGGAACACGTCGTCGAGGGTGGGCCGGCGCAATCCCACGTCCTGGATCGCGATGCCGCGCGAATCCATCTCACGAAGCGCCTGGGTGAGAGTGGCCGCCCCTCCGGTCACCGGGGCTACCAATCCGCGGGTGTGGTCGTCGACCAGTACCTCGCCGACTGCGATTTCGGAGAGAACGGTCTGCGCTTCACGGATGAAGCCGGAGTCGGCGATCGTGACCTCGATCCTCTCCCCCCCGACCTGGGTTTTGAGCTGATCAGAGGTGCCGTGGGCGATCTCTCGCCCGTGATCGATGACGATGATGTCGTCGGCGAGGTGGTCGGCCTCCTCGAGATACTGGGTAGTCAGCAGGAGGGTCGTTCCCCGCTCCACGAGATCCCGGATAACCACCCAGAGGTCGATCCGGCTGCGCGGGTCGAGCCCGGTTGTGGGCTCGTCGAGGAAGAGAACCGGCGGCGCTGCTACCAGGGCGCCGGCCACGTCGAGGCGGCGCCGCATGCCCCCGGAGTAGGTCTTCACCGGCCGGTCGCCGGCGTCGGCGAGGTCGAAAGTCTCCAAGAGCTCCCGGGCTCGGAGCCGGGACGGGTCCTTCCCCATGTGATAGAGGCGCCCGATCATGTCCAGGTTCTCGAATCCGGTCAGGTGCTCATCGACGGCGGCGAATTGACCGGAGAGCCCGATGCGCCGGCGCACTGACTTGGGATCTTTGTGGACGTCGAAACCGGCGACCACTGCTGAACCTTCATCTGGTTCGAGAAGGGTGGTGAGGATGTTCACCGCGGTCGTCTTCCCGGCGCCATTCGGCCCGAGGAGGGCGAGGATCACGCCCTCGGGAACCACCAGGTCGATCCCGGCGAGGGCCGTCACTTCCTTGTATCGCTTGACGAGGCCTTGCGCCTCGATCATGTTCGTCATCTGAATTCTCCTCCTGGCGTCCTTCGTAGCTTGGACGCTTCAACACGCCGCAACCCCATCGCGTCTGTCAATCATTCCCGGTGGGAGATGAACGATACGTGACAATGTGGACAGTTACTGTCCGCATAAATGCCCACGGCGGCCTGCCACCTTGGTCAATCGGGGACGACAGGTCAAGTTGATTACGAGGGCTTCGAAGAAATCTTCGAATCGGGCGACGAGGGTATGGAATCTGTCCCAGGCGTCCCGTAGTCTCGAACACATGTTCGAGGGAGAGCGAACATCGGCGGCGGTCACGGAGCGGGAGAGATTGCCCGAAGGGTTGGCAGAGATGGCGCCAGGCTCCGACCTGGCTCAGGCCCTCGACGCTGTGGACTGCGACCGCCTTTCCGGCTTCGATCGGGTCGAGGTGATGAAAGCCAACGCCCGGATGGTGGCCCACTATCAAGCGGGGTTGTTCGCCTCGATCGACTCGGTCCATACCTACGAGATCGAGAATCCCGACAACCTCGACGCCTTGCCCGGTTCCATGGTCGACGACCTCACTGCTTCCGAGGTCCAGGCTGCCCTCACCCTCACCCGGCGCTCCGCCGACTCGCACCTGGGCCTGGCCTATGACTTCTGTCAGCGCCTGCCGATCGTATGGGAGGCACTTCGTCGCGGGGATATCGATCTGGCGCGGGCCCGGGTGATGATCGACCAGACCTCACATCTGGAACTTCTGGTAGCCCGAGAGATCGTTGGCAAAGTCATGCCCTCGGCGTCGCGGAGGACCACGGGCCAACTTCGCGCCACGTTGGCCAGGCTTTGCATCACCCACGACCCTGACTCGGCACGCCAGCGCTACGAGCAGGCTTTGGAAGAGCGCCGGGTGGTCAGCCAGGCAAACGACGACGGGACCGCTGACATCCACGCCCTCAGCCTGCCTGCCCATCTCGGTCAGGCGGCGATGAGGCGAATCAACCGTCTAGCTCGAGCGGCGAGGCGCAAGGACGACCCGCGCACCATGGACCAGGTCCGCGCAGATGTCTTCCTCGACCTGATCTGTGGAATGGGAGCCAAGGGCAGCGCCGGACAGGGCACCGTCGACATCCGGGTCGATCTGACCACCCTGATCGGGTTGTCCGAGACTCCCGGCGAGCTCGCCGGTTTTGGACCGCTGATCGCCGACGTCACGCGAAAGGTCGTCGCCGACCAGTCGGCGTCCGGGCATCGGGTAACTGTCACCGATCGGGGTGAAGTCGTTTGGACCGGGACCACCCGACGTCGGCCCTCAGCCGAACAGAAGAGGGTGGTCGAAGCCGAGAATCCCACTTGCGTCTTTCCCGGGTGCCGGATGCCGGCCGCCGATTGCGACATCGACCACCGTGATCCCTATTCCGAGGGCGGCGACGACCGAACCTCAGAACCTGGCTCCCGCGTGCCGACACGATCACATTCGCAAGCACAGTGGTTGGAAAGTTGTCCGGCTGGGACCCGGCCGCTATCGATGGACCAGCCCTCTCGGCCACACCTATTTGACCGGGGCCGACCCTCCGTGAAGTCTCGTCAGCGGGCCACCACGATCACCAGCACCCAACAAATGCGCCGATCCGGCGGTCAGATCAGGCCGGAGGCCGAGTTGTTGATATGTAGAGCCCCGTGACCAACCCGGTGGTCACCAAGCCAACGACGACCGCCGGTAGGCCGTCGATCTGGGGTACCCGCAGATCGAGAACGAGATAGGCAATCTCCCCAGCCAACGCTCCCGCGAGAACACACCACGCCAACCTCACGGGACGAGCCGCAACCCGCGCCAGGATCCACTCGATGGCGAGCACAAACGGCCCGAAGATCAGCTGGCCGCCGAACGAGAACAGAACGAGCACACCCAGGGGTATGAGGAGGCCGGACACCGCCGTGGAGACGACTGACGGCTCGACCCGCCTAGGACGTGACGCCGATTGCACGATCGCGAAATTCTAGAGAGCTGACTCGTGCGCGCGACATCCCGCAATACTGAGCGATGAGAAGGTTCGTATGTGGTCAGGTAGTTTCCGACCACATGTGTTACGACGGTGACTCCAGCCCTCCGATCACGCCCAACCCCGGTGGAGTGGGCAGCCGGCATGATCTGACCCTGCCCTCTCCTGACGGCAACCAGTTCGCCGCGTTCCACGCCGTGAGCGCCGAGCCCAAAGGTCCGGGCATCGTGATCCTGCCCGATGTGCGCGGACTGCATCATTTCTATGAGGAACTGGCGCTCCGGTTCGCCGAGCATGGTTACGACGCAGTGGCGATCGACTACTTCGGGAGGACCGCCGGGGTCGGGACGCGCGACGACTCTTTCCCCTACGCCGACCACGTCCCGCTCTGCACGATCGAGGGGGTGACCGCTGACACCGCGGCGGCGGTCGCCACGCTGAGACAGAGTGACCCGGAGCGACCCGTCTTCACTCTTGGCTTTTGCTTTGGTGGCAGCAGCTCCTGGCATCAGGCTGCAGGAGGGCATGGCCTGAGTGGCGCCATCGGCTTCTACGGAAACCCAAAGCGCCCGCCCGGTTGGGCCCATCGAACGTGTCGCCGAATTCGAGTGCGCGGTCCTGGCCCTGATGGCCGGCGACGACCAAGGGATCCCTGTCGACGTCGTGGAGGAGTTCCGGTCCGCAATGGACCAGGCTGGGATCGAGAACGAGGTCACCGTCTACCCCGGTGCCCCACATTCATTCTTCGATCGGAAGCAGGAGGAGTTCGCCGACGCATCGGCGGACGCGTGGCGCAGGGTGCTCGAGTTCATCGAGGGCCACAGCCAGTAGGTCTAGAGCTGGCCGGCGCGGCCCGGCTCGGCAACCGCTGACAGGTAGCCGGGATCGTCGTAGCGGCTGAGCAGGAAAGCGTCCGCATACCCCGGCAGCTCGGTGCCGGCCACGTGGGACGCCAGCAAGTCTCCGACGCCGGCAGCGACCATCACGCCGAACCCGGAGAGACCCACGGCGAGATGGAATCCCTCGGGGCCTGCAGGTCCCACCAGCGGTCGGTTCTCCCGGGTCTTCGTGTAGTACCCGCCGTCGACCACCGAGTGGGGGAGGCGCTCCAGATAGGGGGCCAGCCCCGGGGTCATAGTGGTCAAGCCGCGCATCACGACCTCGGGGTACAACGCATCCTCGGGGAGGGGCCACTCCGGTTCGGTGACGATTCCGTGGTACTCCCACAGCGCGAGGAGGTAGGGGGAGTCGGCGCCGCCCTCGGGTCGTGCATGACAAAAGATCGGCATCTCATCCAAGAGCTCAGAGCGGCCCTGCGCCGCCAGTTCCTCACGCTCCTCAGGACTCCAGTCGATGTGCTGTGTGTCGCTCCAGATGAACATCGGGGCCTCGCGGGGGATCACCCCAAGGTGCTCCTTGTAGGCCACCTTGATGTGGAGCTCGGAGAACAAAGGCAGGTCGACGCCGGCCATCGTTGCCACCGGTGCCGCCATTGGCCCTGCCGCGTCCACCACCACGCCGGAGGCGATGCGGGTCCCATCGGAGAGTGCCACTCCCACCACCCGCCCATCTTCGACTTCGATCCGGGTCACTTCGCCGGCGATCAGCTCGGCTCCCCGCTCCCGGGCCTGGTCGAGCATCAACGATCCGAGTTGCTGGGCGCTGAACCACCCAGCGCGCCGGATGTGAAGCGCGCCGACGGCGTCTTCGGTGATGTAAGGGAAATGCTCCCGGATGGTGTCCGGCCCGATGAGGAGGTCGGCCCCTTCCGGGGAGCCGAGATATCCCTCGCCATGAGCCGGGCGATAGGGGATCGGCCCGGGGTGGATCCGCACCGGCCCGGCGCCAAGCGTCGAAGTGTGGTGGGCATCCTCGGTCATCCGTTGCAGTTGGCCCTCGTCCCCGGTGACGAACAGATATCCGCGGCGGTTCATCCCGAAGCTGTTCTCGGTCTCCCCGGCCAGACGCTCGAGGATGTCGATCGAGCGGTTCATCAACTGGACCATGGGGAGGTTGGGCCACCAGTTCCGGTAACACTCGGTGGACTTGTCCGAGGTCAGCGTCAGGGGTGGCCGAGCGTCGACGATTACCACCCGGGCCGGTTCCAGCGCCAGAGACAGGTGATAGGCGGCGGAGATCCCGCCGATCCCGGCTCCAATCACCACCACATCCGCGGTGTCGGCCATCAGGTGCCCAGGAACTCCCGCACCCGGTCGGCGATGGCTTCCGCGGTGAATCCGAGCTTCTCGGCAAGCACCGTGTCTGGAGCGGAGGCACCAAAACGGTCGAGCCCGATCTTCAATCCCCGGTCGCCGACGATCCGCTCCCATCCGAAGGTGGCGGCGGCCTCGATCGACACCCGCGGCGCAGAGCCGAGCACCTGCTCGCGATAGGCCTCGTCCTGTTCGAAGAAGAGCTCCCAGCAGGGCAGGCTCACGACGCGGGCCTCGACACCGTCGCCGGCGAGGGCCTCTGCGGCATCCAGAGCCGGGGTGACCTCGGACCCGGTGGCGATCAAGGTCACCGCCTCCCCTTCCCGGACCAGGTACCCGCCGCGGGCCACTCCACCCGGTACCGGGTCGAGAGTGGGGAGGTTCTGCCGGGTCAGGATGAGGGCCACCGGCCCGTCCTGGCGGTTCAAGGCGATTTCCCAGGCCTGAAGCGTCTCGTTGGCGTCGGCGGGGCGGATCACCCAGATCCCGGGCATCGCTCGCAGCGAGGCCAGGTGCTCAATCGGCTGATGGGTGGGGCCGTCCTCACCAAGGAACACCGAGTCGTGGGTGTACACCCAGACCGATGGGGCGCCCATGATCGCCGACAGGCGCACCGCCGGGCGCATGTAGTCGCTGAAGACGAAGAAGGTCGCGGCATAGGGCTTGAGCCCCCCATGGACCGCCATCCCGTTGGTGGCCGCGCCCATCGCGTGCTCCCTGACCCCAAATGGGATGTCCCGCGCCTCTCGGTCCGACGACGAAAAGAGTCTCCCCTTCTCGATGACCGTCTTGGTGGAGCCGGCAAGGTCGGCTGACCCGCCCAGGAAGCCGGGCACCTTCTCCGCCATCTCGGCGAAGAGTGCTGCCGAAGAGGAGCGGGTTGCGATCGTCTCCCCGACGGCGAAGCCGGGCCCGGTGAGCTCGACCGGCTTCGGTGCGTGGAACGAGTCCCACAGTTCCTTCCGCTCATCGGCGGCGCCCGCCAGCCGGGAGGACCAGTCGGTCCGTGCCGACCGCCCCCTGCGCATCGCATCGCCGAAGAAGTCGTAAACCGCGTCATCCACGAGGAAGGTGGGCTCGGTTGGGAAGCCCATCGCCTCTTTGGCGAGTCGGATCTCCTCATCCCCGAGTGGCGCGCCATGGGCTGCTGCGGTGTCCTGGGCGTTGGGTGCGCCGTGGGCGATGTGGGTGCGACACGAGATCAGCGAGGGCCGGCCCTCCTCGGCGAGAGCCTCGTCGATGGCCGTGGCGATCGCTTCCCGGTCGTGACCGTCGACTTCGGTGGTGTGCCACCCCACCGCCGTGAAACGACCCAACACGTCCTCGCTGAAGGTGATCTCGGTGCTGCCGTCGATCGAGATCTTGTTGTTGTCGTAGAGGTAGATCAGCCGGCCCAGTTCGAGGTGGCCGGCCATGGAGGCGGCCTCACTGCTCACTCCCTCCATCAGGTCGCCGTCGGACACGAAGCCATAGGTGTGATGGTCGACGAGGTCCGATCCGAGGCGAGCCCGGAGGTGGCTCTCGGCGATCGCCATCCCAACTCCGGTGGCGAACCCCTGGCCAAGGGGGCCGGTCGTCATCTCGATCCCGATGCGATGGTCGATCTCGGGGTGACCTGCCGTGTGGCTCTCCCACTGCCGGAAGTTTCGGAGATCGTCGAGAGTCAGCGGGAACCCACTGAGGTGGAGGAGCGAGTAGAGGAGCATCGAACCGTGACCGTTGGAGAGCACGAAGCGGTCGCGGTCCGGCCATTCCGGGTCGTCGGGGTCCACCAGCAGATAGCGGCTCCAGAGCACGACGGCGATGTCGGCCATGCCCATCGGCATCCCGGGATGACCGCTGTCCGCCTTCTGCACCGCGTCCATCGCCAGTGCCTTGATGGTGTCGATCGCTAGCTGTTCCGCCTGGTTCGTCTCCATTGCTGCCGAGAGTACCTGGGAGGGTGGCCCCTCTCGATTGCTCTCAGGGGCGGCACAAATGACAGGCCCGG
This sequence comes from uncultured Acidobacteriota bacterium, assembly GCA_963780755.1. Lineage (GTDB taxonomy): Bacteria > Actinomycetota > Acidimicrobiia > Spongiisociales > ZC4RG35 > JALYNX01. The sequence goes on from CAWACX010000002.1 coordinate 695,791, forward strand.
AACCCGGCCCGCGTCGCCTCCCCGGCAGACCTGAAGTCGACCGTGTTCTCCACCTTGGAGCGGCGGACCGCGCGGCAGGTCGGGTTGCAGTAGATCTTCGTAGAGGTGTTGCCCTGGACCCGGACGTGGTGCTCGGCGAGCTCTTCGAGGTGAGCAGGGTTTGCCCCTTCGTGGGTCAGCAACTCCCACTTCACCTCGGGGCCGCCGAGCGAGTAGGCGCCGATGGTCCCATCGGACCGGACTACCCGATGGCAGGGGATGATCAGAGGGATCGGGTTGCGGGCCATGGTCGAGCCCACGGCCCTTGCCGCACCCGGAGCGTCCGCCTCCCGGGCCAGCCATCCGTAGGGGCGAACTTCTCCCTTCGGGATGGTTGCCGCGATCCGCAGGATCTTGCCTTGGAAGTCGGTCACTGAGCTCAGGTCGACGGGGAGCCTTCCCGGGGTCCCGGCTTCGATCGCTCCCGGGATCCGGTCCGCCCACGCCGACGGCGCCTCGGCACGGATCAGCCGCCTCCCATGGCGCTTGGAGAAGTAGTCCTCCCAGTCCTGAGAAGCCAAGGTTCAGGGAGGAGACCCCGTTCGGGTTGAAGGTGACTGCCACTTCGCCGACAGGCGACTCATAGAAGTCGTAGCCGTCGGCGAGCCCGGTCCCCAGAGCAACGCCTTCGCTTATGCCGTCCGGCAGAGGGCCGGCCAGATGCTGCAGTCTTTGTTCGATGGTCATTGCTCTTGCTCCATGATCTCTCGTAGCTTCTCCAACCCGCGATGGATGTCGGCCTTGACCGTCCCCTCCGGCCGCCCGGTCGACTCCGAGATCTCGGCGATTCCCAGGCCGACGACATGTCGGAGCACGACTGCGGTCCGCTGGTCTCGGTTCATTGCGGCAAAACGGCTGTCCCACGCTCGGTCGTCGGGCAGGTCGGGATCTCGATGCGGGTGCTCGTGCCCGTGCATCTCCACGAACACGGGGCGGCGGGACCGGCTCCGGAGATGGTTCCTTCCCAGGTTGAGGGCGATCGTCCAAACCCAGGGGCCTAGCCGCAGCTCGGCGAACCGGCGCCGGTCGAAGTCGAGGAGCGATCGGTAGGCCCTGATGAAGGTCTCCTGAGTCAGGTCCTCGGCCTCCCCGTGGTCGCCGCACATACGGCGGAGGCCCCAGTAGAGCCCGGGCCCCATCTCGTCGACCAGTCTCGGAAACGCCCCGTCTAGATCAGACGCGAGCGCGGTCGTCAGCTCATCCATCGCTATCAGAACACCTACGCCACGCATCCGGTTGCAGCAGTCGCACCGTACTTAGATATGGGGATGGACGACGCAGCGATCACGGAGACCCTGCGAGCGGCGGAGTCCGCAGTCCGATCCGGCGAGCCCCCCGGTCCCAGCGGCTTCTGGAAGGCGGTGGAGGCGGTCAAGGCCGACCCCGCCTTGATCGAGGAACATGCCGACCGGATCGGAGTCATCGATTCCAACGCATTCCGACAGTGGGCCTTTGTCACCGTCCCGCTCTGGATCGGCAACCTGGTGATGCTGGGGGGCGCGCTACTGGGCCTCGCCCTCGTGGCGTGGTCGTATTCGCTCGAGGGGACGATTTCAGGTCTGGCGTTCACGTTCGGGTTCGGCGCGCTCCTGGTCACTACCCACAGCCTGGCCCACCTCCTGGTCGGCACGATCCTCGGGATCCGGTTCACCCGCTGGTTCGTAGGATCGATGAAGCGGCCCCAACCCGGTGTCAAGGTCGATTACGCCTCGTACCTGCGAGCACCGGCCGCCTCCCGGGCCTGGATGCATGCCTCCGGAGCGATCGTCACCAAGTTGATTCCCTTTGCTCTGATCGGGGCGGCGATTGCTGCCGAGGTGCCGGAGTGGACGCTGGTGCTCCTCATCGTGGTGGGTGTTGGCCAGATCGCTACTGACATCCTCTGGTCAACGAAGAAGTCCGACTGGAAGAAGTTCTCGCGGGAGATGAGTTTCTCCCCCCAGCACGATCAATCGTCCTGATCCGCCATGTTCGGTATCGATCCGTCGGTCTGGTGCATCTGCTCGTGGGTTGCCAGCAGGCCCTCGAAGTTCGGGGGGTTCTCGACGTCGATCGCGATCAGGTGACGGGTCACCGGCCCCCCGTCGCGGTCGAACGCCCGAGCCCTGGCGATGAGAGCGGCGGAGGCGTCGTCGATCCGACGGTGCTGGGCGAGGTGCTCCTCCCACGACCCGGTGGTGAACAACTCGGTGATCCGGGTGGGCACCGAGGCGTTGCGGAACAGGGCCCACCGGTAGGCGCCGGTGCGAAGGCGGACCATGCGAACCTCGTTCATCAACTCGGCGAACTCGGCGAGGTCCCCTTCGTCGATGGTCCAGGTGTTGAGGATGTACACCGGGCCCCCCTCCAGAGTCTCGTCATGGGCCGGAGGCTCTCGCTCCAGGGAGAACTCGGGTGATTCCACCTCGTCGAGGCTGGGAAGCTTGAAGGCGGGCGAGGCCAGCCCAAGGGCCACGGTTCCCAGGGACAGCGTGACCATGGCCTGACCGGTGCCGATGGCGTCGGCGACCACACCCGACAGGATCGCCCCCAGGGGAAGGACGCCACCGAAGGCAAGGCTGTAGAACGACATTGCCCGCCCTCTGATCCAGCCCGGCGCCATCAGCTGTGCCGTGGCGTTGAGGTTGGTCAGGGTGAGCACCCAGAAGGCGCCTGAGATGAACATGAACACGAGCGCCCAGGCGAGGTTGGGCGCAAGGCCGACTCCGATTCCGGCGAGCCCGAACCCGGTGATCGTCACCATCGGCGACCTGCGACGCAGTCGCGAGACGATGTGCGCCCTGATGAATGCCCCCAAGAGGGCTCCGGCCCCCATCGCCGCCAGCAAGAAGCCGAGGGCTCCGGCCCCGCCCCCCAAGGACTCGGTGCGTCCCGGCAACACCGATTGGACGACAGCCGAGGTGATGGCGAAAAGGGCAACCAGCAACAGCAGCCGGCGGAACACCGGTGTGTAGCGGGCATAGCGGACTCCGAGGCTGATCGCGGTGCCGAATGAGGTGCTTTCCCGCGCCGGGCTGTTGATCGTGCTCCCGATGATGATCAGTGCCACGATCACCGCGGCGTAGGTGAGGGCGTTGATCCCGAAACCCGCCTGCGGGCCGAGGGTGGCGACGATCACACCGCCGATGGCCGGTCCCACGGCGCGGGCCACGTTGAACCCGGCCGAGTTGAGCGCTACCGCGTTGGGGATCATGGGGCGCGGGACGAGGTCGGGGAGCAGGGCGTTCCAGGTGGGGAGGTTGAGAGCGACACCGGTGCCGAGGATCAGGCCGAGGCCGAGCAGCCAGCCAGGGGTTATCAGATCGGCGGCGGTGAGGACCGCCATGGTCAGCGCCGAGCCACCCATGATCACCTGCGAGATCACCATGAGCTTGGTCCGGTCGAACATGTCGGCCAGGGCTCCCACCGCCAGCGCCAGGAAGAGCAAGGGCAGGGTGCTGGAGGCAACCATGAGCCCCACCCAGGTGTTGGAGCCTGTCATTTCGAACATGAGCCAGTTGGCCGCAACCGTCTGAATCAGGCTCCCCACGTTGGACACCAGGGAAGCGATCCACAGCGTGCGGAAAGAGCCGATTCGAAGAGGGGCGACCGCCGAGGCCATGGTCGCAAGAGTAGGGGGGTAGGTTCGCCGGGTGGTTCGCGACCTCGCCTACTTCATCCAGGGTGACGGTGGCCCGGGCCCTGGCGTGCTCCTTCTCCACTCCTTTTGGGGCCTGACCTCCTCCGTCAAGAGCCTTGCTGACGAGCTCGCAGACCATCAGTTCACGGTGCTCGCCCCCGACATCAACTTCGGTGAGCTGCCCGAATCCGAGCAGGACGCCTTGGACCACCTTGGAAAAGCCGACCCCAACCGGCTGGCCTCTCTCGTCCTGTCATCGGCGAAGTTGCTCAACGAGAAGTCGACCGAAGGCCCGATCGGGATCATCGGATTCGGGATGGGCGGGTCGCTCGCCCTTTGGGCCTCGGTGAGGCTCGCGGCCCTGGTCGGGGCAGCCGTCTCCTTCTATGGGAGCCAGCAGATCGACTTTGCCGGCGCACGCGCTGCCTATCTGATCCACCTCGCCGAGGAGGACGAGTTCGTCACCGATGACGAGGCCGCGTTCATGGAGGCCACCATGAGGCTCGAGGACCTCGAGGTCCAGGTGCTCCGGCATCCCGGCACCCGGCACGGTTTCGGGGAGCCCGACGGCGACACCTTCGATCCTGGCGCCTTCGATGCCGCGTGGAATGAGGTGCTTGCTTTCCTCGAGCTGCACCTCCGCCCGGGTGCTCCTGCGGGCTAACCGGCGGCGGCGGCCCGGTCGTTTCGGATGTAGCCCTCGCGCGCCATGCGCTGTCCCATGACGTCGTAGACCTCGTGGCCCTCAGGGGTCAAAGTGGCTAGACCGTCGACGTAGCGGTTGAACATGCAGAAGGCGGCGGCGATCAACACCGCGTCGTGGATCTCGACGTCGGAGGCGCCCTCGTCACGGGCGAGGTCGATGTCTGCAGGTGTCACCTCGAGCCCGCTCACCGCGACCTTCGCCGCTATGTCGAGCAGCGCCCTGAGCTTGGGGGTCACTTCGGCGGTCGAAGGGTCGTGGCAGACGGCGTCGACCAGGTCGTAATCGCCCTCGAGGTTGTGGGCGGCAGCGGCGCGGTGGCTGGCATGACAGAAGTCGCAGTCGTTTCGAGAGGAGACATATGCGGCGATCATCTCTCGCTCTCCACTGGACAGGGTGCTCGGGCCGCGGAGCAAGACCTCGGCAAGCTCTCGCATCGGCTTGGCCGTCTCCGGCCGGAAGGCGAACGCGCTGGTGATTCCTGGCAGCTCGGGGGGCAAGGCGATGTGGGGCACAGTCTCTACTTTCGAATTTGGTCGGGCGAGTGTATGTACGGTTGGAGCTATGGACGGCGAGATCCTCACCCGTCGGGTCGGCAGCACCTTGCTCCGTGACCTGGAGACCCGGATCGACGTGCCGACCGAGGGGAGAGCGACGATCGCAGTCGATTCCCCGTTCACGCTCGAGGTCATCGGGCACATCCCCCAGGCCACGGCAGATGACGTCGTGGAGGCGGTGCAGCGAGCGCGTAATGCGCAGAGGGTCTGGGCCGGTCTCGGTGCGCGCCGCCGAGCCGAAGTTCTACTTCGCTTTCACGACCTGCTCCTGGACGAGGTCGACACCGCGGTCGACATCATCCAGTTGGAGGGGGGCAAGGTGCGGTCCGGGGCATGGGAAGAGGTGGTCGACGTGGTCGGCACCGCCCGCTACTACGCCAACATGGGGCCCCGGCTCACCAGGCGCCGGCGCCGCCAGGGAGCGATGCCGGTGTTCACCCGCACCTACGAGTACCGCCACCCCAAAGGGGTCTGCGGGTTCATATCGCCCTGGAACTTCCCGTTCAACCTTTCGATCGGCGATGCCCTCGCCGCTCTTGCCGCCGGCAACGCCGTCGTCCTCAAGCCCGACGAGAAGACCCCTTACTCCCTTCTCTTCTCGGTCCGCCTCCTCGCCAAGGCAGGCGTGCCTGAAGGTGTGATCCAGGTCCTGACCGGCAGCGGGGAGGTCTGCGGCCCGGCCCTCGTCGACGAAGTCGACTACGTGATGTTCACCGGCTCCACAGCGGTCGGCTCCAGGATCGCCGAGCAGGCAGGGAGGAACCTGATTGGGGCATCGCTGGAGCTGGGCGGGAAGAACGCCGCCATCGTGCTCAACGATGCCGATCTCAATCGGACGATCCCGGGGATGGCGCGGGCGGCCTTTGGCCATGCCGGCCAGATGTGCGTCCATGTCGAGCGGATCTACGTCGAGCGCACACTCATCGACGAGTTCACCCACAGGTTCGTGGCACACACCGAGCAGCTCGAGGTCTCGCCTTCGTTTGCCTTCGGACCGATCGTCAGCTCGCTGATCAACAGAGAGCATCTCGCAGCGGTCGAGTCACACGTCGACGACGCCGTCGCCAAGGGAGCGACCCTGCTCACCGGGGGAAAGCCGCGACCGGATGCAGGGCCTCTCTTCTACTCGCCAACAATCCTGAGCGGCGTTGATGAGAGCATGACAGTCTGCCGCTCCGAGACATTCGGGCCGGTGGTATCGATCTACCCGGTTGACTCCGTTGAGGAGGCCGTCCGACTGGCCAACGACAGCGACCTGGGCCTGACCTTCAGTGTCTGGTCGGCGGACACCCGTCGGGCCGTGCAAATCGCCACCCGCCTGCAAGCCGGTAGCGTCTCGATCAACGACGGGTTCGTTTCCACCTGGGGATCACATGACGCCCCCATGGGAGGGGTCAAGGGCTCCGGGTTGGGCCGTCGACATGGTCGGGAGGGCCTGCTCAAGTTCACCGAGCCGCAGACGGTGGCGGTGCAGCGGGTGGCACCTGCATATGCCCCCGCCTTCGGGCTCTCCTATGAGACCTATCGGCGCCTGGTCGAGAAGCTGACCGTGGTCTTCCGGCACCTCCCGTTCTACAAGTAGTCAGCGGGGCTTTGGTTGTCAGGGCTCCGACATCTCGGCGAGGTCGGCGGCCAGCACGTCACGGTCTTCGGGGTCCTCGACGTCCGCCAGCAGCGCCTTGGCCAGCTCCAGGTGCTCGGTGAAGGTCTCGACATCGTCGACCTCGGCTGCGGCGCGGGCAATCGCCTCGTGAGCGAAGCCCCTGACGAAGGCGTCGAGGTCGTGTTCCTCGCACACAGCCAGCGAGCGCTCGCCGAACCACTCGGCGAGATCGGCATAGCCCAGCACCACCGCGACCCGGGACACCTGCCAGTCGGCGATGGCGCGGTGCCTCGGGTCGCCGACCCGATACCAGTGAAAACGTTGGGCAAAGCTCGAGGCGAGCATGTCTTCGTCCTGCTCACGGGTCCGCTCCGGGAGGTCGAGCAGCTCCCAGGTGTGGTTGAAGGCCTGAGGGGCGAAGGTGCGATGCCAGGCCTCGAGTTGCTCCGGCGTGGGATCTTTGACCGGTTCGGCCATTCTCGTTCCCTCCACTCAGGGTCGGTTGCGGCGTACCTTAGGTAGCCGATGAGCGACTACACCACTGTGGAAGTGGGTGGCGAAGAGGTACGGGTCTCCAGCCCGGAGCGAGTGGTTTTCCCCAGGCAAGGTTGGACGAAACTCGATGTCGTCGAGCACTTCGTGGTCGTTGCCGAGGGCGCGATCCGGGGGATCGCAGGACGCCCCACGATGCTCAAGCGATACATGGGGACGATCGACGAGGACCCGATCTATCACAAGCGGGCGGCGAACAACTCGCCGTTCGAGACCGCCGCGATCCGCTTTCCCTCGCAGCGCCCGGGACGGATGAACGTGCCCCGGGTCGAGGCCGATGTGATCCGCCTCGCCCAGTTGGGCTGCCTCGACTTCCATCCGTGGCCGGTCCGTGCCGAGGACACCGACCACCCCGATGAGTTGCGGTTCGACTTCGACCCCACTCCCGGCGTGACCTTCGACCAGGTGCGCCAGGCAGCTCTGGCTGCGCGGCCTCTGTTCGACGAGGTCGGGCTCATCGGATGGCCGAAGACGTCGGGGAGCCGTGGCATCCACGTCTACGTCCGGATCGAGCCGGTCTGGGACTTCTTCCAGACCCGGCGAGCCGTCCTCGCCTTTGCCCGCGAGTTGGAGCGGAGGATGCCGGGCCAGGTGACCACCAAGTGGTGGAAAGAGGAGCGCAAGGGGGTGTTCATCGATTACAACCAGAACGCACGGGACAAGAGCGTCTCCTCGGCGTACGGCGTCCGACCCACCGGGTTCATCTCGGCCCCGGTGACCTGGGACGAGTTGGAGACTGTCGCCATCGAGGATTTTCCCCTCGACACGTTCCGCGACCGGTACCGGGAGGTCGGAGATCGGTCGAAGGGGATCGACGAGGCGGCGGGAAGGATCGACACCCTCCTCGAGTGGATGCAACGGGACGAGGACAACGGGATCGGCGACGCCCCCTGGCCTCCGCACTACCCGAAGATGCCCGGCGAGCCGCCCCGGGTCCAGCCCTCGCGCCAGCGTCGACCCGACGACGAGTACTGAGACGCTCTAGAGCGCGTCGCGGCGCTTCAGGGCCCAGGTGAGAACTGCCAGGCCCAGGGCGACTACCGCGGCGATCTTGGCGACACCACCCCCAACCCCGGGGGCTACCGGGCCCAAGCTTTCGGTCGCGGCTTCACCGAACTCGTCCTCGAGGTCGGCATAGATAGAGAGGGCAACGTGCCAGATCGAGAACTGGGCGAGCCCGGTCACCGCGTTGGACAGGATCGTCTCCCAGACCACGATGTAACCGAGCCCGATGAGCAACGCGTGGGGCGCCAGGTAGCCAAGGGGTACGAACACCGCCGCGTATCCGATCCCGGCGGCCACGAACAAGGAGAGCCCGGCCAAAGTGTCTCCAACCCCGTTGCCAACAGCAAGTGATGCGATGACCGTTGCGAGCCATCCCAACACGCCGATCACCAGCGCCGCGACGGCGCCGGCGATTATCGACTGGGCGGCAAACGAAAACCTGGAGAGCGGCCGGAGGTAGAGGTAGGGGAGGGTGCCGGCCTCCTTCTCCTCACGAAGCGTGGCGGCGGTGAGGATCAATGCCGCGACGACATAGGTGTAGCCCACCGTGGCCAGGATGTCGGTGTACAGGGGTGTGAGCTCGTCGGGATCGGTGTCGAAGCCAACCAGCCAGTAGACAAGGGCAGGCACGGAGGCCAGGGCGGTGAGGGCGATGACTCGGCCCCGGCGCGTGAGGCGCCGGTAGAGGTGGAGAGCCAGCGTCATCAGCCACCCTCGACCAGATAGCGAAACACGGATTCCAGGGACTCGTCGACCGGCTCGACACGGCTGAGGCCGATGCCGGCCTCGACCGCGATGCCTGGCAGCCTGCGAGCCAGATCGCCTGCGTCCGAGGCTTCGACGTGGACCGTGTTCCCGTCGAGGCCGACACCGACGACACCGGGGACCGACATCAGCAGCCCGGCGAGGCGCCTCGGGTCGTTGGCCTCGACGAAAACTCGCCGCGGCTTGTCAGTCATCGCGGCGCGGATGGTTCCAACATCCCCGACGGCCGCCAGGCGCCCATCGACCATCGCCACCACTCGATCGGTCATCCGCTCCACTTCGGCGAGGACGTGGGACGAAACGATCACCGTCCTCCCTTCGTCACCGAGCTTGCGGAAGAGATCGATGAGGTGGGCGCGCTGCACCGGGTCGGCGCCGTTGAGTGGCTCGTCGAGCAGCAACACCTCGGGGTCGGAGACCAGGGCCTGAGCCACCTTGGCTCGTTGCCTCATCCCCTTGGAGAATCCACCGAGAGCTCGATCGGCGGCGTCAGTCAGGCCAACGGTCTCGATGGCAGCTTGAACGCGGGTCGGAGCGTCATCAACCTTCGCCAGGCGTGCCGCCAGAGTGACGAACTGGCGGCCGGTGAGCCGCTCGTACACGCTCTCGTCCTCAGGGACCATGGCGATCCTGCGATAGATCGAGGGGTGGGCCCTCGGGTCCTCTCCCAGGATCCGCACCTGGCCCTGAGAGGCGCGCTGCAGCCCGGTGAGCACCCGAAGCAGGGTGGTCTTTCCTGCCCCATTCGGGCCGAGGAGGCCGGTGACGCCCGGCCGAAAACTGATGGTCAGCTCGCTCACCGCCACCTTGAGCCCGAACCATTTGGAGAGCCCGGTGATCTCGATCGTGTCGCTCAAGCCAGCCTCCGATAGCGGCTACGCACGAACCAGGCCGCGGCAATCACGAGGACAACGATCACGACCACTGAGGCCCAAACCTCGAACCCGGCGACTTCCGCGGGGTAGTCCACTGTGTCCTGGAAGAGGTAGTCACGAATGATCCTCGGGTGATGGTCGAGGGCGAGAAGAGAGGCGTACCGGGCGCCGGGGAAGGTGGCCTCCGCGACCCGGCCGGCCACCGCACCCCCCGCGACCAGTATCCCGAGGAAGGCGGCCGCAGCGATACCGGTGCGATCGATCACGGAGGAGAGGGTGATCACCAGTGCGCCATGGAGGGCGATGAAACAGAGCGTTGTCACCGGGACCTTCCACAGGATGTCGATGTTGTCGGTCAGGTAGGAAAGGAACCCGTCGTCGGAGATGAGGGCGAGTCCGAGGTGGAGCAGGAGTTGGGGGACCATGTAGATGGCGCCGACCACGGTGGCGAACGCGAGGGATTTGAAAGCCAGGTAGCCATCGACGGTGAGAGGGCGGGAGAAGTAGACCGAAAGGACTCCCCTGGTCCGGTCCGGTATCAAGAGCTGAGGCCCGGCGAAGGCGATGAAGAGCAGCGCAATCCACGAGTAGAAGTCGAAAAGCTCGCCGTAGCTGGGGACCTCGGCGGGGGCGTCACGGGCGAACCAAGCTGCGCCGATCAGCACCGCCGCCAGGACTACCGCGATCGAGATCAGGCTCCAGGGAAAGATCTTCTCTCGGGCCTTGCGCCCGAGCCCGAGAACGCGGCGCACGCCGTCTTTGAATACCGCCTTTCGCGCTCCCCGTGGGCCGAGCCGGGGACCTTCGTAGGTGCGATATCCACGGTCGAAGATGACCTGGTCGGTCACAGCGTTGCTTCCCGGGCCATGAACAGGTCCTCGAGCGACGAGGAGCCACGGATCATGCGCACCAGCCCCGCTTCTGCGGCGGCAGCGGCGTACAGGATGGCCGCCTCCAGTGTCTCGTCCCCGGGCCCGGCGACGACACGAAGCCCATCGACCGTTGCCTCGAACCCACGCTCTCTCAGCAACTCTGCCACGCGTTCGGGGTTCTCCAGCACTTCGACCAGGACGGTCCCCAGCTTCTCGAATCCGTGAAGGGGGCCGGATCGCAGCAGGTCCCCGGCGTCCAGCATCACCACCCAGTCACAGGTCTGCTCGATGTCGCTCAGGACGTGAGAGGACATGATCACACTGATGTCGAACTCGGCAAGGCGTTTGATCAGCGCCAGCATCTGCGAGCGCCCCTCGGGATCGAGGCCTGAGGCCGGCTCGTCGAGCAGCAGGAGGTCCGGATCGTGGACGATGGCTTGGGCCAACTTCACCCGCTGCTGCATGCCGGTCGAAAAGTCGCCCAGGAACCGGAAGCGCTCTTCCGCCAGGCCCACCAGGAACAACGTCTCGGAGGCTCGGCGCCGCGCTTCCCGGGGCGGGATGCCCGCGAGTTGCGCGGTGTATGAGACGAAGTCGGCGGCGGTTTGGTCCTTGGGAAGGCAGTCGCCCTCCGGCATGTATCCGATCCGGGTGCGGACTTCGAGTGGCTCGCGTTGCGGATCGTGGCCCAACACCTGCATCGAGCCTGCGGTGGGATGGAGCAGGCCGAGCATCAGGCGGAGCAGGGTCGTCTTGCCCGCCCCATTGGCGCCCACCAGGCCGGTCACCCCGTGGGGCACCTCCAGGGTGAGGTCGCGAACGGCAACCACTTCGCCGTAGTCGTGGGTGAGCCCGGAGACTTCGAGGATCGGGGCGGTCATGTGGGAGGGGTGGTAGCTGGCATCAGATGAGTTGGGGCAAGACTTGACGAGTGGCGACCAAGATGCAACCGGGGAGAACCCTGACCCTTCCCCTACCCGACCACGTCCTGGAAGCCGGGGCCCTCCGGTCTCTCCAGTTGCTCCATGGTGCAAGCGGCGGCGTCCTTGTCGGGACGCCAGCGGTGGAAGCGCGTAGCGTGCCGGAACCGGTCACCTTCCAGTTGGTCATAGCTGACCTCGACAACGACTCCAGGTTGCACCGGAGTCCACGACGACTGCTTGTCCCCGGTCCATCGGCTTTGGGCGCCGGGCGCCCGTGCTTGGGCCCCGAAGCTGTCGTCGGCGACGAGCTCGAGGAATCGCTCGAAGATCTCCACCCGCTGCCCGTCGGGGAAACCCGAGCAGTGGCCGATGAAGTGGAGTTGACCCTCGGAGTCGTAGAGCCCGAGGAGGAGTGAGCCGATCTTCCCCCCGTCCTTGTGCTCTCGGAAACCCCCCACCACGCAGTCGACCGTGCGCCGGTGCTTGATCTTGATCATGGCTCGCTTGCCGTGTTGGTATGCGATGTCGGGCACCTTGGCGATGATGCCATCACAGCCCGCCGGCTCGAACTCGTCGAACCATCGTTGGGCGATCTGCTCGGAGTCGGTCTCCGGGGTGAGGTGCCAGGGAGCGCCAAGCTCTACGGCAAGGGCTACGAGGCGCTCCCGGCGCACCGTGAACGGCTCGTTGCGGAGGTCGTCGCCTCGATCGGCGAGCAGGTCGAAGGCGACCAGCTCCGCCGGAGTGGCCTCGGACAGCATGTTCACCCTCGACTCGGCGGGATGGATCCGCTGCTGGAGGGCATCGAAGTCGGTGGCGCCGTCCACGACCACCACGATCTCCCCATCGACCACCGTGCCCGCGGGGAGTTGCTCGAGAGCCGGCCGCAACTCGGGGAAATAGCGGAGCAGGGGGCGCTGGTTGCGGGAGTCGATGCGGATCTCGGGCTGCGACCACGAGATGGATCGGAACCCGTCCCATTTCGGCTCGTAGAGAAATGACCCCTTCGGCCATCGCTCGGACACCTTGGCCTCCATCGTCTCGATGGGAGGTGGGAAGGGGTGACTCACTCGGCGGAAGTCTATGCGGTGGTCTATGCCCGATACCCTGAGCCCATGATCGAGCGGATCATCGATCGACTTCCCCGGTGGGCGAAGAGCCCGGCCGAGATCGTCTACGGCGCATCGAGGAAGTATGGAAGGGACCGCGCCGGGCGGATGTCGGCGGCTATCGCCTATCGCACCGTGTTCGCACTCGCCCCGATCCTGATCATCGCTATCTCCGTGGCCGGATGGTTTCTCGGAAGCTCGGAGCTGGCCCAGGCAGAGCTCCTCGAGGGAATCGAGTCCATCGCCGGGCCCGAGGTCGCGGAGGCCATGGCGTCGTTCCTAGCCAGTGCCATCAGTTCGGCCAACACCGCTGCTGTCATCGGTTTCGTGCTGTTGCTGTGGACCGCCTCCAGTCTCTTCATCGAGCTCCAGCACGATCTCAACGACATCTTCGGAGTGCCCTACGAGAAGGTCGGAGGGCTGGTGGCCTTGGTGCGGAAGCGAGGTATCGGGTTCCTCTGGGTCTTCGGGCTCGGGCTGCTGATGATCGCCATCCTCTTGGTCAACACCGTTTGGGGGATCATTGATTCGCTCCTGCCCGCGAACCTCGAGGGCCTGGAGGGGGTGGTGAACGTACTGGCCCCGATCGTCTCGCTGATACTGCTCCCGTTCGTCTTCGGGTTGATCTTCAAGACCCTGACTGTGGCCCCTCTGCCCTGGAAAGCGGCATGGGGCGGCGGGCTGTTCACTGCGGTGGTGTTCATCATTGCCGCTTGGGGCATCGGCCTCTATTTCCAAGTCGTCGGCCCGACCACGGCCCTGGGGTTCGCCGGCTCGTTCGTGGTGGTCTTGTTCCTCGCCTACATGCTGTCTGCTGTGTTCTTGTTCGGGGCCGAGGTGACCAGTGTCGCCACCGAGCGAATGGAGACGGCGGAACGGGAGGCGAGACGGGCTCGGTCGGCAGCACGGCTCCAGGTGCCCAACGACCCGATGGTCGTGGTCGCTCCTCCGCCACGCGCATTGCCTTCCGCCGCGCTCTTCGCCTTTCTCGGTGGGCTGCTCGTGGGGTGGAGGAGAAAGGGCCGTTGATCCCCCTTAGGTTTCGAATCCGACTCCAATAACCTGACTCTCATATGTCGGTCGATATCGCCGGATTCGTCACGGACCTCAAAGAGCATGCCACCGAGCACGGCTTCCACGTCCACGACGAGAGGCACTTCGTCGAGACCTACTCGCTGCGCCAGTCGTGGGAGGTCGACCTCCACCCCGAGGCCGGTTGTGGTGGCCCCATCGACCTCCATCTCGCCCTCGATGTGGACCCCAAGGTCATCCTCTCGTTGCGGGAGCGCCTCGACGAGATGGACTCGGACTTCGAGGAACCGGAGGACGTCTACCACCTGGAACTGTTCTTCAACTGGGCGGTGCCACCACTTCAGCGGCCACCGGACCTTCTGGTGCTGGCCACCGACCTGGCGGGCATTGGGCGGCTCTCATTGGCGGTGGAGGTCTCTGCCATCGACTCATACGGCGCGGTCACCGACGCACCCGAGCGCCGGCTGACTCTCACCGGCAAGTCATCGGTGAGCCTGGTCGACGTTCTCATGGGCCGGGAGCAACTCTGCGACGTCCTCGACCGGTCCCACGACGTCAGTGAGTACCTGCTCGATCGGGTCGATGGCTGGATGGAGCTTCCCGGGTGATCAGGACACGACGTTGATGAACGCCCAAACACCCATCGCCAGGGTGGCCGCGGCCAGGGCATAGAAGCCGACGACTGTCCAGGGACGAGGCGGTGGCCCGTCCACCACTTCCACCTCGGCTCCTTCGGATTCAGCGACATGTTGGCCAACAAGGCCTTTTTCGAACTGTCCGGGGTCGTCGGGAAGGAAGAACACGGAGTCGTGCTCGGCTTCTATGACCCAACTCCCGTCGCCGTTCTCGACGAAGGTGCAGTCGACAGCCGGCCATTTCCCGATCTCGACCCGACCGGACAGCAGAGTGATCTCATCCCCGTCGATGCCGATGATCACCGGGACCCGATCGTCTTCGAGGGTCACCACTCCCGGAAAGGTGATCATTTCGCCGATTCCCTTGTCGTCGGATCGTCACAACATACGACCGCGGACCGACCACCGCAAAGCCTTCGCCGTGGGCAGATAGGTCCCTCCCGTTTCATCAGAATGGGAGGCCGATCGCGGCACAGAGGAAGGCGGTGAAAGGGCCTGCTTTCCGGTACTTCCCTGCCAGGTCGGCGTCGAACCCGGGCGAGGTGATCGCGCTGTCGGGCACCCGGGCACCGGCGACGAAGGTCTTCATCCTCAGGTCATCGGCATAAGGGTGATCGGCGTCGAACTCCTTGGGTACCCGCTTCAGGGTCTCCTCCGGGTCCGGTTCAATCGACCATGAGCCGGCGAATGACCGTCCCTTGGCCGCCCGCCGCCATCCCGGGATGTCGTCATTGATGGCCTGCCGAATCTGACGGGCGACCGCGGTTTCCGGGTGCCACAGGCCGACACCAACGAAGCACTCGCCGGGCTCTATGTGCACGTAGTAGCCGGGAGCGTGGATGTCGCGTCCGGCGGTGTGGCGGAACTGGATCCCGATGTTGGTCTTGTAGGGCGTTTTGTCCTTCGAGAACCGGGTGTCCCTGAAAGGCCTCATCAGGGAGCCCCCGACGTTGCGTGAGTCGGCGCTGAAATGGGGCGAGATCTTGGCCAATCGCGGCCTGAAGTCGTCAATGAAGTCGAGCGCAGGCTCCCGGACCACTTCCACGTAGCGGTCCTTGTTCCCCTCCCACCACTGCCTGTCATTGTTGTCTGCGAGCTCGGTAAGGAACTCGAAAGTCGCATCCGTGAAATGCTGTTTGGGCGTGATTCCCCCCTTCGCCTCTCTTGAACCTACCCCACTGAAACTGACCGGAGAAGGGGGTTGGGCGGAAGCTGCTACTCCTCGGCGAGTTGGTCCCAGGGGGTGCGGAGACCGTCCTTCACCACCCGGCCCAAAGTCCGCACGTCCTTGCGTAACACCCAGACTGCGGCGAGGAGGAACACGATCCCGACGCCGATCCTGGCCCGGGCCGACGTTTCCTCGGAGATGTGGCCCAGCTCGGTGATTCCCGACTCCAATAGCTGAAATATGAAGAGGGAGAGCATTACCCAGGCCTCTTTCGTGGAGACCGACCGGCTGGCGACGATGGCGACCGCGAACACCGACTGTGCTGCGGTGACCATCAACTCGACCCGCTGTACGGGGCCGAGAGGAAGGCCGTGCAATGTCCCTGAGAAGATCGAGAACACGATGGGCAGAGTGCCGACGAGAAGCGTCCACTGATTCACCTTCGACGAGATCAGCGCCCCGAACCCGGTGCGGGCAGCCAGTCGCCAGGCGAAGAGGGCGGCGACCAGGAGCTCCGGTGCCTCGGAAGCCAATGGGGCGATCCATTTGACGAGTAGGAAATTGCTGATGCCCAGCGCCGTTCCCATCTCGACGATCGCCTCGGCGAAGGGCTCGGCGCAGAGCAAGATCACGATTGCCGCCACGACGAATGCCGCGTAGTTGATGATCCGCCGGGTGGTCTTGGGGAGCGACCCGATATATGCCGACGGCCCGACCAGGTGGGGAGCACTGGGCGGGGCCCCACTGAGCCGGCGCAGATAGAACACGTAGATGGCGATCAGGATCGCCGCGTCCCAGAGGGTGAGATGGTCCTTCAGGAACAAGGTGAGCCCGTACAGAGAGGCGATGGCCAGGTAGGCGATTTCCACCGACTGGGAGCGGTCGAGGTGGATGGTGGTGGCGGTGGTGTTCTCGGCGTCTTCCGGCGGCGCTTGGGTGCGCCGCACTCGCCAGGTGCCGAGCAGGATCACCAGCGGCCAGCCAAAGCCGATCAGCAACTGGTTGCCCCCGGTCATGTTGGCCAGGGCCAGTGGGCCGTAAATTGTGGCCTCCCCGGTCTCAGCGAACTCCTGGCCGGCCTTCATGGTGAACACGAAGTCGACCGCGTACTCGGGGAGGATCGCGATCAGGGCGAGGAGCGCCAGGGCCAGACCGGCCGCGATGTCGAGTTGGATGACTTCGGCCGCCCAGGAGAGGATGAAGGCGGCGCCGACGATTGCCATCCCATAGAGCAATGCTCCTATCACCGGGTCGGGGTGGGTCCCGGTGAGACGGAGTGCCACGCCGGGAAGGGTCACTCCAAGCGCGAGCGCCATGTAGAGGATTTGGCGTGACGGATTGAGCGCTACCTGGTCCATTCGAGCTCGCTCCGGGTCAGCTCAGAACTCGCCGGCAGGACCACGGCGCCCAGAAGCCTTGACCCAGTGCCTCGTAGCGGCTTCCCAACCAGGCGGCGGTCCCGATATTGGCAACCGGATCGAAGGGCTCGGCGCCGCCAAACCCCGCCTTTGGTGAGGTGGCCGCCCACGTCGAAGGCAGGAACTGGAACAGGCCCGATGCGCCGCTGTACGGGTTGTAGGCGTCGGGATCCCCGAGGCTCTCACACTGAAGGACGGCGAGGGCCTCGTCGACCCGGGACGACGGGAAGTAGGCGCTCACCTCGTCGCGCCATCGCTCCACGGCGGCTGGGAAGTTGTGACTGCCACCGCCCCCACCGCTACCACCCTGATCTTCGGTCGTGGTCGTGGTGGGCCTCGTCGAGGTAGTGGTGGTCGGGTCGTCGTTGGTGTCGGGACCAGTGGTGTCCGGCGGGCCCCGCTCCTCTTGGCGCTCTTGCTCGGCTTCCCGGGCTCGTGCCGAGTCAACAGCGCTGAGGGCCTCGCTGTACTCAGCCGCGGATCGGTCCGCGTCGCGTATGGCCTGGGCCACCGCCGCATCGGCCTCCTCGTAGAGCGCCGCAAGGTTCTCAACCTCGGTGTCGACCTGGTCCTTGAGCTCGTCGACCCGGGCCTGCTCGGCCTGGAATGTGGCGATCAGGTCTTCCAGATCGTCGCGCTTGACGATCAGCAGGTCGACCTGTTGTCGCCCCGCTGAGATCACGTCCGCGACGAACAGGCCGGTCACCATCACGTCTTCCACGTCATCGGAGTTGACGAAGTTGACCCCGGGGGAGCTGAGGGCAGTCATGTAGGCGTCGACCGCCCCGGTCTCGATGTCTTCCTGGACCCCGACCAACTCGGCGTCGGCGAAGCCCACCTGCTCCTTGAGCCGCTCCACCCCCGCCGACACCCTCGAGAGCTCGTCGGCGAGCTCGTTGATTCGCGCCATGGTTGTCGCCAGCTCCGCTTCGATGCCTGCACGCTGGGCGACAGCTTCGTCCACCAGCCCGGTGGCCACTTCTGCCTGTTGCTCCGCCTGTTGGGCAGCGTCCTCAGCCTCGTCGACGCTTTGGGCGCGGGCCGGGGCCACGCCGCCGCCGAGGGTGGTCATGGTGAGCGTGAGAGCCAGAGCGAAAAGAAGGGTGCGGCGAGGGCGCATCGGTGGGTGCAGAGGGTAACCAAAGCCCAAACTCACGGGAAGTGGGGCATAGACCCGCGGGTAGGGTCGGGCCGTGTCCAGGATCAATATCTCCTCCGGCTCGCCCTTTGAGCCGGTGATCGGGTTCAGCAGGGCGGTCCGGGTCGGGGAGAGGGTGCTGGTGTCAGGAACCGCCCCAATATGGCCGGACGGGGAGGTCGACCCCGACCCGGCGGTCCAGGCCCGCCGCTGCCTCGAGATCATCCTCGACGCCTTGTACCAGGCAGGCGCCAGGCCGTCAGACGTGGTCCGGACCAGGGTCTACCTCACCGACGTGGCCTACGCCGATGCCGTGGGCCGCTCCATGGGAGAGGTCTTCGGCCAGGTCCTGCCCGCTTCCACGATGATCGTGGTCGAAGGACTACTCGACGAGCGATGGAAAGTCGAGATCGAGGCAGAGGCAGTGGTGGAGGCCGACTCAGCCTGAAGCGGCGAAGGTGTCACAGGAGGCGGGCTGACCCGACTCGTAGCCGGTCATGGTCCATTGCGCCCGGTCTTCGGCGGACCCGTGGGTCCAGGTCTCGGGATTGATCTGACCCGTTGCCTGGCCTGGATCCGGTCGTCGCCAACTGCTTCGGCCGCCTCGATCGCCTCCTGGATCTCCCCGGGGTCCAATTCGACGTTCTCATCGGTGCCCTGCGCCACCTGAAGGGTTCCCGCCCAGACACCTGCGAAGCAGTCGGCCTGCAGCTCCATCGCAACTGAGAGCTCGTTCGCCTGGTCCGGGCTCTGTTGCTGCAGCCCTCGGACCTCCTCCGACACACCGAGCACGGTCTGGATGTGATGACCGAACTCGTGGGCCATGACATAGGCAGGAGCAAAGTCACCCTGGGCGCCGAACTGGTCTCGAAGCTGGTCGAAGAAGCCGAAGTCGAGATAGATGTTCTCATCGACCGGGCAGTAGTGAGGGCCGATTGCCTCATCGGCTCCACCGCACCCGGAGTCGGTGGCCCCCTCGAAGAAAACCAAACCCGGCGCCCGGTAGTCGTCCCTGCCCGCCTCGGCGAAGATCTCGGACCACATCAGGTCGAGGTCGATGTAGACGGAGTTCATGTACTCCCGCGTTTCGGCGTAGGGATCGGTGGCGGGGTCGAGGGTGCCGCCAGCTGCCACCGGCTCGCTGGGCGCCAGCGCCCCGGTGAGATCTTCGAGCGGCCCGGTTGATGGCCCTCCGCCCAGGAAAATGGTGACCAGCGCC
Organism: uncultured Acidobacteriota bacterium; assembly: GCA_963780755.1. Classification (GTDB taxonomy): domain Bacteria; phylum Actinomycetota; class Acidimicrobiia; order Spongiisociales; family ZC4RG35; genus JALYNX01. The sequence goes on from CAWACX010000002.1 coordinate 715,023, forward strand.
ACGATGATGCCGATCACCCCCGCGCCGCCGCCGAGGGCGACTCCGCGTCGGGGCATGCCCTGGCCCCGACGATCCTCGATTCCCTTGGCCTGAGCTTGCTTCTTGTATCGAACCATGGGCGACCGGGTCGAAACCTACCCGGAGACGGGAACGCGCAACCGTCCGATCCGGTTGAATAGAGCCCAGGAGGTCAAACTCATGTTCGGAAGAAGCAAGAGCGAAATGACGGATGCCGGTCAGGCTTTGCCCGGACGTTCGACGCCGGTGCCTGTGCCCGCCGCCCACTTCGTGAGCGGGAGCCCACTGACCGGTCCCTTTCCCGAAGACACCGAGGTAGCGGTCTTTGGGATGGGTTGTTTCTGGGGCGCCGAGCGCCGCTTTTGGAAGATGGCGGGCGTCTACACCACAGCGGTGGGTTACGCCGGCGGGTTCACTCCCAACCCGTCGTACGAAGAGGTATGCACCGGCCGTACCGGCCACAGTGAGGTGGTGATGGTGGTCTATCGCCCGTCACAGGTCTCCTATGAGCAGCTGTTGCAGGTCTTCTGGGAGACCCACGACCCCACGCAGGGAATGCGCCAGGGCAACGACATCGGGTCGCAATACCGCTCGGCGATCTACACGACGACCGATGAGCAGTTGGACGTGGCGAAGCGCTCGCTCGACAAATATCAGGCGGCGCTCTCTCCGTTGGGCTTCGGCGATATCACGACCGAGATCGCCCCTCTTGGCGAGTTCTACTACGCCGAGGACTATCACCAGCAATATCTGGGGAAGAACCCGCATGGCTACGACTGCCACGCCAATACCGGAATCGGGTATCCGCTGGAGGTTTGAGCCGGTCTCGGAGTCAGCCGGACCGACCGCCGGCCATGGCCAGTGAGGCGGAAAGGGCCTCGGCGACCACTTGGTCGACAGGAAGCCCGGGATCGAGCTCCTTCTCCACGTCAGGGGTCACTCCGACGCCGCCGAAGTCGAGGCCGCCCGGGGTGACCCAGCGGGCGATGGTGAGCTTCAGTGCCCCGCCGTTGGCGAGCCCGAATCGTTGTTGGACGGTGTTCTTGCCGAAGGTGCTCTCCCCGACGACCGTGGCCCGCCCTTCCTCCTGGAGGACCGCGGAGACAACCTCTGACGCCGAGGCACTGCCCTTGTTGACCACGAAGACGACTTCGATGTCCGAAGGGACGATCGACTCTCCCGACACCTCATATGAGGTGGTCGAGTCCGGCGACTGGGTGACCACCACGTCCCCTTCCGCCAGGAACACCGAGACGACCTCGATAGCGGTGTCGAGGAGGCCCCCCGGGTTGTCACGGAGATCTATGACCAAGGAATCCACCCCCTGGCCGAGGAGACGGGAAACCGCCTCTTCGAACTGTTCGTCTGCCTCATCGGTAAAAAGGTTCAGCTTCACGTAACCCGCCTCGCCGACCGTTTCGCTCTCCACCACGGGAATCACCACTTCGGCGCGGGTGATCGAGAAGCTGAGCTGCTCATCGCCCCTCAGGATGTCGATCGAAACTTCGGAGCCTGCCTGCCCCCGGACCGTGGCCGTTACCTCGTCGACTGTCCAACCCGAGATGTCGCTGCCGTTGACTCCGACGATGACGTCGTCACGGATCAGCCCCGCAAGCTGAGCAGGACTGCCTGCGATGGTGGAGATGATGGTGAGGCGGCAGGTGTCGGACACGATCGCACATTGCCCGGGGAGGGCGTCCGACTCGTCTTCGGCGCTGACCAGCGCCCCGATCCCCTGGATCTCCCCGTCCTGCTCCTCGTCGAGCAAGTCGAGGGCGTCGCGGTCGAGGTAGACCGAGTTGGGGTCGAGAGCGTACTTTGCGAGCCCGGCGACCATGGCCTCGGCTGCCTCGTTGGCGCTGTCGGCCTCCCCGAGCGCAAGGCGACAGGTGTCACCGAACTCCCCCGTGGGGGCGGCGCAGATCAGGTCGCCCTTGCTCGCCGTTCCGTTCAGTTCGGATACCCCGCGCGACGCGGCCGAGGCGAGGTCGGCGTCAGAGACCGGATCCACGTAGTTGCGGCCGATCAACTCGTACGCCTGGCAGACGATCTCGACTTCCTGCGCCGGATCGTCACAACCCGAGATCTCGAGGGCGCGGTCCGATGCAGAACCGTCCGCTTCTTCAGCCTCCATGGAGGCGCCGGTGGGTTCAGTGGCCGTGTCCCCGCGAGTGCAGGCGCCGATCACTATTGCGAGAAGGACGGCAAATACCAGTCGACTTGTGGTCTGATTCATCGGGCCACCTCGAGCGCCTGGCCGACGACTTGTTCCGGGGTCAGGCCTGCTGGGAGGTCTAATTCATGGTCGGGGATGAGTCCTCCGTTGGACACCGAGTCCCCGGACGGGCTGGTCCAATGGGCCACAGCCACGTAGAGCTCTCCACCGTTGCGAAGGGTGAAGGGTATCTGCACTGCGTTCTTACCGAAGGTGTTCCGTCCAACGATGGCAGCGCCGCGCCGGTCGCGAAGCGCGGCGGCAGTGATTTCGGCAGCAGACGCGGTGCCCTCGTTGACCAGGACGATCAGGTCCAGGTTCGTGGCCAGCCCGTCACCGATCGAGGTGAGGGGCTCATCGCCATCCGGGGAAGTGGTCTGGGCGAGCACTCCGTCGCCCACGAACTCCGACATCACCAGGACCGAGACGTCGATGTACCCACCCGGGTTATCGCGGAGGTCCACGACGAGTGTGTCGATGTCACTCTCGAGCAGTTCGACGAGGCCCTCACGGACGAGATCGGCGATGTCCTCCTCGAAGTCGGGGATTCGGATCAGGCCAACGCCATCCTGGGGGACGGCAACCTCCACCGTGGGCACCACCAGCGGCGCCCGGGAGATCGAAAATGTCTGTGGGGCCCCCTCACGGGTGACTGAAACTTGGACTGTCCCGGTCTCGTCACCGGCCAATTGCCCCGCAGCCTCCACGAAGCCGAGGCCGTCGACGGTGGTGCCATCGATGGCGGTGATCACGTCCCCGGGAACGAGGCCGGCGGCAGCGGCAGGGTTGTCCTCGACGACGAAGACGATGCGTAGCGGGCAGGCCTCGGTGACCCGGACGCATCTCGAGCCGACCGCGTCCGTGGCGTCGAGGAGGACTCCTATGCCTCCGACCACACCGTTCGAGCGGAAGGAACCCACCTGGTCCGGGGGCACGTAATAGGAGAACGGGTCGAGCGCCAGGTCGGTCATCGAGGTGACCGCGGCGCCGAGCATCGGTGCCAGCGGGGCGGAATCCGCGGCGACCTTGGCCGCCACCCGATCACACAGCGGTGCGAAAGCGGGATCGGGAATGGCACAGATCAGGGCTCGGGGCGGTTCCTCGGTTGTCTCGGAGGCGAATCCGTCAACCCCGGCGATGGCGGCTTCCGCGAGAGCCGCGGCATCGAAGGGGCGGTCGACGTGCCATTCCTGGATCAGCTCGTACGACTCGCACATCGGGGAGAACGGGGCGGAAGGGGCCGAGCAGTCGTCGATCTCGACAGGAAGGGCGATCGTGGTCGATGTCGTCGCGCCTGCGGTCGTGACAGGGCGAGGCTGGGTGGTCGTAGTGGCAGGCACCTCAGAGGCAGAGGTACAGGCGGTCAGCAGCACCAACAGGATCACGATCCGCTTCGACATCAGCGTCATTATCGGCAAGAGAGGGCGGTTACCGTCGCGGCTTGTGAGCCCCCACTTCTCGATTCGGGAACCCGGCACCGAACCGGTCGTATTGGAAGTCGCCGGGGAGAACTGGGCCGAGCCTGCTCCGACCACCGGCAGTGCCATCGGAGAGGGCATGTGGGCCCTACCCGGCCTTGTGGACGCTCATGCCCATTTTGCGGCTGCCGAAGGGGAGAGTTGGGTGTCGGCGGGGCTCGATGGCTCAGCCCACAACGCTCGGCGAGCGCTCGGAGCGGGCGTGATGCTCGCTCTCGACAAGGGCTGGAGCGATCTCACAGTGATGGAGATGCTGGCGCAGGTCGCTCCTGGCGATCGCCCCGACGTCGACGCCGCTGGAGTAGTCCTCGCAGTTGGGGAGGGTTACCTGGCGAACTTCGCCAGGGAAGTCGACCCGGATCTCGTCTCCGCATCGGTCGCCGTCGCCGCCGCGGATGGCCGGGGATGGGTGAAGCTCATCGGCGACTGGCCGCGCAAAGGCCAGGGCCCGGTGGCCAACTTCAGTGAGCGGCAGTTGGCCGACGCGGTGGAAGCGGCTGCCGCCCACGGAGCCCGCGTCGCGGTCCACACCATGGCCCGGGAGGTCCCATCGATGGCGGTGCGGGCCGGGGTGGGCTCGATCGAGCACGGCATGTTCCTCGATGAGAGCGATCTCGGGGCTCTTGGCGATCGTCAAGGGATGTGGGTACCAACGGTCCTCCAGGTGGAGGCTGTCATCACCCAACTGGGTGCCGAATCTTCCGGTGGGCGCCTGCTCCGGGAGGGGCTGGAGAACGTCGCCCGCATCCTCGGCCCGGCCATCGACGCCGGAGTGCACGTCCTCACGGGCACCGACCTCGCGGTCGGGTCACGACAGGTGGCGGCAGAGGCCATTCGACTCTGGGAGATGGGGCTGCCCGCGAATGAAGTGGTCGCGGCGGTGTCGACATCGGGCCTCGTGGCCAACGGTCGGTCAGGCGGATTCGAGCTTGGCGAGCCGGCCAACGCCGTGTTCTTCGACGCCGACCCGATGATCAACCCCCGGGTGCTCCTCCACCCTCGGATCGTCGTCCGTCTGGGACGGGTCATGGGATGAGACTGGTGCTCGCCTCCGGCTCGCCGCGCCGCAGTGATCTGCTCCGAACCCTGGGACTGTCGTTCGACGTTGTCCCGCCGGATGTCGATGAGACCCGATTTCCCGATGAGCCCCCGGCGGCCTACGTGGAGCGGATTGCCCGGGCCAAGGCGGAGGTCGTGGCTGCTCCCGACGCGCTTGTGGTCGCCGCCGACACCGCCGTCGTGTTCGATGGCCGGGTCTTTGGAAAGCCCGCCCATCCCGAGGAGGCGCGGTCCATGTTGCGCCGGCTCCAGGGCGAGACCCACGACGTATTCACCTCCCTTGCCGTCGCCTCGTGGGATGGCGCCCCGGTGATCACATCAGTGGTCGACGTGACCGAGGTGGAGATGGTCGCGATGACCGAGGACGAGATCGCGTCCTATGTGGAGAGCGGGGAGCCCATGGACAAGGCCGGCGCCTACGCATTGCAGGGCCGGGGCGGCCTCTTTGTGACCCGGATCTCGGGAAGCCCATTCACGGTGGTGGGGCTCCCCATCCATCTCCTGGATCGGTTGATCACCTCCACCGGGGCCAGGTTGTCCCAGTTCGATGCGGGCGAAGCTGGGTAGGTTGACTGCGATGCGCGGTTGGACCATTGCGCTGATCGTCTCTCTGGTCGTCGTGATGATCATCCTCTTCGCCGTCTGCAACGACGATGAGTCGGGCGACACCACGACGACGTCACCCGTCACCTCGACGTCCGTTCCCGATTCGACGACGACTACGGCCCAACCGACCACGACATCGACCTCAGATGCGACCACGACCACCGTCCCCGGGACGACCACGACCGTGGACGATGGCTTGCTCGAGGGAAACTGGGCACCCGAGCCGCTGATCGTGGCGGAGTACGGCGCCCTCGGATGGTGGGATGGAGGTGGGTGGGTCCAGGTCGACTCCGGGACGCCGCTTCCCGTGGCGGGCGGCGAGGACTACCAGCTGGCAAGGCTCGGGGTCGAAGGCGTCACCACTGGTGGTGCTGAAGAGCTTCTCTGCGACCCCTTGCTCAACCCTGGCGTAGTGCTCGATGACGCCGGCTTCTTGGGGGAGTACCCCGACCCCGTCGGGGTAGCCATCTCGGCTCCGTGGACGCTGACTCCATTTCTGGCCGAGGAGATCGATGATGACGGGACCTACGGCCCAATCGCATCCGGCTTGCTTGCCGAGCGTGGGCTGACAGTGGCTTCCCCACTCATCAAGCAGGTGTTGCGGATGGACCTGGAGGGGGATGGTGTAAACGAAGTGATCGTGGTCGCCGAGGACGTGCCCTCCGACCTGATTGCCGAGGAGGGCGACTACTCCCTTGTTTTCATGCAACGCGTGGTCGGGGGGACAGTGGAGACTCTGGTGTTTGCCGAGTCGGTGGTTGTCGAGCTCGCTGATGGAGAGACACCATTTGTCTTGTCTTTCGCGGTCGGTGCCCTTGCCGACCTCAACGGCGACGGGATCATGGAAGTCGTGCTCGACTCCAACTACTACGAAGGGAGCGCGGTAGAGGTTTGGGAGTACGTCGGAGACGACTTTGGCCTGCTGGCTCAGATCTCGACCGGGTGTGGCGTCTGATGGAAAATCCGTTCACCGACCGCACCACCTTTGTTGGGCACACCGAGATCGAGCTCACGGACGCCTCGGCGGATCATTGCAACGGCCGGATCGTGATCGCCGACATTCATCATCAGCCCTACGGGGTCGTGCACGGTGGGGTCTACTGCACCCTGATCGAGACCCTGGCTTCCACGGGGGCTGCGATCTGGGCGATGGAGAAAGGGATGGCCGGCGCAGTCGGGGTCAGCAATCAGACCGATTTCATCCGGGCCACCGCTGACGGGGTGCTTCTCGGAGAGGCCACGCCGATTCACCGGGGTCGCACTCAGCAGATCTGGCAAGTAACCGTGACCCGCGAGGAAGACGGCAAGCTGGCAGCGCGGGGGCAGGTCCGGCTGCAGAACGTGAGCACCACGGAGGTCGCGCACTAGGCGGTGCGACCTTCGTAGCCTGACCCGGAAATGCTCCGCATCGGTCCCCTCGAGGTCGACCCCCCGGTCGTGCTCGCCCCAATGGCCGGGGTCACCAATTCACCATTTCGCAGGCTGTGCCGTGAGTTCGGAGCCGGTCTCTACGTGTCGGAGATGATCGGGGCTCGGGGATTGATCGAAGGCAACGAGAAGTCGCTTTCCCTTGCCTCCTTCGACTCCGACGAGTCCCCACGGTCGATCCAGCTCTATGGGACCGACCCGGGGACCCTCGGAGCCGCGGTGGCCTATCTCGTCGAGGTGGAGAAGGTGGACCACATCGACATGAACTTCGGATGCCCGATGGGCAAGGTGACCCGACACGGGGGCGGGGCGGCACTTCCCTGGAAGAGGGATCTGTTCCGTTCCATCGTCCGCTCGGCAGTCGCCAACGCCGGCCCGGTCCCGATCACGGTCAAGTTCCGCAAGGGCATCGACGACGACCACCTCACCTACATCGAGACCGGGTTGACCGCCGAGGAGGAGGGGGCTGCTGCAGTGGCACTTCACGCCAGGACGGCGCGCCAGCTCTACTCGGGAAGCGCCGACTGGAGCGCGATCGCAGCCCTGAAGTCGGCGGTCACCAGCATGCCGGTGCTGGGCAACGGTGACATCTGGACCGCCGAGGACGCGGTCTCGATGATGGCGGCCACCGGATGCGATGGCGTGATCGTGGGCCGGGGGTGTCTGGGGCGGCCCTGGCTGTTTCGGGACCTTGCTGATCTCATGGCGGGTCGGGAGCCGCAACCCCCGCCCGCCCTCGGGGTGGTGGCTTCGATCATGGTGGCCCATGCTCAACTGCTCGCCGACAAATTCGGCGAGGAGATCGGAGTGGCCCTGTTCCGCAAACACACAGCCTGGTACCTGAAGGGGTTCCCGATCGGCCCCCAGTTGCGCGATGGCTTCGCCCGGGTCCGCTCGGTGAGCGAGTTGGTGGGCCTGACCGGCCAGCTCGACCCTGACATCCCATACCCGGAGGGCGCCGACCGAATGGTCAGGGGCCACTCCTCAGGACCGAGGCCGGTGCGCCTCCCTCACGGATTCCTGGATCATCGCCAGGGTCTGGCGCTCGGCCGCGCCGCCGAGTCTGTGATCAGTGGCGGCTGAGGTCCAACGACCGAGCTCAGGATGGTTGATCGCAGGCGGGTTGGCCCGGTCAGTTGTCCCGTTCTGCGTATCCACCGACCGCACTCAGGAACAGATGAGCCATGGCGTCGAGGGTGAGCCCGTCCTGATCGGCCTCTGCGTCGACCTCGACGAAGTCGATCCATCGCACTTGGGGATGCCTGGCGCAGAGCCTGACCCCTTCGGAGAGGTCCCGGAGTGTCATCCCGCCGGGCCGTGCGCCGGGACAGGCCGGAGCGAATGCCCGATCGAGGACGTCGATGTCCACGTCGACGTAGATCGAGTCGCACCGTTCGGCGAGTCCATCGAGAGCGGCGCCCACGACCTGGCCGAGGCCGGACTTCTCGATGTCGGCGATGGTCACCACCCCAATGCCGCTCTCCTCGCAGTAGGCGCGGTACTGGGCGGAGTTGGCGAAGCTGTGGATCCCGATCTGGGTCACATTGGCGCCGGGGAGGCCGTCCTCATCGATCAGCCCTCGGATCGGGTTGCCGTTGGTCACACCCAATTCGAGAGTGCGGACGTCGTGATGGGCATCGAAGGTGAGCACGCCGACACTGCTCAGGTCGGGCGCCACGGCACGCACCAGCGGCCTGGTTATGGCGTTGTCCCCTCCCAAGAACAGGGTCATGTCGACCCGAGGGAGACCTTCCGCCAGCTCCTGGATCAAGTCGTTCAGGCCTTGCCGATCCACTTCGGACACCGGCCAGTTGCCCACGTCGCGCACTGCGACCTGGCCGAAATCGACGCCCCACTCACCGTGGAAGGTCGAGAAACGGGCGAGGCGGTCGCGCATGGCGAGGGGCGCCATGTCGGCCCGGCTCGGCGACAACGATGCCTGGGAAGAGGGGACGCCAACCACGAGGATGTCCGGGCCTGGGTGGTCTTGAGCCAGCCAGACATCGGCACGCGGCCAGTAGGGGTCGGCGAAGGGCATCGGCTGATCAGCGTAAACCCGACCCCGGATCTTTAAGAAAGCATGGGGATGTCCACCCCGCGCTCTCGAGCCACCTGTTGCGCGATCTCGTAGCCGGCGTCGGCGTGGCGCATCACTCCGGTCCCCGGATCGTTGGTCAGCACCCGCTCCACGCGCAGAGCGCCCTGATTAGTCCCGTCCGCCACGACCTGGGCCCCGGCGTGGATCGAGTTGCCGATCCCCACCCCTCCTCCATGGTGGACGGCCACCCACGCCGCCCCCGAGGAGACATTGAGCATGGCGTTGAGGATGGGCCAGTCGGCGACCGCGTCCGATCCGTCGGCCATGGCCTCCGTCTCTCGATAGGGCGAGGCGACCGACCCCGAGTCCAGGTGGTCGCGGCCGATGACGATTGGCGCGCTCACCTCGCCCGAGGCCACCAACTCGTTGAAGCGGAGCCCGGCGAGATGACGCTCGCCGTATGACAACCAGCAGATGCGGGCTGGGAGGCCCTGGAACTCGACCCTCTCCTCCGCCATTCGCAGCCAGCGCATCATCGGCTCGTTGTCGGGGAACAGGTCGGCAAGGGCCCGATCGGTAGTTGCGATGTCGGTGGGGTCGCCACTCAGCGCTACCCAGCGGAAGGGCCCGGAGCCCTCGCAGAACAGGGGTCGGATGTAGGCCGGCACGAAGCCGGGGTAGGAGAACGCGGCACCGAACCCGGCGATCTCCGCCTCGCCGCGCAGGTTGTTCCCGTAGTCGAATGTCTCCGCACCTGCCGCCTGGAACCCGACCATCGCCTCGCATTGGGTCGCCATCGACTCCCTTGCCGCCTTGATGTACGTGTCCGGGTCGCCCCGGCGCAGATCCCCTGCCTCCTCCAGGCTGTAGCCCGACGGCACGTAGCCGTAGAGGGGGTCGTGTGCTGATGTCTGGTCGGTGACGATGTCGGCGTCGAAGCCCATCTCTAGGAGCGCCGGGAACACCTCGGCGGCGTTGCCGAGCAGACCTACGGACACCGCCTCCCGATTCGCCTTGGCCTCGAGCACCCGCCGCACCGCAGCCTCGATGTCATCGAAGCTCTCGTCGAGATACCGCGTTTCCAGCCTGCGCTCGATGCGGTGGGGGTCGACGTCGACGCAGAGTGCCACCCCGCCATTCATGGTCACCGCCAGGGGTTGGGCCCCTCCCATCCCGCCCAGGCCGGCGGTCAAGGTCAGGGTCCCCGCCAGCGACCCTCCAAACTTCTGCTCGGCGATCGCGGCGAAGGTCTGAAAGGTGCCCTGGAGGATTCCCTGAGACCCGATGTAGATCCAGGAGCCGGCGGTCATCTGCCCGTACATCATCAGACCCTCTGCCTCGAGCTTCCAGAAATGTTCCAGGGTTGCCCACCTGGGCACGAGCAGGCTGTTCGCGATCAGGACCCGGGGCGCCATCTCGTGAGTGCGGAACACTCCCACGGGCTTGCCTGACTGGACCAGGAGGGTCTCGTCGTTCTCCAGTCGCTCCAGGGTGCGGACGATGGCGTGAAGGCTCTCCAGATTGCGGGCGGCCTTGCCCCGTCCGCCGTAGACGATCAGGTTCTCCGGGTCCTCGGCGACCGCCGGATCGAGGTTGTTGAGGAGGCAACGCAGCGCTGCTTCCTGAAGCCAGCCCCTGGTGTTGAGGTCGGCACCATGGGGAGCGTGAAGCGGGAAGGAGAGGTCGAGCATCGGCGCCGGAGCCTATTCCTCTACTTGCGAAGCATCCCGTCGAGTCGGCGGGAGGCGATGGTGGCGCCGATGAGCCCGAACACCACCAGGAACCCGATGTGGACGGCCAGGGACCAGTCGAAGATCCCGAAGGAGAAGGCGCGCATCATCTCGGTGCCGTGGTAGAGCGGTGAGAGCAAAGCCAACTTCTGGATCCACGGTGGGTAGACGTCGATGGGATAGAAGGTGGCGGAGAACAGGAAAAGCGGGATGGTGATCAGTGACACCAGATCGAGATCCTGCCATGAGCGCATCAAGGTGGCGGCGGCCAACCCGGCGGCCCCGAAGGCGAATCCGATCAGCACCGCGCCCGGGATCATCATCACCGCCCACCAAGACTCGGTGAGCCCCATCAACGCCATGACCAGGAGGAACACCGACGCGTAGGCGAACCCCCGTAGGAGCGACCAGCCCAACTCACCGACTGCGATGTCTCTCGTGACGAGAGGGGTGGTCAGCATCCCCTCATACACCTTCTCGAATTTGAGCCGGAAGAAGATGTTGAAAGTGGTCTCCAACACCGCGCCATTCATGGCCGAAGTCGCCATCAATGCCGGCGCAACGAACGCCGCATACGGGACCGACTGCCCGTTGGAGAGGGTCACGTCGCCCACGAGCACGCCGATCCCGATCCCAATCGAGAACAGGTAGAGCACCGGCTCGAAAAAGCCTGTGAAGATGATCTTCCACAGCCTCCGGTAAACGAGGACGTTTCGCTCCCAGATCCTCTGCGCCCGGAAGGGGCTCATGCGACGGGGCGGGGTGAGCCGTGACGGAGCAGAGACGCTCATGGGCGGATCCTCCTGTCCAGCCAACGGGTGGCCAGGACCATCCCGATCACTGTCATCGCCACCAGGTAAGCGGCGCTGACCCATGCCGGGAGCGAGGTAACCACTCGTTCGTCGACTCCGGGGATCGAGACCTTGCGCACCAATTCCACACCATGGAACAGAGGTGTCACGTACGCGATGGGCTTGAGGTAGTCGGGAAGCTGGCTGATCGGGAAGAAGGTCCCCGAGAAGAGGAAGAGCGGGGTGATCCCGAACCGGAAGAGTGTCGACAGGCTGGTCTCGTTTTCCCTGGTGACCGTGAAAGCCGTGGTACAGGTGACGAAGGCGAGACCGGTGAGCACGCCGGGGGGCACTGCGAGCAGGGCGTTGCGCCAGTCGAGTGCCCCAAACATGGCCGAGATCACCACGAACACCACCAAGATGAAGGTGAGGCGAATCGCGGCCCAAAGGAAGCGCCCATAGACGATGTCGGCGGGGCCTAGGGGTGTGGTGATCGTGGCGTAGAACTCCTTTCGCCATTTGATCCCGGCCATCACCGGGAAGCTGCCGTCGGAGGCTCCGGCCTGCATCGCGCTGGCGGCGACGAGACCGGTAGCGACGAAGGTGAGGTAGGGCATGCCGAGGTCGGCAGAGCTGGAATCGACGAATGTCCCCAGCCCGATTCCCAGGGAGGTGAGGAAGAGGATGGGGTTGACGAAACTGGAGATGACGGTGCCCCGCCAGGTCCGGCGGTAGTTGACCAGTTCGGCCTCGACGACCCGCACCGATCGCGTGAGCACGGTCACTCGATCAGGCTCCGTCCGGTGAGCTTCAGGAAGACGTCCTCCAAGGTGGACCTGCGCACCAACACCTGCTCGGGGTGGATGCCTCGCACTGTCATCTCGTGTTGGGTGCCCTCGGCGTCCTCGGTATAGAGGAGGACCCGGTCGGCGAGGACCTCGGCGCGGTCTGCCAGCCCGTCGAGGCTGCCCAGGGCATGGTCCCGTTGCCCGTCCTGGAAGCGGAGCTCCACCACTTCGCGGGTGGCGTGCTCGTTGATCAGCGTCCGCGGAGATCCTTCGGCGACGATCTCTCCCTTGTCCATCACCACCAGGCGGTCGCACAGTTGCTCGGCCTCGTCCATGTAATGGGTGGTGATGATCAGGGTCGCTCCCTGCTGTTTCAGCCGGTAGAGGCGGTCCCACAACGAGTGCCGCGCCTGGGGATCGAGCCCGGTGGTGGGCTCGTCGAGGACCACCAGCTCCGGGTCGTTGATCAAGGCCCTGGCGATGGTCAGTCGGCGCTTCATGCCTCCGGAAAGCGGGTCGACCAGGGATTTCGCCCGGTCCGAGAGCTGGGCGAATTCGAGCAGCTCGGTGGTACGAGCGCGGATGTCGGCACGGTTCATGTCGTGATAGCGCCCGAACACGTAGAGGTTCTCGGCGACCGTCAGCTCCAGGTCGAGGTTGTCCTCCTGGGGCACCACGCCGATCCGGCTACGGATCTGTCGGCCTTCGGTTGTCGGGTCCAGGCCGAAAACGGTGAGCTTCCCCTCGGTGATCGGGCTCACCGTCGTGATCATCCTCATGGTGGAGGTCTTGCCGGCCCCGTTGGGCCCGAGGAAACCGAATGCCTCCCCTTTGGCGATGTCGAAGTCAACGGCGTCGACCGCGGTGAAATCGTCGAATCTCTTGGTGAGGCCACGCGCCTGGACGATCGGTTCGGGCATGTGATCAGACGGTAGTGCTGCCCGTGAGAGACGAACTCGGGCTCGCCGGTGGGATCAGTAGCCGTCGCGGTGGATGACGGAGTCCCCCGTCTTGCGCCCTCCGTAGCTACGGGCCTTGGCGCCCGGCGCCGCGTAGCCGAAGGCCACCGCGTAGCGGGCGACCCGGTCCTCGGGCACACCCAAGAACGCCCGGTTGTCGGCCTCGCGGTGCAGCGTGATCGGGCAGGAGGCGACTCCGATGGCGTCGGCGGCGAGCATCATGTTCTGAGCTGCCCGCCCGATGTCGAACATGTTCCCCCCTGGTTCCTGGATGAGGACCACGGTGGCCGCCGAGTCACGGACCGGCTGGGTGAAGTCCCCATGCTCGGCAAGCCCCTGCAGGCGATCGCGGTCGCTTATCACGAGGAACGACCAGTCCTGGCGGTTCTTGGAGCTCCCGGTCCATCGGGCGGCCTCGAGGATCTTCGCGAGGTCGGCGTCGCTCAACGGCTCCGGCCGATAGTCCCTGATCGCCCGGAGCTGGAGGATCGATAGATAGCGGTCGGTCATCTGTCTCCCTTGCTAGTCATTGGGGGTAGAGGATGAATTGAGTGCAGCGAAAGAGGGCGAGAGGCTTTCCCGTGGCTTCGTCGCTCACAGTGACGTCCCACACCTGGGTGCTGCGGCCTCCGTGCACCATCGTCCCCGACGATGCCATGACTCCTTCGACCAGGGTCGCCAGGTGATTGGACTTGAGCTCGACGGTGGTGAAGCCATAGGCACCCTCGGGAAGATTGGCCACGCAGCCGTAACCGGCTGTGGTGTCGGCAAGCGCCACCAACGAGGCGGCGTGGAGATAGCCGTTGGATGCCAGGTGCTTGTTCTCGATGACGCAACGCATGGCGGAGGTGCCGTCGCCCAGCGCGACCAACTCGATGCCGAGCGTGCCCGGAAGCCGGTCGGCCCCGAGATCTTCCAGGGTGGTCGCCAGGTCGTGCCGGTCTCTGGGGAAATGGGGCACTTCGGGCATGGGCCGGCGACCCTACCGGTAACGTCGGCGGTGTGAACGGCTCGGTGAGACTCGCCGGCGACCGCTGGTCGACAGGCCCGCGCACCTTCTCTGATCCGGTCCGGGTGATCGTTGCGAAGCGGGTGAGCGAGGTCCTCGGTGCCTTGCGAGCGGCCGAAGCGGCCTCGGCCGCAGGGGCCTGGGTGGTGGGTTTCGTCTCTTATCAGGCAGCCCCGGCCTTCGAGCCCAAGCTGCGGGTGCCGGCGCCCCTGCGTGTCCCGGAGCTTCCCCTGGTGTGGTTCGGCGTGTACCAGGGTGAGAGCGAGCCATTGGACTTCGCCGGCGCCCTGAAACTCGGGCAATGGAGCCCCTCACTGACCGGTGCGGAGCATGCTGTTCTGGTGGACGAGCTCCGAGAAGCCATCGCCGCCGGCGACAGCTATCAGGTGAACCTCACCTTCCCCATGTGGGCCGAGCATCGCCGGGGACCCGTACGGCCTCTTCGAGGCGATGATCGAATCTCAGCCTCGGAGTTATGGCGCCTGGATCGATCTCGGCGAAGCCCAGGTGCTCTCGGTCTCGCCGGAGCTGTTCTTCACCCGCGTCGGGACCATGGTGACGGCGAAGCCGATGAAGGGGACCGCGCCAAGGGGAAGGTCCAGCGCCGAGGACATGGTGAGAGCCGAACAGTTGCAAGCCTCAGAGAAGGAGCGGGCGGGCAACATGATGATCGTCGACATGCTGCGCAACGACCTGGGCCGGGTGGCCGAGGTGGGATCAGTCGAGGTCCCGGCGTTGTACGAGGTCGAACGACACCCGACTGTCTGGCAGATGACCTCGACCGTGACCGCAACGCTCCGGGACGGAGTGGGCCTCGACTCACTGTTCGCCGCGATGTTCCCCTCGGGATCCGTCACCGGCGCCCCCAAGGTGTCGACGATGGGCCTCATCGCCGACCTCGAGCCTGATTCCCGGGGCGTGTACTGCGGGGCGATCGGAGTTCTACCTCCGGGCGGTGACCGCGCGGAGTTTTCGGTGGCGATCCGCACCGCGGTCGTGAGTCGGGGTCGGGTGAGCTACCACGTCGGCGGGGGCATCACCTACGACTCGGTGGCCCGCGTCGAATACGAGGAGTGCTTGTGGAAGGCCCTGGTGGTCACCAGACCTGCGGAGGTGCCGGACCTCCTGGAGACGATGCGCTACGACCCGGAGACGGGAATCCTTCTTCTGGAGCGCCATGTCCGGCGACTCACCGAATCCGCGACCTATTGGGGCATCCCGCTCAGGCCATCTGCCGTCGGGGACGCTCTATCCGCGGTTGGCGGCCAGTTCGCACTGCGGGTGCGGCTCGTGCTCCGAGCGGACGGGGCAGTCGAAATGAAGACCAGGCCGATGCCGGTGTGGGACGAACCGGTCGGGCTCCGCGTTTGGAGCGGGCGGATAGACCACAGCGAGCCACGATGGGCTCACAAGCTCGCGGACAGATCTCATTACCCGGATGCCGGGGAGGAGGGGGTGGAGATCGTCTTGGTCAACTCAGACGGGAAGGTGACGGAGACCGATCGCTCCAATCTGATGCTTCGCGTCGACGGGCATTGGCTGACACCCGGGGTCGACTCCGGCTGCCTGCCCGGGGTCTACCGGGAGCAACTGTTGGAGCGTGGTGAGGTCGAGGAGTCGAGCCTCGACCTGGACGACCTGCATCGTGCCGAGGAGATTGCGGTGACCAACGCCTTGCGCGGGTGGAGAAAGGCCGTGCTCATCGAATAACTTGCGGTGGACAGAACCCACCAGGAGCCAAACTTCCATGCCCACCCCCCACATCTCGGCCGCGAAGGGCGATTTCGCCTCATCGATCCTCCTCCCTGGCGACCCGTTGCGCGCCCAGCACATCGCCGACAACTTCCTCGACGATGCGCGAGAGGTGAACGCGGTCCGCAACATGCTGGGATATACCGGGAGCTACAAGGGCCTCGAGGTGTCGGTGATGGGCACCGGGATGGGGATCCCCTCGGCGTCGATCTATGCCACCGAGTTGATCACCGAGTACGGCGTGGAGCGTTTGATACGGGTGGGCTCTTGCGGCGGTCTTCTTCCATCGGTCAAGATCCGAGACGTGGTGCTCGCCATCGGCGCCTGCACCGACTCCGGTACCAACCGCGCCAGGTACGCCGGATTCGACTTTGCCGCTACTGCAGATTTCGAATTGCTACGAGCGGCGGCCGACGTTGCGGCGGGCCGGGGGTTCTCGGTGAAGGTGGGAAATGTGCACTCGGCGGATACCTTCTACAACCCGAACCCGGAGGTCTTCGACATCATGGTGTCGATGGGCGTGCTTGCGGTCGAGATGGAGGCGGCGGGCCTCTACGGGGTGGCCGCCGAGCGTGGGGCACGGGCTCTGACCATCGCCACGGTCTCCGACCACATCAAGACCGGAGAGTCGACAACTTCGGAGGAGCGTCAGGCCACTTTCAATGAGATGGTGGAGATCGCCCTCGACGCCCTGATCCGGGATTCGGCTCGATAGGGCGTAACCAACTGCGATGCTTTATCTTTTCTAAACCTCGGGTCAGCGAGATTCCGCGAGTTCGGTCCCATTACGGAGATGAAAGTGAAGAGAATTCCCCATGTGCTTGCCGTGGCCGCCTTGACGGTCACCGCTCTTGCCGCCCCGGCAGTGGCTCAGGAGACAGAGGCAACCATCCCTACACCGACCACGGTGTCGATCACATCACCGTTCGTCGGGGTTGCTGTGAAACCCGGCGACAGCGCCACTTTCGAGGTGACCGTCGCCGGACCCCCCGGTGACCGTGTCGAGTTGGCCATCAACGGCCTGCCCGAGGGGTGGGAGGGCGAGCTCCGGGGTGGAGGGTTCGTCGTCGACGCCGCCCAGGTGGACTCGACCGGCCAGGTGGCGCTCGAGCTCCAGGTGGATGTCCCGGCCGACGCCACCGAAGGCGACTACGAGATGTCGGTCGCGGCGTCCGGCGGTTCCGGAAACGACACGCTCAATCTTTCGGTTCGGGTCGCTGCAACCGTGGGCGGTGACGTCACGATGGCGACCGACTTCCCCGCACTCGAGGGTGCTGCCGACTCCACGTTCAACTTCGACCTGTCCCTGGTCAACAACACGCCGGGAGAAGTCCAGTTCGGGCTGAGCGCTTCCGGCCCCGAAGGCTGGCTCACCGAGATCCGGCCCTCCGGCGAGGCCCAAGCCTCCACCATCACGGTGGCTGCGGGGGAGACGGGGACTGTGACGGTCTCGGTCGATCCGGCTGATGCCAGCCCGGCAGGGGACTACATGATCACCGCCCGTGCCGAGGGCGCCGGCCTCTCCGCCGAGACCGAGCTCGGAGTCAGGATCACGGGATCGTTCGCAGTCGACGTGAACACACTCAACGAGGCGCTCAACGTCACCGTGCGTGGCGAGGAGGCGACCGACCTCGCCTTGGTGGTGACCAACACCGGAACGGCTCCGCTCGCGGGCCTCACCATGACGGCCACCCCGCCCCAGGGCTGGGATGTGGCATTCGACCAGGAGATCATTGAGCTCCTAGAGCCGGGCCAGCAGGCCCAGGTGACCGCCACCATCACCCCATCCGGTGACGCGATCAACGGCGACTACGTCATCACCTTCAGCGGTGCCGTCGCCGAGGCCTCCGACCAGGTGGACGTGCGAGCCACGGTCGAGACCTCCGCCATCTGGGGCCTGGTCGGGATCGCGGTGATCGTTGTCGCTCTGGTCGGCCTCACGATGGTCTTCCGTCGCTACGGGCGGAGATGACCTTGCCCGAGAAGGTCATCGAGGTCGAAGGCCTGGTCAAGCACTATGGCGACCGGGTCGCTGTTGACGGCATCGACTTCAGCCTCTCCCACGGTGAGATCTACGGAGTTCTCGGGCCCAACGGGGCGGGGAAGACGACGACGATCCTGATGCTGCTCGGCCTCACCGAGCCCACCGATGGCACTGTCCGCGTCTGCGGGATGGACCCCGCCTACGAGGCGATCGCGGTCAAGCGCCGGGTGGGGTACCTCCCCGACGCCGTCGGGTTCTATGACGATCTCACCGGTCGCCAGAACCTCCGTTACACGGCTCGCCTCAACGAGCTGGACGCCGAAGAGGCCGAGGACCGGATCTCGCAGCTTCTGGTCGACGTCGGCCTCGACTACGCGGCCGACTTCGAGGTCGGGACATACTCGCGAGGCATGCGGCAACGACTCGGAGTCGCCGACACCCTGGTCAAGGACCCCGACGTCGTCATCCTCGACGAGCCAACCACTGCGATCGACCCCGAGGGTGTGGTCGAGATCCTGGCGCTCATCTCCCGCCTCGCCCACACCGACGGCCGGGCGGTGCTCATCTCGAGCCACCTGCTCAACCAGGTGCAGCAGGTTTGTGACCGGGTCGGGATCTTCGTCGAGGGTCGCATCGTGGCCCAAGGCACGCCGGACGAGTTGGCTGCCTCTCTCTCCGAGGGCAGCTCGGTCTACGAATTCGTGGTCGAGGCCACCGAGGAGCAAGTGAAGACGGCGGTCCGCGCCGGGTTCCCCGACCTCGCCGACGACGCGATCGCCGTCACCGAGACGGGTCCCTCGAAGTGGCGGGTGGCGCTTCCCGAGCGGGACATCTCGGGTGTGGTGCGGGCCATGGTGGAGGCTGATCTCGAGGTGAAGCAGATCCGTGACCTCGGGTCCAATCTCGATGAGATCTACCGGCGTTACTTCCGCGAGGCAGAGGCGGTGGCCTCATGACCGCGGTGACGGCGCCGGAAACTCCGAACTGGCAGCGAGCGCGGCCGGGCTGGGTGGAGGTGGCTCGCAAGGAGTTCACCGATCACCTGCTCTCGGTGCGCTTCTTCATCCTGCTCCTCATCCTCGGCCTGGTCGCCGTTGGGACCGTATATGGAGCGGCCGGCGCGTTACGAGATGCGGCGCAAGAGGCGTCGGCATCGGGCGCCAGTGTCTTTCTCAGGTTGTTCACGGTGCGCGCCGACCCGATCCCCTTTTCTTTCATCGAGATCGTGGCCTTCCTCCTCCCGGTGTTCGGGATCGCGTATGCGTTCGACTCGATCAGCGGTGAGCGGTCACGGGGCACGCTGCCCCGGCTGGTCTCCCAACCGATCCATCGCGACGATGTCATCAACGGCAAGTTTGTCTCCGGGTTGGGGATCATCGGACTGACACTCACCGTTGTGACCCTGATCGTGGCCGGCGTCGGCATCTTCGCCCTGGGCATCGTTCCCGAGGCGAGCGACGCCTTCCGCCTGCTCACCTGGTTGCTCGCGTCGTTCGTGTATGTGGCGGTCTGGCTGGCGATGTCGATGCTGGCCTCGGTGGTGTTCCGCAGCGCCGCTACTTCGGCGATCCTCATGATCGGGATCTGGCTTGCCCTCTCGTTCTTCGGCAATCTCTTGTTCACCCTCGTCGCCGATGTGATCAACCCCGTCGACCCCGCCAACCCGGTGAGCGAGATCAACAACGTCCGGACCGAGACCAACGTGTCACGGCTGTCGCCGGTGGTCCTCTACAACGAGACCGCAACCGCGTTGCTGGTGCCGGAGGTGAGGACCCTCGGGTTCGTCACCGTCGACCAAATCGACCGGGCCATCGTCTCTGAGCTTTCCTTCCCACAGAGCGTGCTCCTCGTTTGGCCGCAATTGGTGGCGATGGTGGCAATGACCGTGGTGTTTTTCGCCATCGCATACATCAAGTTCATGCGCCAGGAAGTGAGGGCCTGAACGGCCCTCACCCCACCTGATACTGGACGCGGGTCATCGACTCCAGGATCGGTGCGATGACCTGTTGCACCAACTCCTGATGGTGGGGGTGGGCCTGATAGGCCCGCCAGTCCTCGACTGAGTCGAAGTCGGCGACCAGCGCCACCTGTGGGTTGCCCTCCATGACACCGAGGTCGCGCCCGAACTCATAACGACGGATGAAATCCATCATCTGGGGCATGGTGGCCAGGCCGTCGAGCACCGCCTGGATCTGGACTTCGGTGGTGTCGGGTTTGAAGCGAAGCAACACCGTGTGTCTCATCGAGCTCATGGAGCGAGTCAACCAGCCAGAATGTCGGCGTGACGGGGGCGACGATCACACGGGTCGCGGCATCGTTCCTCTTGACCTGCGCCGCCTGCACCGGCTCCGAGCCAATCTTTGAGACGGCTCCTCTCCTGCCCCCCGACCTGGAGCCGGTGACGACCTCGTCCGTTCCATCTATCGACGACTGGAGCCGGTCCGCCGTGGAGGTGGTCGGGAGCGACGGCGAGCAGTTCACCTTCAGATGCCATTCCGGAGGGACGGCCAGTGTGGTTTGGGGCACCGACATCTACACCCACGACTCATCGGTGTGCACTGCCGCGGTGCACGCCGGGCTGATCGACTTCATGGATGGCGGCATCGTGGTCATCGAGCTGCGCCCCGGTGAGTCTTCTTACCTGGGGACCACTGCCAACGGGGTGACTACGGAGAGTTACCCGGCCTGGGAGAGGAGCTTCGTCTTCGTCGACTGAACGTCTACCAGGCCCGCATATCGTGGCCTCTCTCATGTCTGTGGACCGTGCCCTGGCGCGTCGTGCCTTCGTCGACGCGATTCCGTTGTTCATCCCTGCGATCCCCTTCGCATTGGTCCTCGGGCTCGCTATCACCGAGACCGGGATGAACCCGGTGGTGGGATGGTCCACCTCGCCGATCATCTTCGGCGGCGCCGGCCAGCTCACCCTGATCTCCCTGCTCGGCAGTGGCGCCTCTGTGGTGGCTGCGATCACCGCGGGACTGGTGGTCAACGCCCGGCATCTCATGTATTCCGCGGCCCTGGCACCGGTCTTCCAGACGCAGCCTCGATGGTTCCGATGGTTTGGCCCCTACCTCTTGATCGACCAACTGTTCGCCCTCTCCACTTTCCGATCGGGCGACAGTTCGGAGCAGTTCCGCACCTACTACCTGGCGGCCGGCCTGACCTTCTGGGTGACCTGGCTCGCGACCACCGCCCTCGGGCTGCTGCTGGGCCCGGTGGTCCCCGAGTCCTGGCATCTCGAGTTCGCGGTCCCCGTCCTCTTCATCGGGCTGCTGGTGTTGGGCATCGACAACAGCCCAAAGGTCGTGGCCGCTCTGGTCGGCGCCGGGGTGACCTGGCTCACCGCGGCGCTTCCCAACCGTGGCGGCCTCCTGTTGGGGTCCTTGGCCGGCATCGTGGCGGGCACCCTGGCGGCGAGGTGGAGCCGTGACTGACTTTGCAGCCATAGTGATCGTCGGGATCGGCACCTACATCAGCAGGGCCCTGTTCATCGTCTCCCTCTCCGGCCGGAAGATCCCTGACGGGGTGCTGGTGGCCCTTCAATTCGTGGCGCCGGCAGTGCTTGCCGCCCTGATCGTGGCCCTGCTCACCGATTCATCGGGGAACGTGAGAATCGGTCTCCCCGAGTTGTCCGGCCTACTGGCGGGTGCCGCCGTCGCCTACAAGACCAGGAGCCACGTCTGGACCCTGGTGGCCGGGATGGTGGTCTTCTGGGTGGTCGGATTCTTCGTCTGACCCCGCGAATCATCGACCCCATTTCGGCGGCAAGGGGTAACCGGGCGCGGTTACTTTGGGTCGAACGATGGATGCCGACGGGCGGCATCCTCAAATTGGGAGGAGACATGACCGACACGGTCGATCAAAAGCAGTCGAGTTCCGGTGGATCCGGCTTCGACTCCTTCTTCAAGCTCTCACAACGAGGGACTTCCGTAGGCACCGAGATCCGGGCCGGATTCACGACATTCCTGGTGATGGCATACATCATCTTCGTGAACCCCTCGATCCTGAGCGTGGCCGGGTTCGACGCCCCGGCCGTTGCGGCCGGCACCGCATTGGTAGCCGGCCTCCTCTGCATCCTGATGGGGGTGGTCGCCAACTATCCGATTGCGATGGCGGCGGGTCTGGGGATCAACGGCGCGGTGGCGTTCGGCCTCGTCCTGACGCAGGGCCTCACCCCGGCCGGTGCCATGGGCGTCATCGTCCTCGAGGGTCTGATCGTCCTTGCTCTGGTCGTCGTCGGGCTGCGGGAGGCGATCATGAACGCCGTTCCCCTCGCCCTGAAGCGGTCGATCGGGGTCGGGATCGGGCTGTTCATCCTCTTCATCGGTTTCGTCGACGCCGGGTTGATCGGCCACGGGGCACCCGATGGCCCGGTGCCCGTGGCGTTCATCTACCCGAACACCATGGGGGCATGGCTGGCTCTGTTCGGCCTCTTGGTCACGGTCATCCTTTATGCCCGCAAGGTGCCGGGGGCGTTGGTGATCAGCATCCTCGTCACCGCCATCGCGGGCCTGATCATCGGGTTCACCGAGGTGCCAGAGACCTTCACGGCGACCCCGAGCTTCGCCTCCCTCGGTGACTTCGACCTCACGAACGTGTTCGAGCAACTCGGGTTCGTGGCTGCGGCCCTGACCATCTTCAGCTTCATGCTGACCGACTTCTTCGACACCATGGGCACGGCCACCGCGATCGCCGAGCAGGCCGAACTGACCGACGAGGACGGTTCGGTCCCTGGAGTCGGACGACTGCTGGTTGTGGACTCGATCGGAGCCGCTGCCGGTGGTGCGGCCGGGGTCAGCTCGAATACCAGCTACATCGAGAGTGCGGCCGGGGTGGCCGAAGGCGGTCGAACCGGCGTCACCTCGATCGTGGTTGGGGTGTTGTTCCTGATCGCCATCTTCCTGTCTCCAATCGCCGGACTGGTGCCGTTGCAGGCAACCGCTCCGGTCCTGATCCTGATTGGATTCTTGATGGCGGGCTTGATCAAGGGGATCGACTTCGATGACTTCGAGGAAGGATTCCCGGCATTGCTCACCATGGTGCTGATGCCTCTGACTTTCAGCATCACAGTCGGCATCGGTGCCGGATTCGTGATGTACACCCTCATCAAGGTGGTGAGAGGCAAGGCACGCGAGGTCCACCCGCTGATGTGGGTGGTGGCAGTCGCCTTCCTCATCTATTTCGGGCAGGCGGTGCTGGGACAGGCCATATCGGCCTGACTTGGGGCTGATCCGAGGGCGGCGTCACCGGCGCCGCCCTCGCCGCGTTCCCAACGAGCGCGGCCCGGTTAACTTCGAGGAATGGCACAGCTGTCCAAGAGTGCACGGGATCGGCTGCCCAACAACGCTTTTGCCTACATCGATTCGAACGGACGGCGCATGCTTCCCATCCACGACGAGTCGCATGTCCGCAACGCACTGTCCCGCTTCAACCAGGTCAAGTTCGAGGACGAGGCGGCGCGGGAAAAGGCCTTCCGCAGGTTGCTCACCGCGGCCACCAGCTACGGGATCGCACCTGTGGGGTTCGTGGCCCGTCGGCTACGCGGAAGCCGAATCCAGGGAGAAGGCCGTCGACCTCCCTTCGGGGCCGGTCACGTTTCTGTTCGGTGATATCGAGGGCTCGACCGGCTTGGTCCAGAGCCTCGGCGATGGGTACTCGGAAGTCCTGACCACCGTCCAACACCTGATTCGGGCGGCGGTGGATGAGCAAGGCGGATATGAGGTCGATGCCCGCGCCGACGAGTTCTTCGCCGCTTTCGCCCGAGCCGATCAGGCCCTGGAGGCGGCGATTCAGGCCCAGAGGGCTCTACGCGACCAGGCCTGGCCCGGAGGGCCCGTGGTCCGGGTCCGGATCGGCCTTCACAGCGGTGAGCCGGCCCGCACCGAGACCGGGTACGTCGGGCTCCCGGTCAACATCGGATCACGAGTGTGCGGTGCGGGGCACGGTGGTCAGATCCTGTTGTCCGGGGCGACCTTCGACGCCCTTGAGCGTCTAACAGATGACGTCGATCTGGTGGCCTTGGGGGAATTCGAACTGCGTGGCCTTCCCCAGCCAGTAGCTCTGTACCAGGCGAGTGTCGGTGACCTCGGATCCGAGTTCCCGCCGCTTCGGGTCTGAGGCTGGGTTTCTGGGATGCTTGCTCGGTGATTTCCCCAGTCCGCGTCGAGACCGAGGTCGACCGTCATCTTTTCGTCATTTTCGGGGGGACTGGAGACCTCGCCGAAAGCAAGCTGATTCCATCGCTGTACCGGCTGATGGCGGGGCGGGGCGAACCGGGGAGATCTGTGGTGCTGGGTCTGTCGAGACACGACGTCGGAGACGGGCCCTTTCGCGAATGGACACTCGAGGCTCTCACGGCCAGTGGCTTGGGCGGCGAGGAGGTAGCTCAGTGGTGTCGGTCGAACGTGTATCACCATCCGATCTCAGATCGGGCCGAGGACTACGTCGCACTCCGTAATCGGATCGAGGCCATCGAGTTGGAGCGGGGCCTCACCGGGAACAGGGTCTTCTACCTGGCAACACCACCGCGGGCGTTTTCGTCGACCATCGAGGGGCTGGGCAACGCCGGCCTGAACCAGAGTGGGGGATGGGTCCGCGTGGTCGTCGAGAAGCCGTTTGGCACCGACCTGGAGACGGCTCACGATCTCAACGAGCTTCTGCTCTCCTGGTTCGACGAGTCGCAGATCTTCCGCATCGATCACTACTTGGGCAAGGCGACCGTCCAGAACCTCCTCGCTTTCAGGTTCACCAACCACATGTTCGAGCGGCTGTGGAACCGAGATCAGGTCGCCCACGTCGAGATCACGGTTGCCGAAGACGGGGGCATCGGTGATCGCGCTGCCTACTACGACCACGCAGGAGTGGTGCGTGACATGGTGCAGAACCACCTGACTCAGCTCCTCGCACTCGTCGCGATGGAGCCACCGAACGTCTTCGATGCCGATCGGATTCGTGACGAGAAGGTGAAGGTGATCAAGTCGATCGCGCCGATCGATCCCGATGACATCGTGTACGGCCAGTACGCCTCAGGAGAGGCGAAAGGGTCGGCGTCTGGCTATTTGGAGGAGAACGGAGTCCCTGCCGATTCGAGGACGCCGACCTTCGTTGGGATCAGGGTGTATGTCGATTCATGGCGTTGGCAGGGCGTGCCGTTCTTGCTACGCACCGGAAAGCGGCTGCCGGAGAGGCTCACCCAGATCGCAATCACATTCCGTGAGCCCGCTCTGTGCGTGCTTCATGGGCTTCGGGACGATTGCGCCAACCCCGACGTGCTCCTGATAATTCTCGAGCCCGACGAGGGATTCTCTTTGCGGTTCAACGTGAGGTCCCCGGCAGACGAAAGCAGAGTCGACTCCCAGGCTCTCCATTTTCGGTATTCCGACGTGTACGACGAGTTGCCCCCGGCATACCTGACATTGATTCTCGACATCCTCGAGGGTGACCAAACGCTGTTTGTCAGGGCGGACGAAGTCGAGGCCTCCTGGCGGGTTTACGACCCGGTCCTGGCACAGCCGCTTCAGCCGATCAAATACGCGGCCGGCACCTGGGGCCCGGCCGCGATGGACCAGGGAGTGCCGATCGGCGGCGAGGACTGGAGACATCGCCGGGGACAGAACGCCCAGGGGCGAGCCGGGGCGTAGCCTGCCCACATGATCGTCGACGCCGCCATCTACAGAAACGGCCAACGCGCGAGCGATCCCTTCGATTTCGAGGAAGCTGGGCGCCTCCGCGGCGACCCGGAGACCTCGGTGTGGGTTGGCCTCTATGAGCCGACCGAGGACGAGTTCGAAGCGGCGCGTAAGGCCTTCGATCTCCACCCGCTGGCGGTGGAGGACGCCGTCAACGCCCGTCAGCGGCCCAAGCTGGAGACCTATGGCCAGACCCTGTTCGGGGTCACCAAGCCGGCCCGGTACGTCGACCCGGTAGAGATCATCGAGTTCGGCGAGATCCTGCTCTTCGTCGACCCCGACTTCGTCGTGGCGGTGAGGCACGGCGAGGCCAGCCAGCTGGTGCAAGTGCGTCAGGAGCTCGAAGGTGATCCGGAGCGGCTGCTGCTCTGGCCCCGGCGCCGTGTTGCATGCCATCCTCAACCAGGTGGTCAAGGATTACGACAAAGTCCTCGATGCGCTCGAAGACGACGTTCTGGAAGTCGAAAGGAAGTCTTCACCGAGCGTTGGCGACCTGGAGCGGATCTACCGACTGAAACAAGAGGTGATGAGCTTTCAGTTCAACGCCGAGCCGCTGGTCGAGCCCTGCTTCGCCTCGGCCGGGGAGGACTACGCCGCCATCGATCCCAAGCTCAAGCCCTACTTCCGTGACGTCCACGACCACCTGCTGCGTGTCGTCGACCGGATCCACGGCTATCGGGACATGCTGGCCTCGATGCTCGCGGCCAACCTGACCCAGGTCAGCCTCCGTCAGAACGAGGACATGAGGAAGATCTCGGCGTACGTCGCCGATCGCGGCGGTCCCCACCTTTCTCGCCGGGATCTGGGGGATGAACTTCGAGTTCATGCCCGAGATCGACGAAGTCTGGGGATACCCTCTGGCCCTGGGAATCATGGCCGGGGCCTGCATATTCCTCTACACCCGGTTCAAGAAGTCGGGCTGGCTCTGAGGTAGGCGTGCCGATCATCTCCCGCGGGTTCATCGGGCGCCGTCCCCAGGTCGACGACCCGTCCCGGCTCCCTCCCGGGCAATACCTCACCGCTGAGTTCCCGGTCCTCTCTGCTGGCCCCACGCCGCGGACGAATCTCGAAGAGTGGACTTTCGAAGTCCGGGGCCTTCCCCAGGGCACACGCTCCTGGGGCTGGGAGGAGTTCACCGCGATCCCTTCCGAGACGATCACCGTGGACATCCACTGCGTCACCAAATGGTCCAAGTTCGACACGGTGTGGACCGGGGTGTCGGTGGATCGGCTGCTCGAAGGCGCCTTCCTCGGTGAGGCGAAGATTCGTCAGCGCCTTCAGCGACGGCGGGTACACCACGAATCTCCCGCTCGAGGACGTGCTGGGCCGCAAAGCGTGGGTCGCCTACGAATACGGAGGGCAGCCCCTGGAGCCCCGCGCACGGGGGCCCGGCCCGGCTCCTGGTGCCACATCTCTACTTCTGGAAGAGCGCGAAGTGGGTGCGCGGGCTGGAACTGCATGACTGAGGATCGTCCCGGGTTCTGGGAGACCTACGGCTATCACAATCAGGGGGATCCATGGCGGGAACAGAGGTACTGGGGCGACTGACCTGGATGGCGGCCACGGTCACCGAGGTCCACGACGAGACGCCCCGGGTGCGGAGCATCGTGTTCGAATGCCCTGGCTGGGACGGGCATCACGCCGGTCAGCACGTCGACATCCGACTGACCGCAGAGGACGGGTACCAGGCCCAGCGCAGCTACTCGATCGCCTCCGCCCCCGAGGACGATCATCTGGTCCTCACCATCGAGCGACTGCAGGACGGTGAGGTGTCGCCGTATCTCGTCGACGTCGTGGAGCCCGGTGATCAGCTCGAGATGAGAGGCCCGATCGGCGGCTATTTCATCTGGGATGGCTCGGGAGAGGAGCCGCTGTTCATGATCGCCGGGGGCTCGGGCGTGGTGCCTTTTCGGTCGATGCTGCGTCACCGTTCGGCGGCTCGGATCGCGGGCACCGGCCCGGCTTCTCTACTCCTCCCGCTCCTGGGAGGACGTGATCTACCGGGAAGAGCTCGGTGAGCCCGGGGAAGGCCGGCGGTGATCCACACCCTCACTCGCTCCCAGCCCGAGGGTTGGGAGGGCACCGGCGGCGGATCGACGCCGACATGCTCGATGAGGTCGGGTTCGCTCCGGAGTCCGCGCCCTGGATCTTCATCTGCGGCCCGACCACCTTTGTGGAGGTCGCGGCCGGCGCTCTGGTCGACCTGGGCCACGATCCGATGATGATCAGGACCGAGCGCTTCGGGCCCACCGGCTGATCTCAGAAATCCCGACGCCCGGTGAAGTGGGAAGTGACCTCGGGCCGGGTGGGCTGGTAGATCGCCAGTCGATGCCCGCCACCGGTATGAAACGAGCGGCACAGGCCCTGGGGGATTTCGAAGATTCCCTCCCGCTCCCAGCCATCTGACTCGAGCGGGTCATCGTGGCCTCGAGGTCGGCCACCCGATAGATGAGGATGCGGTCGCTCTCCCTCGACGTGGTCGGTGAAGAGGAGGTCGGGGGGAGTGTCCGACATCCGCACCATGGCGACCCGGGTCTTCCATTCCTCGATCGCGAAGACCAGCTCGCCGCCGAGCACGTCGGCGAAGTAGGCGGCGTCGGCTGCCACGTCCCGGCTCGGCATGTAGAGGAAGTCGAGCGATTCGAACATCCAGTGGCCAAAGGTAACCTCCCTCGGTACTGCTCGGATCCCGAAGGTCCGACCCACCAGGGGCCTGGAGGTCCGAATGAGAAATTCACGTTTTGCCGCGCTGGCCTTGATGCTCGTGGTGGCCCTCACTGCCTGTGGTGGAGATTCCTCGAGCACCACCACCGCGCCGGCCGACACGACAGCTCCAACCACGGAGACCACCGACAACCCGGCGGGAGAGGTGTCGAGTCTTTCCGACATGCCTCAAGAGTGTCTCGACGCCTTCCGCACCTTCCTCCAGGAGTTGGAGCCGCTGGTCGAGGGCCGCGACTTCAACGCCATGACCCAGGCAGACATGGAAGCCCTGTCGACCGAGCTCGAGACGGCCACTGCCCCGCTCGAAGAGCAGACCGCCAACTGCCCGGATCTCGACATGACCGCCGAGGACAGCATCGCCGCGATGAAGGAGTTCGCCGAGGACGAGGCCCCGGGGACGCTCGCCTATTTCGTGTTCTTGGAGCAGTTCATCGGGAGCGTCGGCGAAGGTGCCGGTGAGGCGAGTGGAGATTGCGAGACCGACCTCGCCGCGCTCGACGCGTACGTGGCGCAGGGCGGGACCATGAACGACCTTCCCCTGGGCGAGCTGACAACGGCCGGCGCCCTGATGGCCGCAGTCAGCACCGAGTGCTCACCGGAGAGGTTCCAGGAGTGGGTGACCCAGGAGGACGTTGCCGCCTGGATGGCCGGCGGCTGACGGCTCGCCGGCTCTAGAGCGGCGAAAAGGTCGACGGCGTTGCCGTCCGGATCGTGAACCGTCGCGTAGCGCTGGCCCCAGGGAGCATCGAACGGGGATAGGTGGCCGCGCCCTCCGGCCGCCACCAGCTCACTGAACATTCGGTCGACATCGGCCGGGCTGTCACAGAGAAAGGCGAGGGCAGTGCGCGGCCCGCCGCCGGTTGGCGGTTGCCAGTCGGAGAAGGACTGGACGCTGGCTTCGGTGTCGAGCATCACCCTCAGCCCACCGGGCCCGGCCGCCTCGGCATGGACCTCGTCGTCGGCAAATTCCAGGCCGAGCATCTTGTAGAAGGCGATGGCGCGCTCCATGTCGGAGACGATGAGTCCGATGGCGTCGAGACGTGGCATGAATGGGACTCTACGACTCAGGTCTGGTTGGCTTTCCAGGCCTCAACCTGGCGGGACACTGCGGCCGAGTCGAACCAGGCGTTCTCGTATTCGATCAGACCGTCCCGGAGCCGGAACAGGTGGAGCAGCCGGATTTCCACCGGCGCTCCTCCGCCATCGATCCCGGCCCATTGGCCGTGGACATGGCCGGTGACGTTGGACTCGTCGACCACCCAGAGCCCGTCGTCGGACTTGAAGCGGCGCACCGAGACGAAATGGACGTCGGGGATGGCGTCGAGGATGTCGGAGTAGACCGCGCCCACCGCCTCCTTCCCGTGGACCGGGCTCAAGGGATGGGTCACGTCGTCCCACACGATGTCATCGGTGTAGGTGGCCAGGGTGCCCGGCACGTCGTGTGCGTTCTCGGCGGCGAAATGCCGGTCCACTATGTCCATCGATTCCTCCTCAATCACAGGTGGTGTCGACCACGATCTCTTCGCCGGCCCGCTGATATCCGTATGGAGCACTCGCCCATCGAGACGTCGAGGATGAAGCACGTCCTCGAGCGAGTCGTAGCTCCCGGTCCCTGACATCAACACATCGGTGGCGAGCCCGCAGTCCTCGAAGGTGAAGTCGTTCCCGACCTCGGTGGCGGTGAAGGAGAGGGTTCCTCCCTCGGGGCAACCGACGCTGGTGTCGGTGAACAGGTCCCAGTAGTAGTACTCGGGGAGATAGCCGATCTCCCACTCGATGTTGCTGAGCATCGGTCTCCGGGTCCTCGGTGTCGGCTCCGGTGAGCCGGGGCTGATAGGGGGCGATCACCACTCCCTCGCAGACCTCGGGTCGTGGGTGGAGTCCCATCGAGGATGAAGGCGGTCACGTCTTCGTCGGGACAGGGCTCGCCCCAGCCGAAGATGACATGGGGCCCGCCCTCCTTGGACATGATGTAGCCCTCGGCAAGCCGGGAGTGAACGTCCACCCCCTGTTGGTAGGGGGTGACCGGGTCGACAGTCGGGCCAAGGACCAATGTCGGGATGCCTTCGGCGGTCAGTGGTGGCGGCCGCCCCTCGGCGGTCTTGTGCGGCCAGAAGGCGCAGGGGAGGTCCCCGAAGTAGACCGAGGCGAGACGAAGCCCTTCTGGCGCGGGGGCGGCGTCGATGAAATTCTGGACCGTCTCCTCGGGCGTGGCGCCATAGGCGTAGTCGAGGCATTCGACCCCGAAGTACATGGCGTCGGACCAGGTGGGGTCCTCGATGCACCTCCTGGGTCTGCTGGGTCGAGGGCGAGGTTGACGTTGAGGAGGCGGAGCAGGGGCACCAGGTCGCCATCCCGACCCCACGCCGAGAGCGCCCGGAGGAACAGCATCCGGTCGTACTCCTCGTAGAGATGGCCGGTGGCGATGGTTTCCAGGTCACCGAGACCCAGCGACCGGCTTGTAGTCGTGCCGTCAGGGAGGGGGAAGTCGGCGCTGAGCGGCCCCTCGAGGAGCTGGCCGTAGAGCCGGTCGTAGGCGTCACCGGCCGGGCCCCCGAAGTCGGCGGCGCAGAGCTCGTCCTGGTCGCAGGCCTCGATCATCAGGTCAAGGGTGCGGCTGGAAGCCGCCGCCATTTCCTGGTGGTAGGCGATTCCCTCCAGGGTGAGGTCGACCACACCGTCGATGATGAGCCGGTCGAGGTTCTCGGGGTGGGTGGCGGCGTAGGTCTGCCCGAACTGGGTGCCATAGCTCTCCCCGAAGACGACGACCTCCTCGAATCCGAACATCTCCCGGAACACCTCCAAGTCCTCGACAGCCTGTCCAGTCGAGACGAAGGCGAGCTCCTCGGGGTCTCCCATCTCGGCGATGCAGTTGACAGTGAAGGTCTCCGCCGACTCGACGAGGAGGTCGATTCCGGTCGCCGAGGCCACATCACCCGGAGCCCGGAAGTAGTCGTTGGCGGCCTGGGGGCAGGTGAGGCCACCGGAGCTGGCGATGCCCCGCTGGTCGAAGAAGACAATGTCGAACTGCTCGGCGATCGCCGGGTCGTAGAGCTCGGTGTAGGAGTCGGCGACAGCGATCCCGGATGTGCCCGGGCCACCGGTGACGGTGACGAATGCACCCTGGCTCTCACCGCTGGCGGGGAGGACGGCGAAGGTGACCCCGATGGTCCGCTCGTCGGAGGGGTCGAAGTGGTCGAGCGGCATGTCGATGGTGACGCAGGTGAACTCGGAGTCGGGGCAGAGCTCGCCGCCCAGGGACTCCAAGAGGTCGGCGGTGGAGTCAGGCGCCGGCGTGGTGGTGGGAGCGGCGCTGGTCGTGGTGGCCGGTGGCGGGACCGTGGTGGTCGTGGACGCCGTTTCAGCGGTGCACGCGGTGAGAGCTATGAGCAGAAATGCGACACCTGCCGTTTTCACGGCGGCAATGTACTTTGGCGACAGGGAGGTCGTGGGCAGGCCTGGGTGGCCCTATGTCGGACCCAAGCCCGGAGCCAGGTGCCGGAGCTTGTCGGGGTTGACCACCGCACGCACTGCATGGACCTCTCCGTCCGCGATGTCGAGTGACATCACAGCGATCGTGCCCCCGGACTTGTCGAGCACCATTGCTCCAGGCTGTCCGTTGACGTCGACCAGGGTCAGAGCCCAGCCGTCTGACTCGGCGCGGCCAGCCAGACCGGCCAGGAATCTCGCGGCTTCTGTGGCACCGCGGATCGGGGTCCTGCCGCGCCGGTGCCTTTCCGCCACCGTCTCCGTACATCACCACATCACTGGCCAGCAGGTGCTCCAGCGCGTCCGTGTCACCCCTTTCGGCCGCGGCGAAGAACATCTCCGCCAACGCCCACCGCTTCTCGACCGAGGCTTCGAATCGTGGCCTGTCCTCCTGGACCTTGTCCCGCGAACGCACCGCGAGCTGGCGGCAATTCGCCTCGGTCTTCCCGATGAGTTCGGCGATCTCATCGAATCCATACCCGAAGACGTCCCTGAGCAGGAGCACGGCCCGTTCGGAGGGGGTGAGCCTCTCCAGGAGGACCAGGAAGGCCATGGAGAGGCTGTCGGAGAGCTCGGCGTGCTCCTGGGGATCGAGGACCGGCTCGGTGACGATGGGCTCCGGGAGCCATTCCCCTACGTACTGCTCACGTCGCACCCGGGCCGATCGGAGGTGGTCGATCGAAAGGCGGGTCACCACCGCGCAGGCGTAGGCCCGCCGGGACTGGATCTCCGTTCCTTGCAGCTCTGCGTCGCGGACCCTGAGGTAGGTCTCCTGGACCAAGTCCTCGGCATCCGTCACGCTCCCGGTCATTCGATAGGCGATGGAGAAGAGCAGCGGGCGGAGAGAGATGTCGGTTTCGTCTGTCCTCGAGTCGGGAAGGTTTGGCATGTGCCTGGGACGAGTTAGTCCCTTTGATTGTGACAGCGATCGGATGCCTGTCACAGAAGCCGCCTCCATCTCGTCCTGGGTAGGAAGACGAAAGGAGACGACATGCGAATACTCCTCACTGGCGCCACTGGAGCCATAGGACAGAGGCTGGTGCCGTTGCTGGTTGATGCCGGCCACGAGGTGGTAGGCACGACCAGGACCCGGCCAAGATCGACGGCCTGCGATTGGCAGGCGCCACCCCGGTGGTGCTCGACGGCAAGGATGGCCCGGCAGTACGACGGGTCGTGCTCGAGGCCGAGCCCGATGTGGTGATCCATCAGATGACCGCCCTCTCGGGTGACCTCGATTTCCGACATTTTGCCGAGACCTTCGCCGAGACCAATCGGCTCCGCACCGAGACCACCGATAACTTGATCGAAGCCGCGGTGGAGGCCGGCGTCCGGCGTTTCATCGCGCAGAGCTTCGCCGGGTGGCCCAGCGAGCTGAGTGGAGGACCGGTGAAGACCGAAGATGATCCGCTCAACACCGACCCCCCGAAACAGGTGCGGGAGACACTCGGGGCCATCATCCACCTGGAGTCCGTGACCACCGGGACCCCCGGGATCGAGGGCCTGGCGCTTAGATATGGCGGCTTCTACGGTCCTGGCAATGCTCTCGGGAAAGGCGGAGCGATGCTCGAGGCCGTGGCCAGGGGCCAGATGCCGATCGTTGGCGGTGGAACCGGAATTTGGTCGTTCATCCACATCGATGACGCCGCCGAAGCGACGGCTCTCGCCGTGGACCGCGGAGCACCGGGGATTTACAACATCGTCGACGACGAGCCTGCCCCGGTCTTCGAATGGCTGCCGTACTTGGCCGAGGTGCTCGGAGCCAAGCCCCCGCGCCGGGTCCCGGCTTGGCTGGCCCGGTTCATCGTCGGTGAGGCGGGGGTGACCATGATGACCAAAATCCGGGGCTCCTCCAACGCCAAGGCCAAGCGGGACCTGGGCTGGAACCTGCGTTATCCGAGTTGGCGGATCGGGTTCGAGGAGGGTCTTTAGAAGCTCAGCCGACTGACTCGATCAGATGCGATGCTCAGCTACAGCCGGTCGTGTCCCCGCAGGTGAGGCAGACGTAGCAACTGCCGTTGCGGATCGTCATGTGGCCGCAGTTGGAGCACACCGGGGCGTCGCCCATGTTCTCCTTGAGGGCGGAGTCGACGGCGGCCGCGCTGCCGGCGAGGGCCATCTTCTGGGTGCCCCCCTCGACGCGCTCGCTTCGCTCGCTGGCGTCGGTCCCCCCGCTCCGCAGGGGGACATCGGGTGAGACCTCGGGTGCGTCCACGAAGGCGACGGCCGCCTTGATCGCCTCCATGTCGTCCTCGGCGGCCGCATCGGTGAGGTCGAGCTGGACCCCGGCTTCGACGGCCATGCCCTTGGCCGGCCCTGCGAGCTCGCCGACCCCGCGGTCCGGTGGCACCTGTGCCAGCTCGTCCCGCTCCAGGTACTCGACGCCCAGGGCACGGAACACATAGTCCACGATCGAGTTGGCCATCTTGATGTTGGGATGGCCCTCGACCATGCCCCGGGGCTCGAAGGTCTGGAAGGTAAAGGTGTCGACGAACTCCTCAAGGGGCACTCCGTACTGGAGCCCCTTGGAGACCGCGATGGCGAAGCAGGAAAGGATCCCCTTCAGGGTCGCCCCCTCCTTGGCCAGATCGATGAAGATCTCGCCGAGGGTTCCGTCGTCGTACTCGCCGGTGCGGAGGTAGACCTTGTGCCCGCCGATCCTGGCCTCCTCGTTGTATCCCGCCGCGCCGGGCCGGGAGCAGGAACCGGGGCGGCTTCATCCCCTGGGCGTACGCCTGGCTGGGGGAGATCCCTGCTGGGAGGTTGCCCCAGTGGATCGCCTTCTCCGACTCGACGGCGGCGGTGACCTCGGCCGCCTCTTCCTCACTCTCCTCGCCCTCGTCGGAAGTCGAGTTCAACGGCTGGGCCGCCTTGGAGCCGTCCCGGTAGAGGGCCATCGCCTTGAGGCCCCACTCCCAGGACATGCGGTAGGCGCCCTCGATGTCCTCGACCGTGACCTCGTTGGGCATGTTGATCGTCTTCGATATCGCGCCCGAGATGAAGGGTTGGGCAGCAGCCATCATCTTGATGTGTCCGTTGTGGTGGATGAACCGCTCCCCGTACTTGCCGTTCTTATTGGCGGTGTCGAAGACGGATAGGTGCTCCTCTTTGACATGGGGGGCGCCTTCGATGGTCTGTCGGCCGCAGATGTGATCGTTGGCCTCGTTGATCTCCTTGGCGGTGAAGCCGAGGGCCCGGAGCAGGTTGAAGTCCCAGCCGGTGTACTCGTCGACCTCGAAGCCGAGACGCTGCAGCGTGGGCTCACCGAAGGTGAACACATTGAAGGCGTGGCGGAGCTCGAAGACCGCGGGCAGCGCCTTCTCCAGCTTGGCCAGGTCTTCCTCGTCGAATCCCTTGGCGGTCAGCGACTCCCGGTTGATGTGGGGGGCGCCATCGATGGAGCTGGTGCCGACGATGTACTCGACGACTTCCTTCATCTGATCGGCGTCGTAGCCCAGGTGCTGCAACGCGGGGGCCACCGACTGGTTGGCGATCTTGAAGTAGCCGCCGCCGGCCAGCTTCTTGAACTTGACCAGGGCGAAGTCGGGCTCGACTCCGGTGGTGTCACAGTCCATGAGAAGGCCGATGGTGCCGGTAGGAGCCAACACACTGGCCTGGGCGTTGCGATAGCCGTTGGCCTCGCCCCACTCCAGGGCCAGATCCCATGAGCTCCTCGCCGCGGCGAGCAGGTCCTCGGGGCAGGCCGCCGGATCGATGGCCATCACCTTGTGGCTGACGCTTTCGAACTCGTGGTCGTTGTGCGCGGCTCGGCGGTGGTTGCGGATCACCCGGAGCATCGCCTCCCGATTCTCGGCGAAGCGGGGGAAGGGCCCGACCACTCCGGCGATGTCCGCCGAGGTGGCGTAGGAGTATCCGGTGAGGATCGCGGTCAGCGCGCCGGCGATCGCCCGTCCCTCTTCGGAGTCGTAGGCGATCCCCTGGCGCATCAGCAGCGAGCCGAGGTTGGCGTAGCCGAGACCGAGGGTCCGGTAGTCGTAGGAGCCCTGGGCGATCTCCCTGGACGGGAAGTGGGCCATGGCCACCGAGATCTCGAGCACGATCGTCCACAGCCGGATGGCGTGTTGGTAGGCCTCGATGTCGAAGACCCCGGCCTCGTCGTCGTAGAAGCGGACCAGGTTGATCGAGGCCAGGTTGCAGGCGGTGTCGTCGAGGAACATGTACTCGCGAGCACGGGTTCGATGCCCGGATCCGGCCCCCTGCCGGGCTGGTGTGCCACTCGTTGACCGTGGTGTCGAACTGGAGACCGGGGTCGGCGCAGGCCCATGCCGCCTCGGCGATCTGGGTCCAGAGGTCGCGGGCCTTCAACGTCTTGCGCACCGAGCCATCGGTGCGGTTGATCAAGTCCCAGTCGCCGTCGGCGAAGACGGCCTCGATGAAGTCATTGTTGACCCGGACCGAGTTGTTGGAGTTCTGGCCGGAAACGGTGGCGTAGGCCTCGCCGTTGAAGTCGGCGGGGAAGCCCGCCGTGGCTGGATCAGGACGCGGGCCTTGTCTTCCTCGACCTTCTTCCAGTCGATGAACTTCTCGATGTCCGGGTGGTCGACGTCGAGGATCACCATCTTGGCGGCGCGTCGGGTGGTGCCACCGCTCTTGATCGCGCCGGCGGCCCGGTCGCCGATCTTGAGGAATGACATCACTCCCGAGGACTTGCCCCCGCCGGAGAGCGGCTCGTTCTCGCCTCGGATGTTGCGAGAAGTTTGAGCCGGCCCCGGAGCCGAACTTGAAGATCCGGGCCTCGCGGACCCAGAGGTCCATGATCCCGCCCGGGTTCACCAGGTCGTCCTCTGACCGACATGGATGAAGCAGGCATGCGGGGCGGGACGGCTGTAGGAGTCAGGCGAAAGGCCTTGAGTCTCCTCGGTCGTCGCCGTCGACGTACCAGAAGCCCTGGGCGGGACCGGTCAGCCCGTAGGCATGGTTGAGCCCGGTGTTGAACCACTGGGGGGAGTTGGGGGCGGCCATCTGGTTCGGCCAGCATGAACTGGAGCTCGCCCTCGAATGCATCGGCGTCCTCGGTGGATGCGAAGTAGCCCTCTTTCTCACCCCAGTGGCGCCAGGTGCCGGCGAGACGGTTGAACACCTGCTTCGCCGAGCGCTCGGGGCCGAGCACCGGCTGACCTGAATCGTCGAAGACCTGGTTGCCTTCGTCGTCGAACTGGGGGACACCGGCCTTGCGGAAATACTTCGAGACCATGATGTCGGCGGCCACCTGGCTCCATCCTGCGGGGATTTCGGCGTCGGTCATCTCGAACACGATCGAGCCATCGGGGTTGGTGATCCGCGAGTCGCGACGGGACCACTCGATCCGGTCGTAGGCGTCCTTGCCGGCCTCGGTGAAGCGACGATTGATCCGCAGGCCTTCACTCATGAATAGTGCCTCCTCGCACTAGATCGTCCTCGTGAATGGTATCGGGGACGACTGCCAAAATGTCAGCTCCAACCACTACATGTTGTGGTCGAGGGGGAAGTGACCACAACATGTTGGATGGACTTCAATACTGTAATTACACACATGTCAGGGGTCAAGTGTTTCCAGTCGACCGCCATCACCTGCCGCTCAGAGCGCGAAAATCAACGCTGCGAGACAGGGGGAAGTTCGCTCCGGGGAAGTGATCGGCACCCTAGATCAGCGTGAGTCGGAGCGGTCGGGCACCCTGGTGATGAGATTTCGCGATGCTCGATTCGACCGACCTGCGGCCAGGTTCCGCAAGTGGAGACCGACTGCGAGCGCCACCAAGGGAACGTGGATCGCCGGGAGGTTCCGGGCGAGCCATCCTGGGAGATAGATATCGGTGACCGAACCATGTTCGGACCCCAGCGACTCGGCCAGGTCGGTCAACGGGCACCGGTTGCCATTGCCCAGGAACACGAGGGTTTCGGCAGCCACGATCGCGCCCGCCACCGCCGCAGTTCGATCGGAACGACGGCGAGCACCCGAATACACCAGATAGGCCATCGCCGACTCCACGGCGAGCCAGATCGAGGTGTGAACGATCTTGACGAGTCTGAGGGAGAGGTTGCGATCCATGGTGCGCCCACCGCGATCCTCGAGCCTGACGCACCTCAGTCATAGAGGACTTGGTCCCGACAACTCAGGGAACGCTGGAGACCTCGTAGAGGGCCCAGGAGTTGGGGACTCCCTTGAGCTCGTGGCTGCCCCGGTCGACGAACTCGATGCCCGACCCGAGCACCAGGTCCTTCACAGTCGCCGAGACCAGGGTGGCGCCGGGGCTGGCCTCGGACATGATCCGGTTGGCCAGGTGGACTGCCATCCCACCGACCTGATCACCGGTGACCTCGACTTCTCCGGTGTGGAGCCCGGCGCGGATCTCCAGGCCGAGGGGCTCGACCTCATTGGCGATGCGGTGGGCGCAACTCACGGCGCGGGCTGGCCCGTCGAACGTGGCGAGGAAGCCGTCACCGGTATAGCTCACCTCCCGGCCCCTGTACCTCCGCAGGTTCTCCCGAACGATGTCGTCGTGGGCCTGGCGCAGGGCGAGCCAGGCACTGTCGCCGATCCCGGCGGCGGTCGAGGTGGAGCCGACGATGTCGGTGAACAAGATCGTGCTCAGGACCCGGTCAACTACCGGGGCGGCCGGCGCCCCGGTCAGGAACTGCTCCACCTCATCCAGCACCAGGTCGAAATCTCCCGCCTGGAACGGGTAGGTATCGGCACCGGCAAGTTCCACGTACTTTGCCCCCGTGATGTGGTCGGCCAGGTACTCGCCAAAGGCGGCGCGGTGGTGTCTGGCGTCGGTACGGCTCACGACGAGCGTCGGCGCCTGGATCGCCGGTAAGGCCATGCGGACATCGAGATTCGTGACCCACCGATACCCGGCGGCTGCAGCGCCACGGGGCATTGCGAGTCTCTGGTAGCGCCGATACCAATCGCGGAACCTCGGATCATGGGCCGTCGATGGCGCCGTCAACTCGAGGATGCTGGCGTCGACTCCCCAATGCTCCTCGTAGGCGGCGGTCAACTTCGGGATTGTCTCCTCGGGCATGCCGATCGGGTAGTTGGCGTCACGCCTCCAACGAGCGAAGGTGTTGATCAGGACCAGCGCCGATACCCGTTCCGGATAGGTGGCGGCAAACAGGATGGCCATAGGCCCGCCTTCGACATCCCCGATCACCGCGGTCTGCTCGACTCCGGCTGCGTCGAGCACGACCTGGGCGTCGTCCATCCAGTCCTCGAGGGCAGGCAGCATGTTCCATGGGACGGGGTCGGAGACACCGGACCCCCGTTTGTCGAAGCAGACGACCCGGCTGAACGAGCCAAGGCGGCCCATGTACCTGGCGAGCCCGGGTTCGTCCCACATGACGTCCAGGTTCTGGGCCCAACTGGTGATGAAAAGCGTCGAGATCGGGCCTTCCCCGAAGACCTGATAGGCCACATAACCGGCGTCGGTAGACGCGTAGAGGGTTTCCGGCTGGGTGGCCATTGTCAGACCCCGGACTGGTCCCACCAATAGCGGAGCATGAGCGCTGATTCGGGCCCAGCATCGTCCTGCCAATAGTGCCCGGCATGGCGGAGGATGTAGGTGCGCCGGTTGGAGAGGATGCTCTCCCAGCGCCGCTTTTCGGCGCCACGAAACACCGGGTCCTGATCGGCCCAGAAGAGGAGCGACGGCTTGTCAGCGATCTTCTCGAGGTCCTGCTCGACCGATGCCAGCCACTCCGCCGATCCGA
The DNA here is from genome assembly GCA_963780755.1 of uncultured Acidobacteriota bacterium. GTDB lineage: Bacteria > Actinomycetota > Acidimicrobiia > Spongiisociales > ZC4RG35 > JALYNX01. The sequence goes on from CAWACX010000002.1 coordinate 754,486, forward strand.
TGAGCTCTCGAGCCAGGACCCGCAACGGGAGCCGGGAGGGTTGTGTGGGGAACGGTCCCCGCCACATCTTCATCTCTTTCCCGGTCGGGCTTCGCCGTCGCATCGCCCGGCGCACGATGAGGTTGACGAACACATTGGCCCGGTCGACGAGGAACTCTCCGGTGCGCCCCTCGCCGAGTGCTGCCGAGAAGCGCTCGGCGGCGGCATCGGTCCGCGGCCAGGCCCAGGTGTTGCCGAGGACCAGTGCCCGCACCCGGTCGGCTCGCTCGATCGCCACCGCGAGGCCGATCGGACCGCCCCAGTCCTGGAGGACCGGGGTGAAGCCGTCGAGCCCCAGGGCATCCACGAATCCCCCGACCGTGGCCGCATGCTCGGCCGGGGTGAACTCGTAGCCGTCGGCAGCCGTGGAGAGCCCGAAACCCGGGTAGTCGAGAGCGATGCAGCGGAACCGGTCCGTCAGATAGGGCACCATCCTCCGGTAGAGGAACGACCAGGTCGGGTTGCCGTGCAGCATGAGCAACGGCGGCCCTTCACCCTCGTCCAGGTAGTGGATCTGGGAGCCCGCCACTTCCTGCCAATGGCTCTCGAAGGGGTACAGGTCCTCGTTGAACCAGTCGGGTCGTTCCACAGATCTGAAACTACTCACCCGGGACTCTTCCGATATTCGATTGGCGCAGCTGGGATAGGGGTAGATATCGGGACCATGGATTTCGCGACATTCGACCTGCGCGCCCCGGCCGCGCTCATAGCGATCGCCGTCCACGCCGGACACGACGTGAGACCTGAACTGGCTCGCAGGATGGAGGTGGGGGACGACGAGCGGCTCCGCGAGGAGGACCCCTACACCGGCTCACTCGCCGCACGAATCGGCCCGAACATCGTGGTCAACCGGTCCCGGTTCGAGGTCGACCTCAATCGGGAGCGGGGTGACGCCGTGTATCGCACCGCTGCAGATTCATGGGGGATCGAGGTGTGGCGGGAGCCACTGGACGACGACGAGATCGCAGAGTCCCTGAGCCTCTACGACCGGTTTTATGAGGACCTCGCACAGGTCCTCGATGGGCTGGTAGCCGACCACGGCGGGTTCGTTCTCTATGACATCCACTCGTACAACCACCGGAGACCCGGGCCAGACGCCGAGCCGGAGCCTGCGTCCGACAATCCGACGGTCAACCTGGGCACCGGGTCCCTACCCGATCGCTGGAAGCCGGTGGCTGACGTTTTCATCGAGGCCATGAGCGCGGTGCCTGTCGGGGGTGAGCTCGTGGATGCCAGGCCGAACGTCCGGTTCGCAGGACGGCAAGTGGCGAAGTGGGTCCACGACCGGTACGGCGATCGAGCATGCGCGCTCGCCATCGAGTTCAAGAAGGTGTTCATGGATGAGTGGACCGGCGAGGTCGACGATCCGCTCCTCCTCGAATGGGGCGATGCGTTGGCGGAGACGGTGGAGCCGGTGGTGGCGGCCTGGGCCGCGATATGAGTGTCGACGAAGTCGATCTCAGCATCGACCGCGCCCTGACCGAGATCGCAGGACGGCTCCCGATCCTGATGCTGGTGACCCCGATCAATGTCCCCGAGGCGAGGAGGGCCTTCTTCGAGGCGTCTAGCCGGGACCCCGAGTTCGTCTACGCCCCACTTCCCGATCTGGATGCAATCGACAAAGAGCTCAAAGCGGTCAACCCTGAGCAAGCGACCGACCCCGTGCTCATCCATATGGCTCGCGATCTACATCGAGAATTGGAACGCCGCATCGATCTCCTCCGGGTGCGGGGGACCGACCGTTTCCTGGTGGCGGCGGTCGAGGAGTACGGCCATGTCGAACGATCTTTGCTGGGCCTGGCCAACGACATCCTCGGAGCGTTCCCCCGGCGGCGTCGCACACAGGAGCGGGTCGCAGCCGAGGGCGTGGCCTTGCTGATGCGTCGCGAGATCGACCATTACCGACGTCAGTTTCCGGAGCTCGCCGCCCGGGTCGAGGTCCGCAGGACCGCAGTTGGGGTCATGGTCGAGAATGGACACGTGCTGATCGGCGCCGACACGACAATCGATGCCGACCGTGTGGAACAACTCGTCCAGCACGAGATCGGTGTTCACGTCCTCACACATGTCAACGGTGGCGTGCAGCCGATACGGATGCTGTCACTGGGGCTGGCCGGCTACGACGAAGCCCAAGAGGCCCTCGGCGTCCTCGCTGAGCATCTCAGCGGAGGGCTCAAACCCCGTCGGCTCCGGATCCTCGCCCTGCGTGTGATCGCTGCCCAGTCCGTGACCGATGGCAACACATTCCGACAGACTTTCGAGATTCTCAAGGGTCGGGGCACGGATCGACAAACGGCCTTCACCACCGCGCTGCGCGCCCATCGCTCTGGAGGCATGACCAAAGACGCCCTCTATCTTCGTGGCCTCGAGCGCCTCCTCGGCTATCTCCGGGAGGGGGGCCGCCTCGACACGTTGCTGCTCGGCAAGATGTCACTCGAGTACGAGCCACTCGTGGTCGACCTCCTCGAACGAGGGGTTCTGGTCGAGCCACCGCTTCGCCCCCGGTTCCTGGAGTCGGCCGACGCCCAAGCCAGGCTCGCCGAGATACGTGCCGGGGCAAGCGTGGTCGAGCTGGGGAGAATGGCGGCATGAAAATCGGGTTCGTGGTCAACGAGGTCCTCACCGAAGAGCCCTTCTACAGCACCACCCGGCTCGCGCTGGCCGCCAAACGTCGTGGCCACGAGGTGTCTCTGATGGGAGTGGGCGATCTGGCCCACACCTCCTCAGGAGAAGTCACGGCGCACACCCGGCGACCCCTGGACAAGGCGTACCGGTCCCTCGACAGCTTCATGACCGATGTCAAGGGTTCGGAGCCCGGGGTCGCTTCGGTGAGCGAGCTCGACCTCCTGATGCTGCGCAATGACCCGGCTGCTGACGCCATCGACCGACCTTGGGCCCAGGCGTCAGGTTTTCTCTTCGGGCAGCTCGCCGCGGCATCGGGCGTGCTGGTGCTGAACGACCCTGCCCATCTCGCCGACGCGATCAACAAGTCCTACTTCCAGCACTTCCCCGACGAGATCCGGCCGCGGACCATGATCTCGCGTTCCAGGGACGAGATCCGGGCCTTTGTCGAGGAAATGGGAGGCCGGGCGGTCCTCAAGCCGTTGCAGGGCTCCGGAGGGCAGGGCGTCTTCCTCATTGACGGGAGAAAGCGACAGAACCTGAACCAGATTGTGGAGACCATCACGCGAGATGGCCATGTCGTGGTGCAGGAATACCTGCGAGATGCGGAGCGGGGCGATGTCCGGTTGTTTGTGATGAACGGCAAGCCGTTGGAGGTCAATGGAAAGATCGCCGCTTTCCGGCGGGTGAATGCCGGCGACGACGTCCGCTCCAACATGCACGTTGGCGGCAAGGCGAAGCCGGTGCGGATCACCGAGGCCATGATGCAGGTTGTGAGTCGGGCCCGGCCCAAGCTGATTCAAGACGGGATGTTCCTCGTCGGGCTCGATCTGGTGGGCGACAAACTCGTGGAGGCGAACGTGTTCAGCCCCGGCGGCCTGGGCAGCGCGACCGACCTACACGGGGAAGACTTCGCGTCCGCGGTGGTGGAGGCCATGGAGCAGAAAGTGGCGATCCGCACCGGTTATGGCCCGTCGCTTCCCAATGCGGCTCTCGCCACGATGTGAGCGGACCTGTGATCTGACCGCAGTAACGGTGCTCAGCACGCTATATATCAGCGGTCGCATGAAGTCTGCCGTGACCCTGGATCATCGCCATGACCACCGATAGCGCGAAGGCAAGCGCATCGGGGGTGATCCTTCTCACTCTCGCCACCGGGCAGTTCCTGATGACCCTCGACAGCTCGGTGATGAACGTCTCCATCTCTCAGGTCGCCGAAGACTTGGGGACCACCGTCACCGGAATCCAGACTGCGATCACGCTCTACACCCTGGTGATGGCGACATTGATGATCACCGGAGGGAAGATCGGCAGCCTGATCGGGCGCAAGCGCGCCTTCGCCATCGGGTGCGTCATCTACGGCTTTGGGACCTTGATCACGGCATTCGCCCCCAACCTCGCGATCCTCATCCTGGGATGGTCGGTGCTGGAGGGGATCGGGGCCGCACTGATCATGCCCGCCATCGTCGGCCTGGTCGCCTCCAACTTCCCGCCACAAGCGCGGCCCCGCGCCTACGGGCTGATCGCCTCGGCCGGAGCCATCGCAGTCGCTGCCGGGCCGCTGATTGGCGGATTCGTGACCACCTATTGGACCTGGCGCTACGTCTTCGCCGGGGAGGCCGTCCTCGTGGTCGGGATCCTGTTCATGATTCGACGAATGGCCGATGCCCCTGCCGAGGCCAAGTTCAAGATGGACTACGTCGGGATCGTCCTCTCCGCCCTCGGCCTCGGCCTCGCAGTGTTCGGCGTCCTCAAGTCCGGAGAATGGGGTTGGGTCCAGCCCAAGCCCGAGGGGCCGGATTGGCTCGGGATCTCCCCAACCTTCTGGCTGATAGTCGTCGGACTGGTGCTCGTACGGCTCTTCTTTGCCTGGGAACTGAGGATGCTGGAGCGGGGGAAGGAGCCCTTGGTCCGTCCCGAGATGCTGCGCAACGCCCAGCTGGCCGGTGGGCTAACGATGTTCTTCTTCCAGTTCATGATCCAGGCCGGGCTCTTCTTCATCGTGCCTCTGTTCCTGTCGGTGGCCCTCGGCCTCACCGCCCTCGCCACCGGGGTACGGCTCCTGCCGCTGTCGGTAACGCTGCTCCTGGCCGCGGTGGGGATCCCGAAGTTCTTCCCCCATGCCTCGCCCCGGAATGTCGTGCGTCTTGGGCTGGGGGCGCTCCTGGCGGGGATTCTCTCGCTGATCGCGGCGTTGGAGGTCGGAGTCGGGCCCGAAATCACCCTGGTCCCGATGCTGCTCGCCGGGCTCGGTGTTGGGGCACTCGCCTCTCAGTTGGGGGCGGTGACCGTTTCTGCCGTGTCCGATGAGGAGAGTGGGGAGGTCGGCGGGCTGCAGAATACGATGACCAATCTCGGTGCCTCTTTGGGGACCGCGCTTGCCGGGTCGATTCTGATTGCCAGCCTCACGACATCGTTTATCACCGGGATCCTGGAGAACCCCGACGTGCCACCTGAGATCGCGGCCTCCGCCGAGGTCGAGCTCGCCAGCGGCATCCCCTTCGTGTCCAACGCCCAGCTGGAGACTGGGTTGTCTGACGCCGGCGTAGACCCCGCTCTCGTCGATGAGATCATCGAGGAGAACGAGGCGGCCCGGATCGTCGGGCTCCGTGCCGGGCTGGCGGTTCTGGCGGTCACCGCAATCGTCGCCCTCTTCCTGACGCGGCTCGTGCCAACGGTGCCGGTTGGGGCGGAGACGACGCCGCAGACCGCCTGAGGGCTCGGCCTCAGCCGCCTCCGAGCGCCTGCAATGTCAGCACCTGGGCCACGATCAAGCGCTCGATCTCGCTCAGATCGACGCTCTCGTTGGATGCGTGGATCTTCGCCTCGGCGACGTCCTCGGCCCCCCAGAGGATGACCTCGGCGTTCGGGCTGATCCCCTGGAGCCGGGCGACGAGCGGGATCGAGCCGCCACTGCCCATGAAGCCGGCGTCGGTCTCGTAGGCGGCTCCCATGGCCTCCATCGCGGCCTTTACCGCGGGACCGTCCATCCTTGCCGCAAACGGAAAGCCGACCCGCACCTTCTCCACTTCGACTTCGACTCCCCACGGCGCAGCCCTCTTCAAGTGCTCCATGAGCAGGCCGACCTCGTGCTCGGAGTCCGCGCCGGGAGGGATCCGCATCGAGATCTTGGCGGCCGCCTCCGGTATCACCACGTTGGCGGCGTCCTTGACCGAGGGAGCGTCGATCCCGATGACCGATGCCGCGGGGCGGGACCAGAGGCGGGCGCCGACTGTGCCCGATCCGATTAGCTCGGCACCATCGACCATCCCGGCTGCCTTGCGAAACGCTTCCGGGTCCATCTCACTGCCGGACCACTCGAATTTGCTGAGCCCGGGCACGACCGTGTCACCGGCGGCGTCGTGCAGGCTGGCCAGGATGCGGATCAGGGCGAGCAGGGCGTCGGGGGCAGCGCCGCCGAAGAGGCCGGAGTGCGCCGGATGGTGGAGCGACCTCACCTTGACCACCACGATCACGTTGCCGCGCAGCGTGGTGGTGACCGCGGGCACGCCGGCGGCCGGGTTGCCCATGTCGGCGATGACATAGGCGTCGGCCTGGAACATCTCGGGGTGAGCGTCGACATAGGGCCCGATGTGGCTGACAGTCTCCTCCTCACCTTCGATGAGGATCCGGAGGTTTACCGGGAGGTCACCCTGGAAGACTCCAAGGGTGCCGGCATGGATGATCACTCCGCTCTTGTCGTCAGCCGACCCCCGTCCGTAGAGGCGGCCATCCTTGATCTCGGCTTTCCAGGGGTCGGTGTCCCAACCGGCCTCGACAGGGGCGGGCTGCACGTCGTAGTGGGCGTAGAGCAGGACAGTCGGCGCCCCTTCCGGCCCGGCGACATCACCGTAGATGGCGGGCTTTCCCTCACCGAGATCCAACTCGCGGACTTCGGCCCCATGTCGCTCGAGTAGCTCCATCGAGGCCCGACGCATTGCGTGAACGGGCTCTTCCGGGTATCCGGGGAACGAGCACGAGGCATGGCTGACCAATCCCACCAAGTCTTCGGTGAGCTCCGGCATCAGCCCCTGCGCCCGGGATCGGACTTCTTCCGTCGTCAGCATCTTCGCCTCCTTTGCCCGATGTCTACTCCGAGGCAGCTGTGTCCTGACGACCGCGGCGCACCGCGCTCCAAATCAGCTCGAGCACGGCGGCGAGACCGAGGACGACAACCATGGCCACGAAGGTCTCCGGAGCGTCCTGCCAGGTCTGGATGGCGAAGACCGCAAGGACGATCGCGGTCGAGGCGATGGCGAGGATGATGACGACGATGCTCGAACCGGTCTCGGCGCGAAGCTTCATCCCGGCGAACGCGACCATGAGGAAGATGACCAGGGCGACGACACTCCCCAATGAGGCGATCGCGGTCAGGTCGACCAGAAGGGCGAGGAGCAGGACGAGCAAGGCCGAGACGCCCATTCCCATGGTGCTCCCGAATCGCCCCGGGTTCGCGAACTTGGGAGGGAATTGGCCGTTGCGGGCCAGGGCGGAGGTCAGCCCCACCACTCCATAGACGTTGGCGTTGACCGAGGTGAAAGTGGCGAGGAGCGCGGCGATGGCCATCATCACGAACCCGGCATCGCCGAGAACCGGTCGTGCTGCCTCGGCCAAGGCCGTCTCTCCGTATCCGATCACCTGCTCGACGGTGAGCGTCCCGAACACCCCGACCGAGATCAGGATGTAGAGAACAGTGGTGATCCCGAGGGCGATGTAGGTCGCCTTGGGGAGGTTGCGGGCCGGGTCCGGGAGGTCTTCACCCGCGTAGCTGATCACGGCGAATCCGAGGTAGGCGAAGAAGGTCAGGGCGACGCTGGAGACGATGTCGATGGCGGGCGGGTAGAGCGAGGTCGATAGCAACTCGACGTTCATCTCGCCCAGCGTCACCACGATGAACACGGCGAACACTGCCATCAGGATCACGACCACCAGAGACTGGATCTTGCTGATCGCATCGGCGCCCAGGATCTGGACGGCCGCCACCAGGACGATCACGCCGGCGGTGAAGAGATTTGCCGAAGTCGCGCTCGCCCCTTCCCCGATGAACAGGGCGACGGCATAGCTGCCGAACGACACCGCCACCATCGCCGTGATGATGATCGCGGCGAAGTAGAGGAGCCAGGCGAAAGTCCCGACCAGGTGCCCGACGCCGAATCCCTGGGTGAGGAAGGTCACCAACCCACCAGAAGACGGGTAGCGGGCCCCGAGCTTGGCGACCACGTATCCGAGGAGCGTTGCGATCACGCCTCCCAGCAGGAAGGAGAGCCAGGTGGCAGCGCCCGCCACCGCGCCTGCCTCGCCGAGCAGGGCGAAGATCCCGGCGCCGACCATGGCCCCGATCCCCAGGGAGGCGGCCCCGCGAACGGTCATGCCGCCCGACTTGGGACTTTCAGAGGCGGTCAACTCGACCTGGCATCAATAGAAGATCACCCCGATCAGGGCGCCGACGATCACCGCAGTCACCGACATGATCAGCATCGGGACGAAGAAGCTGTGGTCGAGCAACTTCGTTCCCAGCTTGGTCCCTCCGGTGAGGTCGAAGTTGGCAGCAGCGATCTGGGTGCCGTTGGCGGGCAGGGTGTAAACGCCACCCAGGGCGCCGGCCCACATGCCGGTCACCAGGCCGGGAGCGAGCCCCGCGGCGAGGCCGATGGGGACGATGGTCCGGGTTGCCGTCGACTGGCTAGTGGTCAGGGCGGCGACCAGGAACACGGCGAGAGCAAAGATCCACACCGCTTGGTTCACCCAACCACCGATCGTTGTGACGATGAACTCCTCGTGAGCGGCGATGAAGGTTGCCGTCAACCAGGCGATGCCGAAAAGTGCGATGGCGGAGACCATTCCGGCCTTGAACACCGACGCACCGGGAACCTCGGAGACATCCGGCTTGCCGACGATCAGGATCAGCACGGCAACCGTGAACATCACCAGCTGGATAGTGGTGGTCATGTCGATGGTCACGATCTCGCCGGCGACTTCGAACGACGGACGAAGTTCGGGGAACAGACCGAGGATCACGATCGCCACGACGCCAAGCAGGAAGACGATGCCCGAGTTGCGGCCCTCCTTGGTCGCTGTCAGCTCGATCTTTTGCCCGGAACCGCCGGGTGGGGCCAAGGCTCCGGAGGCGATCCTCTCCTGGATTTCCGGGTCCTCGTCGATGTCCTTGCCCATCCTTCCCACCACTAGTGCGGTGACAACGATGCCGACGATGCATGCCGGGATCGTGATCGACAGGATCTGTGCCAGGTCGAAGTTGTAGGGCTCGACGGCGGTCAGGGTCAGCATGGCGGCCATTGCCGCCGAGACCGGAGAGGCAGCGAGCGACATCCCGGACTGGACCACCGTGACGGTGAGCGGTCGGGACGGCCTGATGTTGTTTTGATAGGACACGTCGTAGATCACCGGGAGCAGCGGGTAGAGGATGTTGCTGGTGCCGGCCCCGATCGTGAACGCGAATGCGGTCAGTGGCGCGATCACCGTGATCTGCTTCGGGTGGCGCTGGATCACCCCGGCGGCGACCTTGACCATCCAGTCGACTCCGCCGGCCACTTGCATCAGAGAGGCCGCGGTGACCACGGCGAGGATGATCAGAAGGGCGGCAATGGGTGGCTCGCCCGGAGCCTCGCCAAAAACGAAGACCAAGACGGCGACACCAAGGCCGCCCCAGACACCGATCCCCACCCCTCCGGCACGGGTACCCATGACGATGGCGCCGAGGACCACCACCGCCTCGAGGATGAACGTGATATCCATTTGCTCCCTTTCGGATCAGTCCGTGCCGCAGACGACGTCGAGTCGCTGAGTGAGTTGCTCGTATGCCGTGACCGAGGTGGTCACCGATTCTTCCATCAATGGCCTCGCCACTTCCAGGCCCTCGTCGCCGAGGTCGAAGGTGACCTGTCTCAGATCGAGAAGGGCCAGGTTCAAATTGGAGACGATCTGGTCGTAGAGGCCATCAGAAGCGGCCTGCAACTGATCCAGTTGGACGATGACGTCCTCGACGAGCGCGAGGGCGTCGGAGGCAGTCGCGGTCTCCAGATCGAGTTCCTGGAGCTGAGTCACCGAATCCTGAAGGTCCTCGTACTCGCGACAGAGGTCTCGCTCTGCTGCGTTGCCACAGGCGACGACCGCAATAGTCGACGCGGCCAAGGCGACCACCACCGATCGTCTGCCGTGATTGGCCATCATTCAGCTCCCTTCACTCCGGTTCCTGAGTGACGATCGTTACCAGGATCTTGCACGCCGTGACCATGTCGTCGACGGCAATGTGCTCGGTCGTTGCGTGCTCATCGACCATCCCCGTGGCCATGGCGACACAGGGGATGCCTTTGGCGTTGAAGAAGTTGCCGTCGGTGCCGCCCCCGCTCTTTCGTGGGACCACCTCCAGACCCAGCGAGCGAATCGCCCGTTCGGCCTCCGCATAGGGCCGTTCCGACTCGTCGATGTGGTAGGTGCGGTAGATCTCCTCGGCTTCGAAGTCCACCGTCGCACCATGGCGGGCTGCGGCCTCGTCCAGTGCTGCTCGCATCGCGTCTAGTTGGGCATCCAACTTCTCCTGGTCGTGGCTCCGAGCCATTCCCTGCAACACCACCTCACCGGGGACGATGTTCCGGGCCTCACCGCCGCTGATGGTCCCGATGTTGGCGACGGTCTCCTCATCGATCCGACCCAGGGGCATGGCAGCGATGGCCTCGGCGGCGACCTTCACGGCATTGATCCCCTTCTCCGGCTCGACGCCGGCGTGGACTTTCTTACCGTGAACGGTGGCGGTGATGTACACCGAGGTCGGTGCCCAATAGGTGATCGCGCTGATCGCGCCTGCGGTGTCGAAGACGAACCCGTAGGTGGATTTCAGCTTGCCGACGTCCATCTGACGGGAGCCAACGAGACCGCTCTCTTCGCCCACCGAAACCACGAATTCGATACTGGGGTGCTCGACCTCGGGATGGTCGTGGAGCAATGTCAGCAGCTCCAGGCAGCCCGCGATCCCGGACTTGTCGTCGGCGCCGAGGATGGTGGAGCCGTCGGTCTTGATGATCCCGTCTTCGATGATCGGGCGTATGCCCACGTCGGTGCCGGCGGTGTCCATGTGGGTCGAGATGAGCACGGTGTCCGGCCGGGTCCCCGGGTAGGTCGCCACCAGATTTCCGATGTCGTCGATCGTCACCTCGCAACCGAGCGCCGTGAAACGCCTCGAAAGCTCCACCCCGATCTCCTTCTCGTGACCGGTCGGACTGTCGATCGCAACCAACTCCAGGAAGGTCTTGACCAAGCGGTCCTGATTGACGGCATCGGCAACCATCACACTCCGTTCCTCATCACGAAAACTAACTGCTCGCTGGGCAACGTGACGGCCATTGACAGAAGCCGGAGGCGAGCCGGCAGTTGCGAGAGGCCGATCTCAGTTGGCGACGTGCTCCTCGGCCTCATCGAGGTCGATTCCCGGGTCGACCGTCAGCAGGGGGAGAAAGACATGGACCAGAGGCCCAATGAGGAGGGCGAAGGCAATGGTGCCCAAGCCGAAGGTGCCGCCGAGGGCCCATCCGATTCCCAGCACTACCACCTCGATGATGGTGCGGGTGAGACGGATCGAATACCCGCGCCTGGCCAGCCCGGTCATCAGGCCGTCGCGGGGCCCGGGGCCGAAGTTGGCCCCGATGTAGAGGCCCGAGGCAACCCCGATCACGCCGATACCCGCCAACAGCATCAACCAGGCGACAGCCGTGGATCCGGCGCTCGGGATGATCGCAGTGCTGGCATCGATCATCACCCCGATGATTATCACGTTGGCCACGGTGCCCCATCCCGGTTTCTCCCCGAGGGGGATCCAGGCGAGTAGGACGAGCCCGCTCACGATGATCGACCAGATACCGACCGTGAGCCCAAACCGCACCGCCAGACCTTGATGGAGAACGTCCCAGGGCGGCACTCCGAGGCCCGACTCCAGCATGAGCCCGATCCCGAGTCCGAACAGGACCAGCCCGAAGAGCAGCTGGGCGATCCGTCGGGGCATGTGACGGGGTTGAGGTCGTGATTCGGGTGGGTTCATCAGAGAGGGTGGTCGGTGATACCTCACAACCCCCATCAGCCCTTAGGTCATTCCATGGTACGGCTCGCGAGGCGACCAAACTGTCACGTATGAGAGGACCGCGATGACATCACTCAGGCCGCCACCCAAGGGCGACAGCCCGAGCCGGGTGGTGGGGCGGGTCATCGGCCTCGTGTTGCTGGTCATTGTTGCCGGCTCTGCCATCTGGGCGGTTGTGACCAACCAGCGCATCGATCTGACCGAGACCACGACAACAGACGAACTGGACCGCACCGAGTTCATGACCTCGGGTGGTGTTGGCCTGAATGTCGATCGGTCCGGCAACGGGGAGAACGTTGTCGTCCTCCTTCACGACGTCGACGTGGCCGGTGGCGTGCTCTGGGATGGGGTGGTCGCTTCGCTGGGCCCGGAGGTGACCGCGGTGCGGGTGGACCTTCCCGGATTCGGTCTCAGCGATCGGGTGCCGGAGGAGGGGACCAACCACACCGTGGCGACGATGGCGGAGATGGTTTCCGAATTGGTTCAATCCGAATTCGGGCACGCGGTCACGTTCGCCGGAGTCGGTCTCGGCGGAGAAGTGGCCGCGGAAATCGCGGTCACCCATCCCGACCTGGTCACAGGTCTGGTGATGGTCGACGTCGACTACTGGCTCGAGGGCAGTTGGGTCGAGTTCATCGAGCGTCTTCCGTTCTACGGCCGGCCGGCGGTCTTCGCCTTCGAGACCGCGGGCCCGTTCGCGGCGAGGCGGTGGGCCCCATATTGTGAGGACGGGGGCTGGTGCCCGACTCTCTCCCAGGTCGAGGCCAGGGACCTCGCCGAAACATTGGTCGACACGTCGGACTCGATCCGCTCCTTCCGACGGACGCCTCCCGCCTCGTTGGTCCCGTCCAAGCTGAACGAGATCACGGCACCGACCCGTTTCGTCTGGAGCCAGGAGGGCACCGTCCCCAGGGAGTCGGTGGACCGTGTCCTCGAAGCTCTGCCCACCATGGAGGTAGAGGTGGTCCCGGTGTGGAAGGCTCATCTCGAGGAGCCGCTGGTGGTGGCTGACGCGATTCGGGCCGTCGGCTCCTGATCAGCCGGCGATGTTGAGGAGCACCTTTCCCGTCGTGGCCCGGCCCTCGAGCGCACGCTGCGCTTCCTCCGCCTGGCTCAACCCGAACTCGGCGCCGATGCGAACGTCGAGGCTTCCGTGTTCGATCATTGAGAACAAGTCGCTGGCCCTGCTTAGCAACTCCGCCCGCGTTGCCAGATAGTGGCGCATCGTGGGCCGGGTCAGGTAGATGCTGCCTTTGGCCGCCAGGATCAGTGGCGAGATGTCGCGGGGTGGGCCCGACGCGTTGCCGAAGGTGACCATCGTGCCTCGAGGACGGAGTAGGTCGAGGCCGAGGTCGAATGTGGCGGCTCCCACGCCGTCGTAGACCACGTCGATCGCATTGGGCCCGGCGATCGCCTCGACCGCCTCCTTGAAGTCGACCGAGTCGTAACGGATGACATGATCGGAGCCGGCTCCCCGGCTCAACTCGGCCTTCGCCTCATTGCCGACGGTCGTGAAGACCTCGGCGCCCTTGGACTTGGCGATCTGGGTAAGCAGCAGCCCCACCCCACCAGCTCCGGCGTGGATCAGGCACCGGTCGCCCGAGGACAGAGGGAAGGTGTTATTCGCCAGGAAATGCGCGGTGATTCCCTGGAGGAGGACGGCCGCCGCCAACGAAGCGCCGATCGCTGCGGGCAATGGAATGGCGCGGTCCTCAGGGACCAGGAGTCGATCTGAATAGGAGCCGATGACATCGGCCCATCCGACCCGGTCCCCGGCCTGGAGCTCACTCACCCCCGGGCCGACCGCCAGCACCGTGCCCGCACCTTCCATTCCGGGGATCAGAGGCAGGTCGACCTCGTAGAAGCCCTTCCGGTGGTAGATGTCGATGAAGTTGACCCCCGCCACCTCTACCGACACCAACAGCTCGCCGGGCCCGGGCTTGGGGTCGGCTCGCTCTTCGAAGCCGAGGACCTCGGGACCTCCGTGCTCTTGGATGACGACCGCCCTCATGGTCGCTCGACCTTCCAGCCTCTTCCCCGCAACTCGCTGGCCAACAACTCGTCTCCGAGATAGGAGAGGTCGATCGCAGCCCGCTCTGCCCCCAACACCCGTTCGACGTGGTCCCGGATGGTGCGAGCCCATGCCTTCCCCTTGACCTCGGCCTCGAGCGAGATCGTGGCGTCGGCGTTGACGGTGAAGAGCTGGGCAAGGATTTGGGGATTGGTGCGCGAGCCCCGTTCCCCGTAGACCAGGAGAGCAGATCCGGCCGGGAGGTCCTGGATGCCCCCGGTGGCCACGAAGGGGCCGTCAAAGGCCCATCCCGAAGACTTCGAGTTATCGACCGACTCCACGATCTTGGCCCAGTTCTTGTGCCTCTCATCACCGAGCAGCGGGACCTCGACCGCCACCAGCACCCGTTCGTCCATGGTGCCGAGAGTAGGCCGCGACCTCCTTGCCCGCCTACCCGTGTGCAGACCATTTACCCTTGTCTCATGGCCCGACTTCGCCTCTTCGCCAATTTGAGGGAGATAGCGGGCGCTTCACGGGTCGAGGTCGGCTCGGACACCGTGGGTGCGGTCATCGAGGAGGCCTCCGAGAGATACGGCCCGGACTTCCGCCGCACCGTCGAGACTTCACGGGTCTGGGTCAACGGCGAGAGCGCGTCGATGGAAGATCCCGTCGGCGAAGGTGACGAGGTCGTGATCCTGCCTCCGGTGTCGGGCGGCGGGAGGTCCATGACCGCGCCGACCACTCTCGACTTGCTCACCCTGCTCCCGGTCGCGGTGTTGGTGTTGGCGGTGGTCGCCAACACCCAGGACCAGGCGATCTGGGCCAGCGCGATGGTCGCGATCGTCGCGATGTGGGCGATCGACCTGAGCGCTGTCTTCGCGGCGCGGGGCCGGCCGTTCTCCGCATTGCCGGTGACGGTGACCGCGGCGGTCTCGGCGATGGCGGCCCACGCCCTGGGCGGCACCGGATACTCGCTCTCCCTGGTTGCCGCGGTGGTGGTTGGCCTGGGCTGGGCGGCGGCTTTCCCGACCTACCGCAAGGTCGAGGCCTTCAGCCCGATTGTCCTCGTCTCTTTGTTCGCCGGATTGGGCACGGCATCTCTGATCCTGGCCCGATCGGCACACAGCCCGGACCCCAACGCCGTCGACGTGTTCTTGGTCTCGGTGATCGCCGGCCTGGTCCTGGGTGCCATCGCGACCCGGGTCCCTTCCCTTCCCCTCGTGGACCCGTTTTCGATGACCGCCCTGGGGGCAATCCTCGGCGCCGTTGGCT
This sequence comes from uncultured Acidobacteriota bacterium, assembly GCA_963780755.1. Lineage (GTDB taxonomy): Bacteria > Actinomycetota > Acidimicrobiia > Spongiisociales > ZC4RG35 > JALYNX01. The sequence goes on from CAWACX010000002.1 coordinate 769,521, forward strand.
CCGCCTGGCTCTGGGACCTCGACGTCGTGGGCTATCTGCTCGTTGGACTGGGGATCGCGGTCGCCCTCGTGGCCGGGCGCGGCTTCTCCTCGATGTTGCGCACCGGGCAGATCGCGTTGACCGAGCATCCGCCGGGGACACTGAGCTCGTTGGACGGTGTCGCCCTCGCCGCCACCATCTACTTTCCGCTGCTTTCGATCATTCTCTGACCCGCGCGATGGACTAGAGCAAGCCACGGAGTCTGGTTAGCCTTGCGCCACATGGCTGCTGCGAGGACGCCGGGCCGCGTCATCCTTCTCGTCACAGTGATCGCCCTGGTGTCCACGTCTCTCCCACTCACCACGCTGGCGATCACCAGATCACAGGTCGAGGCGGCCTGTGCCGATTCGCGCGAGCAACTCGACGCGTACCGGGCAGCGCAGGCCGAGTTCGAGGAAGCAGCCATCGAATACGAAGGCATCCTCAACGAGGTCGAGAAGGTCGAGCGCAAGCAGGACAGCGTCGCGGGGTCGGTGGAGGTCCACACCGACGAGTTGGCCGAGATCCAGGAACTGATCGAAGAGCAGGCCGTCCAGTTGTACATGCGAGGAGGGCTCTCCCGTCCCGGGATCATCTTCTCTGCCTCATCTGTCGACCAGTTCATGACCACGTCGGAGTTCCTGACCGAGGCCGCGAGCGGGGGGCAGGCGTCGATCGACGAGCTGATCGCCACCAGGAGCGAGCTCAATCGATTCCAGGATGACCTCACCGACACCAGGACCGAGCTCAAAGTCGTGGAGGGGAACAAGCTCGACGCCAAGAACCGCCAGGAAGAGGCCATGGATGCCGAGCAGGCTGCCTATTCCAAGCTCACTGAGCGTTGCCAGACGCTGACCTCGAAATACGATGCCGAACGGCGGGCGGCGGCGGCCGCGGCGAAGGCCCGCGCCAGCGGCTCGGTCCAGGTCGGCTCGTTCATCTGCCCCTTCACCCCGGGCCGGACCTCCTTCATCGACTCATGGGGTTTCCCCCGCTCCGGCGGTCGCCGGCACAAAGGCGTGGACATGTTTGCCGCATGGAATGAGCCGATGTACGCGGTCACCTCGGGCTCGGTGCGGGTGTCTCACAGCTCGCTCGGCGGCAACTCGATATGGCTGAAGGGCGACAACGGGATCTCGTTCTATTACGCCCACCTGTCGGGGTACAACGTCTCATCGGGCCAGCGGGTGAGCCAGGGCCAGACCATCGGCTTCAACGGCGACAGCGGCAACGCCCGTGGCGGCAGCCCCCACCTCCATTTCGAGATCCGCACCGGCGGTGGCGCGGTCAATCCTTACCCGACCGTGGCCGCTGCCTGCAGGTAACCTTTCCAAACAGTGACTGGACAGCGCCGAATCGACACCGTTCTCGAGCCGGAGTATCTGGCCGACCTGAGTGAGATCGACCTCGATGAGCTCAGGTCGCGTCGAGACACGGCAGAGGACGTGGAAAGCCAGATCTCCTATTACCGCCGTCTCCTCCATGGGCGCATGGACCTCCTGAATTTCGAGCTCCGACGCCGGTCGGGGGAGGAGGAGCGGTCGCTGCTCGACGCTCTCCCCGAGATCCTGGCGTCGGGCATGGTCCTCGGCGGGGAGCCCAACCTCCGACATATCGAAACCATGCCTCCACTGCCGACCACCACCGGGCGCCGTCTCATCGACCGGATCATGGACGACGGGATCCTCACCCAACTCCCGGAATTGACCGACGACGAGGTCAACGAGGCGTTGGAACGGCTCAGCGAGGTCGAAGGCGAGCTCTCCTCCCAGCGCAAGCAATTGCACGTCGTGATCGACGCCCTGCAGAACGAGATCGTCGCTCGGTACCGGAGCCAGCAAGGCCAGGCGCAGGTCACTGGTTGACCGTTGCTCGCGGCAAAGACCCGCTCGGGTCTGGTCGAGACCACACATGATGGAGCAGTTGCGGTGGTGTCGGCCGACGGCGACCTGGTCGCCTGGTCCGGTGACATCGACCGACCTTTCTTCCTGAGATCTGCGGCGAAGCCGTTCCAGGCTGCGGTCGCCCAGGAGGCGGGCGCCCTGCTCCGACCCGTCGAGATGGCATTGGCCGCTGCGTCCCATGACGGTCACCCGGTTCAGGTGGCTGTGGTCGAGGCGATGCTGGAGACCATGGGCCTGGGCGAGACCGATCTGCGATGCCCCCCTGCGTGGCCGCTCGATGTGGAGGCGATGCGTCGCCTGGCCCGGGAAGGGCATCTCCGCCCCCGTGCCCTTTGGAACAATTGCTCGGGCAAACATGCAGCCTGGCTCAGGGCGTGTCAGTCCAGTGGCTGGCCGACCGAGGGATATCTCTCGCCGGAGCATCCGCTGCAAAGCCGGGTCGCCGCTCTCCTCGCCGAGCTCGGAGGCTTCGATGCCACGCCCGTCGGCGTCGATGGTTGCGGCGCCCCGGTCTTTCGGACCACGACCAGGGTTATGGCGCTCCTCTACGCCCGCCTCTCGAGCGTTGCGGCGCTCCGCCCGGTCTTCGTCGCGATGCATCGCTATCCGGCCCTGGTCTCGGGCACCAAGAACGGGGATGCGGTGATCGCCATCGCAACGAACTCAGTGGCGAAGCGGGGCGCCGAGGGATGTCTCGGGGCGGCAGTCGAGCGAAGACTCGGAGTCGCCGTGAAGTCATGGGACGGCCTTCAGGTGGCGGCCGAGGTGGGGATGGTTGCCGGCCTCGATGCCGTCGGCGTGGGCTCGTTGTTCGTTGCCGAACAGTTGGCCGCCATCGGGAGCCCCGAGGTTCACGGCGGCGGGCAGCCGGTCGGCGTGATCGAGCCGAGAGTGGAGCTGCAGTGGTCCTGAGCTCGGATGGTGCGGAAGCGATGAGGGCGACCCTCGTCGACCAGATCCAGGCCTGGCTCGATGATCCGGAGTCGAGTGTCGAATACGCCGAGGAGCTCGAAGGCGAGGTGGGCGGTGAGGATGCGCCAACAGACCCGCGACGCGACCACCGTCTGGTTCACGGTCGGAGAGCGCAGCCTCGGGTATGAGGCTTTCGTGATCCCGCTCGCGCCGGGGTCGGGGCGGGTCGCGGAACAGGCCCTCACCCGGAACCGGAGGGCGTGGCGAGCTCACTTCGCGGTCGATGCCGAGGGCGATCTCGTGCTGCGGGGGCGGCTTCCGAGTGCCCAGGTCACCCCACACGAGCTCGAACTGGCCCTGGGTGAGATCTACGAGACCATCGAGGTCTCGTTTCGGCCTCTGCTCGCCGCGCTGGCCGAGGACGCGAAAAATCCAGTTAGAAACTTGTGAACACACCCTTGTTGACAAGGCTTGTGGATATCCCCGAATCCTGTTGGTAACTGGCAAAGATCGGGTCTGTAGCGTCGCGTCGGTGACATTTGACGATCAATGACGATTGGTAGCGTGCGTTTCGAGGTAATTGATCGGGGCCCGCCGAAATCGTAGATTCGGCCCTGCGAACGCCCGAGAGGCCGTTCGGGGAAGCGTCCGTTCGGGGAAGTGCGGAGGAGGCTCCGAGAGGTCACTCGGGCGTTTGTGTTGCCCCAGCGACGTCGAATTCTCTGCCGACCGCCCTGATCAGCGGTTTACAGTCGCCGGGTGTCCGAGTCGGTGGTCAGAGTCCGGGATCTCACGAAGACGTTCCAGGTCCCGGAGCGCGAGTCAGGGTTGAAGGCGTCGGTCAAGAGCCTGGTCCGCCGCCGTACCCGTCAGGTCTCTGCTGTCGCCGGCGTGTCGTTCGAGATCGCGGCGGGTGAGATCGTCGGCTTTCTCGGGCCCAACGGGGCGGGGAAGACCACCACTCTGAAGATGCTCTCCGGGCTGCTCTATCCCACCGGAGGAGAGGCCCGGGTCCTCGAGCACGAGCCCTTTCGTCGGCAACCCGACTACCTGAGGCAGATCACTCTGGTGATGGGGAACCGGAACCAACTGCAGTGGGACCTCCCCGCACTCGACAGCTTCGAGTTGACCCGCGCCGTCTACCGCCTGGCCCCGGCTCCCTACCTCGAACAGCGCGACGAGCTCATCGAACTTCTCGATCTCGGGGATCTAGTCACGAAACCGGTGCGCAACCTCAGCCTCGGGGAGCGGATGAAAGTCGAGATCGCCAACTCGCTCCTCCATCGCCCGGCCGTCCTCTTCCTCGACGAGCCGACACTCGGGCTCGACGTGACCATGCAGCGCCGGATCCGCGAGTTCCTTGCCGACTACAACCGCCGGCACAACGCAACGGTGATGCTCACGAGCCACTACATGGCCGATGTCGAGGCCCTGTGCAAGCGGGTGATCGTGATACACCACGGCCAGATCCTCTTCGACGGTGAGCTGTCCGAGCTGAGCCAGCGCTTCTCGGCGACCAAGAAATTGGTGGTCACGCTCGACCAGCCCGGCGATCTCACCGGATACGGCGACCTGATCGAAGCGACGCCGACCCGGGCCACGATCCTCGTGGATCGGGCCGAGGCTGCCCGGGTCACCGGCCGGATCCTTGCCGACTTCGAGGTGAACGACCTGACCGTGGAGGACCCGCCGATCGAAGACGTCATCGAGATGGCGTTCGCCAGCGGTCAACCGGGTCTGGTACCGGCTGACGACCAGCAGACCTGATGAGCGGGTTGGCGGTGGCGGAGCCGGTTGCGGCCGAGGGTTGGCTCCGCTCCTACATACGGCTCTACTCGACGATGGTCCGGGTGGCGATCATGGAGCAGTTCCAGTACCGGGCCGCCAACTACTTCTACATGATCGGGATGGTCATCGAGCCGGTCATCTACCTGGTGGTGTGGTCGACCATCGCCGAGGAGCAGGGCGGGACCCTGGGCGGCTACACCCCGGAGCGCTTCGCCGCCTACTACATCGTCTGGACCCTGGTCCGGAACATGAACATCGTGTTCACGCCATTTGGCTGGGAGGAGCGGATCCGGGAGGGGACGCTGTCGGCGCAATTGGCACGCCCCGTCCATCCCATCCACTACGACCTCGGCTTCTTCGCCGGCTGGAAGGTGGTGGTGATCCTGATGTGGATCCCGATCGCCGTTGCCCTCGTTTGGCTCTTCGATCCCGAACTGGATCCCCGCCCGACCCAGATCGCCACTTTCGCAGTGGCCATTTGGGGGGCCTATCTGATCCGGTCCTTTCTGCTCTGGATCCTGGGGATGGTCACCTTTTGGACGACGAGGGTCAGCGCCCTGTTCGAGGCGTTCTTCGCGGTCGAGTTGCTGCTGTCGGGACGGCTGGTACCGATGACCCTGATGCCGGAATGGGCCCAGACCCTGGCCAATTTCCTGCCCTTCCAGTGGACCTTCGGGTTCCCGATCACGTCTCTGGTCGGGCCCGATCACCGACCGCGAGCTGGTCATCGGGCTCGCCGCTCAGGCCGGCTGGATCATCTTCGGCGCAGTCGTCACCTGGCTCGTCTGGAAACGGGCGGTACGGCTCTACACGGCGGTGGCGGGATGAGGCTGGCCTGGCAGTTCCTCCGGATCGGGGTCATGAACGAGCTCCAATACCGCGCCAACTTCGTCATCCAACTCCTTCAGTCCCTGATCGCGATTGGGACCGGTCTCGTCGTGCTCACGTTGATCTTCGACACGACTACCGATCTCTCCGGCTGGACCAAGCCCCAACTGCTGGTGGTCATGGGCGTGTTCACGATCATGGGTGGGATCATCGGTTTCGCCATCGAGCCCAACATGGGACGCCTGATGGCGGACATCCAGATGGGCACCTTCGACTACGTCCTGACCAAGCCGGCCGACTCTCAGTTGCTCACCAGCGTTCGTGAGTTCCGCCTGTGGCGCTTGACCGATGTCGTGGTGGGCGGGGTCGTGCTGTTTTGGGGGATCGGCCAGCTGGAAGGTGCTCTCGTCTGGACCGAGGTCGTCGCCTTCATCTCCTTGCTGGTCATCGGTGGGCTGATGATCTACTGCTTCTGGCTTCTGCTCACCACCGGGGCGTTCTGGTTCGTCCGGATGGAGATGATGCAGGAGCTGTTCACCGGCCTTTACCGGGCGGGGCAGTATCCGGTCGGCATCTATCCGGGATGGCTCAGGGTGATGCTCACATTCCTGGTGCCCATCGCATTCGCGGTCACCGTGCCCTCAGAAGCGCTCACCGACCGGCTCACCGCCGCCCAAGTCGCTCTGGCTCTCGGGTTCGCCTTGTTCCTGCTGATCGTGACCCGGCTGTTCTGGCGGTTCGCGATCAAGCACTACTCCGGGGCCTCCGCCTGAGGCGTTGAGTTCAGTCGTGGCAGAGGTGGCCGAAGCGGTCGGCCTCGACGCAGGAAATGCCCGGGGTCACCGCCTTGTCCGGCCCCACGATCAGGGTGGTGGTGGTCGTGGGCGGGACAGTCGTGGTGGTCGTCGAAGTGGTGTCGGGAGCCGCCGCCTTGTCGGGCTGGGGAGCGGTGGTCGCCGTGGTTGCCTTGGTGCCCGGAGTCTCCTCGGGTGCCGCGGTGGTGGTCGTGGTCGCCGGCGCCGCGGTGCTGCCCTTCTTCATGAACACCACGGTCACGTAGAGGTAGCCGTCTTTGCTCCCGGTGCCGATGCCCACGTAGTTGTAGTCGCCGAGGATGTTCTTCTTGTGGCCGGACGAAGCCATGAACGCATCGTGGAGGCTGCTCGCGGTCTGGCCCTTCCCGACGTTCTCCCCCATCTTGTCCCAGCCGCTGCCACCGGCGGCAGCGAGTTGTCCGCTCGAGGAATGGAAGATCTCACCGGCGGCCATCATCTCGGCGGTGTGGCTTCGGGCGTAGGAGGCAAGGCCTCCAGAGGACTGAAGTGGGGCGAGCCCGGCGCTGGCACGCGAGGAGTTGATCTTGGCGAGGAACTCTCCTTCGGAGGCACCGTCGGCCCCCGCGGCCAGGCTGACGCCAATCGTCACCGAGACGACCAGCAAGAGCAATAGCCATCGCCTTGTCCCCATCGTGGGGTTATCGGAGATTTCGCGGGAACCCTTGAGCGACGCTCCCGCGCTCAGACGCCGAACATCACCTCGCGGAGGCTGATGACATTGGAGGCAAGGGTCTCGGGGTCGAGTCGCATCGACCCCAGCCTCAAGCCCTTCATTCCCTCACCCACGTTGGTCATGACCCTCAGGGAATCGTCCTCGTGGATCAAGATCCCGAGCCCGAGGCAGCCACCACCTTCGTCCTGCACCCCGACCAGGACGTGGTGGAGGCGGCCCAGGTTGAGGCCAACGGGGAGGGTCGGCGCGAACACCGTCGGGCGCACCTTCCACCTCTCCAGAGGTGGGGCCAGGGCCTGGGCAAAGAGGGCGGTTCGGCGTCTCGCCCGCTCGTCGGGAGAGACCGGGTTCAGATTGGGGTCGCTCGGGGCAACGGTCACGTCGAGCCCGAGGAATCGACGAAGCATCCCCACCACGGGCTCCATCTCGCCTCCCCGCTGCAGGGCCACGACCTTGTCCGGGCGGCACAACTCCGCCTTGTGGTACTTGAGGGTCTCACCTGCCACCCCCGAGACCACGGCCGTGGTGTCGAGGATCACCAGGTCGGCGAGGGCCTTCGCGGCGTCGACCATGGCCGCGGTGGCCACCACCTGTTGCAGCACGAGGCGGGCAGGGGTGATGGTCCCAACGAAGTGGAGGGCGTCGGGTGTCGCCACGGCATCGAGGTCAGCGGAGTCCCGGATCACCTTGAGACCGACGCATGCCGGAGGGCCGACCGTGGAGTTGCCGACGTCGGCATCGACAATTGCGACCGATCTCCCGGCGGCGATGGCGAGGCGGGTCGCCTGGAGGGCGAGCGTGGTCTTGCCGGTGTCGACTCCTCCCATGAGCATTGCGACCTTTGCCCTGGAAACTTCGCGGGCGAGTGTCTCGATGCTCGGCTCAGCCATGCCGCAATATACGTCTCATCCCGGCTCGGCCCTGATCTCCCTGAACCGGCGTGTCGGTATAGCGTCAGCGTCATGACGCTCCCGATCAGCTTTCTCTCCGATTACGGGCACGACGACGAGTTCGTCGGAGTGGTTCACGGAGTCCTGGCGAAGCTGGCGCCCGACTCCCGGGTGATCGATGTCACACACAGCGCTCCGCGTGGCGACATCAGGAGCGCCGCCCTCCACATGACCCGGGCCATCCAGTACCTGCCGGAAGGCGTGGCGTTGGTCGTCGTCGATCCCGAAGTCGGCACTTCCCGAAAGGCGCTCGCCGTCTCCACCGAATGGGGGTACTTCGTCGGTCCCGACAACGGGGTCCTCTCGCCCGCAGTCGCCATGGTGGGTGGTGCAGGGCTCATGGTCTCGATCGAGAACCCCGAAGCAATGATTCCGTCGCCCGGGGAGACCTTTCACGGCCGGGACGTCTTCGCCCCGGCCGCCGCCCTGCTCGCCACCGGAGAAGCCGCAATCGAAGACCTGGGCCCGGCCGTTGCCCCGGGGGAGGTGCGCCCGTTGTTGTTGCCCCTTCCCAAAGTGGAGGGCTCGACTGTCTCGGGGGAGGCCTGGTGGGTCGATCATTTCGGGAACGTGCAGACCAACATCGGCCCTGAGGAGATGGAATCCGTCGGCCTGGTGCCGGGCGGAATGGTGACCCTGAAGGTCGGCGCCACCCTGCACAACGTCCCCTGGGTCGCGGCCTATGCCGATGTGAGCCCCGGCGAGCCTTTGATCCACGTCGATTCGGCGGGAATGATCGCGATCGCGGTCCGTGAGGGACGGGCCGACGAGGCACTCCACCTCGCCGATGGGGTGGCGGTCACGCTGGCGGGAAGAGGATCGCCCAGAGCTGGATGAGCCCGGCGACTGCGATCAGGAGCAGCAGGATCACGAGGACGATGGCGGTCACAGGACGCACAGAGACGGTGAATGTACAGAAAATACCGAGGCCCCCACGGCGACGTGGGGGCCTCGGCTACATGAAGGAGAGCTCCGTTACCGTGGGGCGGGCTGGGAGGCTATCCGTTCACACCTTGGACGAACGTGCCCATGGCATGAGGGGAACGGGTGACCCTCCTTCCTGCATGCACCCACATTATCGACCACGGAGAGTGGTGTCTTGAGTCTTTCGGTGGTGAAATTTCTCACCCGTGTCGGGTGTCATCTCTGCGATGAGGCCCGGCCCCATGTCCTCCAGACCGCCGCCAGGTACCGGTTGCCAGTCGAAGAGGTGGACATCGACACCGATGACGCCCTGATTCGGGATTTTGGGCTCCGGGTCCCGGTGGTGATCGGGCCCGCCGGACAGGTCATCGCCGAAGGCCAAATCGATGTCCGGGCCCTGAACCGGAGTCTTCGAAACCTCTGACTTCTGCGCGCGTACGCCCATACGCATGTACGCCTATCCGGGAGAGGTCTACCCGGCTTCCGTGGTCGGCGTTGTCTCCCCGGGAACGGTGGTCCCGCCCTCGCCGGGGACGGTGGTCCCGCCTTCGCCCTCGGCGACGACCAGACCGCAGTCGGCAAGGACCTCGGCAGTATCAGCACCGCCGAATCTGACCCGCTCGAAGGCGACCACCGAGGCCAATTGCTCGTCACTCAGCGAGGCATGGGCCGGCATGTTCCCCCCGCCACCTACCGGCTTGTCGGTGTCCCCGTACGTCGCACGACCCGCCTCCTGGAAGCCGGCGGTCCCCAGCCGCACCCACTCGATGTGGTCGACGCACACCTCGAAGGTGGTGAGCACACCGGTCAGGGCCGGGCCGGCGCCACCGCCTCCCGCTGCTCCATGACAGCCGGCACAAGTGGCGCCCTCGCCGTTGTAGACGCGCTCTCCGAGGGCGATGAAGTCGGTGCTCCCGCCTCCGATCCCGGAGCCGGTGAACTCGGAGCCGTCGCAATTGACGATCTCACCGCTGATCACGTTGGTCTGGAGCTCGGTGGCCTCGCCACAGGTCCCGGTGGCCGCTCCTCCGAGGGCGAAAAGGGCGAACAGGGGGATGATCAGCGTCACCCAGGCGAGCCAGCGCGGAAGCACGAAATTGGTCCGCTCCCTGATCCCGGCCGTGGGCACCGTGACCACCTCGCGCAGGCCGGCGGCCTGAGCCGGGGTGACCTCTGCCGGCGTCGGGGCCCGGGTGGTGATGCCGGTCGCACTCGCCGCAGCAGCCGGGGTACTCGCCTCCTGCTCCGTGGGACCGTCCGCCTGATCGACGGCGGGACCGGCCGGCGATTCATCGGGCGAGGGGCTTGCCGCCTCCTCCTGCGCTCCTTCGGCGTCGCTCTCCGGCGACGGGGCGGGCGCGGCGACAGTTCCCCCGCCGGCCCAGGCGCTCAACACCTCATCGACGCTCATGCCGGTGTCGGCGGCCCGGGCTGCTGCCGATCGCAAGACGATCGCCTCGGGGACCCCGAGGGCTGCTGCTGCGGCCGCACTCAGCTCGCTCATGACTCCCCCTCCGGAGCATCGCCCTCAGGGGCCGGTTCCTCCACACCGGGGACGGTGGTCACCGACTCCACGAGATAGGTGACGAGGTCGTCGAGGTCGTCACCGGAGAGGCTGGTACCAGGGTGGCCCCCGTCACCAAGGATGGTGGCCTCGATCTGGGTGCCCGACATTCGGGAGCCGATATCCGACAGATCGGGCCCGAAGCGGCGGCTCCCCAGAATCTGATTGGAGTCGTTGAGCGAGACGGCGCCCAGACCGACATCGGACACGATCGGCCGCACCATCTGGGTGTGACATGACCCACATCCCAGGTTGGCATAGAGGTCCCTACCCCGAAGGCCGGCCTCGGTGTGGGGAAGATCGCTGCTCCGAGCTCCTGGGTTCTCGGTGGGGATCGAAGGCCCGACCAGTCCGACCAGGAGGACTGCGACAAACAGGCCGACCGCGGCGACGACCACCGACATCGGGCGATCGGGACCGGTGACGAGGACCGGTGGCTTGCCGATGGGGGCTGCTGATACCTGGGGGACGCTGATAGTCACAGCCGCCGCCGGGGGGCTGTCCCCCTGCTCGGCGGGGGGACCGGCCGGCGCCTCGCCGGCCGAGGGGGCTGCCTCCTCTTCCGGCACTCCTGCGGCCTCGGTGGACGGTGGCGGCGCCGATGGCACACCCACGGAGCCTCCGCCTGCCCAGGCGCTGAGGACGTCGTCGACGGTCATCCCGGTCTCCGCGGCCCGGGCCGCGGCAGATCGCATCACGATGGCCTCCGGGATCCCCAGTGCGGCGGCGGCAGCTGCGCTGAGATCACTCATTCGGATTCTCCCCAACGACCACGGTCCAAACACCCTGATGACCCTCCGGGCCGTAGACCAGGACCTCCTGAGGCACCGGACGGCCGACAGTGATAGTGCCGAACACCGTCGCCGCGTAGGCGAGCTGGCCGACAAAGGCGATGACGGCGAAGACGAAGGCGATGAGCATCAGAGGCTCGACCGCTCCGGCCCCGGCTGCCCATCCTTCGCCGACGTCGACATAAGCGGCGCTGTTCGAGCCGGCCACCCATGAGTAGCCGCTGACGATCCCTGCGGCCCCCATCGTCACCAGGAAACCGCCCACACCGATCACCGTGAGCCGGACAAAGGAGCGGGCCCGGCGACGTCGAGGGCAGTGCTCGCCCCACGATTCGGGGCAGTGCGTCGAAGCTCACCCCGGCCACGAGGAGCGGCCCCACGCCGAGGATGGCGGCATATTCGATCGCCTCCCAGAAGCCGGTCAGCGCGGTCACCGACCCGACGGCGCGGAACGAGGCCAGGGAGGCCATGGCCGCCACGACCACCGCCAAGAACGACCCGACCACTCCGGCGGTCACGCCCGGGCGCCCGGGGAGGCGCTCCCAATGGCCCTGCAGAGTCATAGAGACGTTGGCGGCGTTGGCCAGGGTGCCGATGGGAAATGCCAGACCGAGCGCGGCTGCTACGGCGTCGACCCAACCTGGCCCCGGGCCGAAGATCAGCTGGGCCACACCCCACCACACCGAGGCGAAGCCCAGCGACCAGAGCCCGACGACGGCCAGCTGGCGCGACGCCAGCGGGATGTCCATCTCCTTGACCAGGGTGTAATAGAAGAGGCCGGCTCCGACCGCGATCACCCACATCGTGACGAACCCGGCGCTAAAGAAGAGCTCTCCATACTGCTGACCCAGGGAGTCGATGAAGGGCAGGGTGGCCACGGTGTGGCTCAGGTAAAGGAGCGGGAGCCAGACCGCACCGGCGGTGACGAACCAAAGGGTCACATAGGAGCGAGTCTCCCGACGCTGATTGATCGTGCCCAGCACATTGAGCAGTGGGGCGAAGAGAGCGGCGGCCAGGGGCACGTCCAGCCACCAGGGGAGGCCGAAGGGTTGCGTCCCGTCACCCAGCCCGAACGCGATCACGACGACTCCGGCGAGCACCAGCGCGGTGAGCCCCATCAGCCCGAGGCGGGCCAACGCCGGGCTACGCAGGCGGGCCCCGGTAAGCCTTGGCAACACGTAATAGATGCCGCCCACCAGGGAGATCACCAGGAAACCCACCATGAGGGCGAGGTTGGCCATCGGCTCGAGGCGGCCGAAGCTGACCGGTGACAGGCTCCCAAATCGAAGGGCGAAGATGGCCAGCAGTTCGAGGAGCCCGCCGAGCACCAGGAATCCGGCTCCGACCAGCAGGTGAGTTGCTGCGACGCGGTCCTCGTCGGCTCCGCCCCCGAGGAGGGCTCGAATGTCTGCAGATTGGCTGGTCGCCACCAGATTCCTCGTTCAGGAACAGGACGCGGGGAGCATAACGACTCAACTCCGTCGTTCCGCACCCGCTTCACGACCCGGAAGGGGTCGGTGCGGGTTCTGTCCCGGCACCCCGGTTATGGTAGAAACGGCCCGACAGGCACCACCCGCGCCCGAAACAAAACCAGATGTACCGTCTCGCAGAACTGAGCGACAGGACCCGCCGAATGGCCGGCTGGGGACTGTTGCTGATCGGCACATTGACCCTGGCCATCGGCGTCATCTGGCTTCATTTCTCCAGCCTTCCCCTGACCACGGTGGTCGACGGTGAGACCGTCCCGGTGGTTGTCGACAACTTCAACTGGATCCCGAGAGGCGCGATTTGGAAAGGCCTCGCCTATCTAACGATCTTCGCCGCCTCGCAGATGATGGTCATCGGGGGCGTCTTCCTCTGGATACTGAATCAGCGCATGACCTGGGCCCGGGCCGTTTTCGCCGCCTTCGTCACCTGGTTGGAACTCGTGATCATCTTCGGGATGGTGCCCTCCGAGTGGCTCAACTACGCGCAGACCGACCTGGACTGGTCTTCGCAGAGGATCGCGCTCGTGGTGCCTCCGATCCTGGTCCTGGGCAACACCGTCGAGATCTCCTATGCCGTGCTTAAGGACTCGATATCAATGGGGTATCACCTCGTCATGCTCGGAGTGGGCGCCGTTTTCGCCCTCCAACTCCAGAAGATGAAGCAGGGCCGCCCAGCAACGGCGGATAAGCCCGAGAAGAAGTCCCCCTACGGGCGTCCCCTGGTGCGGGGTGAGACCTGATGCCGAAAGGTGTCGTCGATGAGACCCCTCCGATCAGGGACGACTATCAGCTTGCTGTGGTCGACGGCGACTACTTCACCGACAAGCTGCGTCCCAAGCAGTTCCTCCACATCGACCAAGCAGAATGCATCCTTTGCGAGGGATGTGTCGACATCTGTCCCTGGAAGTGCATCCACTACCTCTCCCTCGACGCCATCACCGAGGGGGTCAATGTGGACCATCCCGCCGAGGACCCGCAGAACCTCGGCTTCTTCATCGTCGACGAGGACGAATGCACCCGCTGCGCCCTCTGTGTCGACCGGTGCCCGACCAATGTCATCTCACTCGGCAAGTTCGAAGGCTCGCTGGCGGCCCAGGCATCCGAGTTGGGCCTCGATCGCAGGCCCTGGGATTTCGACACCGGGCAACGAGACTTCAAGAATGGCTATGCCTATGGAATGCGCTGGTAGGAGGCGTCTTGGCTGACGAGAACGGAAAAGTGGGTGTCGGCGCCAGGGTGAAGGAGGCCAACGAGAAGCTGTGGGGATCACAGCTCGCTGAGTCGATCCTGCGTCCGGGCTCTCCGTTCAAGAAGGGCTACTCCGACAGCCCGAGGAACCGCTCTTATGTGGTGATGAACAACGTGCTCTACCACCTCCACCCGGTCAAGGTGAAGCGGCACGGAGTCAAGCTCTCCTACACCTTGTGCCTGGGTGGGCTCAGCTTCTTTCTCTTCATTCTGCTCACCATCACCGGCATCTTCCTGATGTTCTATTACACGCCTTCAGCCGAGACCGCCTATGCGGACATCGAGGCGCTGTCCACCAATGTCGCCTTCGGGTCGCTGGTGCGGAACATGCACCGCTGGGGTGCCCACCTCATGGTGCTGTCGGTGTTCCTCCACATGAGCCGGGTCTTCTATCACGGTGCCTACAAGCCGCCGCGCGAGTTCAACTGGGTGGTCGGCGTGCTCCTCCTCTTCCTCACCCTGCTCCTCTCCTTCTCCGGCTACCTGCTGCCCTGGGACCAGTTGGCGTTCTGGGCGGTCACGGTGGGGAGCAACATGGCCGGGTTCGTCCCGGTGGTGGGAGCCCAGGTCAAATTCGCCCTGTTGGCAGGGGTAGAGGTGTCGGCCGCGACATTGCTCCGCTTCTATGTGCTCCACGTCCTTGCCCTGCCCTTCATCCTGATCCTCTTCCTCGCCGTCCATTTCTGGAGGGTTCGCAAAGACGGTGGGATCTCGGGCCCGCTATGAGGTCGACACATGACTGAGATCCCCGAGAGCCTGCTCAGGAGGTCCGCCGAGGCCAAGGCCAAGGCATTGGGGCTTCCCGTCGAGCAGGTCCTCGCCGAGATGAAGGGTGAGGCCCCGCCGGCGCCACCGCCGGAGGAGCCGCCCGCCGAGACCAAGACCGACGAAGAAGTCGCCGCCGAAGCCCCGGCTGAGCCGGCGGTGGAGGAAGTCCCGCCGGCAGACGCCGACGTGGTCGAGGAACCTGAGGTCGAGGTGGTCTCCGAGCCCGTAGTCGCCGCGGAGGCTCCCCATGAGGCGCCGGCCGACGCATCGGAGCCACCGGCCCCGGTGCCCGAACCGGTGATCGAGATGCCCACCGAGCCCGCTCCCGACGCCCCCGATGTGGCCGCCGCGGAGGCCGAGACCGAGGAGGCGCCGGCTGCGGTCGCCACCATGGTCGAAGAGCCGCCACCCGCCCCCGATGGCAACGGGAGTGGCAATGGTGGCGGCAACGGAAAGGTGGCTGCCCTGGTCAGCCCCCGCCCGGCGGTGCCGCCCACCGGCACTCCTGAAGGAGTTCGCACTCAGCGCCTGCTCACGGTGGTCAAGGCCCGGGCGATCCAGACTGTCAAGGCCGAGCCCACCGACAAGGTCAACACCTGGCCCCACCTGATGCTCATGGAGTTCGGGGCCCTGCTCGCGATCACCGGGTTCCTGGTGATCCTGGCGGTGATCATCCATTCGCCCCTGCTCGACCCGGCCAACTTCAACTCGACACCCAACCCGTCCAAGGCCCCGTGGTACTTCCTCGGCCTCCAGGAGTTGCTCTCCTACTTCGACCCCCAGATCGCCGGCGTGACCATCCCGACCATCACCGGAATAATCGGGTTCATGATGGTGCCCTATGTCGACAAGAACCCCTCGACCCGGCCCAGCGACCGAAAGTTCGCCATCGCCCTCTACTCGGTGTTCCTCGCCGGGGCGGCGACGCTGACGATCATCGGCGTCCTGTTCCGGGGTCAGGGCTTCAACTTTTCCTACCCCTGGAAAGACGGCGTCTTCTTCGATGACCTCAAGGACTGGGTGCAGTTCGAGTGAGTGCGGCCAACATCGCCCTGATCGGCGTCGCCATAGTCGCGATTTTCGGCGCTATAGGCGCCTTCACCGTTGCCTTTCGCCGATCGCAGGGTGATTCCGAAGAGCGGAAGGACCCCACCGCCGGAGTATCAGAGGAGACCAGGGTTGCCGATCGCTCGATGGCGGGCGTGGTGGTGGGCGCACCCGTCGCCACCGCGGTCCTCGAGGCCGAGCCCGAGGCCGAACTCGAAGAAGAGGTCGAAGAGGTCGAGGAACAGCCAGAGGAAACCGCGGTCCACGTCGTCACAGCCCAGAGGGTGGTCGAGGTCTCCTCCGAGGAGGGCGGGGTCACCCGCCGCCAGTTCTTCAATCGTGCCATCGCTGCCACTTTCGGCTCGGTCCTCGCCATGCAGGGGCTCGCCTATCTCGCCTTCTTCTGGCCCAAGCTCACCGGTGGCTTCGGAGCCGACATCGACGCCGGTCCGATCACTGACCTCGAAGTCCAGGTGTTCACCTCGGATGGCGCGGTCCTTCCCTTGTTCGTGCCCGAGGCCCGGGCCTATCTGGTGCCGGCGCCGTCGACGCTCTCTACTCAGTTCGAGGGGAAGAGCGTCGAGGCGGGTGGCCTCATGGCCCTTTTCCAACGATGTGTCCATCTCGGTTGCAGGGTGCCCTGGTGCGCGCCGTCGCAGGGATTCGAGTGCCCCTGCCACGGTTCCAAGTACAACGCAGTGGGCGAGTACTTCGGCGGCCCCGCCCCGCGCAACCTCGATCGCTTCGTGGTGGAGTTGGTGGGCAACAACTTCATCATCAAGACCGGGTCGATCATCCAGACCCCTCGGGCCCCGACCCTCTCGGCCAAATACCCCCAAGGCCCCAGCTGCATCGCAGCCGCCCCCGCTGAGCCAGAGGCATGACCGCCAATCTGATAACGGTGTTTGCCGTCGTTGTCGGCATTGTCTGGCTCGGGGTTCTCTTCGTATCGGCGATCAGGAACCGGGGGGGAGAGGAGGTCGCTCCCAACCTCAAGCCGGGCATCACCGATCAGGAGATCGAGACCAAGCGCCTCGAAGGTGGCCAGAAGGCCGCCATTGCATTTTCGGCTTTCCTCGCCGTATCGATTCCCCTCTATTTCCTTGGTGAGACGGGGCGCCAGGAGAACTTCGTTCAGGAGTTCGACGAGGCCGCGATCGAGCGCGGCGCCCACATAGTGGAGGAGTTCAGGTGCTTCGACTGTCATGGCCCCGAAGGGGTCGGGGGCACAGCCCGTTACGTCGAGAAGCGGTCCGGGGTCACCGTGCAGTGGGCCGTTCCCTCCCTCAATGACGTGCTCCTGCGCTACGACGAGGACGAGGTCAACTTCTGGGTCACCTACGGCCGGGGAAACACCCCGATGCCGGCCTGGGGTCTCCCGGGTGGCGGGCCGCTCAACGAGCTGCAGGTCGAGTCGGTGGTCGAGTACCTGAAGTCGATCCAGATCAGCCAGAACGAGACCCTCGCCGAGATCGAGCCCGGCATCGAGGCCCAACTCGAGCGCCTGGAAACCGCGGACGCCACGATCAGGGTCGCGGTTGTGAACCAGACACAGGTCGTGGCCGATATCTTCGCCGCCCCGGCACGGCTGAAGATCGTGACCCCTCTGTCCGAACGGGCCACCGAGATCCTGGAGACCGAGATCGAGGGCATCGACACCGATGCCGATGGGGTCACCGACGCGGCAGAGGCCGAGCTCACTGCGATTTCGGTAGATGCGGTGGAGCAACTGACAGTGGTGGTGCCGATCGCCATGGACCCCGAAGTCGCCGATGCCGAGTTGGCTGACGAGGCCATAGCCAGTCTGGAGGCGGTCCTCGAGGAGGCTCCGGTGGTCGAGCTCAATCTCACGGCCATCAACGCGGCGATAGACATCGGCACCGTTGAGCCCGATGTCGGACTGGGCAGCGGTTCCCTCGTGGTCCTCGAGGAGATCGCCAACCAGGCTGCAGATCTTGGCATCGAAGTCCCCACCTCCATCGAGAACCAGGACGATGCCGTCGAGCTGGTGGCAGCGCTGGACGCAGCCGTCGCCTCCGATGATCCCCCCGAAGGGGTCGCCGATCTCGCCGCCGCGGCGACCGCCGCGGTCACCGAGGGCTCGGACCCGGACGGGGACGGCATTTCCACCGCTGCCGAGGAAGTAGTCACCAACCAGATGACCGAGGCCAATCTGGCCACCATGCCCGGTGATCCGCCCCTGCAGGCGATCACCCTCGATCCCGCAAACCCGGCCTCTGTAGGGGGCGAGCCCGACCTGGAGACGGCGACCGCCTTCGTGGGCAGCCTGGAGTCGTTGCACACGCAGCTTCAGGTGGCCACCGACAACCAGGACAACCTTCTCACTCAGGAGCAGGGAGGCGCCGACTATTTGCTGGAGGCGGAGGAGTCCAAGACCTGGGAGATCGACTTCGAAGGAGTGGCCGAGTCGATGGGGACCAGCGTCGAGGAGGCGCAGCGGGCGGTGGGCCTGTTCAACTCCAACTGCGCACGGTGTCACACCGCCGGCTTCAGCGCCGGAGTCCCCTACACCCAGGAGGCAGGGTCCGGTGGGTTCGGGCCGGCTCTCTGGGACGGGCGCCCGGTGGTCCAGTTTGGAGACGCAACCCCGGAGCCGATCGACGACCTGCTGGTCCAGTTCCTGATCCGGGGCTCCGAGGCCCAGACTCCCTACGGCCTCAACGGGTTCGGGTCGGGTCGGATGCCGGCGTTTGGCGCGATCCTCAGCCAGGACGACATCGAGCTTCTCGCCGCTTATCTTCGAGGCGGGAACATGGACGGAAAGGCCCAACCATGAACGTGGTCCTGGCCCAAGGCGACTTCTTCCGGGAGTTCTTCCGCTCGCTCTTCTCGGCGAACCTCTTCGTCACCGGAATCGTGTTGACCATCGGAGCGGTGCTGCTCTTCTACGGCTCGATCTACTTGTTCAACCTGACCAACCTGGGCAAGCGGCTCGGGTTCCTGGTGACCGGAGCAGCGCTATTCGGATGGCTGACTATCACCTCGATGCTGTTCGTGGTCTACGCCCCTCGTGGCCCGAAGCCGGACAACATCGAAGGGCTGGGCCCGCTGGAAATCCGGATCATCCCCATTACCTATCTATTGGTCTGCCTGGTGTTGTTCCTGGTGTTCCTGGTCGCCCTCAACCAATACGAAGAGCTCCAAGAGAAGTCTTCCGCCTAGCGGAAGACTTCTCCGTTTTACGTGACACCTACAACGTAGAACGAGCTATTACGGCAATCGCCTACGGGCGATTGCCGTAATAGCTCAGCACCTGGAGCTCCATCGACAGGTCGACCTGGCGCACCGTGACGGTCGCCGGGACGTTGACCCGGACCGGTGCGAAGTTGAGGATCGATCGCACCCCGAGGTCGACCAGGCGATCGGTCACCTGCTGCGCCGCCACCGCGGGCACCGCCAGGATTGCCATGTCGAAGCAGCCCCCCTTGCAGTCGGTGTCCATCTGCTCGAGATCCCTCACCTCCACCCGCCCTGCCTTCGAGCCCACTTTGCGAGTGTCGCTGTCGTAGACGGCGGCCACGTCGAATCCTCTCCGGCCCAACCCCCCGTACGCGGCCAGGGCACGACCCAAGTTCCCGGCCCCGATGATCGCCACATTTCGCCGCTCGGCGATCCCCAGTTCCTGGCGGATCCTCTGTCGCAACTCGGGAACCGAGTAGCCGACCCCACGGACGCCGTTGAAATCGAGATGGGAGAGGTCGCGGCGTACGTTCGCCGCGTTGGCGCCGGCCGCCTCCGCCAGCTCTTCGGAGCTGACCGTGTCCCTGGACTGCAGGTCCTCGAGCAACCTCAGGTAGCGGGGGAGGCGGACCACAGTGGCCTTGGGTAGCCCGGACATGTCCGGCAACGTTAAACCCGGTGCGGGAGCCGAATGACTGCTGCGTCGCCTGGCTATCTAACCTCCGCCGCAGATGGACTCTCCTTCCGTGCTCGTTATCGGGGGCGGCCCGGCCGGCTCCGCTGCGGCCTATTGGCTGGCCAGGGACGGGCACGACGTCACCCTGGTCGAGAAGAAGGAATATCCCCGTGACAAGACCTGTGGCGATGGGCTGACACCGCGGGCCATCCTTCAACTCCAGGAGATGGGTTTCGACTTCGACGTCCCCCAGTTCCACACCATCACCGGCCTTCGCTCCTATGCCGGCGACGACTTGATGCTGGAGCTGCCTTGGCCCGAGCACTCTCGTTTCCCGAATTGGGGGGGCGTGATGAGACGGCGTGACCTCGACGGCCAGGTGGCCAATCTCGCGGCCAAACAGGGGGTGAGGATCATGGAGAAGACCGAAGCCACCCCGATCATCGAGGGTGGGTTCCTCCAAGCGGTGGAACTGGGCCACAACGGGAGCAAGGTCACGGTCAAGCCAGAGATCACCGTCATCGCCGACGGCTCGATGAACCGGTTCGGCCGGGAATTGGGGACGGAGCGCCGCCGCGACTACCCGATGGGCCTCGCCGCCCGCGGTTACTACTCCTCACCGCGCTCGACCGATCCCTTTCTCGAGAGCCAACTCGACCTTCGTGACTCCTCGGGTGCCACGATGCCGGGCTACGGCTGGGTCTTCCCCTTGGGCGACGGGACCGTGAACGTCGGAGTCGGGCTGCTCTCAACCTTCAAGCGGTGGAAGCACGTGAACACCACTCACATGATGGCCGACTACGCAGCCACCGCTCCCGCCTACTGGGAGTTGAGCGAGGAGTCGAAGCTCTCCAATCCGGTGGGGGGCAAGTTGACCATGTCCTTCTCCAAGGGGCCGTTGGTGGGGTCGAACTGGATCACCATCGGCGACGCCGCGGGGGCGATCAACCCCTGGAACGGGGAGGGCATCTCCTATGCCTACGAGACCGGCAGGATCGCCGCCGAGCACGTCGGGGAGGCGCTGGGCACCGGCGACCTGGGCCTTCTCCGTCGCTACCCACAGCACCTCGAAGACGAGTACGGCCTCTATTACAAGACGGCACGCGTTTTCGTGAAGCTGATCGGACACCCGTCGGTGATGCGCACCCTGGCCCATACCGGCCTGCGCAACAAGACCCTCATGGAGTGGACACTCAAAGTGATGGCGAACCTGCTCGACGAGGACGACAAGCACATGGGGGAACGGGTATACGACTCACTGGCCGGCATGGTGCGGGCGCTCCCCACTGCCTAGAACGACACCCGCCGCCACCGGCACCCACCACTCGTCCGCCCGTGTGACATCAATCGTCGACGGGAGGCGGCCATTGAGGTATTCGGGTCGTTTCGCCCCTTCGACTACCCGGTAGGCGAAAGAGCCCTTGCGGGCCCAGGGCGCCAACACGACACGCAAGGTCTCCGCGTATTCGGTGGCTGACGCCTCGTCCTCCCACTCATAGATCCCCCGATAGAAGCCGGTGGCCGTGTCCGTCAGCCACAGCTTGGTGTGAAAGCCGCGATGCGCCGCGAAGAGCACCGTGTTGAGCAGAGATTCGAGTCGAAACAGGGTGTGGCAGACCCGACTCGAACCAATGAAGCGCAACCGAAAACGGACGACCAGCATCACACGCGGGCTCGTGTCGCGGTGGCGCATCACCGTTTCCCGATAGATCCGGGAGACGGTCCCGTCAGCGAAGCGGAGTCGGGCCCCGATCATCTGCCGGGGCATGGCCAGCTGCCGACGTGCGATCAAGCCAAGAGTTGCGGTCACGCAGCGCAGTTCGGTGATCAGCACCGACAGAGGGCGCTTCGTTTGGGGCTTGGCCTTCATCACCTCGGACTTTGCGCCCAGTCGGGCGCTGACTCCAGAGTCCAACGTCCCAAAAAGGATCGTTGGTCGGGGCGCGACCGGGCCGGGAGCCCATACGAGCGTCCCGGCCCGGTCCTTTCTGTGCCTCAGATGATCAGGATGACCGCAAACGTGACGGCGGCACCCAGGGCAGCCAGAGCCAGCAGCGTGGGAACCAGCACGCGGTAGTCCATCTCCGGATCATCGACGTAGGCCTTCCGGGCGACGAGCCCGAACGTGGCCGCGAGCAGCAGGCCCGCTCCGATGAACATGCCGAAGAACCAACCCTCAGCAAGTCCACCGAGGAACCAATCGGTCGGCACGAGGTACATCCACGCGCCAACCCCTGCAGCCAGCACACCAGCAATCCCCATCACCCACTCGGCGAAGTAGGACTGCCGTGTCGGCATCCGGGTGACCTCCATCATCTGCTTCTCTCGAAGAGCTGTCACAGAGATCACCTCCTTCCTGGAGGGCCCATTGCGGGCCGTCCTCGATGATCATCTCCGATCCGGGTCTATGCCGATAGAGGCTTTGGTCGGTATTCCGAAAGCCTGATCAGAGGTGGGGGGCGACCTCTTCGGCCAGCTGTTGCATCAACTCCACCTGGGGCTGGTACTCGAGCATCGCGAAATGGCTTCGGGCTGCGAACTCGACGGGCAGGCCGGCCTGCTCCCTGAGCTCCAACAGAGTCTTGACCATCTCCTCGGTCTTCCCGGCGAGCGTGAATCGGTTGGTCAGGCCGTTCCGTAGCTCGTCGGTGAGATCCGGCGCTGGAGGCGGCGGTCCGGGACGGCTCGCCGAGGCTTCCATGTCGCTGTATTTCCAGGTCATGTGCCACAACGCGTCGGTGTAGCGCTCCCAGGCCTCAGCCTCCGATCCCCCGGGGAGCATCACCGAGTAATGGACGATCCGGAGTTCGGCCGGATCGCGGTTCACCTTCTCACATTCGTCGCGAACCCAGGCCAGTTGCTGGAGGAACTTCTCCGGGCCGACATTGGAGAAGATTCCGTCTGCCACCCGCGCTGCACGTCGGATCGCGGGCTCGGCGCCCCCGCCGATCAGGATTTGGATCGGTTTCGAAGGTCGTGGGCGGACTGCCAACTCAGGGAACCGATAGACCGTGCCCTCATGGACGAACGGCTCACCTGACCACGCCTGGCGGAGGATGGTGACGGTCTCTCGCATCGCCTCTCCACGTTTCGTCATGTCGGCGCCGAGGCCGTCGAACTCGATCTCGCTCCATCCCAGCCCAAGGCCCAGGGTGAACCGGCCGCCGCTCAGCAGGCTGACGGTGGCCGCATCCTCGGCGAGGCGGAGCGGGTGATGGAGCGGGGCCAGGATGACACCGGTGGCGATCTCGATGCTGGTGGTCGCCGCGGCTATGGCTCCGCTGACCACCGCGAGCGAGGGCATGTATCCGTCATCGACGAAGTGGTGCTCCGTGGTCCAAATCGAGGAGAACCCGAGGCGCTCGGCATCGACGGCCAGCCGGATCGTCTCCTCGTAGGCCCGGGACCAGTCGGTCTCACCCGGTCGAAGCTGTGCGCTCAGCAGTCCAAACCCAAGGCCCATCGGTAGCACTCCTCTCGATTGGGGAGAGCCTAAGCGAGGCCGGGCTCCGCCCAACCGGCTGATTTACCCCACTCCACGACCGCTTCTAAGCTCAGATCCGTGACCCTGGCCGACTATCTACCGATCGGCATCATGTTCCTGCTGGCCGCCGGGTTCGTTGCGGTCTCTCTGCTCGTGTCCCGGCTCTTCAGCCCCAATAACCCCACCGAGGCCAAGCTCGACCCCTACGAGTCGGGAATCGTTCCCGAGGTCGAGCCTGCGCAGCGGTTCCCGGTGAAGTTCTATCTGGTGGCGATGCTGTTCGTGGTCTTCGACATCGAGATCATCTTCCTCTTCGCTTGGGCCTCGATCTGGGACCGCCTGGGATGGTTCGGGGTCGCCGCCGTCCTGATCTTCACCTTCTTCGTCGCCGAGACCCTGGCCTATGTATGGAAGCGGGGCGCCCTCGACTGGTACGTCCATCGCCGTTCCCGCTACCTCGAACCGGACGTCGACGAGGCGGCATAGTGGCGACCACCGCGCCGGGAAACTTGATGATGACCACGATCGACAAAGCGGCCCGCTGGGCGCGCACCCGCTCGATGTTCCCCGCCACCTTCGGGCTCGCCTGTTGCGCAATCGAGATGATGACTACCGGCGCCGCCCATTACGACCTGGCCCGGTTTGGGATGGAGGTGTTTCGCGCCTCTCCCCGTCAGGCCGACCTGATGATCGTGGCGGGGCGGGTGAGCCAAAAGATGGCCCCGGTGCTCCGCCAGGTCTACGACCAGATGCCCGACCCGAAATGGGTGATCTCGATGGGGGCATGTGCCTCCACCGGGGGAATGTTCAACAACTACGCCCTGGTCCAGGGCGTCGATCAGGTGGTGCCGGTGGACATCTACGTCCCCGGATGCCCGCCCGGCCCCCAGAGCCTGATGCACGGGATCCTCACCCTGCACGACAAGATCATGGACGGCGAGATCAACAATTGAGCGACGAGACCACTACCACCGAAGTCATCTCTGAAGAGCAGGGGCCGGAGCGTCCGCTGCCCGAGAATCCACTTTTGCGGGGGCTCTTCGAGCAATTCGACTCGGTGAGCTGGGAGTCGTCCTTGGGACAGGACGTGGCCCGGGTGCCAACGGAGGACTGGGGCGCTTTTGCCACTTCCGCCCGCGCCGCAGGCTTCGAAGTTTGCGTAGATGTGACCGTGGTCGACTGGCTCCGTGCCCGCCTGGAGCGGTTCGAGATCGTGGCCAACCTGTTGTCGATGGAACACAAACTGCGGTTGAGGATGACCACGACGGCGCCGCGGGAGGACCCGTCCGTCGCCTCGCTGGTGCCGGTCTGGCCTGGAGCCAACTTCGCCGAGCGCGAGGCCTACGACATGTTCGGGGTCGCCTTCGAGGGGCATCCCGACCTGACACGGATCCTGATGCCCGACGACTGGGAGGGTCATCCCCTCCGCAAGGACTTCGGCGTCGGCAGTGTCCCGGTCCAGTTCAAGGAAAGCCACCAGGTCAGTTGAGATGAGCGACACGATCGAGACCGACGAGGGCGCCAAGACCGTCGACCTCTGGGTGGCGGGCACCGAGGAGCCCGAATTCAGCCCAACCGACGAGGGGGAGCAGGAGATCTCGGAGCACGAGTCGGTGGCGCGGCTCGACGAGCAGTTCGGTCGGGTGGTCGAGGACGATTACGTGTTCGACGACGGGGTCGACGAGGACGAGCGCATGATCCTCAACATGGGGCCGCAGCACCCCTCGACCCACGGGGTGCTCCGCCTCCAGATCGAGTTGGAAGGCGAGATCATCCGCCGCACCAAGCCGATCATCGGCTACCTCCACACCGGGATGGAGAAGACCGGAGAGCAGCTCACCTTCTCCCAGGGCGGCACCAACGTCACCCGGATGGACTATCTGGCGCCGTTTCACAATGAGTTGGCTTTCTCCATGGCGGTGGAGACGTTGCTCGGCATCGAGGTCCCGGAGCGTGCAGCAGCGATCCGCGTCCTGCTCACCGAGTTGAACCGGTGCTCGTCCCATCTGGTGGCCCTGGCGACCAATGGCATGGACATCGGTGCGATCTCGATGATGATCTACGGGTTTCGGGAGCGGGAGCAGATCCTTCGCTTCTTCGAGAAGGTCACCGGCCTCCGGATGAACCACAACTTCATCAGGCCCGGGGGAGTCGCGGCCGACCTGCCGCCAGGGTGGAAGGACGACGTCGCCGCGATCCTCGAAGAGTTGCCTCGCCGCCTGAAGCAATATGACGACCTCCTGGAGCACAACCCGATTTGGGTGTCGCGCACACGGGGCATCGGGGTTATCTCATCGGAGGAGGCGATTGCCTACGGCATCACCGGGCCCGCATTGCGGGCCTCCGGCGTGGACTGGGACCTGCGCAAGGCGTTCCCCTACAGCGGGATCGAGCAGTACGAGTTCGACGTCCCGCTCGGCGAGCACGGCGACGTCTACGACCGGTATCGGGTGCGCGTGGAGGAGATCCATCAGTCGCTGCGCATTGTCGAGCAGGCAATGGACGTCATGCCCCGTGGCGACTACCGGGTCGACGACCGCAAGGTGACCCCCCCGCCGAGGGCCCGCATCGACGAGTCCATGGAGGCGCTTATCCACCATTTCAAGCTGTTCACCGAAGGGTTCAAGGTGCCACGCGGCGAGACCTACGTTGCGGTGGAGTCCCCGCGGGGGGAGCTGGGTTGCTATCTGGTCTCTGACGGTGAGGCCCGCCCCTACCGGATCCACACCCGGGCGCCGTCGTTCGCCAATCTCCAGGGTCTGCCCATCGCCATGGCCGACTCGTTGATGGCCGACACGGTGGCGACAATCGCCTCGATGGACCCGGTGATGGGAGACGTCGACCGTTAGGTCATGCCCCGAAATTGGGGGCACCAGCACTCGCTACGAATGCTCCGCGCCGCAATTTCGAAGAGGGGGTCAAGGCCACCTCTCGCTGGTTCGCCCCCCAATCAGTGCCTCCCTAATCTCCGTGGCCGATGAGCCACTGGTCGGAGGCCACCCAAGAGCGGGCCCGGGACATCATCTCTCGTTACCCGGAGAAGAGATCGGCCGTGATGCCGCTGCTCTATCTGGCGATGGCCGAGGAGGGGCATCTGACAGGCGACGGCATGGAGGAGGTGGCCGGATGGGTCGGCATCACCCCGGCCCAGGTGTTGGCAGTCGCCAGCTTCTACACGATGTACAAGCGGGAACGTACCGGTCGCTATCTGATCTCCTGCTGCACCTCGATCTCCTGCATGCTGCTCGGTGGCGACGACATCCTCCACGCGGTAGAGGACGAGTCGGGGGTCCCCCACGGGGAGACCGACGAGAAAGGCCTGATCTCGGTCGAGCATGTCGAGTGCATCGGAGCCTGCGGCGGCGCTCCGGCAGTCCAGGTCAACTACGAGCTGATCGAGGGAGTCACCCCGGAGCGGGCCCGTGACCTCGTCCGCTGGCTGAGCGGGGCCCGGCCCGAGGTGGTCAACTCCGACGAGATGCAGGAGTTGTTCGGAGGGGTGAGGAGCTTCGATTGGGCGATCAAGGACGCCGATGGGGCGACCGGCCCCTACCCGGCCTTCCAGCCACTGGGCACGGTCGGCAGCGAGGGTGAGTCTTGACCTACCCCATCCTGGTCACCCGCCGCATGCTGGACCATCCCGCCGACTCGCACTCCCTCGATCGCTATGAGGCGACGGGCGGCTATGAGCAGGCGCGAAAGGCGCTGACCCTGACTCGGGACGAGTTGGTGGAGACGGTGAAGTCCTCCGGCCTCCTCGGCCGGGGTGGGGCCGCGTTCCCCGCCGGCATGAAATGGAGCTTTCTGGCGCCGGCACGGCCGGCCTATCTGGTGGTCAATGGTGACGAGTCGGAGCCGGGGACGTTCAAAGACCGCCAACTCCTGGAGCGCGATCCCCATCAGATGCTGGAGGGGATCATCATCACCTCGATCGCCAACGAGGTGCACCACGCCTTCATCTACATCCGGGGCGAGTATCCGAAACCGGCGCGGAGGGTCCAGGCGGCAGTGGATGACGCCTACGCCAAGGGATACCTGGGCAATGGAATCTTCGGGAGCGACTACGACCTCGAGGTGACGGTCCACCTCGGCGGTGGGGCCTACATCTGCGGTGAGGAGACTGCCCTCATCAACAGCCTGGAAGGGCTGCGAGGCGAGCCCCGGCTCAAGCCCCCCTATTTCCCGGCGGCCAAGGGCCTCTATATGAAACCGACCATCGTCAACAACGTGGAGACGATGTCGAACATCCCCCACGTGCTCTCGATGGGGGCGGAGGAGTTCACGCGGATCGCGCACCCGATGGACACCGGGACCTTCATGACCTCGATCTCCGGCCATGTCCGCAAGCCGGGCAACTACGAGCTGCCGCACGGGATCACCTGGCGAGAGCTGATCTACGAGGTCGGTGGCGGAATCCGCGACGACCGCGAGTTGAAGACCTGGATCCCGGGCGGCGCGTCGGCCCCGTGGTTCGTCCCTGGGCTCCATCTGGAGGATCAGATCACGAAGGACGTCTGTGCCGAAGCCGGGTCGATGCTCGGCTCCGGGGCAGTGATCGTGATGGATGAGACCACCTGCACGGTGCGCGCCGCCGAGCGCCTCGTTCGGTTCTTCGCCCACGAGTCATGCGGCCAATGCACGCCGTGTCGGGAGGGGACCACCTGGCTGGAGATGGTGTTGCACCGGATCGAGCATGGTGAGGGCCGGCCGATCGACCTCGACCTGATGCTCGACGTGTCGGACGGGATAAGCGTCGGCCTCGCCTGGCCCCCGAAGATGACCACCATCTGCCCGCTGGGGCCGTCGGCGGTCTCGCCGGTCATTGCCCTCCGCGACTACTTCCGTGACGAGGTCATGGAGCACGTCACCCTTGGGCGGTGCCCGCTGGCCCCAATCGAGGTGATGGCGTGACCGACCCGGTCCGCATAACGGTCGACGGCAGGGAGATCGAGGCCCGTCCCGGCTCGCTCATCATCGAAGCCGCCCAGGACGGTGGCACCTACATCCCTCGCTTTTGCTGGCACGAGAGGATGAACCCGGTCGGGATGTGCCGGATGTGCCTCGTAGAGATCGAGGGGCCGCGGGGGCGGATGATGATCACCGCCTGCACCAACCAGGTGGCTGATGGGATGGTGGTGGACACCCAGGGAGAGACCGTCAAGAAGGCCCAGGAGGCGGTGCTCGAGTTCCTCCTTGCCAATCACCCACTCGATTGCCCGATCTGTGACAAGGGCGGGGAGTGCCCCCTTCAGGATCAGGCCATGTCCCACGGGCCTGGTGAGAGCAGGTTCGTTGAGATCAAGCGCAACTTCGAGAAGCCGATCCCTGTTTCCGACCTGGTTCTGCTCGACAGGGAGCGGTGCATCCTCTGCGCCCGGTGCACCCGGTTCTCGGAGGAGATAAGTGGCGACCCTCTGATCGAGTTCATGGAGCGGGGCAACGTGACCGAGGTCAACACTTTCCCCGACCTGCCCTTTTCCTCCTACTTCTCGGGTAACACCGTCCAGATCTGCCCGGTGGGCGCCTTGACCGCCAAGCCCTACCGGTTCCGGGCCCGTCCCTGGGACCTGGCCAAGGTGGAGTCGTCTGGGATGTTCGACACCGCCCATCCCCGGATCTCGATTCACGCCAGCCAGAACCAGATCCTCCGCTTCGTCGGTGTCGACAACGACGCCACCAACCACGGCTGGGTATCCGACAAGGACCGCTTCGGGTTCCAGCACCTCGAGTCCCCTGAACGTCTGACCACCCCCTTGGTCAACCGCGGTGGTCAGCTACAGGAGGTCACCTGGACCGAGGCCATGGACATCGTCGCCAACCGGATCGACCTGATACGCGCCGAGGACGGCGGGGCCGCCTTTGGTGTGATCGGAGGAGCCCAGGGCACCAACGAAGACGCCTATGCCCTCTCCAAGTTCGCCCGGGTGGTCCTCGGCACCAACAACGTCGACTCCCGCCTAGACGACTCCCTCTCTTCCCACTTCCTGGCGGCAACTGTCGATCGGGCCCTGATCTCCGACCTCGACACCGCGAGCGCCATCCTGGTGTGGGGACCGGACCTCAAAGAGGAGCACCCCACCCTCTACCTCCGGGCCCGGCGGGCGGCCCAAGAGCTCGGGGTCACCTTGATCGTCGTCCACCCTCGCACCACCGGGCTCGATGATCGGGCAGCTCACAAGCTGAGCTACCGACCCGGCGGCGGCTTCGCCCTCCTCGACGAGATCGCCAACGGGGACCACCCGGAGGTGAGCCACGCCCTCGCCGGGGAGAAAGTGGTGGTGATGGTCGGTGAGGCCTGTCACGCCGACGGCCCGAAG
The DNA here is from genome assembly GCA_963780755.1 of uncultured Acidobacteriota bacterium. Lineage (GTDB taxonomy): Bacteria > Actinomycetota > Acidimicrobiia > Spongiisociales > ZC4RG35 > JALYNX01. Next base: position 798,937 of record CAWACX010000002.1, read on the forward strand.
CTGGCCGAGTCGGTTGCGGCCCTGGTGCGCAACAAGGCAAAGACAGCGCGGATCATTCCCCTGGGGAGACGGGCGAACCTGTTCGGCGCACTGGACATGGGCCTTGCCCCCGACCTCCTGCCTGGGCGGTCGGCTTTGGACGAGGCCGGCATCGCAGCCCTCTCTCCACACTGGGGGGAGCTGTCCACGGTCCCAGGACGCGACACGAGGCGGATCCTCGAAGGGCTGGAGTCGGGCGAAGTCAGGTGCCTGTTCCTGGTGGGAGCCGACCCGGTCCGGGACCTGCCCGATCCGAGGGTTGCAGTGGACGGCCTCGACTCCGCCGAGTACGTGGTCTCGATCGACCTATTCCTCAACGATTCGAACCGAGATGCCGACCTGATCCTCCCGGCGGCGGGGTTCGCCGAGAAAGAGGGGACGGTGACCAACCTCGAGGGCAGGGTTCAGAAGCTCAATGCCATCCGGCCCGGACCCGGCCAGAGCCGTCCCGACTGGTCCATCTTCTCCGATCTCGCTGAGAGACTCGGCGCCTCCCTCGGGCTCTCCTCTCCGGAGACCATCGCCAAGGAGATCTCTGAGGTGGCGCCCGCCTATCAGGGCGTGACCTGGGACCTCCTGGAATGGGAGGAGCGGGACGGAGCGGTGGTGCCGCGCGATGGCAACCAGCCGATCCATCACATTCCCGTCGCCCTCGCCGGGCCCAAGGCCCCCCGCGCAGCCCTGACCCTTCACGTGGCACGAACCCTCTATGACGACGGGGTGGCGATGCGCCACTCGCCCGCGCTTCGGCCACTGGCGCCGGGGGCGGTGGCCCACCTCAACCCGGACGACGCCCGCAAGCTCGGGGCACAGCCGGGCCATCAGGTGCGGGCAGTCACCAAGCAGGGAGAGGGCGAGTTCTCGGTCGTGTTCGACGAGAGGACACCTCCGGGGGTGGTCTTTGTCCCCTTCAACCAGGCGGGAGCCGCCGCTCTGGGGACCGACCCGGTGGTGAGAGTCACGGCGGTGGGTTCGTGAGCTGGCCCGAATTCGGGATCGTGACCCTCCGGGTGGTCCTCACCTTCGTCCTTCTCCTCGTGGTGACCATTATCAACGTCTGGGCGGAGCGCAAGGTGCTGGCCGACATGCAGAACCGGATCGGCCCCAGCCGGGCGGGCCCCTGGGGGATCCTGCAGACGGTCGCCGACGGCCTCAAGCTCTTCTTCAAGGAGTCGATCACTCCGCGCAAGGTCGAGCTGGGGATGTACCTGCTCGCTCCGTTCCTGGCCGTCATCCCCGCATTCCTGATCTTCATGGTGGTGCCCTGGGGGAAGCCGTTCATGATCGGGGACTACGAGGTCGCCCTGCAGGGGGCCGACCTCAACGTGGGCCTCCTCTTCATCCTCGCCATGTCCTCGTTGGCGGTGTACGCGGTGGTGCTCGCGGGCTGGTCTTCGGGCTCCAAGTATCCGCTCATCGGAGGGGTGCGGGCCACCGCCCAGGCGATCTCCTATGAGGCGGCGATGGGCCTTGCGATGGTGGCAGTGGTCGTCTTCAGCGCCACGCAGGGAGAGGGCGGGACCCTGTCGCTCTCCGAGATCGTGGCCCGACAGCAGGGGACCTGGGCTGACGCGGTGCCGGTCCTGGAGCCGGTGCTCCAGTTCGTGCCTCGCTGGAACATCGTTCCTCAGATCGTTGCCTTCGTGATCTTCTTCATTGCGATCGTCGCCGAGACCAACCGGGCGCCGTTCGATCTCGTCGAGGCGGAACAGGAGATCGTCGGCGGGTTCCACACCGAGTACTCGGGGATGAGATTCGCCATGTTCTTCCTTGCCGAATACGTGAACATCTTCTCGATGTCGGCGATCGCCGTGACTCTGTTCCTCGGCGGTTGGAACGGGCCCACGTTCGACGACGCTTTGCCTGGCTTCATCTCAGGGATACTCCCCACCCTCTACTTCCTGGCCAAGACCTACGTCCTGGTCTTTCTGTTCTTCTGGGTCCGGGCGACGCTGCCCCGGCTTCGCTACGACCAGCTGATGCAGTTGGGGTGGAAGCGCCTCATCCCCGGTGCCCTCAGCTGGCTGGTCGTGTCCACCGTGTTCCTCTCGTTCCGCCAGTTCGGCGCCCCCTGGAGTTAGGCGATGGGTTTGATCAGAGAGTTCGTGAAAGGGCTACGGGTCACCGGGGGGACCATGTTGCGCACCATCACCGGAGAGGAGCTGGTCACCACCCGCTATCCGGACGAGATGAGGGAGAAGCCCCAGCGGTTCCACGGCCGCCATGTCCTCAATCGCTATCCGGACGGGATGGAGAAGTGCATCGGGTGTGAGCTGTGCGCCGGAGCCTGCCCGGCCAAATGCATCTATGTGAGGGGGATCGATAACGACCCCGACCACCCGACCTCGCCCGGTGAACGCTTCGGGTTCGTATACGAGATCAACATGCTGCGCTGCATCTTCTGCGGGCTCTGTGTCGAGGCCTGTCCCACAGAGGCGATCACAATGACTCACCTCTTCGAGTTCTCGACGACGAACCGGCAGGACGCGATCTACACCAAGGAGACCCTGCTCATGGACGAGCGTGGGGTCGTCCCCCACATGTTCCCTGATGATCCGCTCGCCGACATGGACGAGTTGAACACTGCGGACGGCTGGCTCCGGGCCACCGCACCCTCGGGCGTTGCGGCCTACGAGGGGATGGAGATGTGGCAGGGGACGCCGGGCCCGGCGGAGTGGCAGCCGGAACCCGAGCAGGAGGAGCGGGACCGCCGAACCGATCCGGGACAGCCCGATGGTTGAGACCGCCCTCTTCGTCCTCATGGCCGCTGCAGCCCTCGCCGGAGCGGTGACCGTCGTGCTCGCCCGCAACCCGGTCCACTCGGCCATGGGCTTGCTCGCCACACTGTTCTCGGTCGCTGTTCTGTATGTGGTGCAACTTGCGCATCTGGTGGCAGCGGTCCAGGTGATCGTCTACGCCGGCGCCGTGATGACCCTGTTCCTGTTCGTGATCATGCTGATCGGGGTCGACAAGAGCGAGACCCGCGATGAATCACTCCCGGGCCAGCGAGCCATGGTCGGTGGGCTCGCGGCGCTGATCGTGGTGCTCGCCGCCGCGGTGACGTTCGGGGGCGACTTCGTGTGGGTTCCCGCCGCGGCAGCGTCACCCGTCGCCGAGAGCACCAACGGCACCGTGGAGGCGATCGCCGAGCCGCTCTTCACAACCTGGGTCCTCGCCTTCGAGGCCACGGCGCTGCTGTTGACCATCGCCGCGGCGGGGGCAATCGCGCTCGCCCAGTTCCGACGGGTCCGGGTCTGATGGTTGCCGCCGGCTGGTACATGGGCCTCGCGGCCGCGCTGTTCATGATCGGTGCGCTCGGGATCTTGCTCCGGCGCAATGCCCTGGTGATGTTCATGTGCATCGAGCTGATGCTGAACGCGGTCAACCTCACCCTGGTCTCGGCGGGGAGGGCGATGAACGACCTGAGCGGTCAGGTGGCTGTGTTCTTCATCCTGGTCGTGGCGGCCGCCGAGGTGGTGGTCGGTCTGGCGATCATCGTGGCCATCTTCCGGCACCGGGCAACGGCATCGGTGGACGAGTTGAGCGATTTGCGTGGTTGATTACATCTGGCTCGTCATCGCCCTCCCTCTGGCCGGGGCTGCTCTGATTGCCGGCCGACTTCCCCCCTCGGCAACCCTCGGCCTGACCTTGGGACCGGCCTGCTACTCGTCACCCCTCGGGGCGAACAGACGCCGGTCGGCCGGTACCGCCCCGGCTCACGTCTCGCTGGGAGATACCAGTGGTTGAGTACATCTGGCTCGTCATCGCCCTCCCCCTCGCCGGGGCGGTGTTGCTGCATTTCTTCGGGCGCTATCTCAAGGAGCCGCTGAGCGGGTGGCTGGCATCCGCCGCCATCGGCGGTGCGTTCGTCATCGCCGCCATCGCCGCCGTGCCCTTCTTCGAGGGCGGGGAGCACGGGACGGTGGTTCTCCTCTGGGACTGGATGCCCGCCGTCGGCGCCAGCTTCGAGTTGTTCTGGGACCCGTTGGCCGCGCTGATGGCCCTGATCGTCACCGGAGTAGGGGCCCTGATCCACATATTCGCCATCGGCTACATGCATGGCGACGAGCGCTTTCCTCGCTTCTTCACCTACCTCAACCTGTTCGCGGCATCGATGCTGACCCTGGTGCTTGCCGGGAACTACGCGATGTTGTTCCTGGGGTGGGAGTTGGTCGGGCTCTGCTCCTACCTGTTGATCGGGTTCTGGTTCACCCGGCCCACGGCGGCGGCCGCGGCCAAGAAGGCCTTCATCGTCAACCGGATCGGCGACGTGGGGTTCATGGTCGGCCTGATGCTGGTGTTCACGACCTTCGGCACCCTCTCCTATTCCGGGGTCTTCGAGAGCGCCGGGTCGGAGTTGAGCACGGGGATGGCCACCGCGATCGGCCTCTTGTTCCTGGTTGGCGCCGCCGGCAAGTCGGCGCAGATCCCGCTCTACGTCTGGCTGCCCGACGCCATGGAGGGCCCGACTCCGGTCTCCGCTCTGATCCATGCCGCCACCATGGTCACCGCCGGGGTCTACGTCATCGCTCGCTCCGCCCCGATCTACGACCTGACGCTGGTCGCCCAGGTCGCCGTGGCCACCATTGGTGCTCTGACCGCGATCTGGGCCGCCTCGATCGCGCTGGCCCAACGCGACATCAAGAAGGTTCTCGCGTACTCCACCATCTCCCAGCTCGGCTTCATGTTCCTCGCCGTCGGGACCACCGCGTACATCGCGGGGATCTTCCACCTCATGACCCACGCCTTCTTCAAGGCCCTCCTCTTCCTGGGTGCCGGCTCGGTGATCCACGGGATGACCGACGAGCAGGACATGCATCGCATGGGCGGCTTGTTCAAGAAGATGCCGGTGACCGCGGTGACCATGGCCATCGGGTCTGTCGCCCTCGCCGGGTTACCCCCGCTCGCCGGGTTCTGGTCCAAGGACGAGATCCTCGCCGCCGGGTTTGCACACGGGGGTTGGTACTACGTGTTGTGGCTGATCGGGCTGGTCACGGCCGTTATGACCGCTTTCTACATCGCTCGTTTGTGGGTGCTGGTTTTTCTCGGAGAGCCACGGTGGGAGGAGGGCAAGCACCCCCACGAGTCACCACGGATCATGACTATCCCCCTGATCGTCCTCGCCGGGCTCTCCCTCGTGGGCGGGCTGGTCAACACACCGTTCCGGCTTTCCCTGGAGCAATTCCTGGAGCCCAGCTTCGAAGGGGTCACCATGGAGCACCCGCCCGAGGACACGACTGTGCTCCTGATCCTGGTCGGGCTGTCGATCTTGGCTGCACTCGGCGGTGCCGTCAGCGGCTGGTTGGCCTACAACCGCCCGCCTGAGCGCTGGCGCCGCTTCGAGGAGAGCTTCGAGCCGCTGTGGGGGACCTGGGAGGCGGCGTACCGGGTCGACGACCTCTACGGGGCGGTCCTGGTCGCACCGGGGAGGAAGGGTGCTGAATTGGCCGCCTTCGGCTTCGACCTCCCGGTGATCGACGGAGCGGTCAACGGGGTCGGTCGGCTGGTGAGGACGACGGGGGACTGGGCCCGTTCCCTGCAGACCGGATTCGTACGCAACTACGGGGTGATGTTCCTCGGTGGGGCATTGATCGTGGTGCTGTGGATGGTGGTGGGCTCGCCATGAGACGCCGGCCGAACCCCCCTCGCCGTCACTTCGATCCGACGGGCCCCCCTTTGAAGGGGGGACAACCATGCTGACCGCCCTTGTCCTCATCCCGGTGGGTGCCGCTCTCGCCGTCGCCCTGATCCCCTCGCGACGGCGGGAGGTCCATCTCCCGGTCGGCGTCGCCCTCTCCATCATCCCCCTGGCCCTCGCCGGGTACCTGTTCTGGATGTTCGAGGCCTCGGCCGGCTACCAGTTCGTGGAGCAGGTGGTCTGGTACCAGCCGTGGGGCATCAGTTGGTACCTGGGGGTGGACGGGATCTCGCTGCCCATGGTGATCCTGAGCACCCTGCTGGTCCCGATCGCCCTCGGGGCCTCGACCGCCATCAAGGTGCGGACCAAGGAGTTCGTGGTCTTCACACTCCTCCTGGAAGCCGGCCTTATCGGGGCCTTCCTGGCGCTGGACCTGTTCCTATTCTTCGTGTTCTTCGAAGTGATCCTGATCCCGATGTATTTCATCATTGGGATCTGGGGTGGGGAGCGCCGGATCTACGCCGCGGTCAAGTTCTTCATCTACACCGCGTTCGGGTCTGCGTTGATGATGGCGGCGATCATCGCTCTCGCCTTCAACTACGCCTCGCAGTTCGGGGCCCCGTCATTTGCCCTCCCCGACTTGATGAACCTCGATTTGGGGCGCAATGCCGAGATCTGGCTGTTCGCGGCCTTTGCCCTCGCCTTCGCGATAAAGGTCCCCTTGTTCCCGCTCCACACCTGGCTCCCTGACGCCCATGTCGAGGCACCCACCGCCGGCTCGGTCCTGCTGGCCGGGGTCTTGTTGAAACTGGGGACCTACGGACTGCTCCGGTTCAACCTCTCCTTGTTCCCCGAGGCCTCGGTCGATGCGGTGCAGATCATGGCCATCCTCGCCGTCATCGGGATCATCTACGGCGCCGTCGTGGCCATCGTCCAGCCCGACCTGAAGAAGTTGGTCGCTTACTCCTCGGTCAGCCATCTCGGCTTCATCGTCCTCGGGACCTTCGCCCTGACCTCGGGGGGCTTGCAGGGAGCGGTCATCCAGAACGTGAACCACGGCCTGACGACTGGCGCGCTGTTCCTCTTGGTGGGGATGATCTATGAGCGTCGTCACACCAAGGCGATCGCCGACTTCGGCGGCTTGCAGAAGGTGATGCCATTGTTTGCGGGGTTCTTCCTGTTCATGACCTTTGCCTCGATCGGCCTCCCCGGGCTCAACGGGTTCGTAGGGGAGTTCCTGGTGCTGATCGGCAGCTTCGTGACCCTTCCCGCGCTCGCCGTCATCGCCGCTTTCGGAGTGCTCCTTTCCGCCATCTATCTGTTGTGGGCCTACGAGCGGGTGTTCACCGGCGTCCCCGACAAGCCGGAGAACCTGGCCCTCTCCGACCTCTCCGTGCGGGAGATCTCCCTGCTCGCCCCGCTCGCGGCCCTGGTGCTCATCCTCGGCCTCTACCCGGCCCTGCTCCTGGACAAGATCTCGCCTTCGACCGAGGCGGTCCTTGATCGAATCGAGGCTGCGACCGGGTACGTGACACCGGTTCCCGGTCGATTGGCTGACGTGGTTGTCGTGGAGGCGGGCGAGTGATTGCCGCTCCGGAGATCTCCTGGATCGCGATCGCACCTGAGCTCGCCCTCGCTCTGGGAGCGGCCTTCGTGCTCCTGGTCGAGGTCCAGTGGAAGCCAAGAGCACGGGTGCTGGGCCTGGTGGCCGCAGCCAGCCTGGCCATCGCCGCCGGCTTCACCGTCTGGCAGTGGGTCGATCTCGCCGGCGGCGAGCTCGCCTTCTCCGACATGATCGTGCTCGATGGGTTCGCTGTCTTCGCCCGGCTCTTGCTCCTGGCGGTCACCGCTCTCGGCCTTCTCGCCGGCTGGCGGTTCATCGAGGGTCTGCGTCGCCGCGGAGCGGAGGCCCTTGCCCTGACTCTCCTGGCCACGACCGGGTTCTCGATCATGGTCGCCTCCAACAACCTGGTGATGATGTTCCTCGGCCTGGAGGTGGGGTCGATCGCCCTCTATGTCCTCGCCGGGATGACCCGTGAGCGGTCGGAGTCTGACGAGGCCGCGATCAAGTACTTCCTGCTCGGGTCGTTCGCATCGGCGGTGTTCGTCTATGGGGTTGCCCTCCTCTATGCCGGGACCGGATCGTTCTCAATCGTCGACATCCGCGACCTGCTCGCAACCTCGTCGGTAGCCGACCCGGCGGTGATCTACATCGGGATCGGTCTCGTGGTTGCCGGCCTCGGGTTCAAGGTGTCCGCCGCCCCGTTCCACACCTGGGCACCCGACGTCTACCAGGGGGCGCCGGCCGGGATCGTCGGCTACATGGCGGCGGTGGCCAAGATCGCCGGGTTCGCCGCCCTCACCCGGGTGCTCCTCGCCGGAGTCGGCGGGCTCGATGCCACCTGGCTCCCGGTCGTGGCCGCGATCGCGACACTGTCGATGTTGGTGGGCTCGGTGGTTGCCCTGGTCCAGGGGGACGTCCGGAGAATGTTGGCGTATTCGGGGGTGGCCCACGCCGGGTTCATCTTGACCGGAGTGGTGGGCGGGGCCAGCGACGGCGTCCTCTTCTATCTCGCGGCCTACTCGATCCAGTTGGTCGGCGCCTTTGCCGTCGTGGCCGCGGTGAGCGAGCCGGATGGCGCACGATCATCGATCGACGACTATCGAGGATTGGCCCATCGCAGCCCGGTGCTCGCCGGCTCCTTCACAGTCCTCTTGCTCGCCATGGGCGGGATCCCGCTCACTTCCGGGTTCGTCGCCAAGTTCGGCGTGCTCTCCGATGCCTGGGCCACGAGCTACCAATGGCTGGTCGTGGTCGCGGTGCTGGCTTCGGTGATCGCCCTCGCCTTCTACATCCGGGTGATCGTCGTGATGTACATGGACGACTCCGAGAGCGGATCCTTGTCCGTCGTGCTCCCGGTTCGAGTGGTGCTCGGGATCGCCGTGGCCGTCACATTGCTCTGGGGGATCTTCCCGGGGTCGCTCCTCGACCTCGCAGCTGATGCCCTTCCCCTCTAGATACCTGGCTCTGGGGGCCATGGTCGCCGCGATCGTCCTCGGATTGGGAGGCGAGGCCCAGGCCGCGGAGACCGCCACGTCTGACCTCGTGATCGTCTCCGAGGGCGACACCGTTGAAGACGATCTGTACGCCGCAGGCCTCCGGGTGGTGATCGAAGGGATCGTCGAGGGTGACTTGATCGCCTTCGCCGCAGAGGAGGTTGTGATCACGGGCGAGGTGCAGGGGAGCGTCACCGCGGTCACTCCTTCGGTAACGGTCTCCGGGCAGGTCGGGGGCTCGATTCGAGCCACCGGTTCCCGGTTGGAAGTGAGCGGGTCGGTTGGCCGGGATGTGGTCGCAGCCGTGATCACCGCAGTCCTCGGCCCGGATTCGACAGTGACCGGTGACGTGTGGATCTGGGCTTTCAGCTTGAGCGCCGCAGGCACGATCGGAGGAGACCTCGAGGGCACCCAACGCACCGCGGACCTCGAAGGCGAAGTTGCCGGGGACGTCGACATCACCGCAACCCATTTCACTGTGACCGGCCCCCTGACCGTGGGAGGGGACCTCGACTATCGGTCACCCACGGAGGCCGTGGGGTTGGACCAGGCCACGGTCGACGGGGCGGTGGTCCACAAGACCCCACTGCCTCCGAACATTCGGGTGCGAGCCCTTGGGCTGCTCGCCAAGTTCCTGGTGGTGATCGGCCTGACCGCGGCCGCCTTGCTCGTCGCCTGGGGATGGCCGGAACGCACGGCCCGAGCCGGCGACCGAGGGCGGGATCGGCCGTTGGGGGCCTACTGGCGAGGCGCGCTGATCGCATTCATGCCGCTGCTCATTGCCGGTGTCGCCGTGCTGGTCCTGCTGCTCACCCCGGCCACGGCCGGCCTTCCCCTGCTCGCAATCTTCGCTCCCCTGGTGCTGTTGTCGGCGACCATCGTGCTCGTACTCTGTCTGGTGGCCGGGGCTCCAGCGGTCCTGATCCTGGGACGGGTAATCCCGGGCCGGCGGGGGATGTACGGGGCGATCGTGCTCGGCTCGGCACTGGTCGGGGTGCTGTGGTTCCTCCCGATCGTCAGCTGGCTGGTACCCGTCCTGCTGTTGCCACTCGGTCTCGGGGCCTGGATCCTGGGATGGCGGGAGATCTCTGGCATCGAGGGCTCTGCGTAAGGGTTGACTTACCGTAAGTTTTGACTTACGATCATCGAGTGCTTGCAGCAGAGCAGTTCGATGCCCTCGGCGACCCGACCCGGCGACAGGTCTTGGGGATCATCCTGGAGCGACCTCGCTCCGTTGGTGAGATCGCCTCGAGGCTGCCGGTGAGCCGGCCCGCCGTCTCCCAGCACCTCCGGGTACTGGAGAGATCGGGCTTGGTCGCTCATCACGCCATGGGAACCCGCCGCATCTATTCACCCTCATCGTCGGGGCTCGGTGAGCTGAGGAAGGCGATCGAGCAGATGTGGGACGACACGCTGGCCCGATTTGCCGCGGCCGCAGAACAGGAGGACTGATGACCACAGAGACCATCCCCGCGGTGCTGCGGACGGTGGAAGTGAGTGTGGCGCCGGAGCGCGCCTTCGAGGTGTTCACCCGGCGGATGGGCGACTGGTGGCCGCTCCAGATGTTTTCCATATCAGAGGAAAAGGCGGTTGGAGTCCGCTTCGGAGAGGAGGTCGGGGGCAAGGTGTTCGAGGTCGTTGATGACGGGACCGAATGGGAATGGGCCCAGGTGCTCGTCTGGGATCCACCGCATCGCCTGGTCATGGCGTGGCACCCGACCAAGGAGCACACGGTTTCGACCGAGGTCGAGGTCCGATTCACCTCCATCGAAGGTGGGACCCGGGTGGAGCTGGAGCACCGGGGATGGGAGCAACTGGGCGAACGGGCCGCGGAGGCGCGTATCGACTACGAACAGGGGTGGCAGCCTGTCCTGGGCCTTTTCCAGGCAGCCGCGGGCTCATAGACCTACGAACAGCAGCAAGGCCCACTGGGGGAGAGTGGGCCCTGCTGCGGTTTGGTTGGGTCAGAAGATGTAGATGAGGAGGGCGACGATGAGCAGGATGCCCACGACCGTCCAGATGACTCCGCTTCTCATGACAGTTCCTTTCTCATATGACCGGGGATCGATTACCCGCCTCGAGATCGGCTGAAACGAAATCAGTGGTTCGGGTCGCCTTATCCGTGGTCCAATAAGGCAAACGCGTTTCGCAAGCGTCGACAGGGGGTAGTTCTCGCGGTCCATGCGTATCGAGGAGCAATCAATGGTGTGTGAGCACGAGCCCTGTACCTGCCATGTTGCGGACGGTGGCCTCTACTGCAGCGAGAACTGCCGCGACGGATCCGAATTGGGTGCTTTCTGCGGTTGCGGGCACCCGGTGTGTGAGTCGAGCCCCGTCGGCTGAGGTCAGCCTTCGATCGTCACCGAGCCGTCGAACACCTTCGTCGGCTCGACAGGACCTGAGGTGATACTCACCGTGCCGGCGTCGATCAGGCCCTCTGACGAAGTGCCGACGAAGAGCTGGATGTCGCCTGGTTCCACCACGTATCGGAGTCCACGGTCGTAGAACCCGATCTGGCCGATCGGCACCTCGAACCCGATCGATCGAGACTCGCCGGCAGGCACGCTCACCCGGGCGAATCCCTTCAGTTCGAGCACGGGGCGGGTGACGCTGGCCACCGGATCTCTCAAATAGAGCTGGACGACCTCGTCGCCATCGCGCTCGCCGATGTTGGACAGCCGGACCGTGACCCCGATGGATCCACTGCCCTCGTCATAGGTCGAGCGCGCCGCCGCCAGTTCGAAGGTGGTGAAGCTCAGCCCGTGGCCGAACGGATAGAGGGGGCCCGCCAACCCATCGACGTAGTCGCCCTTCCAGTGCGACCGCCCGCCGGAGACTTTGTGGCCGTAGAACACAGGGATCTGGCCGGCCGATCTGGGATGGGAGACGGGCAACTTCCCGCCGGGGTTGAACTCGCCGGTGAGGACGTCGACGATCGCCCCTGCCCCCTCCTCGCCAGGCAGCCATGCGGTCATCACGGCAGCCGCCGCATCGTGGGCATCGGCGCTGGCAGTCGGCCTGCCGGTCACGAGAACCAGTACGACCGGGGTTCCGGTGGCGACCACTGCCCGGACCAATTCCTCCTGCACTCCCGGCAGGTCGAGTGACATGCGATCCCTGCCCTCTCCGCTGGTGCAGTCGTCGGTGAGCCCGGCTTTGTCGCCCATGACCATGACCGCAATATCAGCGGCGGACGCCAGGGTGATCGCCTCTTCAAAGCCATCACGTGATGTGCCGCTCACGTCGCATCCCCGAGCGTAGGCGACACCCGACGGGACCCGCGACTGCAACTCCTCGAAGACCGTGGGCACTTCTTTGGTCCAGGCGACGAGTCCGCTCAAGTCGGCAGTTGGTATCGAGAAGACGTTCTCCCTGGTCTGCATCTCCAGCAGCGCTTCGATATGGGCGGGGTACGTGTAATCGCCGAACAGGTTCCGGGCATCGTGCGCATTCGGCCCAATCACTGCGATGGATGTCACGTCGGACCGGAGTGGGAGGATCCCGTCGTTCTTGAGCAGGACGATGCTCTTTTGTGCGATGTCGCGTGCCAGGGCCTGGCCGGCATGCACCTGATCGAGCCCTGAAATCGATTCCGGGTCGATGAACGGCTTGTCGAACAACCCGAGCTCGAACTTCGATCGAAGGACCCGGCGCACCGCCCTGTCGATCGTCTCTGGGCCCACGAGCCCTGCCTCGGCGGCATCGAGCAAGGGTGCCCCGTAACAGTCCGTGCTCGGAAGCTCGACGTCGATGCCCGCAGTCAGCGCCAGTGCAGCGGCCTCCGCTCCATCATGAGCCAGGTGGTGATAGCTGTTGAGCTGGCGCACCGAGAAGTAGTCGGACACCACCGATCCTTCGAACCCCCAGGCTTCTCTGAGGATCCCGGTGAGGAGATCCCGGTTCGCCGCACATGGGATCCCGTCCAATTCCAGGTAAGCGTTCATCACCGACTGCAGCCCGGCGGTCTTGACCGCGGCCTCGAAGGGGTGGAGGTACACCTCGCGGAGCTCCCGTGCCGGGATCCGGGCCGGAGCCCAGTTCAAGCCTCCGTCTGAGGCGCTGTACCCGACGAAGTGCTTGGCGGTCGCAATGACCCCCTCCTGGAGGTCGCCGCCCTGGAGGCCGCGTACGAAGGCAACACCCATCCGGGCCACGAGGTACGGGTCCTCGCCGTAAGTCTCCTCGAGGCGGCCCCATCGCGGGTCGCGACCGATGTCGAGCACGGGCGACAAGCCCTGGTGGGCGCCCATTGCTCGCATCTCGCGCCGAACCAGATCGGCCATCGCCTCAGCCAGGGCAGGCTCCCAGGTGCTCGCCACCCCGATCGCCTGCGGGTACACCGTCGATTCCGCGGCCATCAGACCAGAGCAGATCTCCTCGTGGACGATGGCCGGAATCCCCAACCTGGTCTCGTTCACCAGGTAGGCCTGAATCGCATTGGCGACCCGCGCCGCAGTCCCCGGGTCAAGATTGCTGGCTCCCGAGACCCGGGTGATGTGGCCGATCCCGGTGGAGAGGAGGTCCTTTGCCTTCTCGACAGAGAACGAGTCAGAGTCGAGCAACTGGAACACCCAGACGCTCCCCAGTTGTGCTGCCTTCTCCTCCAGGGTCATTCGATCGAGGAGGTCCTCCACCCGTTCCTCGACACTCCTCGTCGGGTCCCGGTAGACCGGTTCGGTTCCATCTGCGGTCAACGCAGTCATCCCTTGACTCCTCCGGCGGTGAGACCGCTCACGATCTGTCTCTGTGCGATGAAGTAGAAGACCAGGGCGGGGATCATCGCCAGTGTGGTGTAGGCCAGGATCATCGCCGTGTCGGTCACATATTGGGCCGAGATGTTGTTGATGCCGAGGGGCAGAGACCACTGCTTGGGATCGATGAGGATCAACAGCGGGAGGAGGAAGGCGTTCCAGCTCCCAACGATGGTGAGCACCGCGATCGTGCTCAGCACCGGTCGGGACAAGGGGAGCATCACCGACCAGTAGAAGCGCAGTGGTCCGCAGCCGTCGATGGAGGCTGCGTCCTCGAGGTCCCGGGGGATACTGCGGAAGAACGGCCGAAGTATCACGATCGAGAGCGGGAGCCCGAATGCCGCTTGGGGGAGGGCGATACCCAGCGGGTTGTTGAGCAGCCCTGTCTGCCGCAGCGTGATGAATAGGGGGAGGATCGCCACCGCAACCGGAAAAAGCAGGCCCAGTGTGAACAGAGCGAACACCAACTCCCGACCTCGGAACTTGTACCGCGCGATGACGAATGCGGCCAGTGAGGCCGCGGGGAGGACCAGCGCCGTGGTGATCAGGGCGATCAGGACACTGTTCTTGATCCACCCGTAGAAGCTGGAGTCGGTCAGCGCCGTTTGGTAGTTGGTCCAGACCCAGGGGTCGGGCAGCCCGACCGGATCTGCGGCGAGTTGGGCGTTGCTCCGAAACCCGCCGATGACCGAGAAGCTCAACGGGACGATGATCACCAGCAGAACCACGATCGCGATGAGATAGAGAAGCCCGCGCCCGAAGTCGAACTTTCGAGAGGGGTTGCTGGCCGGAGGTGTGGCCGCGGTCATGTGGTCAGGGCTCCTTCCAGGTCGCGGCGGAGGACGAAACGCTGATAGAGCAGGGCGACGATCAGGGACAGCCCGAAGACGATCACCGAGACCGCGCTGGCGTACCCGAATTGGCCGCGTCGGAACCCCCAGTCGACCAGGTAGGTGGCCATGGTCGCCGTGGAATTGACCGGCCCGCCCTTGGTAGTGACCCAGACGAGGTCGAACAACTGCAATGCGCCGATTATGGAGAGAAACATCGATACCCGGATCGTGGGCCCGAGCAGGGGAAGAGTGACGTGGCGGAAGCCTTTCCAGAACGAAGCTCCGTCGATGGCCGCGGCCTCCTCGAGCTCTGTCGGGATCAATTGCAGTCCGGCCAGAATCAGCACCATGTGGAACCCGAAGTACTTCCAGGAGATGACGAAGAACAAGCTATAGAGGGCGATCTTGGGGTCGGCCAGCCACTCCCGGGTCAGCCCTTCCGCCCCCGCTGAGCCGAGGAGCACGTCGAAGAGCCCTGCCGGTCGGTAGATCTGGCGCCAGACCACTCCGGTCACCACTTCAGAGAGGATGAACGGGGCGAAGTACATCATCCGGAACACACCCCGTCCTTTGAGGTTGCGGCTCAGAAGTACGGCGAGGGCGACAGCGAAAGGTATCTGCAACAACAGGGACAAACCGATGATGATCCCGTTGTGGGTGATCGCCTCGATGAAGAGCGGGTCGTTGAATGCGTCTTTGAAGTTCTGCAGTCCCACCCAATCGGTGAGGGGCTCCAGGCCGTTCCAGTCGTAGCCACTGAATCGGATGCTCTGGGTGATCGGGTAGAGGACGAAAACCGTGTAGAGGATGAGGGCGGGCAGCAGGAAAGCAAGGACCACCGGCCAGGGAGCGGTCCCCGGCGCGCGTCGAACGGCTCGATTGGCGCGCGTCACGTTGTTCGGCGTCTCCCTGTTCACGATCGGCTGCCGGTCGGTGGAGGGCCGCCTAATTGGCGGCCCTCCACGACTTTGCTCACGATACGAACGGCGACTACCCCGCCGCCGACGTTATGGCCTCTGTTACCTGCTCCGGCGTGGCGGTCCCTGCAAACAGGGTGGCCACCGCGTCGTTGACCGCGGCACCGAGTTCGGGCGAGAAGTATTGGTCCAGGTAGAGCTGGACGAACGTCGCCTGGCCCAACCCTTCCAACACTGCTTGCTGCAGCGGATCGGTGACCGATACTTCGGCGCCCGCAGTGACCGGGAGGGTGGTGCCGGTCTCTCCTGTCCGAATCGCCTGCTCGACCGCCGTGATGTACTCCAGGAACTGAACCGCCTCTGGAGGGGCATCCTTGCCGACGGCAAAGCCGTCGCCGCCGCCGAAACCATCGGTCACAGCGCCGGCGCCACCTTCGACCGCCGGGAACGGGAACCACCCGAACTCGGCGGGAAGCCGCTCCTCGATCGGGTCCTCAGGAACTCCGATGCCTGACTGGTTGGCGTACGCCCCCGGTCCCCACTGCCCCATGAGGCTGATCGCGGCCTGCCCGGTCCCGATGGTTCCCGACTCTCCGTCAGGACCATCCCAAGGCGCGGCCAGGAAGCCGGCCTGGAAGGGCTCCATGTCGATCAGTCGCTGCAGTTGGGCTCCCGCCTCGACGAACTCGGGCGTGTTGAAGTCGAGGGTCTCCGTTACCGCGGCCATCGCCGCCTCGCCACCTTCCCGGATCATGAGATACGAGTAGTAGAAGTGAGCGGGCCATTTGTCCCCGGCGCCGACCGCGATCGGTGTGATTCCGGCGTCCTTCAGGGCTTGCACGTCCTCGAGGAACTCGTCCCACGTGGCCGGAGGAGCATCGATGCCTGCCTGGGCGAACAGGTCCTTGTTGTACCAGAACCCGACCATGCCCAGGTTGAAGGGGACGCCGTACTGGACGTCGTCCACGTTGTAGAGCCCCACGGCACCCTCGTTCAGGTTGCCGATGAAGCCGGAGGACAGGTCGGTGATGTCCTGCACCAAGCCGGCATCCACCTGTTCCCTCAGCCCGCCACCGCCCCAGGACTGGAAGAGGTCTGGCACCTCACCCGCCTGGAGGTTGGTCTGCAGCGCCGCCTTGAACGCCTCGTTCTCCATCACGGTGATGTTGATCGTGACGTTGGGATTGGCCTCCATGAACTCGTTGGCCATGTCCTGCCACAACGTCATCATCGGGTCGGTGTTCTGGATGTGCCACCACTCGATGGTGACCGGCTCGGCCGTCGGCGCCGCGGTCGTCGACTCCCCGGGAGCCGGGGCCGCGGTAGTGGTCGCGCCTTCATCTGGGGCTGCCGTCGTGCTGCTGGCGTCGCCTCCGCCACCGCAAGCGGCGACGATGAACGCCAACACGGCGAGCAACACCAGTGATCTGTTCATTCTCCGATACATGTGCCTCCTCCTTGCCGCGCTACCACGCGGGCTCTCCGGTTCGGTCCAGCCGGTGGTTGAAAACGATTTCAACCACCCGTTCTCTTCATGGGGACATGGGCTTCTTGATTCCTCCTCGGGTGTGTGTCTATTGATCGAGGGCCCGGCACGATTGCCGGACCACGAGGTTCGTTGGGAGCGTCACATGAGCCGGCTCCATCGCCGGGTCGTCGATTAATGCGACCAGCAATTCGGCCGCTTCGAAGCCCATTTGCTGGATGGATTGGTCGATGGTGGTGAGCGGCGGGTTTGCGAGTGCGGACTCCGGGATGTTGTCGAAACCGATCACGGAGAGGTCCTCTGGGATGGAGAGCCCCAGCTCCCGCGCCACTTCCATGATCTCGATGGCTGACATGTCGTTGGCAGCGAACACCGCCGTCGGTGGCTCGGCCAATTCGAGGAGCTCATGGGCCGGCGCCTCGGTCGCTTCCTTGGTATATGAGCCGACCCGGACCAGGTTGGGGTCGTACGGGATCCCTGCCTGCTCCAGAGCGCGGCGGTATCCATGCTCGCGGAGCCGGGCCGACTCCAGGTCAGGACGACCGGCAATGAATCCGATCCGTCGATGGCCGAGCCCGATGAGGTATTCGGTCGCCTTGACCGCCCCTTCGAGGTTCTGGGAGGCCACTGTGGGCAGGCCCGACATCCCGGCATGAGGGTCGACAGCAACGACCGGCGCCGCACTCGTCACATCGGTCACGGTGGGGGTCACCAGAATGGTGCCGTCGGCCAGGGTCCCATTGAGTCGGGACAGATACTTGCGCTCCCAACCGACCTGCTCCCGAAGATGCCCGCCTCCTGAATAGACGAAAAGCTCCCACCCAGTCCAATGGATTGCCCTGGCCGCGCCCTTCAACAACTCGGCGCTGAAGGGCTCGAGGTCAGGAACGATTATTCCCAAGACGTTGGTCCGCCGGCTGCGAAGGCTCCTCGCAACGAGGCTGGACTCATAGCCGAGGTCGTCGATGACCGCCTTCACCCGGCCTTGGGTCTCGGCGGCGACTCCGTAACGACCGTTGACGACTCGGGAAACGGTGGCGATGGAGACACCGGCCTGCTCCGCTACGTCTCCGATGGTGACCCGCGTCATCCTCGCGATAGCTCCGTCCTGAAAACGATTCCGACATCGTTGTCGATAACGATTACAGAACTTAGGGCGTCTGAGGATGCGATGACGGCCAGAAGCGGAATTTCTCGCGGGCGCTCAGTCGGCGGCCAGGCGGAGCATCGACCAGGACTTCGGAGGCAACAAGACCTCCAATTCCCCATTCCGGTGCGACCAGTCCCCGGGTCGAGGGTGCACCCGCTCCGGCGTCGACTCGGTGTTGGCCGCGCTGAAATCTTCGTCGGCTAATACCAGCAGCTCCAGGACCTCCATTCCGCCGGGCCCGAGCCCGGCGGTCACCTGATGATGAGCCCGGTTGATGGCGAAGATCACCGTGACGCCGGCTGCTGCGTCGTGGGTCGCCACCGCCTCCACAGCCGGCACCCGGCCGTGACGCCCCCCATCTACCTCGGGTCCCGCCACATCCACCTCGATGACGTGACCGCGAGCATGGGCGGCGGTGAGCGAGAAGGGATGAAAGATCGTCTGGCGCCAGCATTCGCCTCCTGGCTCCGCTCGGATCGGGGCGATGGTGTTGACCAACTGGGCCTGGCAGGCGATCCCCACCCGATCGCTGTTGCGGAGAAGTGTCATCAGCAGTGAGCCGACGACCACGGCGTCTGTCACCGTGTAGTCGTCCTCGCAGAGCCGGGGAGCCCAGCGCCATTCCTCAGCAGCAGCGGCGGCGTTGTGCCGGCCCATGTACCAGACGTTCCATTCGTCGAACGCGATGTCGATCCGCTTCGAGGAGCTTCGTTCTCGGGCGACCGCGTCGGCGATCGCTGCCACGCTGCGTATCTGACGGTTCATCTCCACCGACGACGCCATGAACTCCTCCATGCTCCCGGCTTCGGGGTCGAAATAGGCATGGGCCGAGATCAGGTCGACCTCATCGAAGGCATGTTCGAGCACGGTCTCGTCCCAGGATCCGAAGGTGGGCATCGAGACTCCGGAGCTGCCACACAGGATCAGCCGCAGATCGGGGTCGACTTCCCTCATGGACCGGGCGGTGGCCACGGCCAACTGCCCGTATTCGTCCGCGGTCTTGTGCCCCATCTGCCAGGGCCCATCGAGCTCGTTGCCCAGGCACCACGTCCGGACGTCGTATGACTGCTCCCGCCCGTGCTGTCGTCGGAGCCGCCCGAGCGGGCTGACGCCGGGGTCGTTGGTGTACTCCAGCAGTTCAACCGCCTCTCGGGTGCCGCGGGTCCCCAGATTGAGGGCGATGATCGGCTCGACTCCAGCTTTTCCGGCCCAACGGATGAACTCGCCGAGGCCGAACGTGTTGGGCTCGATGCTCTTCCACGCCTCGTCCTGCCGCATCGGGCGGCTCTCGGTAGGACCGACACTGTCCTCCCACCGGTATCCGGACACGAAGTTTCCCCCCGGATACCGGACGGCGGTCACCCCGAGCTCGCGGACCAGGTCGAGGACATCTCCGCGGAAGCCGTCCCCATTGGCGCGGGGATGGCCTGGCTCGAAGATCCCGGTGTATACGCCCCGGCCCATGTGCTCCACGAAAGAGCCGAAGAGCATCGGGTTCACTGGTGCAATGACCGCGTCCGGATCGATGACGAGGCGGGCGCGGTCGGTCATTTCTGCCGGGTCGTCATGAGATCGGGACGGTAACGGTGGTGCCGGTTCTTGCGCCCGGTTTCAAGGTGGGCCGCACCGGGTAACCAGTCAGCAAGGAGGAACGAATGCCTGAGAACATCTACGAAGTGATGACTTCCAACCCGTGGACCGTCAGTGACCGGTCGACGATCGAGGAGGCGGCCCGGGTGATGCGCGACGCCGACATCGGCGATGTGATCGTGCTCGACCCGGATGGGGAGGTTCACGGGATCGTCACCGACCGCGATGTCGTGGTGCGCGCCGTCGCCAAGGGGATCGACACCAACTCGGAGCCCGTGGGTTCCATCTGTGAGGGGCACATCGTCACCATCGGATCCGAGGACTCCATCGACGCCGCCCTCGACCTGATGCGGGACCACAAGGTACGGCGGCTTCCCGTCGTCGATGATCGCCGCTTGGTGGGGATCGTGACTCTGGGTGACCTGGCGATGGACCTCCAACCCAGTTCCACCCTGGCCGATATCAGCCAGGCACCGCCCAACAACTGATCCCCACCACCCTGGCCGACCGGCCCGCGATATGGCGTCGACTTCAATATCGTTGACGCCAGATGCCCAAGCTGACCGACGTCTACCAACGCCCGATCCACGATCTGCGGATCTCGGTCACGGATCGCTGCAACTTCCGTTGCACCTATTGCATGCCCAAAGAGGTGTTTGGCAAGGACTACGAATTTCTGCCCCGGGACCACCTGCTTGCGTTCGACGAGGTCACCGAATTGGTGAGGGCGTTCGTCGATCGTGGCGTGGAGAAAGTGCGGATCACCGGGGGCGAACCGCTGCTCCGCAAGGGCATCGAGAAGATGATCGGGATGATCCGCTCGGTGGAGGGAGTCCAGGACCTGACCCTGACCACCAACGCGTCGCTGTTGGCCAGGAAGGCCCAGAGCCTCGCCGGCGCCGGGCTGGACCGGGTGACGGTGAGCCTTGATGCCCTCGACGACCCGACGTTCCAAGGAATGAACGACGTCGGTTTCCCGGTCTCCGCGGTCCTCGAGGGAGTCGAGGCTGCTGCCGAGGCGGGGCTGGGGCCGATCAAGGTCAATGCCGTGGTGCAACGGGGGGTCAACGACCATGCAGTGCTCGATATGGCCGGGCACTTTCGGGGCAGCGGTCACATCCCCCGGTTCATCGAGTACATGGATGTGGGCAACACCAACGGCTGGCGCCTCGACGACGTCGTTCCCGCCGAGGAGATGATCTCGACGATCGACGCAGAGTTCCCCTTGGAGCCGGTGGCGCCCAACTACCCCGGCGAGGTGGCGAACCGCTTTCGTTATCTCGACGGCCAGGGTGAGGTGGGGGTGATCGCTTCGGTGACCCAGCCCTTCTGCGGTTCCTGCACCCGGGCCCGGATCTCGGCGGAGGGCACCCTCTACACGTGTCTGTTCGCCACCTCGGGGACCAGCCTGCGCGACATCCTGCGAAGCGGCGAGGACCCGGGCCCTGCCATCGACGCGGTTTGGTCGAAGCGGACAGATCGCTACTCGGAGATGCGATCGGCGCAGACCGTGACCATCGGCGCTCGGGTGGAGATGAGCTATATCGGGGGTTGAGTCTCTGCCGTGGCAGCGGCCTACCGCAGAGGTTCCGCGGGAGCGCACTGCACCGCATCGAGAGAAGGGGCGCCCGCTCGGCGCCCCTTCCCCATTTCTCCGGCTAGCTGAGAGTCAAACGTCGATCGGAATCAGAACTCGGTCGATTCCGTGCCAGACACCGTTGCTGGCCCGGTTGTCCAGGTCACGACGGATCAGACGAGGATTGCGTAGATCAGGGTCATTGTCGATGAGCTGGACCTTCACGCGTCTCTTGCTCACGACGTCCACCTCGAAGCTCGCCCCCATGATGGAGGTCAAGCCGACACCGTCGGAACGCAGCGCGGTCTTGGCCTTGATCTTGCCTGGGACCACGTGGTATTCGACGATGGCGTTTACCAGCGCCAGGTCGCCGCCGACGGCGTCCAGGATGGCCGGGATCACCATCGATTCCTTCCATATCCTCTTGCCAGTCAGGTCGTATGCGAGCTGCCTGAAGGCTTTGTCGTTGGGCAGAAATGCGGTCAGCTCCACGTTCGGATCGACCGAAGCCCCAAGTTGAGTCGGGATCCCGCTATCCAGGATCGCCTTCACGATCTCACCGATGATGTCGTAGTCCGACCACTTGCGGTCGAACCTGCCATCGGCGTCGGCGAGGATCTGCTCCCCCAGCGTGGATTTCCCGGTCTTCTGCCCGCTCGTCGCCGAGGCCGGCAAGGCGATGGCGCCTGCGACCAGGGCAGCCATGAGGGCTATCGATACTGCACGGCGCATGTGTTCTCCTTCGATAGGTGCGCGCCTGTAGTTCGGAGACCACATGGAGTCCGGATGATGCGTTCTTGTTGGAAGCGGGTCGCGCTCCCGCTAGCCCTTCGACACCCAGGAGTCGATATCGGACCACAACCGGTACAGCCATTCCACTCGCTCTGCACCTCCCTCGGGGATGTCCCGCCGCGGCACCCTCCAGAACCTGACGTCGATCTGAGACCCCACCAGCCCGCCGGACCACATGTCTTTCACCCGAGCAAAGCCTTCGAGGCCTCGATGGGCGAGTACGACGACATCAGCCGCAGTTGCTTCCAGAATTGCCAGGGTCCCGCCGGGGCGGGGAGGGAGGACCCGCTCGTATCCCGAGGCAATCTCGCCGATGCTGCCCCCTTTCCGGATGAGTGGAGCGACGTATCTCTGCCGCTTCTCGTCCGAGTATCTGGTCCCCTCGGGGTAGATCATCATCCCCTCCGAGTCGGCCATTCCCTCGGCGAGCGCTCGGATTGCCGCTGTCTCCGATTCGGAGTCCCCAGATCCACGATCGACGAAGTGGTTGGGGAGACGGTTGCCACCGATGTCGAGGGCGGGATCCACGAGAAGCTCCTTCTTCAGGATGTAGCGGAGCCTGATCCCGTGCTCGCGCCCGATGTAGCGCCCAGGAAGCATGGTGTCCACGAGGGAGGCGTGTCTTGCTAGGACCAGGATCGGCGCCGGCGGCACCTGTTCCAAGCCTTCCACACGAAACGAGAGGTCGAATGCCAATCGCATTGCAGCAAAGGTCCAGGCCACCCAGGCACTCTGGAGTCGAAAAGTGATATCTACGGAACGTCTCCCGCCCAACAGCCCGGCTCCGGCTAGCGCCACCAGGGCCCACATCTCGCCGAGCAGGTACAGCCATAGGAATACGGTGAGTCGTGACGCCATCGCCGGCTTCCTGAAGAGCGCCGCACGAACCGCGTCCACGACCAGGGCTGTTGTGATCA
This sequence comes from uncultured Acidobacteriota bacterium, assembly GCA_963780755.1. GTDB lineage: Bacteria > Actinomycetota > Acidimicrobiia > Spongiisociales > ZC4RG35 > JALYNX01. The sequence goes on from CAWACX010000002.1 coordinate 821,683, forward strand.
CAAGCGGTAAGCCGACGCTGAGCACGGCGAACATGGCCAGGGAGGCAGGAATCGTGATCAGTCGCCTGAGGATGGTGTTGTCGATCAAGGGGAATCCGACGCTAGGTTCGGCGCCGAATAGTGGTCTGGATGACATTTCGACGACCTTGTTCGACCAGCCCAAACTCTGGAGCGTGCATTTCTTCCTGGGAGCCTGACAGAGATCCTCGGGTTGTCGGCTCGTCGGCGGGAAGCTGACTCGCAGGCCAGACCCCGCCATGATTTCCGCCCTGTTCTTCACCTGGTTCTTCGCTGCGAGTGCGTTGACGGTCAACGCACTCCGCCGACCTGTGCCACCGGGGCGGAGATTCCCCCCGCTCTGGCTGCCGGCGATGATCGTCTCTGAGTTGGCGCCGTGGCTCTTGATCGTCCGCGCCCTCGTGGCCGGTGGGTTCATCGCTGCCGGTGCCCTCGAGCTCCGAATCGGGCAAGCCGGGATGGGCCTCTTCCTTGTCTCGGAATTGGGCCTGGTGCCCCTCATGGCGAGATCGTGGCGGTCGGCGCAGGAGGCAGGGGCAGACCCGACGCTCGTTGATCTCTTCCAGGTCCGTTGCAGACTCCCTGATGCTGTCGAGTTGACCTCCGAAGTCCGCTACTGGGACCACCTCACATTGGATCTGTATAGCCGCGGTGATGCCATCACCGCGCCGACGCTCATATATCTCCACCCGGGATCCTGGATGAGGGGCCGGCCCGGTCGTCAGGCATTGCCTTTGTTCTACGAGCTCGCCGAGAAGGGGTGGGTCATACTCGACATCCGCTACCCCCTCTCGCCAGTGGCAACATTCCCCGACCATCTGGTCGGAGTGAAACGAGCCATCGCGTGGGCCAAGAGCGAGGGCGAGGCCTTCGGCGTCGACCCGAAGCGCGTGGCCATCGCCGGCGCCTCGTCTGGTGCACATCTTGCCGCCCTGGCTGCGCTCACCTGGGATCAGGTCGCCCTTCAACCTGGATTCGAGACCGCTGACACCTCCGTGATGGCCTGCGCCCCGCATTACGGCATCTATGACCTTCTGATCAGAAACGCCACCAGGTACGACTGGCCGTTCATTGCCAAACATGTGCTGAAAGCCACGCCCGAGGCCGCCCCCGACCTTTACCGGCTCGGGTCCCCGATCGACCTGGTGCGTGGCGACTCTGCGCCATTCCTGGTCGTGCACGGCGACTTCGACTCAGTGGTACTGGTCGAGGAATCGCGTCACTTCGTCAACGCCCTCCAAACAGCCGGCGCGCCCGTGATCTACCACGAAGTACGGGGCGCCCAGCACGGATTCGACACGTTTGCCTCCGTTCGCACCCGCGCGGTAGACCATCTCGTCGCAGCCTTTCTGATCGAGACGGCTACGGACTGAGCTCTCCCATTCGACCCTATGGGCGATCTTTGCTGTCTGTCAGCGATCCAAGGTCACGGGTGAGCCTCCGCGCCGGTCCCCGCAACAGCGGGTTCCGGTACCGCCCGGGCACCCGAGGCCACCCGGTACCCGGCCCAGATCAGGGTCACCGCGACCAAGAGCGACACAGCGAAGGCGCTGCTCTCTCCGAGGGCCAGACCGGTGCCGCCTGAGGCCGCGGCGAAGGTCCCGGCCACGATCAGCAGATTGCCCCAGACGATCTTGCGGTTGGACTTCCAGAACCTGAAGATGGAGACCAAGGCGAGGGCGATCAGGATCGTCGACCCCGCCGCTCCGCCGATGATGGCGAACAGCCGCGGACCGAAGCCCGAAGCGAAGATGTCGTGGGGGACACCGGACTCGGGCAGCGGATTGGCAAAGGGGACGGTCGCGGTCAGGGTCGTCGAGATCGCGGTGAACGCCCCGAGAATGATGGTCATCACGTGGCCGGAGCGTCGGCCGACGACTAGAAACATCGAGCCCAGGGCGAGATAGGGGATGTTGAGGATCGCCCCGAACAGGTAGAAGGCCCGATATACCGGGCCGGTCCAGCCGTAGGTGAGACCGACATAGAAGGCCCAGGTCGCCACGGCGAACATGGTCATCCCCACTCCATAGGCCGCGATGTGGGGGCGGGGACGCCTGCGGTAGCCGAGCCAGAGATCGAACGCGAAGACCGTGGCGGCGAGGGCGGCAAGCAACGCCAGGATCGAGTCCATCGGGATAAGGCTAGGTGTCGGCCCCGACCGGCCCGGCCGCTCCCACCCGGGCGAAAACCCGGGCGTCCGTCGCCCTGACCCGACATGCCTCCCCGGGCTTGTACAACGGTCGAGGGCCGATTCGGGCCCGGACCCTGATCCCTCCATGGAGCGCAAGGGTGACGAGCTGGTCGTGGCCGAAGAACTCGCTGCCGGCGACAACGGCGTTTGCAGTCTCTCCCAATGAGATCTGGATGTTCTCCGGCCTGATGATCACCGAGACCTCACCCGTGAGGTCGGTGTCGAACCCACCCAGCGGGGTGTCCACCCGTCCATTGCTGGCGGTGGCCGCGATCACGTCGGCGTCACCGAGGAACTCGGCTATCCAGGGGTCTGCCGGGTTGGTGTAGAGGTGCGCCGGCGTGTCCGCCTGGAGGACTCGACCATCCCGCATGACGGCAACGATGTCCGACGTTGCCAATGCTTCCTCCTGGTCGTGCGTCACGAACACTGCCGTGGTCCGGGCCTCGGTGAGGATCACCCTGAGCTCACGCCGTACCCGGTCACGGAGGCTGGCGTCGAGGTTGGAGAAGGGCTCATCGAGGAGGATCACCTCGGGTTCCGGGGCCAGCGCTCGGGCCAGGGCTACCCGCTGTTGCTGACCGCCTGACAGCTCGTGGGGCATCCGGGCCTCGAGCCCGTTGAGCCCGACCAACTCCAGTACCTCGGAGACCCGTCCTCCCCGGTCCCCCTTGGGCAGACCGTATCCGACATTGGCTGACACCGTCATATGGGGGAACAGGGCGTAGTCCTGAAACACCATTCCCACCCGTCTCTTCTCCGGTGGCACGAACACCCCATTGCCCAGCACCGTCCGGCCGTGGATCTCGACTGTCCCCCCTCCGCTTTCGAACCCGGCGATGACTCTGAGCGCGGTCGTCTTCCCACACCCGGACGGGCCGAGGAGGGTCACCACACCACCCTCCCAAACGTCGAGGCTGAACCGGTCGAGGGCCACCGCATCGCCAAACGACTTGGTCAGCTCGCGCGCCCTGATGGCGAGGCGGTCAGTCGCTGAGGTCACGGCTCATCACCAGGAAGAGTGGCACGATCGATACCAGGAGCAATACCAGGCCGGCGGCCGAGGCCCGGGTGAGGAAGCCTTCGGCGGTGGAGCTCCAGATCCGCACCGCCAGAGTCTCGAAGCCATTGGGCCTCAGGAGGAGGGTGGCAGGCAGCTCCTTCATGGTGCTGAGGAACACGAGGGCGCACCCGGCGACCAGTCCTGGCATGGCCAGGGGCAGGGTGATCCGGAACATCGTCCGCATCGGCCCCACGCCCAATCCCCGCGAAGCATCTTCGAGGTCGGGGCTGGCCCGGCGCAGGGAGTCCTGGACCGACCCGACTGCCTGGGGAAGGAAGACGGCCAGGTACATGATGACCAGGAAGATCAGTGTCTGATAGAGCGGCCTCGCCCACTGCAACGCGAAGCCGACCGCGGCCACCCCCACCGTGATGTGGGGCAGGGAATAGCTGCCCCAAACCACCGATTCCACCCACCCGGACAAACGACCCGATCGTCGGGTGACGACCATGGCCACCGGGAGGGCGGCCACCGCCGTGATCAACCCCGCCACGACGGCGATGCCCAGAGTGCGGCCCGCCTCGACCCACAAGGTCTCGCCCAGGGGTTGTCCGACGCCGATGCCGCGGTTGACCGAGACCGACATGACCAGCACCGGCACCCCCAAGGCCACCAGCGAATACAGAGCGAGCAGGGTGACGGAAAGGCCACGCCGCCAGCCCGACAGGTGAACCGTGGACCGGGGCCGGGCCGGGCGCCTCGAGAACAGTTGGGCCCGGCCTCGCGAGGCGCGCTCAACGGCGACGATCAGCACCGCGACGACCATCAAGAGGAGAGAGAGCGTGGCCGACGGCGACCTGTCGATCTGTCCCCGGTACAGGGTGTAGATGGCCCGGGTGATGGTGTCATACCGCAGCAAGGACACCGCCCCGAAGTCGGAGATCGTGTACAGGCCCACGAGGAGGCCGGCGGAGACCATCGCCGGCCTGAGTTGAGGCAGGGTCACGGTCCGGAAGACCTTCCACCTGGTGGCGCCGAGGCCGGTGCCGGCCTCCTCGGTGGCGGGGTCGATCCGGCGCAAGCCGGGGATGAGGGTGAGGTGGGCCAATGGCGCCGTGAACAACGACAGGACCAGCCACGCTCCGACGAATCCATACGGGGTCGGAATCTGAGTCAGGACGCCATTGGGGCCGGTGGCGGCGATCAAGCTGAGTGCAGCCACGTATGAGGGCACGACCAGTGGCAGTGCGGCGAGTGTCATCCAACCGTTGCGAAAACGGAGGTCGGTCCTCGTCGTGAGCCAGGCCGTGCCCAGCCCGATCACCAAGGCGGTTGCGGTCACGGCAACTGTGAGCAGCAAGGTGCTGGCGAAAAGCGTGGCGAGGCGTTCCACCGGGATCACCAGTGCCGAGCCATCGCCCAGCACCTGGACCATAAGGCTGAGTGGGGGTATCAGCGCGGGGAGGAGGGCAACCAGCGCGGCGATCGTCCAGCCCACCCCCGGTCGCCCTCCCTTTGTGCGGGCCCGGGGCGCTTCGACCGCGAGCGGCGGGAGGGTCACCTCAGACCAGACCGGCCTCGGCAACGAGGCGAGTGGCGTCGTCGAGGACTCCGGCCAGCTCGCTCAGGTCGAGCACCGGCGCATCGATCTCGGAAAGGGGCGGTGTCCCGCTCGGCGGCTCTACTCCCGCCACCAGTGGGTACTCGAAGGTGTCGGTGGCGAAGAAACTCTGGGCGCCTTCGCCGAGCAAGAAGTCGATGAACCTCTGAGCGGCTTCCGGATGATCGCTGGTGGACAGGATCCCTGCCCCCGCCGGCATGATCAGCGATCCGGCGTCGCCGGCCGGGATAAAATAGTTCTCCGCGCTCTGTCCCAGCCCCTCGGCGCGCAATCGCAACAGGTAGTAGTGGTTGACCAGGCCGCCGTCGAGCTCGCCACTGTCGGTTGCCTCGACGATCGGGGCGTTCCCTTCGAAGTCGACCGGCTCGTTGGCCGCCAGAGCCTCGAGCCAGGCCCTGGTGCCCTCCTCACCGCGTTCGAGGATCATCGCTGCGACAAAGGCCAGGAACGAGGCATTGGTCGGTGCGATCCCCAGCTGGCCTGCCCATTGCGGCGAAGTCATGTCGTCAATGGTCTCCGGAAGCTCGAGCTGCTCCTCGGTGTCGTAGACCACCACTCTCACCCGCCCCGACGTTCCGACCCAGGTCCCGTCACTGTCCTGGAACCTGTCTTCGACGCGGTCCAGAGTCGCCTCTGGAAGAACAGCAAACATCGGTGCCACCACGCCGAGTGATGCCGGGTCCTGGGCAAAGAAGACGTCCGCCTCCGATGCGTCACCCTCGGCGAGGAGGGTGGCGGCGAGCTCGCTGGATCCGGCGTAGCGAACTTCGACCTCGATCGAAGTCTCCTCGGTGAACTCCGTGAAAAGGGGCCCGACAAGTTCCTCGCCCCGGCCTGAATAGACGATTAAGGGGCTGTCGGATGTGGCCTGACTCCCTCCGCAGGCCGCGATCAGAAACAGGGCCGCGACGGCCGACACGATGGCGCGGTTCACGGGCAAGCAGTGCTCCTCGAATGTCGTTAGGTACCTAACGACCGAAAGGTATTAGCACTACGGCCGTAGTGCAAACAGTTTCAGCCCTTGTAACCCGAGGCTCGGGCCGCCTGGCCCTGCTTGGTGGCCTTCTGCTTGGCTGCGTCCCGGCTCTTCTTCTCCCCGGCTGTGTAGTGGTACTTCTTGCCCGACATGCCCCACTGGTAGTAGGGACCGGATCCATCAGACCCTCGATGAACTGGCATCGGATACCTCCGTTGGAGCTGCTCCGCGGCTCATACCCGATCACCCACCGGGCGAAACGGTCGAGCCGGGCGAATCAGGTGCTAGCGGCAAACGAGAGGCGCACACCGGGCGTGGAGGTGAGCTCGTAGTCGGCGGTGACCGAGGAAAAGACCGCACGTTCCAGGGACTCCACCCAGCCCTGTGGTGGCCACTCGTTGGGTCCGGGGTCGGCGTCGATCGCCACCTCCAGCCCGTGTCCCATCGAGATCTCGCACGTCAGCGTGGTCGATCTGCCGTCCCTGATGAGCAGGGCAGCGGCTTCGTTGACCGCCAGCCTGGCTTCTTCCACCCGGTCGAATCCGAGCCCGAGGCCGCTGGCTGCGCCTGCGGTGACTGCGCGCACGACACCCAACGCCTCGCGGCGCGCCGGGACCAACAGCCTGATGGCGGGAGAAGGCACACCCCTATGATATGGGCTCCCCGCTCTCTCCCTTGCCGGGAAACGCCATCCAGGACCCTCTCTTGACGACGCCAGCGCCGACCCCAGGCAGCTATCAACTAACCGTCCCCTCGGAACCGGAGCAGATCGCGACGGTTCGATTGTTTGTGGGCGCGATAGCTCGCCTCTCGGATCTTGATGAAGTCACCATCGAGGATGCCAAGCTCGCCGCTTCGGAGCTCGCCACGGCGATCGTGGCGGCAGGGGTCGATCCAACGATCACCGTGACGGCCATGCCACGACCCGGCTCCGTCGCCCTTGTGATCGAGCCTTGGCGAGAGGGAATGGGTGAAGAGGAAGACTTTGGCGCCTTGGAGATCGTGGGTGCCCTCTTCACATCCACCGCTTCCGACGGATCGGTGCTCATCGAGATCGCGGCCCCCGGCGAAGATGTCTGACCTTCCTGCAGACCTCGAGCGCCTGTTCGAGAACAGGGACGACCCAGAGGTCAAACGGGAGCTCGTCGAGACTTTCGACGGTCTCGCCCAGCGCCTGGCCAGGAGGTTCCGGGGCCGCGGGGTCGCCCTCGACGACCTGGTGCAGGTCGCCCGATACGGGTTGCTGAAGGCGATCGACCGCTTCGATCCGGAGCGTGAGGTCCTGTTCACCACCTACGCCGGCCGCACCATCGTTGGCGAGATCAAGCACTACTTCCGTGATCAGGCGTGGTCGGTGCGAGTGCCGCGGTCGTTGCAGAACCTGTGGTTGGACGTGTCTCGGGTGGTGGAGGAGTTGACCCACGCCCTGGGGAGGTCGCCCACGATCACCGAGATCGCAGAGCAACTCGACGTCGACGAAGAATCAGTGCTCGAAGCACTCGATGCGGGAGCGGCCTACACCGCGGCTTCGCTCGACCGACCCATCGACGAGAGCGGCGAGGTTGCCGTGGTCGACCAGATCGGGGAGCCCGACCCCGGTTTCGACAGCGCGGCAAGTAGAGGCGAGATGGAGTCTCATCTCAAAGACCTCCCTGATCGGGAGCGTCGGGTTCTCTATCTCCGCTTCTTCGAAGGCCGGACTCAGGCAGAGATCGCCGACGACATCGGCGTCTCCCAGGTCCATGTCTCGCGGATTCTCACCCGCACGCTCATCCAGTTGCGCGATGCCCTCGACAGCGGTTTCGTGCCCGAGGACAACGGTGATCCCGAGCGATGAAATCGGTTACGTGCTTTCGCTTGCGGCCAATGCGGGTAACCACGTGGTGTGGCCAGGCGAGGCGGGGGGTCGTCAGGTCACCTGACGACAAGTTGGCGAGGTTGCGCCCATGGCTGTTGGCGAACGAATGAGCCGTTCCATACCGGATCAGCCCGAAACGAGGATCGACCTGTCGGTCCCCGGCTTCGACTCGCATCTCGGTGTGATCCGGACGGTGGTGGGCAGGGCGGCAATGATCGCCGGGTTCACTTTCGATGGGATCGAGGACTTCGCCCTTGCGATCCACGAGGCCGCAGCGTTGCTTCTGACCAGCGCTCCGGACCGGGTCATGATGAGCCTGTGGGGCGATGCCGATATCCTCTTCGTGGAGTTGCGCGCCGACGGGGGTGACGGCACATGGCCCGCCAAGGATCTCAGCGAAGACATTCGCTGGAACTTGCTCAACGCCTTGTGTGACCGGGTCTGGTTGCTCGAGGGCCAGATCGGGATCGGCCTCTCCCAATCGAAACGCTGAGCTACCCCGATGTGGGTGCCGTCAGGCGGTGAGGATGCATCGCATCTTCTCGAGTGTGCTGGAGAGGATCCGCGACACGTTCATCTGTGACATGCCGACCACCTCAGCGATCTCCCTCTGGTTCATCTCGCAGTAGAAGCGCAGATAGAGGATCTGCCTCTCACGAGGCGTGCGGTCGGCAAGTACTGGGGCCAGAGCGTCGAGCTCATCGAACAGGTCGACTTCTTGATCGACTGCACCAAGTCGGTCGATGGGACCCACACCTTCATCCAGGCCGTCGAGGCTCTCGGCGCGGAAAGCCGAGCCCAAAGAGGCGGCCTCGGCCACCTCCTCGGAGGTGCACCCGATCTGATCGGCAATCTCATCGAGAGTCGGTGAGCGGCCGAGTGTCTGTGCCAGCTCCTCGTTCGCCTGCCGGCTGAGGACCCACAGGTCTTTGAGCCGTCTCGGCACTCCCACACCCCAAGCCGAATCGCGGAAGTAGCGCTTCAGCTCCCCGAGGATCGTTGGCACAGCGAAGCTGGTGAACCGCTTTCCCATCTCGGGATCGAAGCGATCAATTGCATGCAGCAGGGCCAAGAGAGCGACCTGATTCAGGTCATCGATGTCCTGTCCACGGTTGGAATATCGCCTCGCCAGGCTGCGGGCGAGCGGCAAATAGAGGTTCACCAACTCCTCTCGGGCAACCTCGTCGGGAAGCCTGGTGAACAGTTCCGTGTTCTCGGCGAACTGAGCGTTCTCGTTGAACATGGAGCTTCCTTTACCCCGGAGGACCAACATTTATCCCTGCCGGGCTCCATGCGGGTGACCTGGATCGGGTGTTGTCCGTTCCTAGACTCCGAGCCCGGACCATGACCATCGACTCGACCCGGGGGTTTCAACACGAGGCTCTCCTCTATCCGGGGGAGTCGGCCTTCACCGATGTGGTGGTGCCGTTCGTCCAATCAGGCCTCGACAACGAGGAAGCTGTTCTGGTGGTCACATCGCCACCGAAGATCGATGCTCTCAAGTCCGCGCTGGGCGCGCGCGCCGCATCGGTCGAGTTCCAGGACATGGGTCGTGTGGGCGCCAATCCGGCACTCATCATCCCGGCGTGGCGCCGATTCGTCGACGATCACAGCAATACCAGGATGCGCGGCGTCGGCGAGCCGATCTCGGCGGCGCGGTCCGGCGCCGAGCTCGTCGAGTGCCAACTGCACGAAGCTCTGCTCAATGTCGCATTTGCGGGAGTGAGCGGCTTCCGGCTCGCGTGTCCCTATGACACCGAGAGCCTTCTCCCAGATGTCTTGGAGGAGGCGGCTCGCAGTCATCCGTACCTCACCCGACAGGGCGTCACCGAGTCCAGTTCCGGGTACGCCTCAGAGGTGGCCGGCTTCCGGAGCCCGCTTCCCGCCCCGCCCGCCGGCGCCGAGGCTGTCATCTTCGGAGCGGGCGATCACCGGGCTGTCCGCAGGTGGCTGGCGAGCCGGCTATCCGAGCACGGGATGACACCCGCCCGAAGCGAGGAGATGGTGCTGGCCGTCCACGAAGCGGTGGTCAACAGCATGATGCATGGCGCCGGGAACGGGTGGGTACGTCTGTGGCGCGAGGAGCAGAAGGTCGTCTGTGACGTCGAGGACCTCGGGTGGATCGACGACCCCTTGATCGGGCGCAAAGAGCCCGATGTCATCACACCACAGGGCCGCGGCCTGTGGCTCGCCAACCATCTCTGCGACCTGGTGCAGATCAGGTCGCTGTACTCCGGAACCGTGGTCCGACTCCACAAAGCCCTGACCTGACCGAGCACTTGCCGATTTTCTGCCACTAGGGCGAGAAGTCGGAGGTCAGGCATGTTTTCCAAGGGCGTCTGATGGGTATCCCACCCATCATGGACCCGAGATTCGGCCTGAACCTGTGGCGCGATGAGATCGAGCCGGCTCTCTGATGCCCGTCAAAGGGGTGCCCGTTGGCGCTGAAGGCGGTGTGGTCCCCGACCGGGTGACGCCCGATCGCACACGGCGCGGTGCGCAATCGAAGGCGGCTCGAGACTTCCCGCCCGATCCGGCATCAGCTCCGGCCGCCAGGCATTTCGTGATCGAGGTGTCTGACGTCCTTGACATGGAGACCGGATTTCGGCTCTCGGCACTTACCTCGGAGTTGGTCAGCAATGCCATCCTCCATGCCCGGACGCCTTTCACCGTCAGCGTTTCCCTGAAGCCCGAGCTGATCCGCGTCACCGTGACCGATGGGAGCACGGCGGTGCCTGTTCCACGCAGGTCAGGGCCGGACCAGCCCACGGGTCGAGGGTTGCGCATCGTCGAAGCGCTCTCGGACGACTGGGGGTTTACCCGGCAGCGGACGGGCAAAGCGGTCTGGTTCGAGCTGAGCAGCTCCAATTCGGAAGGGATGACCGGTTTTGGGGGGATCGTCGACTGAGATTGCCCCTCAGGGCCGTTACCATCCGAGCGGCCCCAGACCCTGGCCTGTGCACACCGACCCGGACCCGTCGGCAGCAGTCGTCAAGGGAGCGTCCCTGAATGATGTGTCTGTCGGGTCTGCAACGTCCGTCGAGCCGGTGCTGCCATGATGGCCGGCGGCCTGCTCATCGTGGTTCGAAGCGAGCCGCACGCAACCATTGCCTTCTCCGGTGAGCTCGATCTTTCGGGTGTGGCACAGGTGCAGGCTGCCATCTCCGCCCTCGATCCCGCCGAGCATCATCTCACGATCGACATGAGGGAGTTGGAGTTCATCGACCTCGCCGGCTTGTTGGTCGTCTCGGAGTCGGTCGCCGACCTGAGGGCCATGGGCCGGACCGTTGACTTGATCCTCTCCGAGGCGGTCTCCTGGCTTCTGGCGACACTGGATGCAGCGGGGTGCCCGATTGCCCTCGCCAGCAGCGGCAGCCAGCCGCCTTCTGGCCCCGGGTAGCCTCGCCAGATCTTGGGGGTGAGCATGGAGTCTCGTGAGCAAAAGCTCGTCAGGGCATTCGTCGAGTTGTCCGACATGTTGGTCGGTGACTTCGACGTCTCAGACCTCCTCTACACCCTTGTGGAGCACTGTCTCGAGCTCTTCGATGTCGAAGCGGTCGGCCTTCTGCTCGTTGACGAGGCCGGTGACCTCGAAGCCATCGCCCACTCAGCGCCCGAGGTTCGCTTCATCGAGCTCCTGGAGGTCAATCGGAAGGAGGGCCCATGTTTCGACGCGTTCCAATCGGGACAGCAGGTGATCAGCGCCGACCTGGAGGAGGACATCGATCGTTGGCCCGTGGTTGCTCCCGAGTGTCTTCGTGCGGGTTACCGCGCTGCACATGGAGTTCCCCTCCAGATCCGGGAGCAGAGGATCGGGGCCATGAACCTCTTCAAGGTGAATCCAGGTTCGCTGCCCGAGAATGATCACGACACGTTGCGAGCCCTCGCCGAGATCGCCACGATCTCGGTCCTTCATGATCGGGAGCTCAGTGACGCCCGGAAGGTTAGCGATCAGCTCCAGGTTGCCCTCAGCACGAGGGTCGTGATCGAGCAGGCAAAGGGCATGGTGGCCGGTGGCGTGGAACTGGACCTGGATGAATCGTTCCGCCGGTTGCGCCGGTACGCCCGTAACCACGGCTATCGCCTCGACGAGGTCGCGCGCCGGGTGGTCTCAGGGGAGTTGAGCCCGGGCGACCTGTAGCGGCCTCACGTGCCAATAGAGAAGAGGGCAGGGGGATCCCTGCCCTCTTCTCACCTGGCGGGTTTGACCTCACCCACTCGAAGTGGTGGTGTCACCCACTGACGTGGTGGTCTCGGTGCCGATCGTCGTCGATGGGAGATCGGTGCCCAGCGTCGTCGACGTCCCATCGTTGTCGTCGGTGCACGCAGTCAAGGACAAGCCGAGCGCCAGTGCGGCAACAGTGGCCGCAAACCTGCGTCTGTTGTTGGACCGCTTCATGCCGCCAGCCTCCTGATCGCTTCCCGGATGGAGTCGGTTGCCTCACCGGTCTTCTCCTTGATCGTTCCGATCAGCTGCTCGAGGTTGCCCCGGCCTTGATCCATCTCGTCGTCGGTCAGGTCGCCCCAGTGCTCACGAACGGAGCCCTTGAACTGCTGCCAGGAGCCCTCGTCTTGCATCCGTTGCGCCCAGTCGGACAGTTCCAGGTCCGTGTCGCGCTGATCCAGCTCGTTCATCTGACGGTCAGTCATGCAAATACCTCCTTGGCGATTGCGTGCCGTCGAATACGGCAGAAAGTGAGTTCCCCGACTGCGCCCCGTTGAAACGCCGCGAAACTCGGGCATGCCCTGTTGCGAGCGCCGCCGCTACTATCTGCGCTCCTCTAACGGATTCAGGGCAACATGACGGCTTTCGCATACAGCGTGGACAAACGCGACTCGCATGTGACGCTTCATCTGACAGGTGAAGTCGACCTCGCGGCTGCGCCGGGACTCGAAAGTGCCCTCGACACCATCCTCGATGACTCCGACGACGTGGTGCTCGACATCGCTGATGTCACCTTTCTCGACTCGAGTGGGCTCCGGGTACTCGTTGCCGCCCACAATCGATGCTCGGAGACCGGGAAGAGCCTTTCCCTGGTCAACCCTTCAGCGGCTGTGTCCCGAATCCTGGAGATCACCGGCCTGGGCAAGACTCTCCTGACGGACGGTTAGGGCGCCGGTTTCGGTCACCCGGACCAGGAGAATCGAAGCGTCGTCTGCTCGAGCCCGATCCGGCTGAGTGGCAACCAGCTCATCGGCCAGGGCACCCAGGTCCCCGGAGTTCGCTCCGACCCGCGCTCCCAGCTCGGCGATCGACTCGTAGAGGTCACGGCCCGGCTCCTCGATCAGCCCGTCGGTGAACAAGACGAGGAGATCCCCGATCTCGAGAGTGACCGACGCCTCGCTTCGCAGGCCGTCCGGTGAGATCCCGATCGGTGTGTCCGACCCGTGATCGAGCAGCTCGACCGCGCCACCGGCTCGGCACAGGATGGCCGGGACGTGGCCGGCCCGGCTGTAGCGCATCCCACCGGTGGCCGCCGAGATCAACGCGTAGAAGATGGTTGTCAGCTCGGTGGTCTGAATCGTCTGATCGATGATCTCCAACTGACGCGCCGGCCCGCCAGACCCGGCATGGGCGAGGCCGCGCAGCATGTTCCGCATCTCGGCCATGTGTGCCACGGTCTGCGGCCCATGTCCGGCGACGTCGCCGACCACGAGGGCGAAGTCGCCATTGCCATCGAAGAAGGCGTCATACCAGTCACCCCCGGCGCCCGCCCGTGTCGCTGAGGGCACATACCGGACTTCCATGTCGAGCCCCTCGACGGAAGGCAGCGAATCCGCGCCGAACCAACGGAGGAGGCCGTCTACCAACTCACGGTGCTCGGCCAAGGCCCGGGATCGTTCTCGACTCGCCGTGATGGCACTCCAGGCGGCGAGGATCGAAAGCACGAAGAGGGAGCCGACCAGGGTCACGGTGAGGGTCACCGCCCTCCTCGCCTCGGCAATCCCGTCGACAGCGCTGTCCCTGACCGCATTGTTGAGTTGCATGGCGGATTCGTGGATCAGGTCGATCTCCGCGGTGGCGATGGCAAACCACGATTGCGGGGTCGCGTCTCCTGGCTCACCCGAGACGATCCGCTCGAGCATCCCTTCCACAGCTCCGGCTTCCGCGGAGTCGGTCAAAGCGGCGATGTGGCTCCGCTCTTCCTCGGTCAGGAGGGCCTGCGCAGCGCGGAAGTTGACATCCGCCTCCCGGGCGAGGATGGAGAGTTGTACGTCTTGCTGTCTGGTGATCTCCTCCGATGATGCGAGCAATCGGGCGACCACTGCGCGCCGAGTCGCCATAGAGGACGAGGCGTCGAGCAGTGCGAGCACTGCCCTTCTCATCCGGACGTCTTCTGCATCCGTGGTGAGCAGGGCGACATCGGACAGGGTCTGGTGAATGGGCTCGACGAGCTCCGAGTAGAGGTCGACCGGAGCCTCGGCCTCGGCGTCAGTGACGGCCGACCGCACCTCACCCAGCGGAGCGAGCGTTGCCGCCACACCACTGAGTGCGCCTTGCTCTTCTTGGCGCAGGGCACGACCGCTCTCCAGCCAGGTATCGGAGAACTCCCCTGCCGCCTCGTCGGTGGCCGGGAAGGCGGACTCGTAGTCGGCTTGGTCGCCGGGATCACCGCTGGCCAAGTAGAGCTCGCCCAGCCCGCGCTCTTTCTGCAGGGCAGCCAAAAGGGCGATCGAGGCGTCTGAGATCCTCGTTATCTCCACCGATCGTCGCGAATCGCGGGCCTCGTCCAAGGAGCCCCGGACCAGGACGACGAGTGTGATTCCGAGCCCGACGACGACGGCCAAGGCGAGCGCAGCCACAGTCGCTGCCGAACCAATTCGCTCGAACAGACGAGGCGCCCTCGGTGCAGGTGCGCCCAAGCTCACAGTCTCGCGGAGGAAGGGATCGTGTCATGTTGCCACCCAAGGCCAGCGAGCGAAAGGTGGTGCGTTGCGGCTTCAGCCGGTGATGCGGCCCCGGTGACCGTCGTTGAAAGTGACCAACGGGACGTAGAACCAGGCCCAACCGAGGATGGCCGCAACCAGCACAGTGGCCACCACCACCGCTGCACCACCGATAAGGATCGAGGAGATCAGATAGACCGCGGCGATGAGTGCGATCGCGAACACGACCGTCCCCACGATCGTGATTCGCACCGTCATCTGCAGGTGCCGGGCGGAGTGGCGCTTGACACCGTTGAACGGTGCCCGGATCCGTTGATGGGCGCTTGGTGCGATCAGGAGGATCGATGCCACAGCCGATCCGAAGAAGGCAATGAAGTAGGCGGCCGACTCTTGGTCGGTCAGCTCTTGAAACGACTGTTGGAAGGGGAGGACCAGCAAGAAGGCGAACAGGACCTGGACCCCAGGCAGGGTGGTGCGCAGTCCCTCCAGGAACGCCCGAAATGCGTCATCTACCTCGTTTTCGGATGCTTCTTGGTGTTTCTCGCTCATCGACTTCGCCCCTTGCCCGTCGCAACAGTAGGCGACGGGTGAACCCCGGCCCCGATGCGCCCTTGTAGCCATTGTGAACCAGTCTGATCTGTTGCTCGGTGGGAGGCTCTTTTCCCTTGCCCTTGGCCATCAGTTGCTTCAGCCTTCCAGCGTGGGTGGGGTCAGGGTGTTCTCGGCGGCCGTTTCGGGCTCGCCGAACACCAGGAACAGAATCGCGAACGCCAAGATCACCAACATGACGATGACCCAGGTCTTCCACGATGACCCGAGGCGCCGCTCCTCGATGGGCTCAGACTGCACCTGGTTTATCTCTTGAGTGGGATCAAAACCACTGGGGTACATGATCAACCTCCAGGTCGGGAGCGTTTCCCAACGCTTCAGCCCTACCCGGAGCGCCCGTGGCTGAAACCTTGGGCCGGTCAGCGCACGAGGAGGGGGATCTCGATCTCCTCGGAAGTCAGGCCTCCGTGATAGCAGCGCAGTCTCTTGTCGAAGCCCGGCGGCAGGATCACAGTTCCCGCTGCTGGGATTATCAGATTCTCCCCGAGGCGCCGCCGGGCAACGTCGGTCAACCCGGGGCCGACCAGGCCGGTGGGGTCGACTCTCGTCCCGCCGGTGACTTCGCACAGGTCCTCGATGAGCCGATCCGGCCCCCAGGTGAGGACACCCCGCGGGTCGCCTGCGAACCTCAACTCATCGAACACTGGGTCGCGGACCAACACCTTGTCCTGCTCCCGGTACTCGACCAGGCCGTGGTCGGAGGTGCCTATCAGTGCGGCACTCGGCGGCAGGCGCCGCACCAGGTCTTCCCACTGGCGCGCGGCGAGTTGGATTGCGGCTGCGAACTCCGGGGAGCCCAGACCGTGCACATGGCCCGCGAAGTCGACCTGCCAGACATATGTGAAGATCAGGCGCCGGGGACTGCCCGCGAGTTGGACCGTTGCCTCGACCAGGTCCTGGTCGTCCCATGCGCTCTCGAAGCGAGCTCCGCGATAGAGGAGGCGTGACAATGGGCTGCCCTCGAAGGGCCCGGGCTGCACCGTGATTGCCTCGACACCCGCCGACCCGAGTCGCTCCCACAGATTGGGGTCGGGGAGCACCGCGGCATAGTCATGGGCCACAGCCAGACCGGCTAGATCGACCCACTTGAGGGTGTTGACCACACCCCCGGTCTCTTCGATCCATGCCAGGTGTGAAACCAGGCCGTGAGCTGCAGGAGGCAGGCCGGTGGCGACTGTGGCCAAGGACACACTCGTCGTGCTCGGGAAGGGGGATTGCAGGGTTCCACTGTTGGCCGCCAGGAGTGGCGCCGCGTCCGGGTGCGGCAACTGAGCCATTCCCAGGCCGTCGATGAGGAGCAGCACATAAGTCTCAGCATCGGGAATTGCCGCCGCCAGGTCGGGCCGCAACCCGGGTGAGGGGCCCGTCCCGGTGAGCCGCCTCTCCAGCTCGGCGACCAGGTTGACCAGGCCTCCGCCGGCGTAGTCCGGGCTCTCGATCACCGGGGCAGGCTATTGCCTGGACCGGTTTCTGCCGCCAATTCGGTCGGTTTCGCCGTGACTTCGGGCTTCAAGCGGCCCTGCGTATACTCGCCTTCAGGGTCGTATCCCTACAGAAAAAGGCATGACTCCGTACTTCGAGAGCTATCTGACGGTTGGCGCCTTCGCCGCTCTGGGAGCGATCCTGGTGATGGTGATGCTCGGCGTGGCCTCGGTCCTTCGCCCCACCAACCCCACCACGGCGAAGGAGCTGACCTATGAGTGTGGGGTGGACCCGGTTGGGTCGGGCTGGAACCAGACCTACATCCGCTATTACGTCTACGGATTGCTATTCGTGATCTTCGACGTCGAAGCGGTCTTCATCTTTCCCTGGGCCATAGTCCTCGAGCGTCTCGGTACCTTCGGCCTGGTCGAGATGTTCATCTTCATCGACATCCTCATCCTGGGACTGGTGTACGCCATCCGCAAGGGAGTCATGAGGTGGGAGTAGCCCAGAAGTTCGGCATGCCAAAGCCGGTCACCTGGCTGCTGAACTGGTCGAGGAGCTATTCGCTCTGGTTGTTCCAGTTCGGGCTGGCCTGTTGTGCCATCGAGCTGATGGCCGCCTCCGGCCCCAGGTACGACTTCATGAGGTTCGGCATCATCCCCCTGCCGGCTTCGCCCCGTCAGGCCGATCTCATGGTGGTAGCGGGCACCGTCACCGACAAGATGGCACCTTCGGTCAAGCGTCTCTACGACCAGATGCCCGATCCCAAGTACGTCATCTCGATGGGCTCCTGTGCCAACTGTGGCGGGCCCTACTGGGACTCGTACTCGGTGACCAAGGGCGTCGATCAAATCATCCCCGTCGATGTGTACGTGCCAGGCTGCCCGCCACGCCCGGAGGCGTTGATGGACGGGATCGTGCTCCTCCAGAAGAAGATCCGGGGCGAAGAGATCAAAGCGAAGTGGAATCAGCGTGACCTCGAGCCCGTCTGAGACCGAAACCACCCCTCATCCGCTCCAGGAGTACGCCGACCGAGTCGCCGGCGTGGTGGGCGGGACTGCCGAGATCACGTTCGACACCATCAAGGTGAAGGTCCCCTCCGAGCAATGGTCCAGTGCCCACGAGCGTGCGAGGGATGACCTGGGCCTCATTTTCTTCTCGTGGTTGTCCGCAGTGGACTGGGCCGACGAGGTCGCAGTCGGCGACCCTCCCGGTGGCGACGTCACCGACCATTTCGAGCTTCTCTCGACCCTGTGTGACGTCAGCGAGGGGCGTCGGGTCACCTTCAGCGCCGAGCTCTCGAAGGAGTCGCCTTCTGTGGCCAGCTTGGTGCCGGTGTTCGCCGGCGCCAACTGGCACGAGAGGGAGGCGGCCGAGATGTTCGGCATCGACTTCGACGGGCACCCCGACCTCTCCCATCTCTATCTCCCCGATTCCTTCATCGGCAACCCCCTCCGCAAGAGCTACCCCCTCCTGAGCCGGGAGGTGAAACCGTGGCCGGGGACGGTCGACGTCGAGGGCATGCCAGGCAGCGGGCCCGAGCCGTCCGAGCCGTCGGAAGAAAACCCGGAGGCCTGAGGTGATAGTCGAGCAGGACCTCGTTCGACACCTCTCCGAGGCCGCGGTGTCCGTGGAGTTGGAGACCCCGGACATGACGCTCAACATCGGTCCCCAACACCCCTCTACTCACGGTGTGCTCCGGCTGGTGGCCAGGGTGGACGGGGAACGCGCCTTCGACGTCCACCCGGTGATCGGCTACATGCATCGCGGTTACGAGAAGCTGTCCGAGGTGCGGACCTATCCCCAGATCACCACCTTGGTCAATCGCATCGATTGGGTCTCCGGCTACGCCAACGAAATCCCATTCGTCATCGCCGCCGAGAAGCTCATGGGGCTCGAAGTGCCGGAGCGGGCGCAGTACATCAGGTTGATCCTCACCGAGATGGCTCGGATCTCATCCCATCTCATCTTCATGGCGTCCTACCCGTTGGAGCTCGGGGCGGCCACCCCTCTCTTCTTCGCTTTAAGAGAGCGAGAGCGAATCCTGGACCTGCTCGAAGGTGTCACCGGGGGCCGCTTTCACCCCAACTTCAACCGCATCGGGGGGGTCAAACCGGCTTACGGATCCGGCTCGCAGACCAGGAAGCTGCTCCAGGACCTGCCTGCCGGGTTTCTCAACGAGACCAGGGAGGCCGTTACCGAGGTGCTCGTCGTCGTCGATGAGATCGAAGACCTGGTCGCCGGGAACGAGATCATCCTGGCCAGGACCAAGGGCGTCGGAATCCTCCCCCCGGAGATCGCCGTGGCTTATGGGGTGTCCGGCCCGAATCTGCGGGCGTCGGGCGTTTCCTTCGACCTGCGCCGCGCCGAGAGCTATCTCCCCTACGACCGGTTCGACTTCGAGATACCGGTCGGAGAGAACGGCGACTGCTGGGACCGGTGGTGGGTCCGGCTCGCGGAGATCCGACAGTCGGCGCGCATCATCCAACAGGCCGTAGACGGGATTCCGTCCGGCCCTCTCCAGGCCAAGGTCCCCAAAATAATCAAGGTCCCCAAGGGGGAGACCTACGTGCGGGCCGAGAACCCCAAGGGGGAGATGGGCTACTACCTGGTCTCGGAAGGTGGTCAGGGCCCGTATCGGCTCAAGATCCGCTCTGCCAGCTTCTCCAATCTCTCGATCCTCCCCTGGATCCTGGAGGGAGTCTTGGTGCCCGACATCATCGCCATCATGGGGAGCCTCGACTTCGTACTCGGAGACGTGGATAGGTAATGGAGTTCGTGAGCGACCTCTTCTCCAATTTCTGGGTCTCGCTGGCCGGGAAGTTGCTGCTCGTAGCGCTGATGATCCCGCTGGTGGGGATGGTGATCGGGTTCGCCGAGATGAAGCTCTCCGCCAAGATGCAGTCCCGGGTCGGCCCCTACTTCGCCGGAGGGCGCTGGGGGTGGGCCCAACTCATCGCCGACGGGGTCAAGTTCTTCCAGAAGGAGGACCTGATACCCGAGCAGGCGGACCGTCCGGTGTTCAAGGTGGCCCCGGTCCTGGTCCTGGTCGGCACCGTCGCCCTGCTGGTGGTGATTCCCTTCGGCCCTGGGCTGATCTTCCGTGACCTGTCGGTTGGAGTCTTCTATGCCCTGGCGATCTCCTCGTTGAGCACGATCGGCATCCTCATGGCGGGCTGGTCATCGGCGAACAAGTACTCGCTGATGGGTGGGCTTCGGGCCGCCGGCCAGCTGATCGCCTATGAGTTGCCCTTGGTCCTGGCGGTCATCGGCTCGGTGATGCTGGCGGGCACCATGAGCATGACCGGCATCGTCGAGGCTCAGATCGAAGCCGGCTACCCCTTCGTCGTCCTCCAGTTCATCGGCTTCGGCGTGTTCATGATCGCTGCCCTTGCCGAGCTCACCCGGATCCCCTTCGACATGCCGATCGCCGAGTCGGAGTTGGTCATGGGCTATCTGACCGAGTACTCGGGGTTCCGTTTTCTCTTCTTCTTCCTGGCCGAGTTCGCAAACATGTTCGCCCTCTCGGCGATCGCCGTCACCCTATTCCTGGGCGGGTACTGGCTCCCCGGCGTCCCTGAAGACGTTCTCGCCTATGCCGGCCCCGTGATCCTGGTCGGGAAGAGCTTCATCCTCGTGTTCGTGATGATCTGGTTCCGATGGACCTTCCCCCGCTTCCGCGAGGACCAGCTGCAAGGTCTCGCCTGGAAATGGCTGGTGCCGATCGCGCTGGCCAACATCCTGCTCACCGGCGCATTCATGGTGTTCACGTGACAGATTTCGCACGTCGCATCCCCGGGATCGGAATGCTCAAGGGGCTCTGGGTGACGATCTACACCATGTTCCGGACCATCTTCCGCCCGGGGAAATACCTGGCGACGGTGAACTACCCGGTGGTCAAAGAGACCCTGGTGCCCCGGGCCCGGGGTGTGATCGCCCTCGACCAGGAAGCCTGCACTGTCTGCATGCTCTGCGCCCGATCGTGCCCCGACTGGTGCATCTACATCGAGGGCCACAAAGAGGAACAGGCGCCGGCCACGCCCGGGGGCAGGATCAAGGTCCGCGCCACCCTCGACCGCTTCGACATCGACTACGCCCTTTGCATGTACTGCGGGATCTGCGTCGAGGTCTGCCCCTTCGACGCCCTGTTCTGGTCACCGGAGTACGAGTACTCGGAGACCCAGATGGGCGAGATGATGCACGACATGGACCGTCTCCAGGACTGGCTGACCACGGTCCCCGATGCCCCGGAGCTCGAAAAGTGAGGAGGGGATGACTCTCACGGATTGGGTCTCTGAGCCGGTCAACTGGGTGTTCGCCGTCGTCGGGCTCGCCGTCCTCTACTCCGCCTGGCGGGTGGTTACTGCCAAGAACGTGGTTCATGCCGCTCTGTTCCTGGTCGGGGCTCTCGCCGGGACGGCGGCTGTCTTCCTCATCCTGTCCGCCGAGTTCGTGGCTTGGGTGCTGGTGCTCGTCTACATCGGGGCGGTGATCGTCCTCTTCCTGTTCGGGATCATGATCACCCGTGCCCCGACCGGCGAGGATCAGGGGCTCGACAGTGACCAGAAGATCTGGCCCGCCCTGCTCTCCATCACCACCTTCGTGCTCCTCTCCTGGGCGTCGATCGAGGCTTTCGGGACCCAGACCATCACCAACCCGGGTCAGGAGACCCCGACCGAGGTGATCGGCGAGGCGCTCCTCGGCCGATTCGTCATCCCCTTCGAGGTGGTCTCGTTCATCCTCCTCGCGGCGCTGATCGGGGGCATCACCATCGCCCGGCGCGACTTGACCCCCGTCGAGGAAGAAGAGAGGAGCTCGGTCTGATGCTCCTGAATCAGTTCCTCATCCTCGCCGCTGCTCTCTTCGCCCTCGGCATCTACGGCCTTCTCGTCAGGCGCAATCTGGTGCTGATCCTGCTCTCGGTGGAGTTGATGCTGACTGCGGTCAACATCAACCTGATCGCCTTCGAGTCCGTGTTGCGCTCCACACAGGCGGTGGGTCAGGTCTTCTCGGTGTTCGTCATCACCGTTGCCGCCGCCGAGGTCGGGATCGGGCTGGCGATAGTCCTCATGGTGTTCCGCAACCGGAAGTCCGCCAACGTCGACGAGCTCAACCTGATGAGGTGGTGAAGGAATGATCTACCTTGCCACGGAGGAGGCGGAGCACGCCGTCGAGGCCGGGATCACCGGCGGGTTCTGGCCGGACACCGCCGGGATCATGCTCGTCCTCCCATTCATCGCCTTTCTCCTCATCCTCGCCTTCGGCAAGCGGCTCAAGAACAACGGGGCGGAGATCGCGATCGGAGCCCTCGCCATCAGCAGCGTCTGGGCCACCGTCCTCTTCGTCATGAACATGACAGAGGGCGTTCTCGCACAGACGACCTTCGAGATCGGGCGGATCGGGAGCGACCTGGTCTTCGAGTTGGGCTGGGTGGTCGACGGGCTCTCGATCATGATGTATTTCCTGGTCAGCGTGGTGGGGCTGATCGTCTTCATCTACGCGGCCGGCTACATGAAGGGTGACGTCCGGGTCGACTGGTTCTTCGCCGCCTTCTCGTTGTTCGCCGGATCGATGCTGATCCTGGTGGGGGCGCCCAACCTGATCCAGCTGATCATTGGTTGGGAGGGGGTTGGCCTCGCCTCCTACCTGCTCATCGGGTTCTACTGGGAAGACATGGCGAACGTGAACGCCGGCAACAAGGCGTTCATGACCAACAAGGTTGCCGATGTTGGCCTCCTCCTCGGCGCCGTGATCCTCGGTGTGACCGTGGGCAGCTTCGATTTTCTCGAGATCAATGAGTTGGCGGCCGAGCACTCGGAGGCTCTCGGCGCCGTCGCAATCGTTTCTGCGGCATTGCTCTTTTTCGGGGCCATGGGCAAGAGCGCCCAGTTCCCGCTCCACATATGGCTGCCCGACGCCATGGCCGGCCCGACCCCGGTGTCCGCCCTGATGCACGCGGCGACGATGGTCACGGCCGGCGTCTACCTGATGGGGAGGATGTTCCCGCTGTTCGAGTACCTGGCCGCCGATCTGAGGCCGTGGATGGTCGCTATCGGGACCATCACCCTGTTCGCCCTTGGATTCCTCGCACTGGTGACCGACGACATCAAGCGGGTTCTCGCCTACTCCACCGTTTCCCAGCTGGGGTACATGATGACGGCGATCGCGGCCGGGGGGTATACCGCCGGGCTCTTCCACCTGTTCACACATGCCTTCTTCAAGGCCCTGCTCTTCCTCGGCGCCGGCTCGGTGATCCATGCCGTCCACTCCAACAACATGAGTGACATGGGTGGGCTCCGCAAGTCCATGCCGAGGACCTATTGGACCTTCCTCATCGGGTCGCTCTCCCTGGCCGGGATCATCCCCCTCGCCGGGTTCTGGTCCAAGGACGAGATTCTGGTGACCCTGGGATTCGAGGGATACACCGTCGTCATGTGGATTGCCATCGCCGGGGCCTTCGTCACCGCCTTCTACATGACACGGGCAGTCGCGCTCACCTTCTTCGGCGAGTACAAGGGCCATGGCCACCCCCACGAGTCCCCCAGGATCATGACCGGTGCCCTGATCGCCCTCGCCATTCCCTCCGCCCTTTTTGGGCTGTTCAACATCCCGGGTGTGGAGTGGCCGGTCATCGGGAACTTCGGCGAGTGGCTGGCGGTGCGGGCTGTGCCGATGGGCGACCACCATGCCGAAGCGTTCGACTTTGCCCTGATCGGGAGCGGGTTGTTCGCAGCAGCAGCCGGCATCTTCTTCGGCTGGCGGGTCTGGGGCCGGGACCGGGACACGCAGGCCGAGAGGGACCGATTCGAGATCCCTGTTCTCTATCCGCTCTTGCACCGCAAGTACTACGTCGACGACGTGGCCGACGGGGTGGTCGCCGTGACTATGGGTCCGCTTGCCCGATGGGTCAACTGGGTCAATGACCATGTGATCGATGCCGTCGTGAACGGCGCCGCTCTGGTCACCAAGGCGCTGGGCTCATTCGTCTACGGCGTCGTCGACCAACGCGGCGTCGACGGTGTGGTCCACGGATTGTCGGCCGGCGTCGATGGCGCCGGGTCGGCGGTCCGGCGGTGGCAGACCGGCAGGGTGCAGCAGTACGCAGCCTCCTTCGTGGGAGGGGCCCTGGTGCTGATCGTCCTTTTCGTGTTCGTGATATAGGAGAGGCTGAGCGAAATGGAATTGTTCGAGACCTGGGCACTCACCCTGATCGTGTTTCTGCCCCTGGCCGGGGCACTCCTCCTCGGATTGATCCCAAAGGAGAACGAGGTCGCGGTCAAGTCGGTCGGGCTGCTGGTCACCGTCCTGGCCTTTGTCGCATCCCTGGTCGTCATCGGCCAGTTCGACTTCGCCAGCTCCACCTACAACACCTATCAGTTCGAGGCCAACGTCTCGTGGATCAGCGCCATCAACGCCAACTACCACGTCGGGGTGGACGGGATCAGCCTCCCGTTGCTCGTCCTCTCCACCTTCGTGATGGTGCTGGCGGTGATCTATAGCTGGAACCACTGGGAGGAGCCGAAGAACCCGAAGCTATTCCTGATCCTGATGCTCATCCTCGGCACCGGGCTCAACGGGACCTTCGTCGCGCTCGACCTCGTCTTGTTCTTCATCTTCTTCGAGGTGGTGCTGGTCCCCATGTACTTCATGATCGGGATCTGGGGAGACCGCTCGATGCGCAAGATCCCCGGTTTTGGCCGCGAGGTCCAGACCAGGCTCTACGCCTCGATCAAGTTCTTCCTGTTCACGCTGTTCGGCTCGGCTTTCATGCTGCTCGGGTTCCTGGCGCTGTACTTCGAGTCGGGCAACTCGGGAGAGCGCACTTTCGACATACCCGAACTCACCGAACTGGGGGCGGCCGGCGCCTTCAGCGGGGGTCGGTTCGCCTTCCTGGTGTTCGGGGCGATATTCCTCGGGTTCGCGGTGAAGGTCCCGATGTGGCCGTTCCACACCTGGCTCCCCGACGCCCACACCGCGGCCCCCACGGTGGGCTCGGTCCTGTTGGCGGCCATCATGCTGAAGCTCGGCTCATACGGCTTCATCAGGATCTCGATCCCGATCCTGCCCGAGGAGGCAGCGAACTGGGCCCCGGCGATCGCGATCCTGGCCGTGATCGGGATCATCTATGGATCGTTGGCATGCCTCGCTCAGACCGACATGAAGCGCTTGATCGCCTTCTCGTCGGTGGGCCACATGGGCTTCGTGATGCTCGGGATCGCGACCATGAGCGATGTCGGTATCAACGCCTCGATCATCGGGATGGTGGCGCACGGCCTGATCACCGGTCTCTTGTTCTTCCTCGCCGGATCGATGTCGCACCGTTACCACACCCGGGAGATGTCCCGCCTGGGAGGCAACATGAAGCTGATGCCGGTGATGGGCGGGATCCTCGCCTTCACTGCGATGGCCTCTCTCGGCCTGCCCGGCCTCGCCGGGTTCTGGGGTGAGTTCATGTCGCTGGTCGGGTCCTACAACCCGCTCCCCGGCCTTCCCCTCGGTGTCTTCCGGACTGCCATGGTGATCGGGGCGATCGGCACCGTGCTCACCGCCGGGTACATGCTCTACCTCCTGCAGCAGGTCAACCTGGGAGAGCCCAACGCCGAATGGCAGGGCCATGAGTTCCACGATGTCGACAGGTTCGAGATGACGGCGTGGGTCCCTTTGATCGTCCTCATAGTGGTGATCGGGTTCTTCCCCAAGCTGATCTTCGACTCGACCACCGATGCCGTCGTCTCCCTGGTGGACACCGTCTTCAACGCCGAGACCACGGCTTCCTTGGGGTCGGGCGGCTGACCTGATGCCCTACGAGATCGACTATCTGGCTCTGGGCCCCGAGCTGGTCGTGATCGCGACCATGCTCGGCGTGTTCACGCTCGATCTCTTGCTGCCCCGCTCCAAGAAGTTCTGGACGGCGACGATGGCTGTTGCCGGCACGGCTCTGGCCGCCGTGCCACTGGTGATACTGGCAGTCGAGGGCACCTCGGTCTCGATGTTCGATGGCTCCTACGTCGTCGACGATTTCGCCATCATCCTCAAGGCGGTCTTCATCGTGGCGGCCTACATCGTGATGTTGATGTCCCACCACTACATCGAGTCCGACCGCTACTACCAGGGCGAGTACTACTTCCTCCTCCTCGCCTCCGTGCTCGGCTCCCTGGTCATGGCGTCGGCCCGCGACCTGATCATCCTCTTCATCGGACTGGAACTGACAACCGGGCCGCTCTACCTCCTCGCCGGGTGGAGGAAGGGCGACGCCAAGTCCAACGAGGCCTCGATGAAGTACTTCATCCTGGGCATCCTCTCCACGGCGATCCTGCTCTACGGGATGTCGATGCTCTACGGGCTGACTGGTGAGGTCACCTTTGCCGGCCTGGCCGAGAAGACAGGAGCCTTGGTCGACGAGCCGATGATGGTGGTCGCGGTCATGGCGCTGATAGTCGGTTTCGGGTTCAAGACCTCGGCAGTCCCCTTCCACCTCTGGGCGCCGGACACCTACGAAGGGGCGCCGACTCCGATCACCGCTTACCTGTCGGTGAACTCCAAGGCTGCGGGGTTCGTCGCTTTTCTCGTCGTGATGTACCAGGCCCTTCCCGACCTCTCCGAGATCTGGGCACCGGCTCTGTGGCTCCTGGCGGCGGCCTCGATGACGATCGGCAACCTGGGAGCGCTTCGACAGACCAACGTGGTCCGGCTTCTCGCCTACTCATCGATCGCGCAGGCCGGGTTCATGCTGGTTCCGTTCGCCTCTGCCGCGGTCGCCGGCACGGATCTGGCAGAGGCATTCTCAGCCACCCTCGTCTACCTGGTGATCTACGCGGTGATGAATCTGGGCGCGTTTGCGGTGGTGATTGCCGCCGCCCGAAAGACTCGATCCGGCGAGATCGAGGCCTGGTCGGGCCTTGCTCAGGTCGATGTCCGGCTCGGGGCCCTGGTCACGGTGTTCTTCTTCAGCCTCGCCGGCATCCCGCCACTTGCCGGCTGGTTCGCCAAGTTCGTGATGTTCCGCTCGGCGATCATCGTCGGTGGCACCTCGACGGTGGTGCTGGCCGCGATCGCCGCGGTCAACTCGGTGATCGCCCTCTACTACTACGCCCGGGTGGTCAAGGCGGTGTGGCTGGACGACCCGATCGGCGAGTTTGCTCCGGATGCCGAGGCCGCCCCGGCGGGTTCGTTGCGGCTTGCACTCATCATCTCGCTTGCTGTGACCGTGGCAGTCGGGCTCTTCCCCGCAATCGTGACCTTCGTCGGTGACGCCAGCCGGGTCATCGCCAGCGGGGGATAGCTTCGCCCGTCATTCCCGCGGGTCCACCAATCCGAGAACTTCCTCGACCTTCTGTGTCACCGCCCACGACCCACGGTCTTGATTGCAGAGCACGGTGATGGTGATCCCCGCCTCGACGAACCGGGAAAGGATGGCGGAGACCCCAGGATCAGCCCCGCTATGACCGATGATGGTCACCTCGTCGTCGATCACCACCAGTTCCATCCCGTAGCCGTATCCCTCGGGAGAGTCGGGCTCGAAGCCGTAGGGGGTGAGCATCTTGGACACAGAATCCGGGCTCACGACCTCGCCACCGGTCAGAGCATCGAGAAATCGCACCAGGTCGGCAGCCGTGGTGACCATCCCTCCGTCGGGCATGCCTGCGGCGGGGACGCTGTAGATGTTGGATCGCCATTCGTCGGGTGGGCTCTCGGTCACCAGGTAGGAGGACGCCAGGCCCGCCGGCTCCAGGTCGAGCTCGGAGAAGGAGGTCTCGGCCATTCCCACCGGGCCCAGGACCTCCTCGGCTGCCACCTGGCGGAACTCTTTGCTGGTGACCCACTCGATGAGCACGCCGATCAAGATGTAGTTGGCGTCGCAGTAGGAGAACCGGGCACCGGGATCGAAAATCGCCGGAAGCTCGGCGAACAAAGGAAGGATGTCTTTCGGGCCTCGCGCTTGCGACACGGGCACCTGGTCCCACGCCGATACGAATGACCCCCAGGTCTCGTCGTCGTGGTCGTGATACCCGGGAAGGCCGGACGTGTGCGACAAGAGATGATGGAGGGTGTGCCGCCCGTCTATCGATGCCGGCCGCAGGTCGGGGGGAAGGAAGTCGGTGAGCGGCCGATCGAGCCTGAGCGCCCCACTCTCCACGAGTTTCATCGCTGTGGCCGCGGTGACCATTTTGGTGATGGACGCCACTTGAAATCGGGTGCCCATCGACATCGGGACCCGAAGCCCGCGATGTGCCCAACCACCGGCATGCTCGAAGAGGGTGGTGCCCTGGCGCGAAGTCACCAAAGCGATACCTGAGAACTCATCGCGGTCCACTCGCTCCTGGAGCCAGGAGTGCAGTGGACCGAGGTCGTTCATCGACTCCCGCGCATCTCACCGCGGCGGATCGCGTTGAACTCCCGGTCCAACAACGACCAGAGCGTGTGGTCCACCCAGTTGCCACGGATCAGCAGTTCTTCTCTGAGCACCCCTTCCCGGGTGAAGCCGAGCTTCTCGGCGACTCTGTCGGACGCGTCATTTCCCACCGCGATCCGCAATGTCACCTTGTGATAGCCGAGCGCCCCATAAGCCTCGACGAGGAGCCGGTCCACGGCCTCAGTGCAGTACCCGTTCGAGTGATCGTCTGTTCTAACCCAATAGCCGAACTCAGCGATCTTGCCCAGCTTGGAAACGGTCCACATCGACACGTTCCCCAGATGCCGATCGGGCTGCTCCTTGAGGCGCACCGAGTAGTCCCAGGCCCGGTCTTCCTTCCACGCCTGGATCGACTCTCTGATGAACGCGGTCGTGTCCCCATGCTCGTAGTCGAGGCGTGCCCAGGGGAGCCATTGGTTCAACTCGGGCAGCGAAGCGCGGATAGCGTCGTCCAGTGTTGCCTGGTCGCGGCGGGTGAAGCGCTGCAGGATCAAGCGCTCGGTTTCGAGGATGGGCCGTGGCACCGGATCAGGTTATCGGCGCCCTTAACCTGACAACTGAATGTGGGACCGACTTCACCTGAGCGGCGACCAGCCCGAGCTGGGCGGGGAGCCGCAGGCGGCGGTCCTGGCGGCGCTGTACGAAGACGAGGCAGGCGAAGTGCGCGTGGTCCTGACCAAACGCCCCGACACCATGCCCACCCATGCCGGGCACATCTCGTTCCCGGGCGGGCGCACCCACCCCTCCGACCGGGGGCCGGTGGACACCGCCCTGCGCGAAGCTCATGAGGAAGTTGGGATCGATCCCGAGTCTGTCGAAATCCTCGGCTTCCTCCCTCCGATCGACACCGTCGAGTTCCGGCCGATGGTGGTGCCGGTCGTCGGCCGTTTGGCCCCGCCTGTGCTCTTGGTGCCCAGCGAGCGCGAAGTGGCAAAGATCTATACCCCGCTCCTGGCCGATCTCGCCGAGAACGACCGGTGGTGGAGCATCCCGTGGAACGACAACGAGGTCTGGTACTACGACCTCGGCGGTGACACGCTCTGGGGGGCAACCGCACGAATGGTGCGGTCGCTCGTGGGCCTCGGCTAACCGGTCCCGGTTCAAGAATCCACGCCGATTCTGCCGATCCTTACTAGGTGAGCTCGCGCGCTCCCATTGATGCGCAACAGCGTTTCCACAGGTATGTGGCGGTGCTGTTTGCCGTGACCTTCCCTGCGCTGGCGGTGATCGAGATCGCCCGCACGGAAATGGCGTCACCCCTGGCCCCGATCCGATGGGCCAGCTACCTGGTGCTCGCGGTGTGGGCGATCTGGCTCACGCAGCGCCTCGAGGCCAACGCCATCATGCTGGTGCTCACCACGACCTGGTTTTTCGGATCGTTGTCCGTGATCGAGGCGATGTTCGGTGCGCAGATCTCTGCCTTCGACTTCACCACCACTTTCGGGCTGGTGATGATGCTGGGCGTGTTGGCCGGGACCCTCAGCGCGGGGAGCCGCCTCGTTTGGTCAGGGGCAGTCGGGTTCTCGATCGCGATGTGGAGTATCAGCATGGGTTTGATCCTCGGCGACCCCTTGGAGACTGTTGCCGCCCGTTCCGTGACGGCGGTGGCCGGAGTCGTCTTCACCACCGCTCTCGTCTCAAAGCTCTATGACCAGCTCTCGGAGTCGATCTCCCGCTACGACCAGGCTGCCCGACTCCAGCACGCGATTGCCACCTGTTCCGAGGCGCTCCTGGTCCAGACCGACGTCTTCGCCATCTACGAGGCGGTCAGGGCGCTCATGGAAGCCACCGACGCCGACTACTCGTACGTAGCTAGGACCTTGGAGGTCGATGGCCTGCCGAACTGGGAGATCATCGCCGACGCACGTCGCAGCTCGAGCATTCACATGGGTGGCTGGAAGAGCGGGGCATACGCCGCGGAGTCACCGACCTTTCGAGCACTATCCGAAGGGCGGTCGATCGCAGTGCACACCGCTCGCCTCCAAGGCGAGGAAAAGACGGCATACGAAAAGGATGGGATCGCCTCCGAGGTCATGGTCCCGATCTTCGTCGAGGGCACCTTCCGGGGCTCGATCGGTTTCGTGGCTTGCCTCGAAGACCGCTCTTGGACCGAAGACGAGGTGGAGACGCTGTGGCGTGCCTCGCACATGATCGGGGCCTACTGGCGCCGTCAGGACGATCAAGAGGAGCTGAAAGCCTCGAACGACTTCAAAGACCGCTTGCTGGCATCGGTCAGCCACGAGATCAGGACACCGCTCACCGCCATCGTCGGCCTTGCCGAGGAGATCGCAAGCAGCCAGGCCGGGCTGGGCGCCGACGAGCTCGTCGAGCTGAACGGGATCATCGCGGTCCAGAGCCGGGAATTGGCCGAGTTGGTGGAGGACCTGCTCATCGCATCGCGGGCCG
The DNA here is from genome assembly GCA_963780755.1 of uncultured Acidobacteriota bacterium. GTDB lineage: Bacteria > Actinomycetota > Acidimicrobiia > Spongiisociales > ZC4RG35 > JALYNX01. Next base: position 852,091 of record CAWACX010000002.1, read on the forward strand.
AAGCGGGAAATCTGTCGATCAAATCCGATCGCATCGACCTCCGGCAGGAGGTGGAGAGTGTGGTGCGCGGGGTCAGGGAGTCGCATCCCAGCAACAAGTCCCTGATCGTGGAGGGGGACCGCATCGTGGCCTGGGCCGACGCCCTCAGATGCCGGCAGATCATCCGGAATCTCCTTACCAATGCCGTCAAGTACGGGGGAGACCGGATCGCCGTGATGGTGAGGACCTTGGGCGACCGGGCCCAGATCCTGGTCGCCGACGATGGCACCGGTGTCCCGCCCGAGGAACAGGAGCTCATCTTCGAGAGGTACTACCGGGGCCGGCAGTCCCCGACCCAGCCCGGTTCCGTCGGCATAGGGCTCGCGGTGTCCCGACAGCTCGCCGAGCTGATGGGGGGGACCCTGAGATATGTCGACGCATACGGTGAATCGCGCTTCGAGCTGACCCTCCCGACACTGCCCATCGAGACTGCCCATTCCGCTCCGATGTCCTCGGAGCCGATTGCGAGAATCGTCGCCGGAGTGGTCTGAACAAATCAGGCCCGGTTGTCCCCAGGTCCCGATTCGTCCCTTCAATTTGGGGAATACAATGCCGAATTCACCGGGGGCCTCGAGCAAGGTGGACGTCCTGAAGAAGCGATTGTTGATAGGTGGCGCGTTATTCGCCGTCGCACTCCTCGCCGGAGCTGCCTATCTCGGCGCGTCCACATGGGGTGAGGTGAACCGGGTCACGATCGATCGCCCCGACCCCTCCGACATCGAAGAGGGGAACGAGAGCAAGCCGGTCGAGGAGCAGCCCGCCGGTGCCGAGATCTCGGTGCCGCCCAGTGGAGACGGCCTCGATGTCTTCCTGCTCGTCGGCTCCGACTCACGGGACCAACTCGATGACACCGACGGCTTCGGCAGCTTCGAGGGGCATCGCGCCGATGTCGTGATGGTCTTGCTCCGCCAGCGGGACGGTGAGGATGCCGCCATCCTCTCCCTCCCCCGGGACCTCCTGGTGGAGGACAGGTGCACCGGGGCAGAACACCGGCTCAACGACGCCCTGGAGGGGTGTGGTCTCCTGATGAACGGGGCCACCTCCCTGACCATGACCGTCGAAGACCTCATCGGAGTCCCGATCGATCACTTCGCACTCGTCGACCTGGCCGGCTTCCAGGAGGCGGTCGATGCGGTAGGGGGCTATGAGATCTGCCTCAGCCGGGCGGTCCGCGATTCGAAGGCCCATCTCGAGCTGCCGGCCGGCTGCACCCTCGCTTCGGGCGCCCAGACCCTGGCCTGGCTTCGTTCTCGCAACACCGAAGAGTTGACCGTGGACGGATGGCGCATAGTGCCCGGCGTCAACGACCTGACCCGCAACGAGCGCCAGCGCGAGTTCATGCTCTCGATGATGGGCAGCCTTGGCGATTTCAGCAGCCCACAAGACATCACCTCCGTCGCACAAAGCCTTGCCCCCTACGTCACAGTCGATGCCAGCCTGAGCCTTCTCGATGCGGTCGGCCTCGCCTGGACTATGCGCGATCTCGGGTCCGGGTCCGTCGACGAGCTGGACATTCCGGTGAGCGACGTCACCACCGATTCCGGTGCGGCGGTCCTGGTCCCGGCGGTGGACATCGCTGGCGTGGTCGCCTCGTACCTCTCGCCGGAGTTCGCAGAAGAGCCCGGCTCCGCCGTCGCCGGTTGATCGTGCTCGAGCACCGCTGAGATGTCAGGCCGAAGGAGAGTCTTCTCCGGGATGCAGCCCACCGGCGAGCCCCATCTCGGGAACCTGGTCGGCGCGCTTCGGAACTGGGTGAAGATGCAGGACGACTACGACACGATCTATTGCGTAGTCGACCTCCACGCCATGACCTCCCCCTACGACCCGGCAGACCTGATCCGCGATCGGCACGAGCTGGCCCGGATGATCCTGGCATCGGGAGTGGACCCGGCTCGGTCCCTCCTCTACTACCAGTCCGAGGTGCCCCAGCACGTCGAGCTCTCATGGATCCTGGGCACGATCGCCGGGCTAGGCCAATTGGAGCGGATGACACAGTTCAAGGAGAAGTCAGATCGCTCCGGTCAGAACCTGGGAATTCTCGCCTATCCAGTGCTCCAGGCCGCCGACATCCTGATCCACAAGGTCCACGCCGTGCCGGTGGGTGACGATCAGGCACAGCATCTGGAGCTGACCAGGGACATAGCCGAGCGGTTCAATGCTCGATTTGGCGATGAGTTCCCGGTTCCGGAGCGGATCACGCCCGAGATCGGGGCCCGGGTCATGTCGCTCACCGACCCCACCGCCAAGATGTCGAAGTCGGACCCGTCACCCAGGTCACGGATCCTGCTCAACGATCGCCCCGAGGAGATCATCAAGAAGGTCAAGGCGGCTGTGACCGACGCCGGGAGTGAGGTCACCTACGACTGGGAGCAGAAGCCCGGGATCTCGAACCTCCTCGAGCTGTTCAGCTTCTTCAGCGAGCGACCCATCTCCGGGTTGGTCGAGGAATATCGGGCCTCGGGCTATGGCCGGTTCAAGGAGGCGGTGGGCGAGGCGATCGTCGCCGGCTTGGCCCCGATCCAGGACGCCTACGCCGGGCTGTCCGACTCCGAGGTCCGCGCAGTGATGGAGAACAGCGCCACGACTGCCAGGGACCGCGCCGAGGAATCGATGAAGACGATCCGGGCGAAGGTCGGCCTCTCGGCGTAAGGCTTGAACTTAAGGGATCGACTCGAGCATCTCCGGGGGAAGAAGCAGGACCAGTGCGGCCAGGAGATTGAACCCCGAGTGGATGAAGATCGCCGGCCCCAGGCGCCCGCTGCGCAGCGTCACCGAGGCGAGCACGCAACCGACCACGAACAGCTGCGGTAGGACCAGGACGCTGGCCTCGAGCATCCGGCTCGGGTCGAGACCGAGCACGTGGAACCCGGCGAACACCAGTGCGGTTACAAAGATGATCATTCGCCGGCTCCGATTCCCCATCGCTTTGAGCAGGACACCTCGGAAGATGAGCTCCTCGGTGACCGGGGCCAGCACCACGGCCACCGCAACCGCAGCCATGCGGGCCCCTGGCGATTCGAGCCCGGCGAGGGCGTTTCCGACCTCTTGCGCCGAGTCCCCATCCGGGAACAGGTAGCGGGACAGGGGGAGGAACAGGATGGCGAGCACCAACTGCAGCAGCAGCCCGATTCCGAGATAGAGCGCGTCGCTGCCCTGGACGGCGAAGCCGAGGTCGGGGTACTCCTTGCGACGAGCGACCCACCACAAGACTCCGAGGTGTCCGACGTACTGACCGGCGAGGCCGACCACCAGGAGGAGCTCGTCTTCGCCTCCGGTGGCCATGGTCAGCCAGAAGAAGATCGCTGCCCCGAGAAACCCGCCCAGCACCACCAGGATGAAGTCGACTACGGACCAGGCCTTGGGCACGGGCGGGCAGCCTACTGACTGGGTGCCGACTGCCACTGTTACCCTGGCAAGGGAGCGCCGTCGGAGGTTGACACATTGGAAATCGACATCGGGATCGGAAAGTCGGGGCGACAGGCCTACGGCTTCGACGACATAGCAATCGTCCCCTCCCGGAGGACCCGGGACCCCGATGACGTCGACATCTCCTGGCAGCTCGACGCGTTCAGATTCCCATTGCCCATGATGGGGTCCGCGATGGACAGCGCGATCAGCCCGGAGACCGCGGTGACCATCGGTCAACTGGGCGGTCTGGCGGTCCTCAACCTCGAGGGTCTGTGGACCCGCTATCCCGACCCCCAGCCGTACTTCGACGAGATCGCGGAGCTCACCAAGGAGAAGGCGACGCTCCGCATGCAGGAGATCTACCTGGAGCCGGTGAACCCCGACCTGATCGGGCAGAGGATCGCGGAGATCAAGGGCGCGGGCATCGTCACCGCCGGCAGCTTGACCCCACAGCGGGTCCGGGCGTGGGCACCCCATGCCATCGCTGCCGGCCTCGATGTTCTCGTGATCCAGGGCACCGTCGTCTCTGCGGAGCATGTGTCCAGTCGCGAGGAGCCGCTGAACCTCAAGGAGTACATAGCCAAATGCGAGGTACCGGTGATCGTCGGAGGCTGCGCCAGCTACTCGACGGCACTGCACCTGATGCGGACCGGCGCCATCGGGGTGCTGGTCGGCGTCGGGCCTGGTGCCGCATGCACCACCCGCGCCGTGCTCGGAGTCGGTGTACCGCAGGCCACCGCGATCGCAGACGCGGCGGGCGCCCGGATCAGGTACCTCGATGAGACCGGCCGATATGTCCACGTCATCGCCGACGGTGGGATGCGCACCGGGGGGGACGTCGCCAAGGCGATCGCCTGCGGAGCCGATGCGGTGATGATCGGATCACCGTTGGCATCGGCGAGTGAGGCGCCCGGCCGCGGGTACCACTGGGGGATGGCCACCTTCCACCCCACGCTCCCTCGGGGGGCGCGGGTCGAGGTCGGTGACCGAGGGACCCTCGCCGAGATCCTGGTGGGACCGGCGCATGAGAACGACGGCAAGCTCAACCTGTTCGGGGCTCTCACTATGTCGATGGCCACGACGGGCTACTCGGACGTGAAGGAGTTCCAGAAGGCCGAGGTGATGATCGCCCCCTCGTTGCAGACCGAGGGCAAGTCGTTGCAACGCAACCAGCGGGTCGGGATGGGATGACCGCCGGCAGTGTGTCAACCGGGGAACGGCTCCACGGAGCGGTAGCCCCGGCCGACCGGCGTCTGTTTGACCGAGGCTGCTCGAGCTGGACACCGGCTCCCCGATGACCACTGAGGGTGAGCCGAGGGCAAAGTCGGCCGGCAACAAATCGACCGGGATCGAATCAGTTCTCGTTCTGGACTTCGGCGCCCAATACGCCCAACTGATCGCACGCCGGGTCCGCGAGGCCCACGTTCACTCCGAGATCGTCTCCCGCGACATCACCGCCTCCGAGATCAAGCAGCGCCGCCCGGCCGGCCTGATCCTGTCCGGTGGCCCGGCGTCGGTCTACGCCGAGGACGCCTACCGGATCGACCCCGAGATCCTGGAGCTGGGGGTGCCTGTGCTGGGGTTGTGCTACGGCCACCAGCTTCTGGCCGATCTGGCCGGCGGAGAGGTCGCCAACACCGGAAGTGGCGAGTACGGGAGCACCCAACTCGAAGTCACGGCGAGCTCTGTCCTGTTCAAGGGCCTGCCCTCCGAGCAGACAGTTTGGATGTCTCACCAGGATCAAGTGGTCACCGCGCCCGACGGGTTTCGGGTGGTGGCCACCACTCCGGGCTCGGCAGTGGCCGCCATGGAGGACCGTGAGAATCGCATCTACGGGGTCCAATTCCATCCCGAGGTGGCCCACACCCCTCGGGGAAACGAGATACTCAAGGCCTTCCTCTACGAGGTGTGTGAGGCCTCACCGACCTGGACTTCTCACTCCATCATCGAGTCGCAGATCGCAGAGATTCGTCGCCAGGTGGGCTCGGCGAAGGTGGTGTGTGGTCTGTCCGGCGGCGTCGACTCCGCGGTAGCCGCCGCGCTGGTCCATGCCGCAGTTGGCGACCAGCTCACCTGCATTTTCGTCGACCACGGGTTGCTCCGCTCCGGTGAGGCGGAACAGGTCGAGGCGACGTTCCGGTCCCACTTCGCGGTCGACCTCATTCACGTCAAGGCCGAGGACCGGTTTCTCGAGGCTCTTGCCGGGGTCACCGATCCCGAGCAGAAGCGGAAAATCATCGGAGAGACCTTCATCCGTGTCTTCGAGGACGCGGCAGCGAGCGTGGGCGATGCCGGCTACCTGGTCCAGGGAACCCTGTACCCCGATGTGGTGGAATCGGGGTCGGCCACGGCGGCGACGATCAAGACCCATCACAACGTCGGTGGCCTGCCCGAAGACATGCGCTTCGAGCTGGTCGAGCCATTGCGCGATCTGTTCAAGGACGAGGTGCGGGCTGTCGGCGAGGAGCTCGGCCTGCCCGAGGAGATCGTCTGGCGACAGCCCTTCCCCGGCCCCGGCCTTGCGGTCCGGGTGATCGGAGAGGTGACCAGAGAGCGGCTCGAGCTACTCCGGGCCGCCGATCACATTGTGCTGGAGGAGATACGGCGCGCCGGTCTGTACCGCGAGATCTGGCAGGCATTTGCGGTCCTTCCCGCGATCAAGACGGTTGGCGTCCAGGGTGATGGGCGGACCTATGCATATCCCCTGATCGTTCGGGCGGTGACCTCTGACGACGCCATGACCGCGGACTGGGCCCGACTCCCATATGAGTTGCTGGAGCGCATCTCGAATCGGGTCATCAACGAGGTTCCAGGCATCAACCGGGTCGCCTATGACATCTCCTCGAAGCCGCCCGCAACCATCGAGTGGGAGTGAAATCGGGCCGGACGGTCCATTCAGGGGCCCAGTCGGCCTGCCGATAAGTCTGAATCGGCAAGAAAACTTGTAGTTGGACCTCAATACCCCCGAGCTGACGCGCATTTTCCGCGAGGAACTGGATGAGAGGTCCGGTCGCCTCGTGGCTGGCGCGCGTGCCCTGGCCGAGGGCACACTCGATCCAGGGTGGGTCCCGGACCTGGTTCGGGACGCACACACCATCAAGGGCTCGGCCGGGCTCCTCGGATACCAGTCGATCCGCGACGTTGCGACGCGGCTCGAACAGCTCTGGCGCCTGGTCGCCGATGGCCACGACCACGATCCTGACGTGATATCCGCGATGGAGTCGGCCGCCGGGTCGCTCCTCGCCTCCACCTCAGAGGACCTCGAAGTCGAGCTCGGTGACCTCGCCGACCGGCTCACCGGGGGGATCGAGGCCACGAGCACAGTTCCCGATGCAATCCCGATCCGGAAGCCCGAACCGGGGAGTCTCGGCGGCCTCCTCTCCGGCGTCTCCGAGTCCCTGCTCGGTGGGGCGACCAGGGTGGACACCGGCGACCTCTATCGCCTGATCAACCGGATCGTCGAGGTCGCTTTGGACACGGAAGCCCTCGCCGACCTCGCCTTGGTCTCTTTCGAGGGCTCCGACCCGTCGGTGATTCGGAAGTCGTGGCGGGGCCAGCTGGAGCGTCTCAGCGGCTCCATCGGCGACATCCAGGACCAGGCTGTTGCGCTTGCCAATGTCTCTTTCCGTGAGGCAGTTTCGACCTTTCCCCAGTTCGTCCGGTATCTGGGGCGACGAATGGGCAAGGACGTGCGGTTCGAGATCATCGGGGACGACGTCCAGCTCGACCGTCAGATCGTCGACCTGCTGCGCGAGCCGCTGCGCCACCTCCTGGTCAACGCGGTCGACCACGGGATCGAAGAAGCGGCAGACCGGGTGGCGGTGGGCAAGGCGGCGACCGGAGTGGTCAGGGTCGCGGCCAGGGAAGTCGACGAGGGGATCGAGGTCTCGGTCTCCGACGACGGTGCCGGGATCGATTGGGACCTGGTGGCCTCGATCGCAGTCCGTAACGAGCTCCCCTTTGACCTGTCTCCATTGCTGTTCCAGCCCGGGTTCTCCACCAACGACACCGTGACCGACTTCTCCGGTACCGGGGAGGGCCTCGCCGCGGCCCGGGACTCGGTGGAGCGAGTGCACGGCGTGGTTCACATCGAGTCGATCCGGGGGCAGGGGACGACCGTGACCATGACCCTGCCGATGTCAATGGTGCTGCAGAACGTCGTTGTAGTTGCCTCCGGCGACTTGTTCTGGGGATTCCCCGAGACCTCAGTCGAGGCGGCGATGCCCCTTTCCCAGGCAGAGATCAGGAAGACCAAGGGGGGGCGCGAGCTTCATTTCGAGAGCGGAGCCATCCCCTGCGTGTCGCTGTCGGCGGCGGTGGGCTCAGGCGAAGACGACGACGAGTCGGAGCTGCTCATCATGAACACCAGGCTGGGGCTGGTCGCGGTGACCGTGAGTGAGCTGATCGACCGCCGGCGGGTCGCCGTGAAGAACCTGGGGCCGATCCTCGAGGGCCCGGGTCATGTGACCGGGGCAGCTCTGCTCGGAGCCGGTGAGGTGCTGGTGGTACTCGATCCCAATTTCCTCGGTGTGCTCGCCCGCAGGCGACCACGCGAGGTGGGGCGCCGCCCGCGCATCCTGGTCGTCGACGACTCAGCCGGAGTGCGGCAATTGCTCTCGGCCACCCTGAATGGAGCGGGATTCGAGGTCCAAGTGGCAGGTGGTGCCCGCGACGCCGTGATGGCGATGGCCAATGGTGGATTCGACGCCATGGTCGTGGACTACTCGATGCCGCGGTCCAACGGTGTGGAGCTGGTGCGGGCGATGCGGGCTGCCGAAGTCCGAGTCCCGATCGTGATGGTCTCCGGGGTCGCCACCCAGGAGGAGAAGACGCGCCGCCTGGGAGGTCGGCGTCAACGCCTATCTCGACAAGTTCGACCTGCGTCAGGGTGTCCTCACCAGCACCCTGCGCCGGTTGATAGGCCTCGAGGAAGTGGATACCGCCTGAGGGCCGCGGCCTTCAGCCGGCTCCAGGAAGACCCGATAATCGATAAGGATGTTTGACCAGCTCACCGTCATGCAGGTGCTGGCCTACCTCCTCCCGGCGGTGGGCGTGGCATGTGTCATTTGGGCCCTTGCCATCACGAGGCAGGGTCGTCAGCGGGAGCGCGAGGTGGTCCGGCTCTCCGAGGAGGCGCACCGGATCAAGGACGACTTCGTCGCGATGGTCAGCCACGAGCTGCGCACCCCGTTGACCTCGATTGCTGGGTTCGCCGACACACTGGTCGATTCCTGGCACGAGCTCCCCGACGAGGAGGTCGACGAATTCCTCTCGATCATCAATCGCCAGGCGATCTATCTGGGCGACCTGGTCGAAGACGTCCTCGTCATTCCCCGACTGGAGGCGGACCGTCTGCGATTCCAGCCCGAGCTCTTCGATCTCGGCGATCTGATCGAGGACGTCGCCAAGATGGTGTTCCCCAACGGGGGCAAGAAGACCTCGCTGGTGTCACTTCCCGATGGGGTCCGGGTCAAGGCAGACCGGCGTCGGGTCCAGCAGGTGATCCGGAACCTCATGGAGAACGCCCGCAAGTACGGGGGGGATCAGATCATGGTCGAGGGCTTCGTCATGGGGGACCAGTACCTGATCATCATCTCGGACAACGGTCCCGGCGTCCCCGATGAGGAGACGCAGAAGGTCTTCGAGAACTTCGAGCAACTTTCCAAGGGCGACGCCCGGGAGGCCACCGGGATCGGGCTCGGCCTTCCTATCGCGCGGCGCCTGGCCCGGGCCATGGGCGGCGAGGTCTGGTACGAGCGCCGCTTCCCCACCGGGGCTCGCTTTTGTTACAGCCTTCCGCTGCGCAGGCGCACGGTTGTTGGCGAAGACGGCCGCCCCGAGGTCGCCGACGACCCGAGCCAGGCCGAGGTCGATCTCGGCGAGCCGGTGTTTCCTTCGAGCTGATCACAACGTTGTGATTCAGTCGGTGCCCCCCGGTACCATCGCCGGCAGATGCAGGCTGAGTGGTTTCTCGATGATGTCCCGGCCGAGTCCCCGCTCTTTGCCGACCTCAACCCCACGCAGCGAGAAGCGGTAGCGGCTACCGAGGGCCCGGTCCTGGTGGTCGCCGGGGCCGGCTCGGGCAAGACCCGGGTCCTCACATATCGGATCGCCCATCTCATCCGGGACCTCCGAGTGCCGCCGGATTCGATCCTCGCCATCACCTTCACCAACAAGGCGGCCAACGAGATGAAGGGCCGGGTCGGTGCCCTGGTCGGGGGCGCGGTTCGGTCGATGTGGGTCTCCACCTTCCACTCTGCCTGTGTGCGCATCCTTCGCCGTGAGGCATCGCGGCTCGGATACAGGTCTGGATTCTCGATCTACGACGAAGCCGACTCGGTGCGCCTCATCAACCTGGTGCTCAAGAACCTCGAACTCGATCCCAAGCGCTTTCCGCCCAAGGCGATGAAGAACGCAATCTCAAAGGCCAAGAACGAGTTGGTCGACTACGAGTCATTCGCCGACCAGGGCGAGGGCTTCTATCACGAGCAAGTCGCAGACGTGTACCGGCTCTACCAACAACGGCTGCTCGAGGCGTCGGCGATGGATTTCGACGACCTGTTGATGGTCACGGTCGAGCTCTTCGGCGCCTTTCCCGACGTCCTCGCCCAGTACCAGCAGCGCTTCCGATACGTGCTCGTCGACGAGTACCAGGACACCAATCGCGCCCAGTACGTCCTGGTCAAGCAGCTCACCGCCGCCCATCGCAACCTATGTGTGGTTGGCGACTCCGACCAGTCGATCTACAGGTTTCGGGGCGCGGACATCCGCAACATCACCGATTTCGAGAAGGACTACCCCGACGCCCGCGTGATCGTCCTCGATCAGAACTATCGCTCCACCGAGACCATCCTCGACGCCGCCAACTCGATCATCTCCAACAACACCAAGCGCACCCCGAAGAACCTGTGGTCGGACAAGGGACGCGGGGTGCCCATCACCCGCTATGAGGCCGAGGACGAGCACGACGAGGCTGGCTATGTGGTCGACGAAATCGAGCGGCTCAAGACCGCCGGTCACAACCTCTCCGATGTTGCGGTCTTCTATCGGACCAACGCCATGTCCCGCGTGATCGAGGACGTCTTCGTCCGCCGCGGCATGCCCTACAGCGTGGTCGGGTCGGTGAAGTTCTACGACCGCAAGGAGATCAAGGACGCGGTCGCTTACCTGCGGACGGTGGTCAACCCCCAGGACGAGGTCTCGGTGAAGAGGATCATCAACGAGCCACGCCGGGGTATCGGCGACACGACCATCGCCCATGTCGACCGGTTCTCCCAGGCGCAGGGGATTGGGTTCTTCGATGCGTTGCGCAGGGCCAGGGAGATCAGCCAACTGAACGGGAGGGCAGTGGCAGCGATCGGAGAGTTCGTAGCGGTGATCGGCCGCATCACCGAAGAGGCGACGGGAGGCGGCGTCTCGGCCGCAGTGCAATCCGTCCTCGACGACACCGGGATGCTGGCCATTCTCGAAGCGGAGAAGACCATCGAGGCGATGGGGAGGGTGGAGAACCTCAAGGAGCTCGTGGGTGTGGCCACCGAGTTCGAAGGTGCCAACGAAGGCGCGGTAATCGGCGACGAGGAGTTCGACACACTCCCCAATCTGCGCCGACTCGAGGTGTTCCTGGAGTCGACTGCGTTGGTAGCCGACATCGACGAATGGGACGAGGGGGCAGGGGCGGTGACCTTGATGACCTTGCATACCGCCAAGGGCCTGGAGTTCCCGGCTGTTTTCATGGTCGGGATGGAGGACGGTGTGTTCCCCCACATGCGGTCGCTGGGCGACCCGTCCGAGTTGGAGGAGGAGCGGCGCCTCGCCTACGTGGGGATAACCAGGGCGCAAGAAAGCCTGTACTTGACCTCTGCGTGGAGCCGGCTCCTCTTCGGGGGCTCCAACTACAACCCTCCGTCACGCTTTCTGACCGAGATCCCCGACGGCCTGATGGCCAAGGCGGGAAAGCGAGAGCGACGCTCGTCCTCGGAGAGGGCGGCGGCCACCGGGCCGCGGGCCACGGTCAGCTCGGCTGAGATCGGGCCCGGCGACCGGGTCCGCCACGACCGCTGGGGGCTGGGAACGGTGCGCGAAGTGGTCGGCACCGGCGATCGCGCCGAGGCCGAGGTGATGTTCGACACCCAGGGCAAGAAGCGGCTGCTCCTGGCTTGGGCGCCATTGGAACGAGCGTGACGGGGGTTCCCCGACACCCTGAATCCGATCCTCGCCGATCCAGTGGTTAATTTGTAGGCCGTGTTCCGAGAACTCTTCAAGACCTTCCGTCACATGTGGCACGAGCCGGAGGGTCGGGGCCTGATCCTGGGTTTCATCGGCATCATCACCGCCGGGACCATCTTCTACGCCATATTCGAGGATTGGTCGGTGATCAGCGCTCTCTACTTCACGGTGGTGATGCTGACCACAGTGGGTTTTGGCGACTTCCACCCCACGACCGACTTCACGAGGATCGTGACCGTCTTCTTCATCGTCGTCGGCGTGGCCTTCATCCTCGGATTCCTCAACTTCATCATGAGCCGCACCATGCAGCGCAGGGCGGAGGACAAGTTCGGCAAAGAAATCAACATCGGCTCAGTGCCTGCCGTCGAAGTGAAGCCGATCGAGGAAAGGCCGAAGACCGGCTCAGAAAAGGCTGATGATCCAGGCTGAGTCGGCACCACAGGTGTTCCCTTCCAGCGGGCCGACACCCACATTGCCCCCGCCGAGCTCCATCTGATCTCCATCGACCGCGATCGGTGCTCCGTCGAAGTCGTACACGGTCATCGGATCGCTGGTTGCCGAGTAGCCGAATGGCCAGACCGGGACGACGCGCTCGGTGCTTGACGGTTCGGTGAAGTAGACGCAGTTCAGCTCCGGGTCGTAGTTGACGGTGAATGTCCCCAGTGCGGCCATCCCTGCCGCGTTGCGTAGGTTGCTGGTGAGGATGTCCACATCCCCTTCGACGACGGTCACGGGCTCCGGCATCGCAGTCAGGTCGCCTTCGAGGAGCTCGATGAAGGGATAGAGCATGACCCGGTCGCCGACGAGCTCGGTCAGGGCTTCGCGGGTCGAAGCGTCGATCTCCTCGACTGAGAGGTCGATCCGATTGGTGAGCCCTCCGACGCCATAGCCGGCGGTGGCAAGCGGCTCGCCTCTGCTGTCACGAAATCCCTGGATCAGGTTCGAGGCCTCCATGAGCTCGGCTTGGGAGAACCGGGCGCCTCCTGCAATACACACCGGCTCACCGGCCGCAAGGTCAGCGATGGCTGCCTGGTGGACGGAAACGTCTTCGCCCTTGAACCAAACGGTGAGAACTGCGGTTTCACGATCCCACCACATCTCCGCGTAGTCAGGTTGCTGCTCGACGTAGGCGGCGATCGCGGTTTGCAATTGCTCGTCGGGATTGACCGAAGTCGTCCCCTGCAGGTCAGGGCACAGGCTGTCGAATTCGGGCTCGTCGAATAGCGGGTAGTCGATTGCCTCCGGAGTGGAGGTGGGGGTCAGCACCCGGCCGTCGTAGTGCCCATCGACCTGGATCACCACCGGGTTGCCCTCGCCGGAGATCAGTTCGGCGCCGATCTCGCCGTCGAGGAGGATGCCGGGACAAGCCCCGGTGGTTCCTGGTGGGCAGAGTTCCACCGAGCCATCGGGCTGTTGGACGGCGCTGGTGGTGAGGGCCACCGCGATGCCTTCTCCGGAGGCAGGCACCGGACCGGTCGTCGACGGTGGAATGGTGGTACCCGAAGGCAGCGATGTGTCCGGGCTAGCGATCGGATCAGGCCCGGCGCCGCAGGCGACCATGAATAGGGCCGCAGCGAGCAATGCCGATCGGCGGGTCACAGATGTTGGACGATAGAAGGGCGGTTGTCAGTTCCAGGGCGAGGAGGCGGTCGGCGGTGCCCGGCCTTGTGGTTTGTGGAATCGGATTCGCCCGGTTTTGGGGTGGTGGTATGGGGTGAATCCTTGTTGGTGTACGACCACTTGGTGGTGGTACCAGCAGAGGGTGATCAGGTTGTCGGGGTCTGTGGTCCCGCCGTGGCTCCAGGGTTTGATGTGGTGGATTTGAAGTCGGTGTCGGCTTCCGCAGTTGTCGGCGGCGCAGCGGTCGCCGTCGCGGTGGAGTACCGCTCGGCGGAGCGCAGGTGGTATCGACCGGCTGCGTCTCCCGTAGGCCATCGGGGTCCCGTCTTCGCTGTGGACGGTGATTTCGGTGACCGACTCGCAGAGCAGCGCTTCGAGTGCTTCCCGTCCGATCCTTGGCCCGGTCTCCAGGGTGATCCCGGCTTCCCCATGGGTGGGGGCTGCGTGTTGGCTGTCGATGAACACGGTGATCTGGGCTGGTGGGGGAGTGTCTGTGATGCAGAGTTGGGTGAGGGCGGTGGCCCGCCGCCACGCCGAGTCCATCCGCCTCCCCTTGGGGTCCTCGGGGAGGGCGTCGGCAGCCTCGTTTAGGACCTTATCGACGAGGGCTCCGGACACTCCGTCGAGACCGCCCCACAGCTTCCACCACGACTCGTCAAGTGACGGTTGGAGGACGAGGAACCGATCGTCCCAGGATTTCTGCTCGGCTTCAGCGCTGATCCAGGCCCGTTTCGCTGCTTCCCGATGTACTCCGGCCACATCCAAATGTTCGAGGAGTCCGCCATCGTCAGGGATTCGGGACACCGCTTCCACCCGGTCGAAGCTGACCTCACCCGAACCCAACGCCTTCCGCAGGTCGGGCCGGTCGGCGGTGCGGCGCATGGTCCGCACCAGGCTCTTCGCCGTATCAGGCGCCAGGTCCAACACGGCCGCGGTCCACTCCGACAACGACCGGAACCCATCACCAGAAGCCACCTGGTCCCTGTCGAGGTCCGCCAGCACCTCGATCTGCAGAGACCGCATCTCACCGATCACCATTTCGGCGTTGACCAGCACCTGCTGCCGCTGATCGACGGTCAAACCCTCTCCCATAACTACGAACATACGTTCGTCCAGTGACAGATTCAAGAGTGGCGTGCGGTCAGGTAGAGAATTTTCTGGCGATCTCTTGCCAGGGATGAGCCGCCGGAAGGTTTGCTGAGAGGAACGCTCGGGCTTCCGCGCCCAGTTCCGGTATCACCTGTCGGGCGTCCTCGTCGTCCTTGGGGCGATGATCCTTGCTCTTGAACAGCAACTGCAGATCGGGCGCCAGATAGGGAACGCGATCGGGCGTGTGCAGGACCGCCTCCTCCCAGGGGCGGGTGATAGTGGGGTCCCGCCGGTAGACCCAATGCTCCTCGCTGCCGGCGCCAACGGTCAGGTCGAGCCCCCACCCGACGTCCGGAGCGCGACGAGCCCACACATTGTTGAGGCTCTCCCGGATGTCCCATCCGGTGAGCAAGGTTCGGGCGGCGCCCAGGTCATCCCGGCAAATCCCGACATCGATGTCATCGTGGTCTCTCCACGATCTACCCAGGTGGAGCTCCAAGGCGTGACCTCCACAGAGCCACCACCGGAACGGCGCATCACGAAACAAGGTGACGGCTTCCCCAACCATCAGGGGCTCCCAGCTGTCGCTCAGGCCTGCTCCACGCTCTCCAATACCTCGTGCCAGCTCTTGGTGAACTTCTCGACACCCTCTTCCTCGAGCACCCGGACCACGTCGTCGTAGTCGACCCCGACCCCGCCAAGACGATCGAGGTCTTGGCGGGCGGCTTCGATGTCATCCGTTCCGAATTGGGGTGGGGACGGGTCGCCGTGGTCCTGATAGGCGTCGATTGTGGGGAGGGGCATCGTGTTGACTGTGTCCCTGGCGACCAGGTTCTCGACGTAGATCAGGTCCGGGTAATCGGGATTCTTGGTCGAAGTCGAAGCCCAAAGTGGTCTCTGGACTCGGGCGCCGACTGCCGCAAGGCCCCGGAAGCGGTCGGACCCGAAGCGGTCGAGGAACATCCCATAGGCAACGCGGGCATTGGCGACTGCGCTGACTCCCCGCAGTGCCAGTGCACTGTCGCCGCCGATCGCCTCGAGCCGGGGGTCGACCTCGGTGTCGAACCGGGACACGAAGAACGAGGCAACAGAGGCGATGCCGCGGAGATCCCCTCCGGCGGCCGCGAAGTCCTCGAGCCCCGACAAGTAGGCATCCATCACTTCGCTGTATCTCTCCAGGGAAAAGATCAGCGTGACGTTCACCGAGATCCCCTCACCGATCAGAGCCCGGATCGCGGGGACTCCCTCGGCGGTCGCCGGCACCTTGACCAGGAGGTTGGGGCGGCTGATCTGCTTCACCCAGTCCCGGGCCTCGGCGACAGTGGCGTCGGTCTCGCCGGCCAGAGTCGGGGAGACTTCGACCGAGACGAAACCGTCGCTCCCTCCGGTCGCCTCGAAAACCGCAGCCAGGACGTCACAGCCCCGCTGGATGTCCGAAGCCATCAGGCTCCTCGCCACCTCCTCGGTGGACAGACCGGACGACTTCAGGTCCCGTAGCTGGGCTTCGTAGTCGGATGACCCGACGATTGCCCCCGCAAAGATCGTCGGATTGGAGGTGACTCCGCTCACCGAGTCACGCTCCACACGAAGTGCCAATTCGCCGGAGTCGAGCATCGATCGGGATATCTGATCAGACCACACCGAGACTCCCGCAGCGGTGAGGCCATGGATCCTCGAGCTCGCCATGGCCCAAGGGTAGGGCGGTTCGCAGATTCCCGTCCCAACTAGCCTCGCTCCGCGCATGCCTCGCCGCATCCTCATCGCCAAGCCCGGTCTCGATGGCCACGACCGAGGCGCCAAGGTGATCGCCAGGACCCTCCGTGACGCCGGGTTCGAGGTCATCTATTCCGGCCTTCATCAGACCCCGGCGCAGATCGCCGAGACTGCGGTGCAGGAAGATGTCGACGCGGTGGGGCTCTCCTCGCTGTCCGGCGCCCACCGCACCCTCTTCCCTCAGGTCGTCCAGGAGTTGGCGTCACGAGGCGCCTCGGACATCATCGTCTTTGGTGGGGGCGTGATACCCGATGCCGACATTCCCGCCCTGGAAGAGGGCGGGTTGGCCACGGTGTTCACACCGGGCGCCCCTCTGGATGAGATCGCGGCCTGGGTCGACGAGAACGTCCCCTCCCGGTTCGAGAAAGGCACGAATTGAAGATCCACGAGTACCAGGCAAAGGAGCTGATGGCGGCCCACGGCATCCCGGTTCCCATCGGCCGCATGGTGACCACAGCGGAAGAGGCTGCAGCCGCCGTTGGCCCGCTTATCGAAGAGTCGGGCAACCCGGTGGTCGTGCTCAAGTCCCAGATCCATGCCGGAGGCAGGGGGAAGGGGACCTTCGTCGAGCATCCCGACACCCGTGGGGTGAACGTGGTGACCGAGGGCATCGAAGGCGGGGCAGAAGCGGCCGCGGGTCGGGTAGCCGAGCTCGCCGGCCTGATGCTGGGCTCGACTCTGGTCACGATCCAGACCGGGGAGGAGGGAAAGGTCGTGAGCCGGCTGTATCTGGAGCAGGGGATCGACATCGATCGCGAGCTCTACCTCGCGGTGCTCCTCGACCGCGGAGTGGGGCGGAACATCGTGATGGCCTCTACCCAGGGTGGGATGGAGATCGAGAAGGTGGCAGAGGAGTCTCCCGAGCTGATCTTGAGAGAAGAGGTCGACCCTGCCATCGGCCTCGCCCAGTTCCAGGCCAACGAGCTGGCTTTCGGCCTGGGATTGACCGGTGACGTCGCCGACAGCTTCGAGACCTTCGTGCGCGACCTCTCCGATCTGGCCGTCGAGTTGGACACCGACCTGATCGAGATCAATCCCCTGGTGGTGACTAAGTCAGGCAAAGTCATTGCCCTCGACGGGAAGATGGCCTTCGACGACAACGCTCTCTTCCGTCATCCCGAGGTGGCAGCGATGCGCGATGAGAGTGAAGAGGACCCTGCCGAAGTCGCGGCCAAGGACGCCGGCCTCAACTACATCAAGCTCGACGGGACGATCGGGTGCCTGGTCAACGGCGCCGGTCTGGCCATGGCGACCATGGACACCATCAAGCACGTTGGTGGGGAGCCGGCCAATTTTCTCGACGTGGGTGGTGGCGCCGATGCCGACCAGGTGGCCACCGGGTTTCAGATCATCACCAGTGACCCCAACGTGAAGGGCATCTTCGTCAACATCTTCGGCGGGATCATGCGATGTGACGTGATCGCCACCGGGATCGTGGAGGCGGTGGAGCGGGTCGGCCTCTCGGTCCCGCTGGTGGTACGGCTCGAGGGGACCAATGTGGATAAGGGCCGCCAGATCCTGAACGAGTCGGGCCTCGATGTGGTCGCCGCCGACGACCTTCGCGACGGTGCGCAGAAGATCCTGGAGCTCACCCGATGAGCATCCTCGTCGACAAGAACACAAAGGTGCTGGTCCAGGGGCTGGGGAAGACCGGTCACTTCCACACCGACAAAGCCATCGCCTATGGGACCCAGGTCGTGGGCGCGGTTCATCCCTCCAAAGCCGGCTCGTCGGCACGGTTCGAGGGGGACACCGATCACTCCGGCGTCCCCGGCCGCGACGACCGCTACTCGGTCGAGATCCCGATCTTCGCCACGGTCAGGGAGGCCGTGGCCGAAACGGGTGCGACCGCCTCGTCGATCTACGTCCCACCGCCATTCGCTGCCGACGCGATCATGGAGGCCGCGGCGAGCGGTCTTGCTCTGGCAGTGGCCATCACCGAGGGCATACCGGTGGGCGACATGATCGAGGCCAAGCGATATCTGGCCGACAAGCCGACCCGACTCGTCGGGCCCAACTGCCCCGGGGTGATCACTCCCGGCGAGTGCAAGATCGGAATCATGCCCGGCTACATCCATCAGCGGGGCCGGATCGGCGTGGTCTCCCGGTCGGGGACACTGACCTACGAGGCGGTCCACCAGTTGACCCGACTCGGACTCGGCCAGACCACAGCTGTGGGGATCGGTGGGGATCCGGTCAATGGCACCAACTTCGTCGATGTCCTCGCCATGTTCCAGGAGGACCCCGAGACCGATGGGGTGGTCATGATCGGGGAGATCGGTGGTGTCGCCGAAGAGGAGGCCGCCGAGTTCGTAGCGAGCAAGATGACCAAGCCGGTCGCAGGCTTCATCGCAGGGACGACGGCGCCGAAGGGAAAGCGCATGGGGCACGCCGGAGCCATCGTCTCGGGAGGCCGGGGGACCGCGGCGGCCAAGATCGAGGCCATGCAGGCCGCCCGGATCGAGATCGCCGAGACTCCCTCGGAGATCGGCGAGGCGATGGTCCGTGCCCTCGGCTGAGCGGGACCTGATCCGATCCGAGGCGGAGCACATCCTCGAGGTCGGCGTTCGGGACCTGTCAAGGCCCGTTCCCCAGTACCCGGACTGGACCATGTTCGACCTGCTCTCCCATCTGGCTTCGGTCCACGGTCGGACCCGGATCATCGTGACGGAGTTGTCTGACGAGCGACCCCACGGCTCCCGACTGCCCGAGCACGGCGACGTCGGTCGTTGGTTCGCCGAGTCCCTGGATTCGATGCTCGAGGCGTTTGTCGGCGCCGACCCGGAGGCATCGGTATGGGGATTTGGCTCCAATCCCACGGTCGGTGGATGGGAACGGAGGATGGTGATCGAGACCGGGCTCCACCGGTGGGACGCCGATCAGGCGGCCGGTGAGACCAGGGCTCTCCATGAAATGGTCGCCATCTCGGGCCTGGACGAGTTCGCCGACGTCTACCTCCCCTACCTCCCCGGGGTGCCCTCGATCGAGCTGGTGGCCACCGATCTGGGGCGGTCCTGGGTGGTCGGCGAAGGAGAACCGGCGACGAGGGCCGAAGGGACCGCCTCCGACCTCTACTTGAGGCTCATGTCCCGGCCCGGAGTGGAGCTGCCTCCGGCCTGGGCCGAGGCGGTCGATTCACTCAAGCCGCCTCCCAAGCTCTGATCAGGCGAACCGGGCCAGGTCGGCCTCGGCGTAGCCGACCACTTGCTCATCGGCACGACACACATCCCTGAGGCCGGCGATCAGCTCGGCGAGCCGGTGCCCGGGGACGGCGACAGTGAGCTCGTCGTCACCCATCCCGGTCCGGGCCCGGGAAAGGGCGCATCCCATCGACGCTGCGATCACTCCCATGTCGGCGGCGCGGGGCAGGATCTGACACTGGGGTTTCCCCGACCACTCGACGTCGACGGCGTCGTTGATCTCCATCATCTGGCGGGGACTGACCCTGAGGATGACCACGTCCGGCTCTGCCCTGGCGTCCGACAGCGGCCCGTAGCGAACTCCCTTGGAGCGCCGTGACAGGGAGGCGACTCCAGCGAACGCCTCCATGGTGACCCAGCCGACATCGAGCAGGGCACCAACGTCGGACTTGTCGAGGATGTCTGCTGCGTCGACGAACCCGTGAGTGAAGGCGCCCACCGAGCAGTTGCCGTGGTCGGGGGCCATGGTGTCGAAGGTGCGGGCGTGGGCTTGCATCCAGAACACGCATGGCGCCGCCACCCGTCCCGAGCGGCCGTCTTCGGTGGGCTCGGTCATCGGCTCGGCGAACCGGGGGACGTCATCGATCGGCATCTCTCCGAGGAAGGTCACCGCGATCGGCGAATGCTCAAGCCCGAGGAGCGTGGTCAATGCGGTGGACATGTCAGTGAAACTCACATCGTCTCTTTCTATGTGGACTCTGGAACATAGTTGACCCCCCAACGCAGCCAGACGAGCCGGGCAGGCACTTAGACTCGCCCCATGGAGTGGATTCTCATCGCGGTCGCCGTCGTGCTGGTCATCGGCGTCCTCATCTACAACCGCCTCGTCCAGGCCCGTAACCGGGTCGACAACTCATGGGCACAGATGGAAGTGCAGCTCAAGCGCCGTTACGACTTGATCCCCAACCTGGTGGAGACGGTCAAGGGCTACGCCGCCCACGAGCAACAGACCTTCGAGCGGGTGACACAGGCACGGAGCGCAGCACAGTCGGCTTCCGGCCCGGCTGAACAGGCCCAAGCGGAAGGCATCCTCACCCAGGCGCTTCGTCAATTGTTCGCCGTGGCCGAGGCGTATCCGGAGCTGAGGGCTTCGGAGAACTTCCAGGGTCTGCAGACAGAGTTGGCGGAGACCGAGAACAAGATCGCGGTTTCACGCCAGATCTACAACGACACCGTCCTCACCTACAACAACACCGTGCAGCAGGTGCCCACCAACCTCGTTGCCAGCATGACCGGTTTCAAGACCAGGGAGTTCTTCGAGGCGGGCGCCGAGGCCCAAGACGCCCCGACAGTCGACTTCTGATTTGAAGCGCGTCGCTCGGCTCCTTCTCGTCCTGGCACTGGTCGTTGGCCCGGCAACGGCCGCCCTGGCCAAGTCGTTCTGGCTTTCCAACGCCGACGTGACCGTGGTGGTCAACGACGACGGTTCTATTTCGGTGATCGAGGCCCTCACCTTCGACTTTTCCGGCGATTTCTCAGGCGCCTATCGGGACATACCCCTTGAGCCCGGCCAGGAGGTCTCTTCGGTGACCGTGAGCGACGAGTCGGTGACCTATCAGCCGGGTGGATGCACCGAGCTCGGTTGCTCCTCGCCACCAGGGACGTTCGGAGTCGCCGACCTGGGTGACACGGTGCGCATCGTGTGGCACCACTCTTCATCCGATGAGTCGCGAGTTTTCATCATCACCTACGACATGACCGGGCTCGCCGTCGCCTACAACGACGTGGTCGACGTGAATCTCAAGGTATGGGGAGACCAATGGGCGGTCGGCCTCGACCAGCTTCACGCAACTATGGACCTGCCCGGTACGCCGACGGCAGGTGATGTCTTGGTCTGGGGCCACCCCTTCGATGTTGACGGGGCGACCTCATTGGGAGATGACGAGGTCTCCCCGAGTCTCGAGGCGTTCAACATCCCGGCCGAGCAATGGGTCGAGATGCGGGTCGTCTTCCCCAAGGCAGAGTTGGCCTCCACCACGGGCGCGGTGGCAGTGGCCAGTGATGGCCTCGAATCGATCCTCGCCGAGGAGGCGAGCTTCGCCGACGACGCCGAGCAGGCAGCCCGTGCCGGGCGGACCGGCCTGATGTGGGGTGGCGCCATCGCCCTGCTCACTGCCATCGGCCTCGGGAGCTGGGTCTACCTGCGCTACGGGAAGGAACCGAGAGTCGATTACGACCGGGAGTACGAGCAAGAGCCCCCATCGGACCTGTCGCCGGCCGAAGTGGGCGCCTTGGTCAGCCAGGGAAACGTAACCGAGCGTGAGTTCACCGCCACCATGTTCGACCTCATCCGCCAGGGGTCGATCGCCGCCGCTCCGACCCAGGTCCAGCGTTCGACCTGGGCGGGCATGCGCACCGAGACCATCACCGACCTCAATCTCTCCATCACCGACAAGGACACCGGGCTCCGCGACTTCGAGCAATCGGTGATGACGGTCATGAGACGGGTGCTCGAGCTCGGGCCCCGTCCCCTCCACGAGTTCCGGGACGGGATCAGAGAGGATGCCTCGGCCAACGCCGAGACCTATCAGTCCTTCCGGACCCGCGCTCTGTCGGCGTTGCGGCGTAGCGGGATGCTCGACGACAGCGGATACGGGGTCTCATGGGCGGTGCGACTCTTCATGGCCGTTGTGACGATCGGCTCCTTCTTCTTCCTTCCCCGAATGCTGTCCAACTTCCCCGGGGGTGAGGTGATTGCTGCCCTCATCTCCATCGGACTGGTGATCGGCACTGTTGCTCTCTGGATCCTGCTCGGCTTCCGAAAGGTCAGGGTCCGCAGATCCAAGGAAGGTGCGTTGGAGTCGGCACGCTGGGAAGCGTTCCGCAGGTACCTGGCCGACTTCTCCCGGCTCGAGGAGGCGCCGCCGATCTCTCTCGAGCTTTGGGATCGCTTCCTGATCTACGCCATCGTGTTCGGGGTTGCCGAAGAGGTGCTGGCCCAGGCCCGGCTCCACGCCCCGCCGGAGCTTGCCACCACCTCGTCCATCTACTGGTACGGAACCTACGGCTACTCGGGTGGCCACAGCGAGAACGCATTTGCCGGGATCCAGTCCGCGCTCACCGGCGCCTTTGCCCCGCCCGCCTCGTCGGGGGGTGGTGGTGGGTTCTCGGGTGGAGGCGGTGGCGGCGGTGGCGGTGGCGGTGGCGGCGCCTGGTGAGCCTCAGGCTGAGCAGGTAGAAGCTGGAGAATCGGTTGCTGATCTCCTCAAGGACCTCGAAGTCGCTGAATCCGGCTTCATGGGCATAACTCTCCGCGAGCTGTCGGCCCCAGGCAGCCCCCAGGCCCTCACCCCCGTTTGCCAACGACTGGGTCATGCAATGAAGCGTCGAGATCCCATAGAGCATCGCTCCACGCGGGTTGAGGTTCCCCGAGAGGTCGGACTCGGCCTGCGGCTCCATCATCAGGTACACCCCGTCATCGTTCAACGCCTCACGGATGCGGCGAAGCCCCGCCCTGGGGTCGGCCAGATCGTGGATCACGTCGAAACTGGTGATCAGGTCGAAGCCGGGCTCGACCGGAATCTGGTCGGCAGGCGAGTTCTCGAAATGCACGTTGTCGAGGTCCGCCGACCGCTCTCGGGCCAACTGCAATGAGGTGTCTGCGATATCGAAGCCGGTCACTTTGCTGTTGGGGAACGCCCGGGCGATCAGGATCGCCGCGGTCCCCGAGCCGCACCCGACGTCGGCAACAGCGATCCCCGCTTCGAGCCGCTCCACCAACCCAGGGACCGCGGGCAGCCATCGTCTCACCATGAACACACGCTGTGAGGGGGCATTGCCCCGGTCCAACCCGCGGATCAGCCCCGGCCCGAAGTCCTCGAAGGCGACACCACCGCCGTTCACCGTCGCTTCGGCGATGGCATCGATCTGGCCCATGACCGTGGGGACCATGTCCAGCCAGCCCCCCATGAAGTAGGGGCTGTCGGTGTCGCTGAGGAACTGGGCGTGCTCCGGGGCGAGGGCGAAGGCCTTCGACTCGTTGTTGTAATCCACCACCTCGACAGCGGCCAGTCCGGAGAGGATCTCACGAACGTAGCGCTCGTCGAGACCGGCCCCGGCAGCGATCTTCGCGCTGGTACCGGTGTTCCCGGCACCTAGATATCCGAGCAAGCCGCTGCGATCAGCAACGGCGAGCAGGCCGATGGTGGTGGCGCCTGACGCGAGGTCGACGAATCGGTTGAGGAACGCCTCGGTCCTTGCTCGATCCATGGGTCGGGATCCTACGGCGCTATCCGGCGACGACCGATCCGTCCCGGATCGTCTTCCACACCAGATTGGTCGCCGGGCGGTAGGCGAGATGGCTCTCCGAGGGTGCGTCGAGGACGACGAGATCGGCCACTGCTCCCGGTTGCACGATCCCGTGGTCTTTGAGTCCCAGCGACAAGGCGCCGCCCCGGGTGGCGGCGAAGACCGCCTGTTCGACGCCGAGGCCCATCTGGACACATGCCAGCGAGATCACCAGCCCCATCGACTCCAGGTACGAGGTGCCGGGGTTGCAGTCGGTGGCCAGGGCCAGGTTTATGCCGTGATCGATGAGCATCGGCCCCGGAGCTTGTGAGGAGCGGAGCGAATACGAGGCGCCCGGGGTCAACACCGCGCTCACACCGGCCGCAGCCAGGAGGGCGGCGGCCCCGGGGGTGACGTGGTCGAGATGGTCCGCCGACACCGCTCTGATCTCGGCGGCGAGGGCGGCGCCCTCCCCGGGGCGGAGTTGTTCGGCATGGACGCGGGCGCCCAGGCCGTGCCCGGCGGCGGCCTCGAAGATGCGTCGACCCTCGTCGGCGGAAAATGCCGAATCCTCGATGAACACATCGCAGTAGTCCGCCAGGGGAGCGACGGCGGGCAGCATTTCCTCGACGATCAGCTCCACGTAGCCGGCGCGGTCGTCGCGATACTCGGGAGGCAGGGCATGGGCCCCGAGGAAGGTGGTCTTGACGGTGACCGGGAGCTCGTCGCCGATCCGTCGTGCCACCTCGAGCAGCCTGACCTCCGTCGCCACATCCAACCCGTACCCACTCTTGATCTCGATGGTGGTGGTCCCGGATTCGATCATTCGCCACGCCCTGGAGGCGGCCTGCTCGAAGAGGTCCTCGGCCGTCGCGGCCCTGGTAGCGGACATCGTGGAGGCGATGCCACCCCCCATGGCGGCGATGGTCTCGTAGTCGGCACCGCCGAGCCGGGCCGCGAACTCCTCGGCGCGGTCTCCGGCGAATACGAGATGGGTGTGGGCATCGACGAAACCGGGCACCACCGCTCGTCCATCACAGTCGATGCGCGTCCCTGCACCCTGGTCAGGCGCATCGGCGCCGGCCCCGGCGTAGGAGATCCGCCCTCCGTCGACTGCAATGGCGGCTCCGGTGATCACCGGCCCGACATTGGTGACAAGGCGACCGACACTGGTCAGTAGGAGATCGGTCACTCGACGCCGACGCCGGCGGCCGCCGAGATCGCGCCCTCGGCGATGAGGCCGGCCACGACCTCGATCTCGCCGGCAAGCGGGCGGTCGGCTGTCAGCGGCGGAACATGCTCCCGGATCAGGGAGGCGACCGCACCTGTGCCCCGTGCCGGGAGCAAAGGCTTGCGGAGGTCCAGCCCCTGCGTGGCGCAGAGCAACTCGATGGCGAGGACACGCCGGCTGTTGTCGAGGATGGTGGAGAGCTTTCGCCCTGCTCCCCATCCCATGGACACGTGGTCCTCCTGCATCCCCGATGTTGGGATCGACTCAACTGAGGCAGGGTGAGAGAGGACCCGGTTCTCGGCGACGAGGGCAGCCTGGGTGTACTGGCTGATCATGTATCCCGAGTTGACACCTGGTTCCGGGGAGAGAAATGCGGGGAGCCCCGCTGACCGGGTGGGGTCGAGCATGCGATCGGTCCTTCGCTCCGAAATCGATCCCAGTTCCGTCACCGCGATCGAGCAAAAGTCGAGGACGAACGCCAACGGTTGCCCGTGGAAGTTGCCGCCGGAGATCACCTCTCCGGTGTCGGCGAAGACCAGAGGATTGTCGACCACTGACCCCAGTTCGACATCGAGCACCCGCGCCATGTGGTCCAGAGTGTCGCCGACTGCACCATGTACCTGTGGGGCGCAGCGAAGTGAGTAGGCGTCCTGGACTGCGTGGTCGAAGTCCTCGGCATGGCTGGCCCCTATGCCGCTGCCGTCGAGCAAAGAAGCGATCCTCGATGCGGAGCGCCCCTGCCCGGGATGGGGCCTAAGGGCATGGACCTCGGGGCGAAATGGTCGGGCGCTTCCCATCACCGCCTCCACCGTGAGGGCACACGCGATGTCCGCAGCTTCGAGGAGTCGGCTGGCGTCGTCGTGGGCGAGAACACCCATCGAAGTCATTCCCTCGGTCCCATTGAGTAGGGACAGGCCCTCTTTGGTCTGAAGGTGGACCGGCTCCAACCCGACTTCGGCGAGCACGTCGGAGGCGGACCGGACCTCCCCGTTCCAGGTCACATCGCCTTCGCCGATCAGGGGCAGGGCGAGATGGGCGAATGGGGCGAGGTCGCCGGATGCTCCAACAGAGCCCTGGGATGGGACCGCCGGGAGGATCCCCCGCTCGAGCATGTCGAGGAGTCGCTCCACGATCAAAGGCCGCACCCCGGAATGGCCCTGGGCCAGCGTGCGGGCCCGGAGCAGGAGCATGGCTCGCACCAAGAGATCGGGAAGTTTCTCGCCGACACCTGCAGCATGGGATCGCACCAGGTTGTACTGGAGGGCCTCGGTCTGGTCGCGGCCGATGGAGGTCGACGCCAGCGCCCCGAACCCGGTGGTGATCCCGTAGACCACCTCACCGGACTCGACCGCTGCTTCCACTACGGCGCGGGCCGGGCCCATGCGCTCCTCGAGATCTGGCCCCGGCGCGGCACGGGCCGTGCCTTTGGCCACGGCCAGCACTTGGCCCCGGGTCAGTGGACCGCCATCGACGATGACCGTGTTCACGATTCAGCACGGTAACGAGCGGATTAATGGAAAGGCCGTCGGCGCCGATACCGTGATCTGCAACATATGACCGACCTCACCCCACTCCTCGCCCAACCAGGTGCCTCGATAGCCGTTATCGGCGCCACCGATCGACCTTCCAAATATGGGGGCATCATCTACCGGGACTTGAAGGCCAAGGGCTACAAGGTGTTCGCGGTCAATCCGTATCGGGACACCGTGGACGGAGACCCGTGTTGGAAGTCGGTGAAGGACCTCCCCGAGAAGCCGACCATCGCCAACTTCGTTATCCCGGCCGGCCGCGGCCTGGAAGTCCTCGACGAGTGTGAGGAGGCCGGCATCCTCAACATCTGGGTCCAACCCGGCGCCGAATCACCAGAGCTCGAGGAGAGACTGGCAACCGGGCCCTTCACCTATCTCACCCGGGCCTGTGTCATGGTCCGAGCTAGCTAGATCTTGCCCGCGAACAATTCTCTGGAGATGATGTTGCGCTGGATTTCTGAGGTCCCCTCGTAGATCCGGGGTGCCCGCACCTCCAGATATAGATGGGCCAACGTGGAGCCGGCTTCGAGACCCCTCGCCCCCAGGACCTGGATGGCGACATCTACCGCGTGCTGCGCGGTCTCGGTGGCATAGAGCTTGGCCATCGCTGCTTTCCCGGTGAGTGACTCCCGTTCGCCGGAATCGTGGGCCTCGGCGGCGGCATAGACCAGATGTTGCGAGGCCTCGATGGCCACCCTTACGTCGGCGAGCTGGTGGGAGACACCCTGGAAGTCGGAGATCGGCGTGCCGAAGGCGGTGCGGGTGGTGGCGTGGTCGACCGCGATGCCCAAGGCCGCTTCCGCCATCCCGAGGGCAAAAGCGCCGACGCTGGGGCGGAACAGGTCGAGGGTCTGCATCGCCACCCGAAAACCGTGATCGACCTCACCGAGCACCTGATCGCCAGCGACGAACACGCCATCGAAAGTGATCCGGCCCAAAGGATGTGGCGAAAGCATCGGTATTGCTGACCCGGTCAGCCCGTCAGCATCTCCGGGCACTGCGAACGCGGTGACTCCTCTCGCCCCCGCTCCTTGGGTGGTCCGGGCGAAAACGGTGTACACGTCGGCATCTGGAGCGTTGGATATGAAGGCCTTCTCCCCGGTGAGCCGGTAGCCATCGCCATCTGGCTCGGCACTCGTCACCAGGGCGGCTGCGTCGGACCCGGCCCCGGGCTCGGTGAGAGCAAAAGCCGCCACTGCCGCCCCGGAGCGGATCTCCGGGATCCACCGCTCTCGGGCAGGTTCGGTGGCGGTCAGGTGTATCGGTATCGCCCCCAAACCCTGGACCGCGAAGGCGGTCTCGGCATGGGTAGAGACCCGAGACATACCCTGGCGGATGCCGCACAAGTCAGTTGCCGTGATTTGCTCGGCAGAGAACAGGCGGTCGAAAAGGCCATGTCCTGCAAGGGCTGACACCAGTTCCCGATTGACGGAGCCGGGGTTCCCCGACTCGGCCAGGTCGAGCAGCGAGCGAGCGATCCTCTCGCACTCTTCGATCAGGGCCGCGGGGGCGGGCATCGGTTCAAGTTAACGGCACCACGGCGGGCGTGATCCCGTCAGGCACAGGCCGGGCTGGCAATAATTGACCTATCCCGACGAAGTGAGGTTCTGATGGGTGTTGCTCCACCCGGGGTTCGCAATCTGTTCCGCGCTGCGCTCGTGATTTTCGTGATCACGGTGGTGATCGGCATCCTCAACGGCACGGATCTCTGGGATCCGCCCCGCAACACTTTGCTCACGCACGTCCACGCCGGAACCCTGGGGTGGATCACGCTCTCGATCTTCGGCGGCGCCATGTGGATGTACGGCTCGCCGGACGATCGATCCTCCAACACCCTGGCCAACTTCTCCATCGTTGCTTTGGCCTTGTATGTCCTGGCCTTCTGGTCGGGTGACCTGCTCGGCACCGAGGAGTCGATCCAGCGCCCGATCGGGGGCACCCTGGCGTTCATCGCCATGGTCTGGATGTTCGTGTGGGTGTTGAGGAAGAAGCGCGGCCAGACCTGGGACGTGGCCGAGTTCGGGATGAGCCTTGCTCTCTTCTTCCTGGTCATCGGCGCCGTGCTCGGCGTGATGCTCGGGCTGCAGCTGGCGGGCACCGAGATCGTGCCCGCGGAGAACGCCGACCGACTTGGGGAGGCGCATCCCGCGACGATGGTGATCGGGTATGTGGTGCTGGCGGCGGTGGCCCTGGCCGAGTGGTTGATAAGGAAGGGGGACGTGCCGACCCTCTCCGAATCGAAGGCCGGGCTGATCCAGATGCTCCTCATCTTCCTCGCCGGGTTGCTGGGGATGATCGGCTTCCTGGTGGACAACGAGATGTTGCTCCAGCTCAATGTCCCCCTCGAGGTCGTCGGCCTGATCATCCTCCTGGTCCGGCTCCGCCGCTACCTGGCACCCTCCCAGTGGGGAGGATCGATCGTCGAGGCCATGCCCCGGGTCTCGGTGATCGGGCTCGTGGCCGGGATCGGGCTCCTCGCATATGTGGTGTCCCTGTTCGTGGGGGGCGCCGAGTTCGAAGAGATTGCGCCTTTCCTCCTCGCTCTGGACCACACCAACTTCATCCTGGTGGTCACCAACCTGATCTTCGCCATGATGGCTATCGGCTCGAACGTGTCGGAGCGGGCCAACCGGATCATTTTCTGGGGCACCAATGTCGGGGCGATCGGCTTCGTGATCGGGCTGATGACTCAGAACGCGAGCCTGAAGCGGATCTTCACTCCGATCCTCGGCATCGCACTCCTTTTCGGGATCTTCACCTACCTCACCGCCAAGGACTCGCAACGTGTGGAAGCCGCGGTCTAGAGGTTGAGCCCGCATCGGTCCTCGGCATCCTTCACGGCCGACTGGGAGAATTTCCGGTTCGCAGTGGATGGTGGGGTGGCCACGGTCACCTTCGATCGACCGGACCGCCTCAATGCGCTCACCTTCGAGGTCTACGCCGACCTTCGGGACCTGCTCGCCGAGATCGAGCATCGGGACGATGTCTCCGTGTTGATGATCACCGGGGAGGGCACGGGGTTCTGCTCCGGCGGCGACGTCAACGAGATCATCGCTCGGCTCCTCGAGATGGATGCCAGAGGACTGCTGGAGTTCACCAGGATGACCGGAGCGGTGGTCGAGCGGATCAGGCGTTTGCCGATCCCGGTGATCGCGGCGGTCAACGGGGTGGCTGCCGGCGCGGGCGCGGTGATCGCGTTGGCTGCAGACCTGCGCATCCTCGCTGAGTCGGCTTCGTTTCGGTTCCTGTTCACCAAGGTCGGGCTGGCGGGCGCGGACATGGGCTCGGCATACCTGCTGCCCCGCGTTATCGGGTTGGGCCGGGCCAGCGAGGTGCTCTTGCTGGGTGAGGAGGTCGACGCCGGCACCGCCGTTGCCTGGGGTCTGGCCACCAAGGTGGTGCCCGATGCCGACCTCCATGATCAGGCGTCATCCTTGGCCCGGAGTCTCGCCGAGGGGCCAACGCTGGCTTACGCGGCGACCAAGGTGCTCATCGGTCGGGAGCTCGACATGGACCTCGGGTCGTCGATCGAGCTGGAGGCTTTCACCCAGGCGCTATTGATGACATCGAAGGACCACGCGGAGTTCTACGAGGCGTTCACCGGAAAGCGCCCCCCGGTTTGGGAGGGAAGATGAGCAGGCACCGTCTGTTCAACCCGGAAGGAATGTCCCCCGCAGTCGGGTTTTCGCATGGCGCGCTGGGCGCGGGCGGCCGCCTCCTCCGCATTGCAGGACAGACCGGGCATCACAGCGATGGGACCATCGCCCCTGGCCTGGTCGAACAGTTTGCCCAGGCCTGCCGCTCGGTGGCGAGGGTCATCGAGGAAGCCGGAGGGACACCCGAGGACATGTTGTCGTTGATGATCTACACCACCGACGTCGGCGGGTACCGGGAGAACCTGGGCCCCATTGGTGCCGCCTATCGCCAGGTCTTCGGGCGCCATTACCCGACGATGGCTTTACTCGGTGTCACCGAGCTCTTCGACCCCGAAGCGCTGGTCGAGTTGGTGGCCGTTGCCCAGATCGAGACTTGACCCTGGTCAGACTTCGCCCAATGCACCGATCAGCCGCTCGACATCCTGCTCGTCTTGATAGATGCCGAACCCGATTCGCAACCGGTCCCCGCGGTAGTCGGTGATCACCTTGCGGTCGTGGAGGGAGTTGTAGACCTCCCCAGCTCGTGGCGTGCGAAATGTGAGGAAGTTTCCTCTCTCATGGGGGAGCGGAGGGACCAGCTCACCGGGGAGAGTTCCGCCTTCGAGGAACTGTTGCTGGAGCCCGGTGACGTGCGTCCGGATGTCACTCACGGAGACTCCGCGGTGATTGAGCCAGGTGAGGACGGCGCGCATTCGATAGACCCCGGAGACGTCGAAGGTGGCGCCGGCGAAGCGGCTTGCGTCCGGGGCGTAGTGGATCTGCTCCGACACACCGCTCTCCAGTTGGCCGAAGCCGGCATACCAGCCGGTGTCGACCGGCCGAGGCCCGTAACCGGTCGGGCAGTGCATGAAGCAGACCCCTTCACCGGACATGGCGTACTTGTAGCCCCCGGCGATGTAGAACACCCGGTCCTGGATCGCGCCGAGACTGGTCGGCCGTGCCATGAACCCGTGGTATCCGTCGACCACCACCAGCGCTTTCTCTTCCGAGACCGATGAGATCACCCGATCGAGGTCGGGCACGACAAACCCTGAGTCGAAGAACACCTGGCTGAGATAGATCAGGTCGTGAACACCGGCTCTCGCCTCCATGGTGAACCTCTCGGCGAAGGTCTCGAATGGCTCGGCAGGTATGCGGTCGACGATTGCCAGCCCCGCCTCCTCCCACCGTCGTGATTGGCGGTTGAACGAGTGGAACTCGGCGTCAGTGGTCAACAGGCGGACCGGAGGCTCCAGACACGAGAACAGCCGGTTCAGGAACTCGTGTGTGTTGGGGGCGAACGTGAGGGTGTCCGGGTCGGAGAGGCCGAGTGTGGCCGCGATCAGCGACCGCGTCTCGGGAAACACCGCCCCGAAGATCTGCACCCATTTGTCGTCCAATCCTGAAATGGCATCGAGCCACGCCTGCTGATGCGCCTCGTAGGAGACATCGGGCCAGGGATGATGGGAGTGTGCCGCGAAGTGGAGACGATCGGGGTCGGCGTCGAGGAACTTCGAGAAGTCTGACTTGAGACTCATCCCTGGTAGCGGAACCGCATCGCCTCGACGATGTCCGGTGGCAACGGAGGCCTTTGGTCGCGGGGGATGAGGAACGTCGAGAGGTCGAAGAGGTCGCTGAAGACCCGGCTGCGCTCAGCGGACTTCTCCAGGTACCGGGCGCCCGCCGACCCGCCGGTGCCCACCCGCCGACCGATCAACCGAAGTGCCATTTGGGCGTGCCGGTGGCGCCATGCCGTGAAGCCCTCGTCGATGTCCATTAGCGAGGCGAGGATTTGATACGGCGCGTGCAACGCCGGCTGGTCCCGGTACATGTTGATGAAGATGGCGGCCTGGAACGCTCGATGACTGAGCCTCCTCCGACCAGCGCTCTGTTGCTCCTTGTGCCGCTCCTCGTCGAAGAGGGCCTCGTATTGCTCCATGGTCTGTGTGAAGTCATCGAGTTGCGCCGCCCGTTCCTCCTCGGTGAGGTTGGGGTTGGTGGCAACGACATCACGGTCCGCTTCCAGCCGGGAGCGAACCGCGTCCTTGAACGCCTCACGGAACTGAAAGCCGCCGCTCTCCAGGAATGGAGTCCGCTCCAGCCACTGCTCGACGAGGTCGAATAGCGACGGACCTGATTCGATCTCCTCCACCGACTTCCGATCGGTCCACGAGAAGCGGGCGGTGTACGGTGCTCCGGCGAGGAGGAGGCGGTCATCACGCCGCATCCCCAGCTTGTTCTCCACCAGTCGGAACTGCACCGATTGGAACCCGGACGCCGGGAAGAGTAGGTCGCGAAAATCGAGGAAGTCGAGGGGGGTCATCGTCTCGAGCACGTCGATCTGTTGGATCAAGACCGTCTCGATCTCGACGATCCGACGCAACCGTGCATGGGCGGTGCCCATATCGGTCTCGTCGACCTGATCTTTCCCGAAGATGCGAAGCAGGTCGTCGAGCTCCCAGAGAATCTGCTTGAACCAGAGCTCGTACGTCTGGTGGACCACGATGAAGAGCATCTCGTCGTGCACGGCATGGCCCTGGCTCTCGCTCTCCAGCTTTTGAGCCGAGAGAAGTCGCTCCAATTGGAGGTAGTCGCCGTAGTAGAGGGGCGTTTCGGGCATCAGTGCCGACGCTAGTTGACCCACTCCGTCCGACTTCTCCCACAACTCGGCAGCGACATCGTCGTCGGCGGCCAGCGATGAAGGGGACCGGACCTGGTGATTCGAGTAGTAGAGGCCGCTCTGCTCCGCCACCTCGTCGGACGATGCGCACCACACCACGGTGTCTGCCCCTTCCGCCGGCGTCTTCAGGCCAGACCCGAGGAAGGGCTTCACCCAGACCGGGAAGATCCCGGTGTCCACCAATCCCGGGTGCACGGCATAGGTGCGCAGGTCGGGGCGCCGCCTCGCCAACTCCCTCGTGAACAGGATGTTGGCGGTCTTGGTGGTGGCATAGCGGTCGAGCCCGAAAGGCCCCCAGCCTCTCGATCGGGCCTGGTCGAGCTTCAGGTCACGAGCCCGATAGTGCCAATCACTGGCCACGGTCACCACCCGACTCCTATCGGCGAGCACAGGATCCAATTCCCGGGTGAGCAGGAAGGGCCCGATGTGGTTCACCGCCCAATGGATCTCGAAGCCGTCGCCGGTCATGCCGTTGCCCATCCCGATCCCGGCGTTGTTGACCAAGATGTCCAGGGAGGCACCGCCGCCGCGGATCTCGGCGGCCGCCCGGCGCACCGTGTCCAGCGAGCCCAGGTCGAACACAAGGCCTTCAGCCGAGCCGCCGCCGTCGCGTATCAGCTGCACCACGGCGTCGACCTTCTCGTTCGATCGACCGGTCGCGACGACGTGGAAGCCCAACCTGGCGAGAGCGAGCACCGTGGCTTTGCCGATCCCCGATGTTGCGCCGGTGACCAGGGCGTGTCTCAAGGCCGATGACCGTAATCGGGGCCACTAGCGTCGAGCGCCGTGACCGAGTGGCCCGAGCGTCTCAATGTCGACCGATTCCTGCTGCGAGACCGGCTCGACGAGGGTCATGGTGAGAGAGTCGCGCTCCGCCTGGATGGCGGCCCGCTGACGTATTCCGCTGTCGATAGTGCTGCCTCGGCCATAGCCGGGCTGCTCCTGGAGGCCGGGCTCCAGCGCTCCGATCGGGGGCTAGTGGTCCTTCCCGACGGCCTCGCCTTCGTTGCGTCTCTCTTCGGGCTGTTCCGGGTCGGCGCGGTGGCGATCATGATCAATCCCGGGCTCACGACGGAGGCGATGGCGGCAGTGCTGGGCCAGGCCCGAGCATCAGTTGCTCTCGTTCATCCCGACCACCTCGATGTCTTCGAGTCCGCGAGGGAGAAAGTGGGGTCTGACACTCTGGGAACTGGTGCTCGCCGACGACACCATCCCCAGTGAAGGAGTCGGGGTGCCGACCGCCGACACCGCGGCCTCAGACCCTGCGCTGTGGTTGTTCTCCGGGGGCACCACCGGGCTCCCCAAGGCGGTGCCCCAGAGTCACCGCAGCCTGGCCAACACCACCCAGCTCTATGGCCGGGGGACGTTGGCGCTTACCGCTGACGACGTCACCATCGCCGTGCCCAAGCTCTATTTCGGTTACGCCACCGGCTCCAACCTCTTCTTCCCGTTTTCGGTGGGTGCATCGACGGTCCTCTTCCCCGGGCCCGCCACCCCGGCAGCGATCGCGGAGCGCGTGGAGCGGAACCGGGCCAGCGTCCTGGTGACTGTCCCCTCGGCGATCAATCAAATGCTCTCTGATCCCGAAGTGGCGCAACACGACCTCTCCTCGCTTCGGCTGGCGACCTCGGCGGGAGAGGCACTGCCGGAGAGCCTCTATCAGCGTTGGACAACCGAAGTTGGGGTCGAGCTGCTCGATGGCCTGGGCACCGCCGAGATGTGGCACATCTTCATCAGCAACACGGCGGGCGAGGTGAGGCCGGGCACCCTGGGCAAAGTCGTGCCCGGGTTCGAGGTCAAGGCCTGCGACGAGGATGGGCGCGAAGTGCCGACCGGCGAGGTGGGCAGGCTCTGGGTCAAGGGCGAGTCCTTGGGCCCCGGGTACTGGGAGGATCCGGTGAGGACGGAGGAAGCCTTCAGGGGAGAGTGGTTCGTCGGTGGCGATCTGATCTCGATCGACGAAGACGGCTACGTCACCCACCGGGGGCGAGCGGACGATGCCCTCAAGGTGAAAGGGAAGTGGTTCCGCCCCCAGGAGTTGGAGTCGACCCTTCTCGAGCACGAGTCGGTCCGGGAGTGCGCCGTGGTGGCGGTGACGGATCAAGACGGGTTGACCAAGCCGGTGGCGTTCGTGGTCGCCGATGGTGTGAGTGAGCAGGACCTGATCGATTGGGCACTAGCCAGGCTCGAGGCATACAAGCACCCCCGCCGGGTCTATTTCGTCGATGTGCTCCCTCAGACACACCTGGGAAAGGTCGATCGTGCAGCCTTGAAGAGGATGGCCGGCTGACTGGGGTCAGCTCGCCTCCAGCTCCTCCCGGGTCACCACCGGGCCCTTCTTCCCCTCATCGAGCCCACGCTTGTCGGCGTAGAACTCCCGGCACCTGTCCATGAACCTCGAGACGTCACCGTCGAACTCGATCAAGGGCCCCATGCCGGCGCGTTTGGTTGGGAAGTCGATGTAGGCGAGGAGGATCGGAGCCCCGGCCCGGGCGGCGATGTTGAGGAATCCGGACTTCCAAAACGGGGCAGCTCTCCGGGTTCCCTCGGGGGCCATGACCAGGATCATCTTCTCGGACTTGTCGATGGCATCGACGACTTGATCGACCAGACCGCTCGGCTTCGACCGGTCGACCGGGATCCCTCCCCATTTCCGGAAGAAATACCCGAGCGGCCAACGGAACAAGGTGTGTTTGCCGATGAAGGAGGCTCCGATCCGGTAATGGCGCAAGGCGCCGAGGTAGACGATGAAGTCCCAGTTGGTGGTGTGCGGGGCGCCGATGATTATCAGCCGGGGAAGGTCTGGCACCGAGCCGGTGAACTCCCACCCCATCATTTTGAGGAACTTCTCGGCGAGCCAGGTCACGACGGGGGATACTCCCAGAGCGCGAAGCGGAACCGGAAATCAACTTGGCCGGAGGGGAGCGACGCGGAACCCGTCCTGGTCGACCCACACCATCGATGGGCGACCGTCGACGGTGGCAACGATCTCTTTCGCCATGTCCTGATCCACGATTCCCTGCTCGTCGTTTCGATACAGGACCCTGAGCACCGCCTCCTTGGGAAACTCGACTGCCAAAGGGCCGGGATGGGAGCAGATCACCGTCACCTCGAAAGGTGCTCCGGCGGTGCGGGTGTCGGCCGGGCCATCCGAACGGATCACTGTGAACAGGTGCCAGGTGGCAATGCCGGCCAGGACCGTGAGGGTCACCGGGACCGGCAATGAGCCCAGATCGGACGCACCCTCGGCGAGGGCCGCCTGGAAAGTGATGACGAGGACTGCGATCAGCGCCCCGGCCGTGGTCAGCCCCAAGATCACAGCCATCCCCACCAGGTAGAACCGTCGTTGCGGGGACCGTCGCTCCTCGACCCTGGATCCTTGGGCGTGGCGCCAGAAGTAGTGCCACACCGTTCCCGCAACGAGCACCGCGAGGCCGGATCCGATCAGGCCGGACTGGCTCGGGTCACCGGCGAGAGGGGTTTGCCAGACCATCGCCACCAGTGCAGTGCCGGCTCCGACCAGCGCCCCGAGGCCGATGGCGGCCATCGCGTACTCGTAGCCCCGGACGGCCCCGTTTCGATCCGTGCCCATCCTTCGCCGGTGGTGCGCCCACAAGGCGAGACCGACGATCAGCGCCGAGAGCTGTGCGGGGAGCCCGGCGAAATGGAGCCTTGCCTCGAGAGTTCCCAGAAAGTAGGTGATGACCAGGGTGACGATGGCGATCCCGGTGCCGAGAGACGTCACCAGGCCAGTTACTGCAGCGGTCCCCAGGTAAAGGTGGCGGAGGGGGCGGGGTTCCTCATGCCAAGCCGTGAGCCAGCGCCAGGCCCAGATCGGAGCGGCTGCGATGAGCAGCCCGAGTGGGGCGGCGAGGTCATTGCCCGACCTGGCGTCGAGGAACTGGTCGACGATGGTTCCGAGTGTCGAGTCATAGGCCAGCTCGAAAAGCCATTGCAAGACACCTTGCAGTCCGATGACCAGTGCGATCAGGGCAACCCCGGACCCGATGAGTCGGGGAAGCTCGGCTGCTTCCCCCTGGGGCGGGTCTTGGGCCCCGGCCCACCAATGGAAGGCGACCAGCCCTCCGTAGACCAGGAGGTCGGTCCATGGGCTGGGCTCGGCGATACCGGCTATCCCGTTCGCCACCTGGCTCACAGCCGCGAAGAAGGCCGTCAGGAAGACGATCTCGATCAGTGACAGGTAGACGGGCCATCCCGGGGAGCGGGGGTGCGAGAGGCGCCGCCGCTTTTGGCGTCGCCAGAGCAGATAGGCGATGGGGGCGGCCACGACCAGACCGGCCAAGGCGGCAGCGATCTCCGTTCCAGGCTCTCCTGCGAGTTGGTTCCAGGTGAGTGCCACCCTGGCGAGTCGGGCGAACGTGAAGCCTGCGACTCCGACTGCCAGGGCAAGGATCAGGTAAGGGAGGATGTCGGTCCCGCTGTCGTCGGGCTCTCCGGGTCGCCGATTCCAGACTTTGGCAACGAGGAAAGCGATCGCGGCGATCACCGCGATCACGGCCACCAGAGCGACCACCGCGGTCATCTGGTCAGCAGTCCGCGTAGTACGGCCATGCCGGCTCCTGAATCAACCAGACGCCATCCCGATTGATGAGGTTGAACCACTCCTGCCACTCGCTGAGCCCGACAAATGGGTCCTCGGAGGTCTGGCTGAGCTGAACGACAACGGTCGCGAACTGGTCGTCTCCCTCGACGCTGACCAGGCTGGCGGAGACACCCTGCGTGGGGCTCCCGCCGCCGATACTGGGGTCGCACTCACCCTCTGTGTATTGGGAGGCGGCCTCGGTGTCACCGGCGAAGACGGCTTCGAGGTAGGCCTGGACAGTTCCCTCCGGCGTCGAAGGGTCGAGGTCTGGAGTCTCCCGGAGCAGGCCAGCGGCCACCAGGGCGATCACGGCCAGCACGCCGAGACCCGGGAAGCACCCACACGGGGAGCTTTCGGTCTTCTTCCATTTCGCCGATTCTCGCAGAACCGGTTTCGGATGCCCGATCAATCCCCCAGTGCGAGCACGTCGGCGATCCCGGCGTCGTTGAGGACCACCGGAAGAAATCCGCGGGCCTCGAGGAGCGACGCGGCAAGGCTGGCCCGGTATCCGCTCTCGCATGCCACCCACACCTCGCTGACCCGCGATCAGGCCGTCGGGCGTAGCCTCGGCGAGGTCGGGCACGTAGCTCTCTATCGATCCCCGGACGGTGCCTTCGCTTCGTTCCGCCTCATTTCGGACATCGAGCAGCTGGGCGCCATCGGCCACGGCCGCGGTGAACTCATTGACGCCGACCATGCGATGAGTGACCAGCTCCAGTCCGGGAGCGGCCAAGTCTCGGATCACACCGACTACGTCGTCGAACCCGATCCGCCGCAACTGGGTGAGGGCTTCGTCGAGGTCCTGGTCCGGGATCGAGCACCAGTGCCAGAGGCGCCTGGTAGGGGACGATCCATCCGACCCAGGTCCCAAAGCGATCACCGAGCTCGATGGCCAGCGACCCGGGAAGGTGCCCCTGTGCGTACTGGTCACGGGGACGGGCGTCGACCACGGCCACGTTCGATGGCAGGTCCTTGATCGCACCGGCAAGCAGCACCGGGACCTCGTAATCCGGCATGGGCGACGCCCCTCGGATATTCGCCGGGCCCATGTGGGCGTAATACGACGGCCAGGGACCGAGCCCAGCTAGCTCGCCGTCGATGAAGGAGTCCTCGTCTGGATAGGCGAGGACCGGATTCGATCTCTTCTCGACTCCGATCGTCGAGGTGTGCCCGCTCCCCTCCGAGGTGGTGCAGAAGCTCCCCTCTCCGTGGGTTGGGTAGAGGCCCACAGGATCGGGCAAGTCCGCAAGACGGTGCACGGATTGGTACTGGAGCCGGGCGAGTGCTTCGGCCCGTTCGGCCCCGAGGAGGTCGGATCTGCCGGCGGAGGCGACGAGGAGGCTTCCCCCGGAGAACACGGCGACCGGCTCGTCTTCTACCAGTATCAAATACGAGGTGTGCTCCGGGGTGTGGCCGGGGGTGTGGAGCGGCCGGACCACGAAAGCGCCGAGGTCGATGTCTTCCAGGTGGAATGCGGGCCGATGCCGGTAGGCGGGAGCGGCGGCTGCGGGCACCAACAGTTCGGCACCAGTCGACCCGTGCGAGCTCGGGGCCTCCGGATAGGTAGTCGTTGTGGAGGTGTGTCTCCAGGACGAGGCGGAGCTCGGCGCCGGACGCGACCATCGGGTCCAGGAAGCGGTCGATGTCTCGCTGTGCATCTACGACGAGGCCGATTCCCTCGTGAGTGAGCAAATAGGTGGAATCGCCCAGTCCTTCGGTGCGCAGGGGATCGATCTGCACACTCAGTCCTGCAGGCCGAGTGCCTTCATCCCTCCCGCCAGGTTCGCCACGTCTTCGAAGCCGTTCATCGAGAGGAAGGCGGCAACCCGATCGCTGCGGGCACCGGACCGGCAGACGACCAGGAGCCCACCGTCGCGCGGCAGGTCGTCGATGCGGTCGGGAATGTCGTTCATGCTTATCTGCAGGGCGCCGGGGAGCGTGCCCAACACCCACTCGTGTGGCTCCCGGACGTCGAGAAGTGTCCCCTCCCGGGACTGGATCCAGTCTTGCCAGTCGTGCGCCGGCACTTGTTCGATCGTCGGCATGTCGTGCCCCACTCTACGATCTGGCCACCACACGGAAGCAGGGCATCATCGACATCGCAGTCTTGGTCTCGGGATCGGGCTCCAACCTGCAGGCGCTCATCGATAACCGGGACCTCGGGGCCCGGATCGGTGTCGTGATCTCCGATCGGCCCGGGATCAAGGCATTAGATCGGGCGCGCGATGCCGGTCTCGACACGCTCGTGCTCCCCTGGGATCACTTCGGCTCCCGGTCCGAGTTCTCGGCCGCGGTTGCCGACGCCGTCGAGGAGTCGGGGGCCAAGGTCATGGTCCTCGCCGGATTCATGCGAATCCTCTCGGCGGAGGCGGTGGCCCGATTCCCGAACCGGATCCTCAACATCCATCCCTCGTTGCTCCCGGCCTTTCCCGGCGCCCATGCCGTGGCGCAGGCCCTGACCCACGGAGTGAAAGTGACCGGGGTCACCGTCCATCTGGTGGACGACCAGGTCGATCACGGGCCGATCGTCGCGCAACGGGCAGTCCCGATCCTGGATGGTGACGATGTCGAGAGCCTGCACGCTCGCATCCAGGCCGAGGAGCACGATCTCTACCCGAAAGTGGTGCGCGCCCTCGCTTCCGGGGAGATCGTGTTCGAGGAAGATCGGGTGATCTGGAGATGACCACGGTGCCGGTGCGTCGGGCATTGATCAGCGTGTACGACAAGGAGGGTCTCATCGAGTTCGCCACCCGCCTCTCCGCCGGCGGCGTGTCGATCGTCTCATCAGGGGGGACGGCTCGCGCTCTCCAGGACGCCGGCCTTGAGGTCTCCACGGTCGAGGAAGTGACGGGGGCACCCGAGATGCTCGGGGGGAGGGTGAAGACGCTTCATCCGACGATCCACGGCGGGATCCTTGCTCGGGCCGACCACGGGCCCGACCTCGCAGATCTCGAGGCGAACGGGATCGAGCCCTTCCAGTTGGTTGTGGTCAATCTCTACCCGTTCCGGGAGACGGTGGCATCCGGCGCCGGCTTCGACGAGATCATCGAGAAGATCGACATCGGTGGGCCATCCATGGTCCGGGGTGCTGCCAAGAATCACGCGCACGTCGGTGTCGTCACCTCGCCCGACCAGTACGAGTCGGTGGCCAAGGCTGTCGAAAGCGGTGGCCTCGATGACGAGTTGAGGCGGGCCCTCGCTGCCGAGGCCTTCTTTCACACGGCCTCCTACGACTCGGCGATTGTCAACTGGCTGGGCAACGACCGGGTGATCCCCCTGCGACGGGTGTCGGGGCTGCGATATGGGGAGAACCCTCACCAGGATGCCGCCCTCTTTGCCGAGGACGGGGCCAGGCCCTGGTGGCTGGATGCGACCCTGCACCAGGGCAAGGAGATGTCCTACAACAACTATCAGGATGCCGAGGCCGCATGGCGGCTGGCCACCTCGCACCCGGGGACGGTGGCGATCATCAAGCACACCAACGCCTGTGGGGTGGCCTACGCAGACAGTGTGGTCGACGCTTTCGAGAAAGCCTGGGCCTGCGATCCGTTGTCGGCCTTTGGCGGGGTGGTGGCGATCAACGGCCTCCTCGACGAAGCGACGGCGCAGTCGATGGCGGACAAGTTCATCGAGGTCGTGATCTGCGCCGACTCCACATCCGAGGCTCTTGCCGTTCTCGAAGCGCGCCAGGCGCTGCGAGTTCTCCAGGCGAACGCTCCGGATCCTGGTGGCATCGACCTCACCCGTATCGAAGGGGGCCTCCTCATTCAGGAGCGAGACACCGATGTCGGCGCTTCATGGGAAGTCGTCAGCGAGCGGGCTCCAACCGGAGAGGAGCGATCAGACCTCGAGTTCGCATGGAAGGTCGCGATGCACACCAAGTCCAACGCCATCGCCATCGTCAGCGGGGCCGCAGCGGTGGGGGTTGGTGCCGGGGACCAGTCCCGGGTCGGAGCCGCGGAGCGGGCAGTGCTCAAGGCCGGCGAGCGAGCCTCAGGGGCGGTGGCAGCTTCCGACGCCTTCTTCCCGTTTCGTGACGGGCTGGACACCCTGGCCCGGGCCGGCGTGACCGCAGTCATCGAGCCCGGCGGGTCCCGCAACGACAGCGAAGTGATCCAAGCTGCCAACGAGCAAGGGATTGCCTTGGTTTTCACCTCCGTTCGCCATTTCCTGCACTGAGATGACGGCGACGATCCTGGACGGGAAGTTGGTGGCCGCCAAGG
Source organism: uncultured Acidobacteriota bacterium (assembly GCA_963780755.1). Taxonomy (GTDB): domain Bacteria; phylum Actinomycetota; class Acidimicrobiia; order Spongiisociales; family ZC4RG35; genus JALYNX01. The sequence goes on from CAWACX010000002.1 coordinate 893,574, forward strand.
TCAAGGCCGAGGTGGCATCGACCGTCTCCGGGCTCGATTATGCCCCAGGGCTGGCAACTGTTCTCGTTGGCGACGACCCGGCATCGCACTCATACGTCAGGGGCAAGCGCTCAGATGCGGGTGAGGTCGGGATCCAGTCCTTCCACCACGAACTGGGGTCCGACACGACCCAGGGACAACTCGAGGCTCTGATCGAGAGCCTCAACAATGACCCGTCGGTCGACGGGATCCTGGTCCAGCTTCCACTCCCTGGGCACTTGGACGCGGAGCGGGTGGTCGAGCAGATCTCGCCGGCCAAAGACGTCGATGGATTGCACCCTCAGAACCTCGGACTCCTCGTCCTCGACCGTCCCGGGCTGAGGCCGTGCACTCCGAGCGGGGTGATGCGGATGCTGGACCACTATCACGTCCCGATCTCGGGGGCCCGTGCCGTAGTCATCGGCCGATCGTTCCTGGTGGGTCGGCCTCTGGCCTTGATGCTCGCCAGCCGGGGAGTCGACGCCACGGTCTCGATCGGCCACTCCAAGACCCGCCAGCTCGCCGAGCTGGCGAGGGAGGCGGACATCCTGGTGGCCGCGATCGGCGTGGCGGAGATGGTCACGAAGGAATTCGTGAAACCGGGTGCCACGGTCATCGATGTCGGGATCAACCGCACCGACAATGGGCTGGTCGGAGACGTCGACTTCGAGCCGGTTGCCGATGTGGCGGGCGCGATCACTCCGGTTCCGGGTGGCGTCGGCCCCATGACGAGGGCCATGCTCCTGGTCAACACCCTGGCGGCCGCGGCCAGTCGGCGGGGCTGAATACCTCCGGTCGCTTGAGTGCCGGTCGGAAGCGTCCGATATATCTCATCGAGTGCTACACATTCGACGTCGGTCCAACCGCGCTCTGTTGATGCGAGCCTTTCCAAAGACGCTCTTGATCCTGGCGGCTCTCCTGCTGCTGGGCGTTCTGCCTGTTCCCGATCGGGCCGAGGCCGCGCAGGCCCCTTGGCTCGAAGAGGATTTCGAGGAAGGCGTGAACGGGGTATTCGACTCTCAGTTCGGACTCAAGCCCACCGCATCGGGACATCAGGGAGACGGGCTCTTCACCGACATCTTCAAGGGTGATCATTGGGGAGGAAGCGCCCACTGGAACACCAAGACCAACATCGGGTCCGAGCCCGAAGGGATGTGGATGCGCTACTGGCTCCGGTTCCCGATCGGGTTCAAGGTCAATCCGCCCTATCGGGGAAAGCTCCCCGGATTCGGTGGTCTCTACACCTACAACTGCTTGGGGAACAGGCCGTCGACGGCGGCTGCCCCCTGTTGGTCGGCTCGAATGGCGTTCCAACCCGTCTACGCCTCCGATGGCCTTCCCTCATATCCCTACAACCCGGCCCAGGTGACTCGGATCTCCTTCTATTCCTACCTGCTCAACTCGAGCGGGGCGGGCCAGGACGGGAGGATCCTGCACTGGAACCCGGACCTGTCCACTCTGCAACACGGGCGTTGGTACTGCATCGAAGCTCGGGTCAAGGTCAACTCACTGGGGAAGTCGAACGGGATCCTCGAGGGATACGTGGATGGGGATCGGGCTTACGCGGCGAGCAATCTGACGTTTCGTCGCCCCTCAGAGAGCCAATTGAAGGTCAAGTCGTTGTGGTTCGACGTCTACTACGGAGGCGACGGCACCTCCCCGATCAACAACAAGATCTACTTCGACTCGCTGGCGGCCGGCCCGGAGCGGATCGGTTGCAATGATCGCCCGCAGGCGTCGGGGAGGTTTTACGACGACGACGATTCGGTCTTCGAGAAGGCCATCGAGCGTCTCGCGGCCTCGGGAATAACCGAGGGCTGCAATCCACCGGCCAACGATCGCTTCTGCCCTGACGACTCGGTGACCAGGGGACAGATGGCCGCTTTCCTCAAGCGGGCACTTGGGTGACCAGATCCCGGTCACACTGCCACCGGAGCCTCCTTCACCGCCGGACTACTGGGGAGGGCGGTCTCATCTCGCCTACAAGACGGCACTCTCCGTGTATGAGTCGGGCGGCGCCGGTTTCGACACCTTCGGAGTCAGTTACTGGGTCGATGACACGACCGGCGACAAGAACTGGCTCGCCACCGGAACGTCGAGGCAACCCCAACATCTGGGTTCCGACCCAGCTCGGCCATATCTGGGACGCTGGGTGCGACGCCGTACATCCGGATCATTGCCAACGATCTGGGCGGCCTGGCTTCCGGCAAGCACGACAAGCGCCTGAACAACATGCTGGCCGCCTTCGCCAAATTCACCGGCACTCGGTGGTGGTCGCAGGGTCATCATCGACATCTTCCCGACCCCAACCTTCGGTCTAACCCGTGGGGTGATGACGCGGCGGCCTTCAAGACGGCGTTCCGCCGAATTGCCGACAAAGCGAACTCGGTAATCGGGTCCTCCCGTGTCCGTACCGCGTTCACTGCTCACCGCTCGATGTCGAGCAACCGCTACTCGGCCGCCCAGTGGGGCACGGGCGGCTTCAGGCTTTTCTGGCCGGGTGCGAACTATGTCGACATTGCGGGCGTCGGGCGGATACCCCACGGCCGGCGGAACGAATGTCGGGTATCACGAGGCGGCGATCAACGAGATGTCAAGTGCCGCCGGTCCTGGTGTGCCGATCATCATCGCCGCCGGGGGCGCACCGAACACTCCGAGCGAGGCGGCCCAAATCCAATATGCGACGGCTCTCGCCGAGTTGGCCGCTCGGCACCCTCAGGTGGTCGGTGTGCAATGGGATGATTGGGTGAAGGGCGGCCTCGATCTGCGGGTGAGCACGACGTCAGGGGGTGCGGCGACGGCAGGCTCACTAACCTCCCGGCTCCATTGACCTCTTAGGAGCTGTGCGACATGGCCACATCCATAACCATGGGACCCGGTGGTCTCGTCGTGCCCGATGACCCGATCGTTCCCTTCATCGAGGGCGATGGGACCGGCCCCGACATCTGGGCGGCGTCGGTTCGGGTCTTCGATGCCGCGGTGGAGAAGGCCTACGGGGGTGCGAGGAAAGTGGAGTGGTCCGAAGTCCTCGCCGGGGAGAAGGCCCACAACGAGACCGGCTCGTGGCTCCCCGACGAGACGGTGGCCGCTTTCGATCGGCAATTGGTCGGGATCAAGGGCCCTCTGACCACGCCGGTTGGGGGCGGGATCCGCTCCCTGAACGTCGCGCTACGCCAGATCCTCGACCTGTACGCATGTGTCCGCCCGATCCGCTGGTTCGATGGGGTTCCATCCCCGGTCAAGGAGCCCGGGCTGGTCGACATGGTGATCTTCCGGGAGAACACCGAAGACGTCTACGCCGGGCTCGAGCTCGAGGAGGGCAGCGAGGAGACCGCGAGCCTGATCGCATTTCTCACCGCGGAATATGGGTGGAAGATCCGCGACGACTCCGGCATCGGGATCAAGCCGGTGTCGGTGACCGGTTCGAAGCGACTGATCCGGGCCGCCATCAAACACGCCCTCGCCAACGACCGCCGATCGGTGACCCTGGTCCACAAGGGGAACATCATGAAATACACCGAGGGGGCGTTTCGCCTATGGGGGTATGAGCTGGTTCGCGAGGAGTTCGCCGACGTCGCGGTGTCATGGGAGGACTGTGGCGGGGAGCCGGGCGACAAGCTCCTGGTGCAGGACGTCATCGCGGACGCCATGTTGCAACAGGTCTTGACCCGGCCCGCGAACTATGACGTGATCGCCACCACCAACCTCAACGGCGACTATCTATCCGACGCCCTGGCGGCCCAGGTGGGAGGGATCGGGATCGCTCCGGGCGGGAACATCAACTACGTCACGGGTCATGCGGTGTTCGAGGCCACCCACGGCACTGCTCCCAAATACGCCGGTCTGGACAAGGTCAACCCGGGCTCGGTGATCCTGTCCGGGGAGATGATGTTCCGGTACATGGGATGGGGGGAGGCGGCCGACCGGATCATCACCGGGCTCGAAGGGGCAATCGCCGCCCGAACCGTCACTTACGACTTTGCCCGGCTCACCACCGGGGCCACCGAAGTGAAGACTTCGGAGTTCGGCGACGCCATCGTCGCTCACATGTAGGACTCGGGTCAGCCCCGGCGGGCCACGATCGAGAGCAGTCGCAGCATCTCGATGTAGAGCCAGACGACGGTGACCATCAGCCCGAATGCTGCGAACCAGGAGAACGCCCGGGGGGCGCCGCTGCTCACGCCGTGCTCGATCACCGCGAAGTCGAGCAGGAGGTTGAGGGAGGCGATGATCACAACCAGGATGCTGAAGACCAGCGCACCGGTGCCCGCTCCGCTCAGCACCGGGATATCGACGCTGAACAGGCTGAGTATCCAGCTGAACAGGTAGAACACGCCGATTCCGACGGTGGCGATGATGATCACCGACCGCATCTTCTGGGTGACCTTGACGATCCTGGTGGCGTAGAGGAAGAGCATCGAGACGAACACCGCCAGGGTGGCGAGAAGCGCCTGGAAGACGATCCCGTCGTACCAGGTCTCGTAGACCTTGGAGATCGACCCGAGGAACGCTCCCTGGCCCAGGGCGTAGATGATCCCGGTGACCACCGCCAGCTTGGGGTTGGCCACGGTGGCGATCACGAGGACGATCAACCCGATCAGGAACAACCAGTACCAGCGTTGGACTGCGATGGCGTTCGCCCATCCGTAGGCGGCACCGCCGGCCATGAGGACCAGCAGGACCAGCGTGGACATGATCACCGAGCCCATCGTCATGCGGCGTTCCCGAGTCGGCGCCGTGGCGGGAGCCTCCACCGACTGGAGGGCGGCGTCGGTGGTGGGCGCTCCGAATTGCTTCTCGAGGACGGGATTGGCCATCGGCTGAGTCTATGACTGCCGGTCCCAGCCTCGGGATAGCCTCCGATCGACTATTACGATCCGGTCTCGTCGTCATCAAGGAGATCTCGTTTTGTCCAAGTTCCTGAGCGAAGAGTGGGCCACCGAAGTGACTGCAGCCCTGGGCGAGCACCAGGGTTTCAAGAACGCCATCGGGTCGGCAGAGCTTCGGATCCAGTTCGTCGTCAATGACGGCCCGGAAGGGGATGTCGATTACTTCCTCGATTCCGGCGGCGGGAGCTCAACCATGGGCGTCGGCACCGTCGAAGAGCCCGATGTGACCGTCCGTCAGAGTTACGAGACAGCGACTGCGATCTCCAAAGGCGAACTGAACACCCAGACCGCATTCATGACCGGCAAGGTCAAAGTCTCGGGGAACCTGGCCAAGTTGATGATGCACCAGTCTGCGATCCAGCAGTGGGGCGCAGCGGTCACCGATCTCGAAGTCGAGTACTGAGTAGCACCGGTTGGTGGTTCTCGCCCAGAGGCGGGCGACTAGTCACATCGCGGGAAACCACATAGTCCCTGGATACCAAGGACACCACCTCGGATAATGTACGCAGGTGTCTGCCGGTGGGGCCGGCGACACGTCAGGGGCAAAAATGGGCAAGGGAGCAATTCAAAGGGGGGCGACCATGGTCGAGGCCGCCCTGATACTCCCGATCTTGATCATGCTCATGATCAGCCTCCTCGAACTGGGCATGTTCTTTCGTGACTTCCTCACCGTCTCCTACACCGCCCGGGAGGCCGCCCGGGTCGGCTCAGTTGGCCGGTAACGACCCCGAGGCCGACTGCGACCATCATCCAGAGCGTGGTCACAGCGTTCGGACCCTCCGACCTGGAGGGCGTCGAGATACAGATCTTCAAGGCCAGCGAGAACAATGGCGCCCCGGTGCCCGGGAAGGTCAACACCTGGACGCTCAACCCCGGTCAGGACCCGCCGTCTGTGGCACACCGAGCTGGAACGTATTCGAGCAGTGGCCCAGCGTCGACCGGCAGGTAAACGTCGAGCGACACACTCGAGCTCGACATCCTGGGGGTCACGATCGTCACCGACCACGACTGGATCACCGGGCTCCCACCGTGGCGAGGGACGATGGACCTGACCCGGACCGCCCTGCAGCGTCTCGAACCGGAGGCCTTCGAATGAGGTTCTGGAAGCGAGGAGCGAGGGCATCGCCCTCATCTGGCTGGCCTTGACCTTGGTGGTCCTGATCGGGATGGCCGGATTCGGCGTCGACCTGGGTTGGATGTACCTGAGCACCACCCGGGCCCAGAAGGCGGTGGACGCGGCCGCCCTGGCCGGCGTGGTCAATCTCCCCGGGTTCATCAGCTCAGGCCGAGATCGATGCCGCGGACGCGGCCCGTGCCAACGGCTACGACCCCGGCGGCGCCGACGAGCTCACCGTCACCCCACTTGCCGACAACAAGCTCCACGCCGAGTTGCGGACCTCGATCGAGCCCTTCTTCCTCAAGGTGCTCGGCTTCGACCAGTTCAACATCACCCGGGAGGCGACTTCGGAGTACATCAAACCGGTGCCGCTGGGCAACCCCAACAATTGCTTCGGTTGCCCCGCGGTCGGCGACTCATGGGCCGCGATCTCCTCGCAGTTCATCCACAAGGAGCATGGCGACCCCTACTCGACCCGGTGCCGGGTCCCTATCAGGGGGCACCTCGTGCTCGTCGAGCGAACAGCGACTGCAACCGGGGCGGCGCCTACTCCGGCTACTACTACGGGATCGAGGTCCGACAGGGTCCAACGGACTGACCGTCGAGTTGTATGACGCCGGGTTCCACGCCCGACCCCAGGACGAAGGCACCGGTGACTTCGCAGTTGGCGGTGACGCCGGACCGGAACCGACCACGGTCTACACGCTGCACGCGGTGGACACCACCCCGCTCGATCCCACCGACAACCCAGCGATACCGGGATGCACTGCCTCGCTACGCCCCTGGCAGCGGGCCCCAGGACGACTGGGACACCCTGTGCACCATGAGTGGTGCGCTGACCCCGGGCATCTACGTGCTCCACGTCACCACTGCAGGGCAGGGGATCGCCAGCAACCACTATTCGGTGCGGGCAACACTCTCGTCGTCGCCTCAGCCCGGGTTTTCGGGATCAACGACATGTCGATCTGGTCCAACGACCTGACTTCCAGCTCCAATCTCTACTTGGCCGAGATCGAGGACATCCATGCCGGTAAGAAGCTGGAGCTCCAGTTCTACGACCCGGGTGATGCCGATGCCAACTCCTGGATGTCGGTGATCTCACCGACCGGAGGCATCGCCCAACTGCAGTTGGACGGTGTGGAACCACAACCTGACCGCTCAGACCAAGCCCCCAGGGTCCGGCCCATGCGAATGGCAGACAACAGACACGTCGCTCGGTTCCGACCCCGGGTTTTCAATGAGCAATGGATCGTGGCCACAATCGACCTGCCCGACGATCCGGCCGACATGTGTGGTTCCGACTGCTTCTGGAAGATGGACCTCGACCTGAGCCTGCCCACCGAGCGCACCACCTGGCGGGCCCGGGTGATCGGCAACCCGGTGCGTTTGGTCCCGCCGGAGTCCGCACCATGAGCAGCGAGCGGGGAACTGCTGCCATCGAGATGGCCATGGCATTGATGATCATGCTCTTGCTCGCCCTGGGCACCTACGAGTGGGGGACCGGCTTCTCCGACCGGGTCTCGATGTCATCGGCCGTCCGCGAGGGGGCCCGGGTGGGTAGTGCCGCCGGCGACAACCCCGACGCTGATTGCCGGATCATCGAGGCGTCCGCCGGGGCACTAAACGCGGTCTCGGGAAACCGGTGAAGCAGCTCTGGATCTATGAGTCGAACGTCAATGGGGACGTAGGCGTCAACCGCCAGATCTATCGCCCGCTTCGGACGGGCGAGCCACCGGACTTGTCATGCGCAGGCGGGACTGGTTCCTGGTGTCCAATGGCTGGCCCTCGACTGACCGGGTCAACCTCGGCGCTCAACCGGGATTGGCTCGGGGTGAAGGTGATCGCCGACCACGAGTGGAGGACCGGGTTCCTCTGGTGGAACGGCACTGTGGAGTGGGAAGAGGATGCGGTGTTCCACCTCGAACCGGGGATCGAGGATGGGGATGCAGGATGGGTCAGCCGAGCAGCCCGAGCGCGGCGACTGCGTCCCGTTCCTCGACCAGTTCCGCGACGGAGAGGTCGATCTCGCTGCTCGTGAGTAGTCGTCGATGTCGAGCCCTGGAACGATCTGCCAGTCTCCGTCACGGCAGACGCAGGGAAACGACGAAATCAGGCCCCTGGGAACACCGTAAGAGCCGTCAGATGGGACTCCCATCGAGACCCAGTCACCTTCAGGAGTACCCGAAACCCAATCCCTGACATGGGATATGGCGGCATTGGCCGCCGATGCGGCTGACGAGGCCCCTCGTGCCGCGATGATCGCCGCCCCCCGGCCCGCCACCGTCGGGATGTAGACCTCCTCGACCCAGGCCGGGTCGCCCACCAGCGCAAAGGCCTGCTCGCCGTCCACTTCGCAGTGGAACAGGTCGGGGTACTGGGTGGACGAGTGATTGCCCCAGATCGTCATCTTCTTGATCGAGGTCACTGGCCGATCCAAACGGCTTGCCAGTTGGCTCACGGCTCGGTTGTGATCGAGCCGGGTCATCGCTGTGAAGTTGGCCGGGTCGAGGCCTTTCGCATTGCTCATCGCGATCAGGGCGTTGGTGTTGGCCGGGTTGCCCACCACCAGGACCTTGACCTCGGGATTGGCCGCGGCGGCCAGTGCCCTCCCTTGTGTGGTGAAGATGGCGCCATTCGCGGAGAGCAGGTCCGATCGCTCCATGCCTGCCTTGCGGGGCATGGCCCCCACCAGTAGGGCGACGTCGGCGCCGGCGAAGGCGCGCTCCGGGTCGTCGGTCATCAGCGGTTCCGGCCAGGAGCGGGAAGGCGCAGTCGTCCAGCTCCATAGCGACCCCTTCCAGGGCGGGAAGGGCGGGTGCTATCTCGAGCATTTGGAGGACTACCGGCTGCTCCGGGCCGAGCATCTCGCCTGAAGCGATCCGGAACACCAGGCTGTAGCCGATCTGGCCGGCGGCCCCGGTGACCGCGACTCGAACAGGTTCTCTCATGTCCGCCAAACTACGCAGGCGACCGCTCGCTCACGAAATCGAGGGCGAAGTCGAGTTGGGGCGGGGAATGGGTGATCCAACCCACCGAGATCAGGTCGACCCCGGTCTCGGCGATGGACCGGACGTTGGCCAGGTTCACGCCACCTGACGCCTCTGTCACCAGGCGTCCCGCCACGATCTGAACTGCCTGGCGAAGCTCGTCGACGCTCATGTTGTCCAGCAGGACCCGGTTGGCGTCGGTTCCCAGAAGCTCCTCGAGCTGATCGATCCCGTCCACTTCGACCTCGATCATCATTTCGGGCCCGACGCGCTCCCTGGCTGCTTGCACCGCCTCGGAAATGCCGCCGATCGCGGCCAGGTGGTTGTCCTTGATCAGGACCGCGTCGTAGAGCCCGATGCGGTGATTCACCCCTCCCCCCACGCTCACTGCGTATTTGTCGAGGAGGCGCATCCCGGGCATGGTCTTGCGGGTGTCGGTGATCCGGGCTCCGGTCCCTTCCACCGCCGCCACCAACGCTGCGGTCGCAGTGGCCACGCCCGAGATCCGCCCCAAGAGGTTGAGTGCCGTTCTCTCCCCGGCGAGGAGGGACCTTGCAGGCCCCGAGACCACGGCCACTGCCGTGCCCGGAACAGTGCGTTCGCCATCGGAAGCTCGGGCCTCGAAGGCCACTCCGGAGTCGACGGCCGCGAAGACATGGGCCGCCACTTCGAGGCCGGCCAACGTCCCTTCCGCTCGAGCCACGATGTTCCCGTCGGACCTCGTGCTCTCGGGCACGCACGCCTGACTGGTGATGTCCCCTGCCTCGCCCAGGTCCTCGGCCAGGGCACGACGCACCAGGTCGACGTAGGCCGCCGCGGGGATCACGTGATCGCGACCATGTCGGCCCGGGTGGGGTCGATCAGTGTCCGGTGCTCCTGCATGGGGTCGGGCTCGGGATAGTCGGCCCGGTAGTGGCCTCCCCGCGACTCGCTTCTGCGCAATGCCGCGAGGACGACCATGATCGCCAGGTCGGCGGCTACCCGTCCGGCGATGGTCCTCCGTAGGACCGCGTCCATCTCGAGGAGGCTGTTGCGCGCTTCCCAGAGCCCGGCGCCGGTGCGGACCAGGCCGACGCGGTCCCACATCACCTGTCTCAACTCCTGGAGGACGGGCCCGGCCACAAGCGGCAGGTCGAACGCCTCCTTGGGCGCCCGGGCCTCGCCGTTCACCTCGGTGAGATTGCGACCGACGTCCGCCGAGACCCGGGCTCCGAAGACCAGGCCCTCGAGGAGGGAATTGGAAGCGAGGCGGTTGGCGCCGTGAACTCCCGACGAGCTGCACTCACCGACCGCCCACAGTCCTTCCACAGAGGTCCGGCCATTGGTGTCGGTGTCGACCCCGCCCATGTAGTAGTGGGCGGCGGGGGACACCGGCAGCAGGTCCTGCTCCGGGTCGAGCCCTACCGAGTGGGCATGCGCGTTCACCGTGGGGAAACGATCTGCGAAATTGATCAGGGAGCGAGCGTCGAGATAAGCGCCGACACCCTTGTCGTATTGCCAGAAGATGGCGCGGGCCACGATGTCCCGGGGCGCCAACTCCGCCATGGGGTGGTACTGGTCCATGAAGCGACGGCCGTGGGCGTCGACCAGGATCGCTCCCTCGCCGCGCAGCGCCTCGGTGAGCAGGGGCATCGGGTCCTTCCCGGCCAGCAGCGCCGTGGGATGGAACTGAACGAACTCGAGGTCGGCCAACCGCACACCGACCCGCCCCGCCATGGCGATCCCATCGCCGGTCACTCCCGGGGGGTTGGTGGTGCGGGAGTAGAGCCGGCCGGCACCCCCGGTGGCGAGGACGACCGCCGGGGCCAACAGCACCTGCCGGTCCTTCCCGTCGGCGGTGACCACTCCCGCCACACGATTCTCGATCATCACCAGGTCCACCACCCGGGTCTCGATGACCTGTGCCCTCTCGGAGGTTTGCACCGCCTCGGTGAGCGCCCGCATCACCTCCGCGCCGGTTGCGTCGCCGTCTGCATGGACCACCCTGCGGGTGCGATGACCGCCCTCCTGGCCGAGTGAGAGCACCCCGTCATCGTCGCGGTCGAACTCGGCGCCGAGCTCGATGAGGCGGTCGATGGCGGCCGGGCCACCGTCGGTGAGGATCTCGACGGCATGTTGTGCGGCGAGGCCGCCTCCGACGTCGAGGGTGTCCGCAGCATGTTGTTGTGGCGAGTCCGTCGAAGAGAGTGCGGCAGCGATGCCTCCCTGCGCCCACCACGTCGACCCCATCTCGGGAGCGCTGATGACGTGTGCTCTGGGTAGGCCGAGGGCAACGGTGAGCCCTGCCACTCCGGCACCGACCACGATGGGAGCATCGAGCTTGATGATCTCGGTCATGGGCGGCGCTAGTCCTGGCGCCCGACCTCGAGCATCCGGGTGACTGCAGCCCGGGCGCGCTCGGCGATAGCTGGGTCGATCTCGACCTGATGGGTCATAGTGGCCAGAGAGTCCCTGATGTTGGAGAGGGTGATCCGCTTCATGTAAGGACAGAGGTTGCAGGGTCGTATGTACTCGGTGTTCGGGGTCTGCGAGGCGACGTTGTCGGCCATCGAGCACTCGGTGATCATCATCACCCGATCCGGCTGGTTGCGGGTGACCCACTGGATCATGCCGTGAGTGGAGCCGACGTAGTCAGCCTCGGCGAGGACATCGGGCGGGCACTCGGGGTGTGCGATCACCTGAATCGGCCCTGCGTCCCGCCGGAAGTCGGCGATCTCCTCACCGGTGAAGCGCTCGTGGACGATGCAGGCGCCTTCCCAGAGGATGACCTCGACATCCGTCTGGGTCGCCACCCAGCGCCCCAGGTATTGGTCCGGGGTGAAGATGACCTTGTCGACCCCGAGCGACTCGACCACGGCCACCGCGTTGCTCGAGGTGCAGGTGATGTCCGATTCCGCCTTCACCTCGGCGGAAGTGTTGACGTAGGTCACCACGGGTACCCCGGGATGCTCCTTCTTGAGCCGTCGCACATCGGCGCCGGTGATCCCGTCGGCCAGGGAGCACCCGGCGAGCAGGTCGGGGATTAGGACCGTCTTCTCGGGATTGATGATCTTCGCGGTCTCGGCCATGAAATGGACCCCGGCGAGCACGATCACCTCGGCTTCCGTCTCCAGCGCGGTCTGGGCCAGGGCCAGCGAATCGCCTTTGATGTCTGCCGCCAGGTGATAGATGTCCGGCGTCATGTAGTTGTGGGCGGCGACGATCGCGTTGCGCTCCCGCTTCAATTCGTCGATCTCCTCGATCAACGGTCGAAGGGCGGCGACCTCCTCCTCAGGGAGCACGTCGCGGGGACGGGTGATCTGCAGCGTGGTCATGAGCTCCCGAAGCCGATGACCTGAGTGTAGGAGCGGCCTGGTTTCACCCGATCGGGCGCGGTCAGATCAGCTTGGCGATCGAAGTCTCTGCTCCCTTGGAAAGCCTGGTCAGAGGCTCGCGGGGATAGCCCGGGTCGAGCCCGGCGGCCTTGGCCGCAGCCTTCACGCCGGGTATTCCGTGGGCTTCGACGTCGGCGGTCACTGCACTGAGGCGCTTTTGGAGGCGGCGGGCCTTCTCCGGGCTCGCTTTGGCGGCTTCCATGGTCTCCAACACCAGGCGGGGGAGATAGTTGCCCGAGCCGGTGATCGCCCCATGGCAACCGACAGCGATGGCCGCGGTCAGCGCCCGTGACGACCCCGAGTACAGGATGAAGCCGGGGGGTGCGGCGTCGATGATCGACTGGAGTCGGACCACGTCGCCACTGGAGTCCTTCATGCCAATCACCTTCTCGTGTCGTGAGATTCGCCACACCAACTCGATGGGAAGGCTGTAGCCGGTGACGCTTGGGACCGAGTAGATGAAGATGGGGAGTGGGGACATGTCGGCGACCGTTCGGTAGAACCGGAGCACAGCGTCGTCGCGACCCCGGGCCAACGTCGTGGGTGTCATCAGCAGGATTGAGTCCGCTGCCGAGTCCGCCGCCTCTTGCACTTGACGTAGGGCGACCCGCGTCGATTCTGCGGAGATGCCCACCATGAAATGGGCGTTTCGCCTTCTTCCGGCCTTGACCAGGCGACCGCGCTCGCCGGGCTCCAGGTATGGCCCCTCACCGTTGGAACCGCCGATGACGAAGCCTGTGATGCCGGCGTCGGCAAGCACCCGCAGGTTGTGGGTGTGCGCCTTGGTGTCGATCTCGCCACCCCGGGTGAACGGCGTGATCAATGCCGGCATGTACTCGGGGGCGGGACGCATCGAGAACAGATTAGGGATGGCGCAGAGGGCGAGTCTCGCCGGTCAGTCGATGAGGTGGATCGGGTTTCCGATCATGTACGCCCGCCAGGTGGTGGTGTCGTTCACCGCCGAGGTGTAGACGTAATTCATCTTCCACCAGCAGGTGGAGCAGGAATAGGTCGCCGGCAGATCCACCTCGAACTTGAGCCAGCGTCCGTTGTACTCGCCGGGCGTCACCGTTTCCTGGCAGTTGGAACCGGCGGCGATCGTCGATTGCAGGTTCCAAGCGACGCTTGGATTGTTTCGGCTGTAGATCCGGCACTGACCGTCATCGAAGGTTGCTCCGGTGGGGTCGACTACCTGGAGGGTGCCGTTCGCTGCGGACTCTCCAGCGTCGTACAACTCCACCACGAAGGTCTTGCCGTGGTAGTAGGTGGGAACCTCGGCCAGGTGGAATGCGGTAGTCGAACCGCTGGCATTGTTGTAAATGGAGAAGTCGCCGAGGGCGTACAACTTGGCCCCTCCCCCGTTCGCCCGCACCGCGTACCGGTTGAGCCCGGCGCGATCAGTAGTGGTGCCGGGGTTCTGAATTGCGACTTGGAGAACGTAGATCCCGGTCCCGGATTGGGTCCAGCAGGAGCTGCCGGTCGGAGGAGTCCACGTGTAAGTCCCTGGTCCCCCTGGCGCGACCTGTGCCGCCGGGGCAAGGGTCGTCTGACATAACGGGGCGCCGTTGTCGGAGAGGTCGAGCGGGGTGGGGTCCGGGGCATAGAGCCTGACAATCATGGTCGGCCCACAGCTGGAGGAAGTGCTCGGAGTCCAGTCCTCACAGCCGCGGTCACCCGTGCGGATGGTGTCACTGGTGGTTTGCCCGCCCGAGGTGTTGTAGAACCGAAGGTCGAGACCCTGCACCGTGAAGCTGCCCGACCCCCTCTGGATTCCGTAGAGATAGCCATTCGACCGTGCGACGTTGTTCAGGGTGCAGGAGGGATTGTCCGAGCTTCCAACACAGTGCGACGTATAGGCGTCTCCCATGGTGGTGTCGGTCCACCAGCCATGGATGTTGGCCCAGAAGTTGGCCTGACCAGTGCAACCGGCCTGGGTGGGGTCACAGCTGTTCCCGAACTGCCCGGACGGGCTGCCCAGCTTCAGCGGCGGTATGTACTCCGCAACTGCCGACCGTTCGATAGTCATGTCGTCGAAACCGAAGATCTGGGCAAAGAATGTCGGAACGATGTCTTCCACCGTCACCTGAAGTTGGTTCGCCTCGCCGCCAACGACGCCCGAAGTAACAGTGACGTCGGCGTCGAGATCGTCGTAACCGTTCTGCTTGGCAACCGACAACGCGGTTGTGTTTGCCGTGCCGGTTGCGCCGGGAAGCCAAACCACACCGGCGAGTGCTCCAGCGTCGGCGGCCCGTTGCACCCGGCTCGCATTCAAATAGAACCAGGCGAGGTCGGTACCAAACGCCGCCATGCCCAGCAAGACCACCATGGCCATCGCGACAAGGACCATTGCGGCACCGCCCTCGTCTTTCCCTTTCTTCACAAAGGCTTTCAGAAAATTCACTGGGTTCCCCTGGTGTCAGGTTCGATTTGCATGATCGCCGTCTCTTTCCAGTCGACCGTCGGGAACGGGAAGAGCCCGGTGACATCGGTATGGGAGAACGTGACTTCCACGCCAATCGTGTCGAGGGTGGGAGGTACTCGATCTCGGCTCGATGCGAGCCAGGGGCAGCCGTTGTCGCATCCCAGATTGGTCACCGAGGAGCCGCAGGCTGGTGCCGCGGTCGGGGAATAGATGTTGATCGATCCCACGATCGGGTCTCCGTTTGCGTTTGCCTTGAAGATGCGAACCTCTTCGATATCGCCAAAGGTGAGGTTGCAGGCGGACTCCTCAACGGCCGACAGGATCAAGTCGTCTGCATCGATTCCACCCTGATTGAAGTTGGCGGCGGCGCCGCCAGTTCTCGCCCCTTCACGTGCAGAGTTACTGACGGTCAGGTAGTCCACCACCAAGAAGGCGACCTCTGAGAGACCGATAGCGAGAATGAGGAGAAGTGGGAGAAGCAGGCCGACCTCGACCAGGCTCGCTCCGCGCTCGGTGCGCTTTCTCATGCTGCTCCGAACACCTGCGGCTCGATCTGGAAGTCGGTCGAGGTGGTGAAGTCAGCGGCCGGCGAGAAATAGCCCGTCAGCCAGTTGTGGGTGAAGTGGACTTCCACTGCGATACGGTCGGTGACAGGCGCCTCTATATCGCGGTCCGCCGGGTCCCAGACCGGGACCAAGTAGTTGAGACGGTAGGGCTCGGGGCAGGGGCTCCAGTCACAACAACCGGGGAGTGGAGGGTCGCCAGGTGGAACCGCGCTCCCACAGCCGGTGCCCGGGGCGTAGGTGTAGGTGGTCGACTCGCCGGTCGGGGGCTCGTAGATACGGACCGTCATGCCGTCGGAGATCCCGGCGGGGTTGAGGGTGCGCTCGACATCACGCAGGATCTGGATATCGGCTCGAGGATCATTGCCGTAGGTGGCACCGGCACGGGCGCCTTCCCGGGAGGCATGGCTCACCGAGAGCCAGTCCTTGGCCGCGAGGCCCAGCTCGACAACCGCAAACATCGTCATGAACAGGAGCCCATAGACGATCGCCGCCTCGACGATCGTGGCTCCTCTTTCCTTGTCTGTTCGAATCTTCATACCCGAAATAACCCCTGGAATCCTTTGGTATCGGCCGGACTGCCGAAACTCTGAAGCATCAAATCGCCGTTGGCTTCGAGCAATTGCGATGGCTTCGATCCGTTCCGGAGGTTATGGGGAGGCGGTCGTGGCGGTTAGGGGTCGATCGACCCATTCGGACGCTCCGGTTGGCGACCGCGGAGGCGGTTCTACGGGTTGGGTACGAGGTGGATCGGGTTCCCGATCATGTATGCCCGCCAGGTCGTGGTGTCGTTGACCGGCGAGGTGTAGACGTAGTTCATCTTCCACCAACAGGTCGTGCAGTTGTACTCCGGGGGCAGGTCCATCTCGAACTTGAGCCATCGCCGGTGATACTCCTGAGGTGTGACCAGCTCCTGGCATGAGCTGCCGGCGCCGATCGTCTGTTGCAGGGCCCAGGGCTGGGACGCATTGTTCCGGTCGTAGATCCGGCACTCGCCGTCGTTGAAGATGGACCCGTCCGGGCCAACTACCTGCAGAGTCCCACTTTGTGACGACTCGCCCGGGTCATAGAGCTCGATTACGAATGTCTTGCCGTGGTAGTAGGTGGGCACTTCGGCGAGGTAGAACGAAGTCACCGATCCGCTGAAGTTGTTGTAGATCGAGAAGTCGCCGACCGCGAACAGGTTGCCGGTCGTCGACCTGACTGCGTATCGGTTGAGCCCGGCACGGTTGGTGTTGTTCCCGGGATCGAGATGCCTGACCTGGAGCACGTAGATACCCGACCCGGACTGGGTCCAGCACCCCTGGCCATCGGGAGCGGTGAAGGCATAAGGGTTGGTCGCCGGGACCTGGGGGAGCGGCGGGATGGTCGCCGAACAAAGCAGGGCATTGTCCGAGATGTCCAACGGCGTGGGGTCAGGGGCGTAGAGGGAAACGACCATGGTCGGCCCACAGTTGGCAGAGGTGCTGGGTCCCCAGTCCTCACATCCCCGGTCGCCGGTGCGGAGGTTGTCACTCGTGGTCGGAGCGCCCCCTGAGATGTTGTGAAATGCGAGGTCATTGAATTGGACGGTGAACGACGAGCCGGACTCGATTCCGTAGAGGTAGCCAGTGGTTCTGGCAGGCGGAGAACCCTGTTGGGCGCAGGTCGGGACGTCACTCGTGCTCTCGCACCACGACGAGTAGGCGTCACCCATGCCCCGGTCGGTCCACTTCCCGTGGATGTTGGCCCAGAAATTGGGTTGGGCGCTACAGCCTGCCTGGGACGGGTCACAGGTGTTCCCGAATTGGTTGTCAGGGCTGCCGAGTTTGAGAGGCGGGATGAACTCGGCGGTCGCGGTGCGTGAGATGGCCATGGTGTCGAAGCCAAAGATCTTGAGGAAGAATGTGGGGACCACGTCGCGGATCGTGACCGAGAGCCGGTTGGGCTCTCCGGACACGACACCCGGGGTGACGTCTACATCCACCAGGCTGTCGTCGTACCCGTTCCTCAATGCCGCATCGACTGCGGTTGCGTCTGCGGTGCCCACCTGACCGGGGAGCCATACCACTCCGGCCAGGGCGGAGGCGTCGGCGGCGCGTTGGATCCGGCTCGCATTTAGGTAGAACCAGGCGAGGTCGGAGCCAAAGGCAGCCATCCCCATCAGGACCACCATCGAGGCCGCCACCAGCGCTAGGGCGGCCCCGCGGTCGTTGTCCCTTGCCCGGCGGATCAGCTTCCTCACTGTGTGCCTCGGGTGTCAGGCTCGACCTGCATCACGGCGATCTCCTGCCAGTCGACGGTGGGGAACGGGAAGAGCCCGGTGACACTGTTATGGGAGAACGTGAGCTCGATGCCGATGTAATCCATGGTGGGTGGTACCCGGTCCCTCCCGGACGCGGCCCACGGGCACGTGTTGTCACATCCCAGGGCATTGAGCGGCGAGTTGCAATGGAGGCCGCCGGTTGGGGAGTACTCGTTGATCGATCCCACGACTGGTTGACCTGCCCCGTCGGCTTTGAAGATTCGGACCGTCTCCAGGTCGCCGAATCGAAGGTTGCACGCGGCCTCCTCTATGGCCTCCAGGATCAGGTCATCGGCGTCGACCGTGCCGTTGTCGAAGTCGGCTGCGGCGGCTCCCGTGCGCGCTCCCTCTCGGGCGGCATTGGTGACGGTGAGGTAGTCGACCACCAGGAACCCGATCTCGGAGAGGCCAATCGCGAGCATGATGAGCACCGGAAGAATCAGCCCCACCTCGACCAGCGACGCGCCGCGGTCCCGGACTCGTCTCATGATTCGAAGACCTGAGGTTCGATCTGGAAGTCGGTGGCCGTGGTGAAGTCAGTCGAGGGGACGAAATAGCCGGTCAGCCAGTCGTGTGTGAACTGGACCTCGACGCCAATCCGGTCGAGGGTGGGCGCCTCCACGTCGCGATCGGCCGGATCCCAATTGGGCACCATGTAGCTATCTCGGAACGGCTCGGGGCACGGGCTCCAGTCACAACAGCCGACCAGGATGTTGCCCGGTGAGTTGTCGCTGCAGTCCGATCCCGGGGCGTAGGTGTAGTTCTGCGACTCGCCTCCGGCAGCGGCCTCGAACACTCGGATCCGCATCCCATTGGCGATGCCGGCCGGCGCCAGGGTGCGCTCGATGTCACGGAGTATCTGGATATCCGCTCTCGGGTCGTCTCCGTAGGTCGCCCCGGCCCGTGCCCCTTCCCTTGCCGCGTGGCTGACCGAGAGCCAGTCCTTGAAGGCGAGCCCGAGCTCGACCACTGCGAAGAGGGCGAGGAACAACAGCCCATAGACCAACGCTGCTTCGACGAGGGTGGCGCCGCGCTCTCCGTTGTCCGACTTCTTCATTTCGCCCTTAATCGAACTCAAACCACACTCTGCGATGAAAAACTACAGAGAGTGGTCGAACTGCGGGTACAGGCTAGGGCTGGAGCAGGAGAGGACAAGGGGCGGTTTGGCGATTTTCGACCGGTCTAGTCCCTGGAGTCAGGCCTCCAAGAGCCGACGGTTCTTGACCTTGGCCCTCAGGTAGTCGGTGTTCAGGGTGGCGATGAAGTCGATGGAGATCGACTTGGGGCACGCCTTCTCGCACTCCCCGTGGTTGGTGCAGGACCCGAAATAGCCCTCCATCACCTCGACCATGCGCTCCACCCGGGACCAGCGCTCGGCCTGACCCTGGGGGAGCAGCCCGAGATGGCTCACCTTGGCCGCGGTGAAGAGGTTGGCCGCGCCGTTGGGGCAGGCGGCCACGCATGCCCCGCACCCGATGCACGCCGCGGCGTCGAAGGCGATGTCGGCGATCGGTTTCGGGATCGGGATCTGGTTGGCCTCCGGGGCCGAGCCGGTGTCGACCGAGATGTACCCGCCGGCCTCGATGATCCTGTCGAATGAGGAACGGTCGACCACCAGGTCCCGGATCAGTGGGAACCCGGCGGCCCGCCAGGGCTCGACCGTGATCGTCGCCCCGTCCTCGAATTTCCGCATGTGCAGCTGGCAGGTGGCGGTGCCCGGCTGCGGACCGTGCGCCTGGCCGTCGATCATCACGCCGCAGCTGCCACAGATCCCCTCCCGGCAGTCATGGTCGAAGGCGACAGGCTCCTCGCCTTGGGTGAGGAGCCTCTCATTGAGGACATCGAGCATCTCGAGGAAAGACATCTCCTCGGAGATGCCGTCGACCTGATAGGTCTCGAACCCTCCCGGCGCATCGGGCCCGACCTGTCGCCATACCTGGAGGACGAGGTTCACTTGTAGCTCCGGGCGGTGGGGGTCACCGACTCGA
Source organism: uncultured Acidobacteriota bacterium (assembly GCA_963780755.1). Lineage (GTDB taxonomy): Bacteria > Actinomycetota > Acidimicrobiia > Spongiisociales > ZC4RG35 > JALYNX01. The sequence goes on from CAWACX010000002.1 coordinate 913,216, forward strand.
AGTCGAGCTCTTCGACGGCGACATCCGGCTGAGCAGGATCGCCGGTCCACTCCCACGCCGCGACATGGGCGAAGTTGGCGTCGTCCCGCATCGCCTCACCTTCCTCGGTCTGGTGCTCCTCTCTGAAGTGCCCACCGCATGACTCTTCGCGCCGAAGGGCGTCGAGGCACATCACCTGGGCGAGCTCGAAGAAGTCATCGACCCGGCCTGCTCGCTCCAGGCTCTGATTCAGCGACTCGGAATCTCCCAGGACCCGGGCATCGGTGCGGAACTCCTCGTAGAGAGCAGGGATGTCGGAGAGCGCCTTCTGCAGGCTGGCCTCACTGCGGGCCATGCCGCACTCGTCGAACATGATCTTCCCCAGCTGCCGGTGATACCAATCAACGGACCGGGTCCCACTTTTCGCCAGGTACCCCTCGACTCGTTCCGTGACCTCGCCCTCGATCGTCGTGAACGCCGGGTCGTTTGCCGGCACCGGATCGGTGTTCAGCCACCCGGACAGGTAGTCGCCGATGGTGTAGGGGAGAACGAAGTAGCCGTCGGCGAGGCCCTGCATCAACGCCGACGCCCCGAGCCGGTTCGCTCCGTGGTCCGAGAAGTTGGCCTCGCCGATCGCGTAGAGGCCGGGCACGGTGGTCATCAGGTTGTAATCGACCCAGAGCCCACCCATGGTGTAGTGCGGGGCCGGGTAGATCCGCATCGGGGCCTGGTAGGGGTCCTCATCGGTGATCCGCTGGTACATCTCGAAGAGGTTGCCGTAACGCTCCTCGATCACGTTGCGGCCCAAGCGGTCGACGGCCTTGCCGAAGTCGAGGTAGACGCCGTTCTTGAGGGGGCCGACGCCGAGGCCGCTGTCGACCATCCTCTTGGAGACCCGAGAGGCAACGTCGCGGGGGACCAGGTTCCCGAACGCCGGGTACATCCGCTCCAGGTAATAGTCACGCTCTGGCTCCGGGATCGAGTCAGCCGACCGGGACTCGTTCGGGTCCTTGGGCACCCAGATCCGGCCGTCGTTGCGCAGCGACTCGGACATCAGGGTCAGCTTCGACTGGAACTCATCGGATGCCGGGATGCAGGTGGGGTGGATCTGCGTGAAGCACGGGTTGGCGAATGCGGCTCCCCGGCGGTGTGCGCGCCAGATGGCGGTCACATTCGATGCTTTGGCGTTGGTGGAGAGGAAGAAGACGTTCGAGTAGCCACCGGTGGCCAGGACCACGGCATGGCCCGAGTGGCTGGTGACCGATCCGGTGACCAGGTCACGGGCCACGATTCCCACTGCCCGACCCTCCTTCACCACGACGTCGAGCATCTCGGAGCGGGTGTGGAGCTTGACCATGCCGGCGTCGACCTGGCGCATGAGTGCCTGGTAGGCGCCGAGGAGCAATTGCTGCCCGGTCTGGCCCCTGGAGTAGAAGGTCCGTGACACCTGCGTTCCACCGAAAGACCGGGTGTCGAGGAGCCCGCCGTACTCTCGTGCGAAGGGGACACCCTGTGCCGTCGCCTGGTCGATGATGTTCACCGAGAGCTCGGCGAGGCGGTACACATTGGCTTCCCGGCTCCGATAGTCGCCGCCCTTGATCGTGTCGTAGAACAGGCGGTGGACCGAGTCGCCGTCGTTGCGATAGTTCTTGGCAGCGTTGATCCCACCCTGCGCTGCGATCGAGTGTGCCCGGCGCGGGCTGTCGTGGAAGGTGAATACCTCGACGTCGTACCCGAGCTCGGCCAGGCTGGAAGCCGCCGATGCCCCGGCAAGGCCGGTCCCGACGATCAGGATCTTGAACTTCCGCTTGTTCGCCGGGTTCACCAGCTTCACCGAGAACTTGTGGTTTTCCCACTTGTCCTCGATGGCGCCGGCCGGCACCTGCGGGTCGAGGCCAACTGTCATCGGCTCACTCCACGAACCCGAACAGGACCGCGAGCGGCATGATGGCGTTGCCCACGGTCACCAGCACGGCGAGCCCGACTGCGAAGTACCTGCGGGCCGCGTTGTAGCTGGGGTGGTTGAGCCCGACGCTCTGGAACATGGACCAGGCGCCGTGATAGAGGTGGATCCCGAGGCACACCATCGAGATCACGTAGAAGATCGTGACCGGGGCCCGGCTGAAGGTCGCGACGAAGTTGGCGTAGACCTCGCCGCGGGCCCAGGTCTCCGGGGCCACCGGCTGGATGCCCCAGGTGAGGTCGGCGAGGTGGAAGAGGAGGAAGGCGAAGAAGATGACCCCGCTCCAACGCATGGTCCGGCTGGCATAACTGGCGGCGACGTAGTGCCGGGGCCCCTGGTAGCCCTCGGGCCGGGCCCGCCGGTTCATGATCGTCAACGAGTAGGCGGCGTGGATGTGGAGCAGGAACGCGATTATGAGACCGGTGCGCATGATCCAGAGCACCACGTGCTCCGGAGCGAACGGCACGAGCAACTGGCGCAGTGCCTCGGCGTAGACATCGATGTCGGGGATGCCGTCGACGTCGGGAAGGAAGATCTTCCAGTTGCCGACCATGTGGGCCAGCACGAAGCCGATGATGGCGATCCCGGTGATTGCCATGACCCACTTCTTGCCGATCGCCGATCCATAGAAAGCGAGCGGCCAGGGGAGTCTTTTCTTCTCGAGCGTGGTCGCCACGGCTACCCCATTATGGCAAGCCGGCCGCTCCAGCCGACTTCAGGCCCGTCAAGTGCCCACGCGCCCTTGACGGCGCGCGCGGCTAGTCGTAATCTCAAACGTGTAATTACACGGTTGTGAGGAGACCTGATGAAGAGCAAGCTCATCGAAGCGTTAGCGATAGGTGAGCTCTCCTGGCAGGACTACGCCAATTGCCGTGGTGCCGATGCCGACCTGTTCTTCCCCGAGCGCGGAGCTTCCACCCGGAAGGCGAAGTCGATCTGCGCAGCCTGTGAGGTGAAGGTGGAGTGTCTCGACTACGCCGTCGACATGGGCGAGAAGTTCGGCATCTGGGGCGGTCTCAGTGAGAGAGAGCGCCGGCGGGTTCGCCGGGAGCGTGCCGTCCGCGAGCGCAAGGTCGGTTAGTCACAGGTAGAGCCCTGACTGATCGTCGGGAGCCGGTTCTCCGGGTCCCAACGGTGTGCGTTTCTGCATCTCCGCCAATTGGCTCTGGGCGGCCATCTGCTGCGACCACAGCGAGGCCTGGATCCCGTGGAACAAGCCCTCCAGCCATCCGATCAACTGTGCCTGGGCGATCCGGATCCCTGCCTCGGTGACCGTCTCGTCGAGCGGGACCATGATCTCGTCGAACTCGTCGAGGAGGTCCTGTGACAGGACTTCCCGCAACTCGTCGAGCGTGCGGGCGTGGACCTCGGCGAGGCGCTTACGACCTGCTTCGTCCAAGGGCGCCTGCCGGACCTCGTCCAGCATGGCGCGCGTCATGGCGGCGATCCGGATCAGCTTCGTCGGCTGGGAGACCGGCGGCTGTGGGCCGTCTTCCTGAGATGGGGGAGATTCGACCTGGTCGGGTTGCACTGAGTCTTCCATTCGGTGCTCAGACTATTAGCCCCGTCGTGCCAGCCTGACTGCGGTGAGAGCGGCCCTCGTCTTCGCTGCTGCGTACACGGTGGCTCTCTTCGTCTACGGGCACGCGGTCGACAGCCCTCTGACCAATGTCTACACGGGGATCAACCTCCTGATGCTGGCCTTCTTCGCCGTGCTCGACCGCTGGGCCCGGTTCCCGTCGGCTGTCTGGTGGGGGATCGCCCTCGTCGGTCTGGGGAACATGCTGGGCGGTGTCCTCCTCGTCGACGGGGAGCCGCTCTACATGGCCCAAGTGCTGGGGCCGATCCGATACGACAAGGTCTTCCACGCCGCTGCCGCCTTCGTCTGCCTCTTCGTTGCGTGGGCCGCGGTCCAACGTTGGGCCGGCGACGGACGCCATTTCGGCGGGATGTTGTTCATCACCTTCCTGGCGACCATGGGCGGCGGGGCGGCAGTCGAGATCGCCGAGCTCATCGGCGCCTCGGTGAGCGACGTGAACGTCGGCGACTACGCGAACAACGCCCTGGACCTGGTGGCCAACGCAATCGGGGCCGCGATAGGCGTGGTGGTGGTTCTCGTCGCCACCGCCCGCACCGTGCCTACTGCTGAGCCATCTCCCCCAGCCGCTCCCGGGTGATCTGAACCCTGACCCCCAGGGCGTGCGCCGCCATGCCGTGATACACGCCGCGCAACGGCATCACATCTTCGTAGTCACGGCCGTGCCCGATCTTGATGTGGAGCTCACCGGCCCGCTGGTGGTTGGTTGGGTCCAGCGCCCACCAGCCGAACCCCGGAATCAGCACCTCGACCCAGGCATGGGTCTGGATTTCCACTTCGGGGTCGGTCGGGGTGACGGCCACGGTCTGATCGCTGGCATACAGATAGCCCGACACGTAACGAGCCGGGATTCCGGCGCTGCGGTACATGGCGATTGCGAGATGGGCGAAGTCCTGGCACACGCCTTTGCCCTGGTCCAGGACGTCGGAGATGTCCATACCGACGAAGGTCGCGCCCGGCGCGTAGGAGAGAACGGCCCCGACCGATTCCTGGATCTGGGTCACCGCATCGATGGCCCCTTCCGCATTTCCGATCACCTCGGCGGCCATCGAGCTGATCGCACCGTCCCATCGGGCGTGCGGGGAGGGCAGCAGGTACTCGGTGTGACCCGGGGCCACGCCCCGATAGTCGGCAAGGGCGACCTCCTCTTCGGGCGCCGGGTGGGCCCTGGTCTCCACGGTGGACTCGGCGAAGACCCGGAGCGTCGTGTGCGGGGAGAGGATGGCGAACTCGTCGACACGGGTGCCCCAATAGTCGGCGTAGTAGTGGGCCGGAGTGCCGGGCTCGACTTCCACGCGATAGGAGATGAGGGTTTGGGTCTCGGTGTTGGCGGGGCATGCCCGGAGCAAGTTGTGGGACTCGGTCACTGCCTCGTCGTAGACGAACTCGTTTGCGTAGCGAATCTCGAGACGCATCAGGCAGACCGGTAGGCGTGGAGCCGAAGGTCGGTGCCGCTGCGGAAGAAGTGGGTCTCGACTGCTTCGGCGACCTGGTAGATCTCGACCTGGAGGCTTTCAAGGAACTGGTCCAAGCCTTCGGCGATCGTTCTCTCGATGTCGCAGTACTCGACGCGGGCGCGGACTCTGCCGATGGCCCGCCCCACTTCCGACTGCTGGATGGGGCCGGCCAGGACCGTCAACTGGTCTTCGACGGTGCGCAGGCAGTAGAGGACGCTGCGGGGGAAGTCCCGATCGAGGAGCAGATACTCGAGCACCCGGGTCGGGTGCAAGGACGCGTCGTGCGCCTTGAGATATGCCTCGTATGCCGACACCGACTTCAGGACCGACACCCAGGCGTGGAAGCCCATCCGGGTGTCGCTCTTGCTGAGGCGGGCGTACCTGACAGCCAGAAGTCGGCAAGTCATCTCTGCCCGTTCCAGCATGAAGCCAAGCACGAAGAACCGATAGCCCTCGTCCCGGGGCATGGTCTGGGCGGCGACTCCGCTGATCAACTGGCATTGGCTCTTGACGTCGCGGAAGACTTCGTAGGGTCGGTGGACTACTCGGACCTCCAGGTCGGGTCGCCCCAGATCGAGGTAGAAGCGGTTGATGGCCTCCCAGAGCTCGGTGGAGATGCGATCCCGGAGGCCTCTCGCGTTCTCCCGCGCCCTGGAGACTGCGGAGTAGATCGAGCCCGGGTTGTCCCGGTCGGTGACCAAGAACGAGCTGACCTCACCTCCACCCAAGCGACCGTCGAAGGTGGCGTCCAAATACAGGACCTCGAGCAGTTCACTCCACGCGGTCGACTCGTCACCGCTCGGCGACTCGAGCAGGTTGTGATAGGTGACGTCGAGCATGCGTGCAGTGTCTTCGGCGCGCTCGACATAGCGGCCCATCCAGGAGAGGTCTTCAGCGTGGCGCGACAGCAAGGTCTACCTCCTCTTGCCCGTTGAGTACCCAGGTGTCCTTGCTGCCCCCGCCTTGAGAGGAGTTCACGATGAGTGAGCCCTTCGCGCAGCGCGACCCGGGTCAGCCCACCAGGAACCACCTCGATCCGGTCGCCGCTGAGCACGAATGGCCGGAGGTCGATGTGGCGGGGCTCCAGGCTCCCCCCGACGTAGGTGGGATGGGTCGAGAGCTCGACGATCTCCTGCGCGATGTAGCCGTGTGGGTTGGCCTGTACTTCGGCTTTGACTGCCTCGAGCGTTGGCTCATCGGCGGTGCTCCCGATCACGATCCCGTGGCCACCGGCCTCCCCGACCGGCTTCACGACCAGTTCCCCCACCCGGTCCAGGATGACTTCGAGGTGATCGGGGTCCCAGGGGAAGTAGGTGGTCACATTGGGAAGGGTCGGCTTCTCGCCCAGGTAGTAACTCGATGAGCGCCGGGACGAACGGGTAGACCCCCTTGTCGTCGGCAACACCGTTCCCAATCGTGTTGGCAAGGGTCACGTTGCCCGCCCTCGCCGCGCCGAGCAGCCCGGGCACACCGAGCAGGCTGTCCTGGCGAAAGACCACAGGATCGAGGAAGTCGTCGTCGATGCGGCGATAGATGACGTCGACCCGCTTCAGCCCGCGGGTGGTCCTCATGTAGAGGACCTGGTCGTCGACCACCAGATCACGGCCCTCGACGAGCTCGACGCCCATCTGCCGGGCGAGGAACGAGTGCTCGAAGTAGGCGGAGTTGGCCACTCCCGGGGTGAGCACCCCCATTGTTGGATTGTCGACACCTGGTGGGGCGATCGAGCGCAGGGCGCGGGCACAACGAAGCGCCGTAGTGGTCGACCGGGCGGATGGCGTGGTGGGAGAAGGCGACCGACAGCACCCGGGTCATGGCCACCCGGTTCTCGAGGACGTAGGAGATCCCGCTGGGGACCCTCAGGTTGTCCTCGAGCACCCGGTAGACGCCTTGTCCGTCCCGGACGATGTCGATCCCGGCGACCACGCAGCGGGCGCCTTGGGGTGCGGGGACCCCGTATGCCTCCCTGACGTAGCCCGCCGAGGACTCGACCAGCCAGCGGGGGAGAATTCCGTCGCGCAACGCCTCCTGTTCCCCGAAGTAGAGGTCGTCGAGGAACCGGTTGAGTGCGGTCACCCGCTGTACCAATCCGCTCTCGATGTGGGCCCATTCGGCCGCGGGGATGATTCGCGGGATCAGGTCCATAGGCCAGGTCCGGTCCCGCCCTTCCTCGTCACCGGTGAGCGAGAAGGTGATACCCAGGCTCTGGAAGAACGAGTCGAGGAGCCCGAAGCGATCGGCGAGGTCCTCGGAGCCCAGGTTCTCGAAACGGTCGATCAGCGTCCGATAGTGGGGACGCACGCCGTCCGGACCGTAGACCTCGTCGAACCCCATGGGCCGAGTGTATTTGGCGACCGTTACCGGATGGCCTCCCCCCTTTTCGGACGAGGAGCCATCGACCAGGTTCCAACACATGGCTCCGTGCCGTACTCTCAAAGCCGTGGAGAGCGACGCCAAAGTGAACAGCCAGGACCTCCCTCAGATCCTGGATGCCGCCCAGGTGGCGGAACTGCTCGGCATGAACGTGCAGATGGTGAGGCGATACGCCCGGGAGGGCCGCCTCCCTGCCTACAAGCTGCCCGGGGGCCGCACTTTCAAGTTCTTCCGGGACGAGATCCTGGAATTCGTCCGCTCCCACCCGGTGATAGTCGACGCCGAATAGGCGTCATCGAACGTCGGCCGCTGTCCGCTGCTTGAACCATCCGTCGGGAACCAGCGACCCGGTCCGGATCAGAGCCAACTGCCACGACGGTGAATACCCCAGGGCCCAGCGAAGTGCAGCAATCTCCAACCGGCCCGCGGTGACCGCTCCGGGGACGGCGGTAAGCCCGAGGATCTTCCGAAGCCGTGCGGGGACCGTGGCGACCGCCGCCTCGAGGAGGACCCGGTACCCGAGTTTGAGCCCCGGGTCCAGGGGCGGGTCGGACAGGAATTCCACGGCATCGCGCATTTCCGGCGATGGCCCGAGGTCGGGATGCTCCTCGACCCACGCCGCCAGCGCGGCCGCGGATTCCGGCATCGGATCGGCACCGAGCAGCTCCCCGACCCTGGTCTGCTCCAGCACGAACTGGTCCTGGTCCTGCTCGTCGAGGCGGAGCGCGCCGAAGGTCTGATGGGCTACGAGGAAGGAATCGGTGAGCACGTTGTGCACCCAGGCCGAGAACCCGGGGTCATCGGCGTCGTAGGGCCGGCCCCGGCTGGAGGTTCCTTCCACGATCCGATGGATCCGCCTCACCTGGGCGACTGCGGCCTCGACCTCCGGAATCGCTCCATAGGTGGTGGCGGTCACGTACGCCGAAGTCCTGGAGAGGCGGCCCAGCGGGTCCTCCCGGTACCGGGAATGGTCGCCGACTCCGGCGACGACCTCGGGGTGGGCGGACTGGAGGAGCAAGTGCCCGGATCCCGCCCACGAAAGTGGCGACGTCACCGATCACCAGCCAGGACACCGATCCTGGCCCCAACAGCCCCGGGTCGCCCTCGTAGTCGAGTGTGTGCGCCAGGGGATAGGGGGCGTGCCCGAAGGGCGATGTCGCGGAGACGACGATTCGCTCTCGCAGGCTCTCGGCGAGGCGTCGCACCGATTCGACGCCCCGCGCCGTCGGGCTCTGGCGCCCCAACTACGAACCCCTTAAAACGGTGACCGCCGGCTCGTACTGTCGGCAGGGTGGCCTCTTGCCGTCATCCGAGCGCCCGCGGCGTCACCACCGCGGCGACCAGCCCGAGAGGCACCATGACCGTCAGATGGTCCTGGTGGACCTCGATCTGATCGCTTGCCACCACTCCGACCGAGCCGACCAGGGCACGCCCGTCCGCCACCAGGAGGCGGACGGTTTCGCCGGTGGATTCGAGCTCGCTGAGCCGCGCCTTGAAACTGCCCGCCCCGCCCATCTGCTCGTGGCCGGGCGCCGGATCGGGCTCCAGAGTCCATGTGGCGCGGTCGAGGGGGAGGATCACCTGGTCCTCGGCTCTGTCCAGAGTCAGGTAGTCGGACCCGGAATGGACGACGTGGCCGGTGAAGGTCTGAGACCCGAGCTCGGCCCGGACCCGTTGCCCGCGGTGCACCCACTCCAGTGCGAGGTCGGCCATCCCCTGACGGCGTCGTCGCAGCAACTCGGTGAGCCGCTCGTCCTCGGCGGCTTCGGCATTCATCTCCCGGCCGGCATCTCGGAGCACTCTCTCCAGCTCGGGGTCATGATTCTCTGGTTGTTCCATGTCTTTTCGCGCTCTCGACATTCAGGTGATGCAGTGGGTATTTTGCTCCCTCGGGCATCCGAAGCCAATCATGGATTCGATTCCACACCTCGACGATGTCATGCGGGATGTTTCGGCGCGGAGGATCGGGCAGGACCTCTACGTCGAAGCAGCGCAAATTTCTACCGAGACAGTGGAAGCGGTATCGGCAGTAGTTGGTCGGATGTCTTGCCAGTCGCCCCAGGGCTCGCTGGTCGCGGACGGATTTGGTGAGGCGATGGTGGCCGACCGAGCCATCCGACACCTCTCCGCTGGAGTCGAGGAAGTGTCATGAAGCGAGATCCGCGAACAATCTGGGAAGACGAACGTGGACTAAACACCGTCGAACTGATGAGCAACACGGCGCTTGCCGTCGCAGCGCTGGTCGTTGATCTGGGGGACTCTCTCGGCGTTGGGAATCGACGTTCTGGGATGGCTAAGAAACATGTTCGGATAATCCACAGTGATGCTCGGCCATTCTGAGTGCGGAACTCAACGATCCGGCCGCCGTGATACGTGATCCGAGAGATTCCTGGTGGCAGATAGGGGTGTGCAGCTCCCTCTATGGGAGTGAACGAGGAGTTCAGTCTGAGCGATGACCCGGAACGAGCCAGCTTCGAACGATTCGTCGAAGGAGTCGAGCCCAGGTTGATCAGGGCGCTCATCGCCCGATTCGGGATGGACCTGGGGAGAGAAGCCACCGTTGACGCTCTCGTCTATGGCTGGCGCCACTGGGATCGGGTTCGTGAGATGGAGAACCCCGCCGGTTACCTGTATCGGGTCGGAGTATCGAGCGTGCGGCCGCAGCGTCCGGATCGTGAGTTGGTCGAGCCCGCAGAGTGGCACGACCCATGGGTCGAGCCCAATCTGCAAAGTGGGTTGGCGAGGCTATCCGACTCACAACGGACGGCGGTCATCCTCCATCACTGTTTTGCTTGGACGTACCAGGAGATCGCCGACCTGTTGGAGGTTTCGGTGAGCACGGTGAGGAACCACACCGATCGAGGGATGGAGAAACTCCGTTACGCGTAAAGGTGGTTGTCGATGGTTGACCTCGATCGTCAGCTTCGCGGAATACGGCGTGGAGATCGAGGCGGCGTTGCATCCTGTCTCGACTGCCGAGATCTTTGAGCGCGCGAAGGTCGTGGACTCGAGGAGTGAGGAAATTTCCGATTCCCACGAGCCGGTGGAGCTACGGCCTCGGCGGATGAGGACTCCTCTCATGGTGGCGGTCGCGGCCGCCGTGATCGCCCTGCTGCTCTTCTTGCCGATCATTCTCTTGAGGGACGACGAGAACCCGCCGGTGGTGGACGACTCGGTGCCAAGCACGGTGACGACACCAGTAACGGTCACCGTCCCGACGACCACTCCGGCGACGACCGTCCCAACGCAGTCCGAGGTCGACACCTTCACCTCGGAGACTTCCCTGGGCACGATCCAGTGGACCAGGTCGGTTTCGGATCGTTCCATCGACCCCGTCGGGGTGGTTGACGGGCAGATTCTGGCTCGTGAGCTGAATCTGGAATCGTTCGAGATCGAGGGTTGGTGGATCTCGCCTGACGGCGTCACCTGGACGGAAACGACCGCTCCGGAGGTGATGCCGAGCGCATACATCCCGGGAAGCGAGGGAATCCTTGCCACCACGTCGTCCGATGGATATGGCAGGGCCACGGGTGGGGGTTCGGCCCGACATGTCCTGAGCCGGTTCTGGCAGGAAGGCACGGAGGATCCTGCGGTCATTCGCCGTGAGGACACGGGGTGGGTATCCCTCGCCCTTCCGAATACCGACCTGGCCGCCCCGAGAGGGACCGAGGCTTTGGGTCCACGGTTCACCCATCCCATTGCCCAGGATGCGGAAAATTGGGTCGTTCCAGCGGTAACGTTCGTGAGAGTCCCTTGGGCCGACACGTACGGGACGGCGCCCAGCGAAGATCCGGAAGATCCATGGCTGCCGGTGATGGGAAACCTTGGCCGATCTGGCAAAAGGACACAGGAGTGCTCGAAATCTTCACGGAGGGTCAGGCATCGCTCCTCGCCAGCCTCTCCGTAGAACTGACATCGGAAGATCCTGTGACGATCGAGTTCCGCGATGCCGAGACCGGGGATCTGGTGCATCGCGTGGTCGGAGGCCTGCCGCTGGAGCCCGGAGGCTCTGTACGAGGCATTTCGCTACTGGGGCCTCGATGACCTGTCCTTCATCGTCAGCCGCGACGGTGAAGTCAGCAATGTGAAGCCCCCTTGGCCCATGGATGAGGAATGGACTGAATTGATGGGCACTGTGGCCGGCCGGTACTACACGGTCACCCTGCCGATAGGCGACGGGTACGAGGCAACCGCGGTTCATTTGTGGGAATCCGAGGATGGGACCGAGTGGCACGCAGTCGACCTTCCCCAACTCCTGGACGGCTCGGTCAACTATGTCGAACTCGCATCCGGCAAGGGTCAGTTGATCCTGACGGTCCATGGGATGGATCCGGTGCTGGGGTCGGTTTGGGTGTCGAACGACGGTCGTAACTGGATTCAGAGCGAGATCGACCCATCTCAGGTCGGGTTCGCGGAGCCCACCGATTTCGGATGGATGATGCATCCCTTCGATGCCACGATGATCTCAGCTGACGGGTAGGTCTGGGAAGAGCGTCGAGCGACCACCCAACTCAGGAGAACCGACGTCGTCTACCTAAACGGGATGTTCATCATGGGACCAGAGGACCGGGGCGGAGAGTTCGTGACCTGGGTGGGCCGATTCCAGGAGTGAAGCGCTGAACGCTGAGCGGAGTTCGCACTGGACCGGTCGCCGATTATCCTGCAACGCTTACCCCGCGTCGCCTTCGGGCATGCGCGTTCGGGGGTGGTGTAATAGGTAACACGACAGGTTCTGGCCCTGTTATTGAGGGTTCGAGTCCTTCCCCCCGAGCCAGGCCGGGTCCGCTCGGTCGAAAAAATGGTCCCGTCGTCTAGGGGTCTAGGACGCCGGCCTCTCAAGCCGGAAACGGCGGTTCGAACCCGCTCGGGACTGCGACATTTTGCCTGGTCACGTGGGGTTTTTGGTTATCCACCGATTCGGTTGCGGGGCGACTTCACTTCTTGAGAGGGATCTGTCCTACCGCTCCTCGGTAGCGGGTGAGCATCTCGATACAGAACTCGAGCACGTCGACCACGCGTTGACCTTTGGGGTGGGAAATCGTCCAGAGCTCGAGATTCTCGATCCGATTGTCCTGTCTGTTCCCATTGCGGTGATGCACCACCTCGTCGGAGAGTATGGATCGGCCGAGGTGCATGGCCATGACAAGTCTGTGCTCGCCGACATTCACGGCACCTCCGACTAACCACCGCAGATCAGCTGGCACGGCAACTGCCCTATAGCCGTGGCTGATGCTTCCCACACCTTCGCCTCTCCGGATTGGCTCGCCGGGTCGGGGATCACCACACGCGAGAACCCGCTTGTAATGAGCGTCGCAGTAACCCTTTGACTTGTGCGGCCTATCGCAGTCGACGACGCTGCACAGGCGACCCGTGGTTCTCAGTGGCGACTCGTCGACGATGCGACTTGCGGTTTTGAGCAGCCGTTGGAAGTGGCCGTGGCAATAGCCCTTGGCCTCAGATACCTGCTCACAGTCAGGCGCCCGGCATGGTGGCGATCCGTTTCGCAGCCGCCCCGATGGCCCCACCTCTCCACTGCGAAGCAGGCGGCGGTAATGCATCTGACACATGCCGAGGGTGCTGGCACTCCGCTCGCAGTCTTCAACCGAGCAAATCCCCTCCACAACCGAGAAAGTACAGGCCGGGCCTGACAGATTCTCGATCCAGGCACCCCTTCCTACACTCCGGGCACCCTGCCAGTTCCTGAGGCTTGTCGATGACGGACCTGATCATCTATTTGGCGTTGCTCGCCGCCGTCGCCGCCCTCGTCCTCGCTGCTCTCCACGCCCGGTCGGTCCTGGCCCATCCACGCGGCAACAAGAAGATGGTCGAGATCTCGGATGCGATCAGAGAGGGGGCGATGGCCTTTCTCCACCGCGAATACACCTGGATCCTGGTCTTCGTCGTGGTCATGGCGGGCCTCATCGCCGGCCTGCTCGATTGGGGCTGGCCTTGGGGGGCGATTGCCTTCGTGTTCGGGGCCCTCCTCTCCGGTGGCGCCGGCTACATCGGGATGAGGATCGCCACTCAAGCCAACTCGAGGACCACGGAGGCGGCCCGGACCGGTGGGGCTCCCGCAGCCCTCGCCGTTGCCTTTCGGGGCGGGGCGGTCGTGGGGTTCACCGTCGCCGGTCTCGGCTTGCTCGGCGTCGGTCTCGCCTTCCTGGTCGCGAGGGAGCTGCTCGGACTGGATGCCTGGGCGGAGGTGGTGACCGCGGTCGCGCTCGGCGGTTCGTCGATCGCCCTATTCGCCAGGGTGGGGGGCGGGATCTTCACCAAGGCCGCCGACATCGGCGCCGACCTGGTGGGCAAGGTCGAAGCGGGAATCCCCGAAGACGACCCACGTAATCCAGCGGTGATCGCCGACAACGTGGGAGACAACGTGGGGGATGTCGCCGGCATGGGCGCCGACCTATTCGAGTCCTATGCCGGGGCCTTGGTGGCGCCGGTGGCCTATGCCGCGCTGGTGTTCTCCGACACCCGGTTCGCCACACAGACTTTGCTCTTTCCTCTCGCCGTCGCCGCCGTCGGGATGCTGGCCGCGATCGTGGGCTCATTCCTGGTGCGAGCCCGGGAAGGGAGCAACCTGGGGTCGGCCCTGAACCGGGGCTCGAACTTCGCGCTGGTCGCATCGGCGGTTGGCGTGCTCTGGTTGGTTACCTGGGTCTTCGCCGATGCCGAGAACCCGCTGGGGCTTTGGATCTCGGTGGCCGCCGGGCTCGTGGTCGGCTATCTGGTGGGAAAGATCTCGGAATGGTTCACCTCCGACGATCACAAGACCGTCAAGGAGGTTGCCCGCCAGTCGAAGACTGGTCCCGCCACCGTCATCATCACCGGCCTCGCCGAAGGAATGCGCTCCGCCGCCTTCTCCGTGATCGTCGTCGCGGCCGGGATCGGAGTCGCCTACTTCGGTGGCGACTGGGCACTGGGCGAGGGCGGTGGCATCTACGGAGTTGCGATCGCTGCGATCGGCGTCCTCGCCACCCTTGGGCTCACAATCTCAGTGGATGCCTATGGCCCGATCGCCGACAACGCAGGAGGGATAGCGGAGATGGCAGGTCTCCCTCCCGAGGTTCGCCAGGTCACCGACGCCCTGGACTCGGTGGGCAACACCACGGCCGCCGTGGCCAAAGGCTTCGCCATCGCGTCGGCGGCGGTGACGGCCCTCGCTCTGTTCTCGGCGTTCACCCAGGCCGTGGGCCTGGATTCGATTGACCTGACCCGGCCCGGGACCACGATCGGCCTCTTCCTGGGCGCCATGTTCCCGTTTCTCTTTGCCGGCCTCACGATGACTGCCGTAGGTCGTTCGGCGGGTCGGATGATCGATGAGGTGCGGCGCCAGTTCCGGGAGATCCCGGGACTGCGCGAGGGAGACCCCGAGGCTCGACCCGAGTATGCGGAGTGCGTCGACATCGCAACATCCGGCGCCCTCCGGGAGATGGTGGTCCCGGTGTCGATGGCCCTCGCGTTTCCCATCGCCATCGGCTTCGTGAGCGTCGAGGCACTCGGGGGGTTCCTGGCCGGCTCGTTGGTCACCGGATTCCTGCTCGCCATCTTCATGGCCAACGCCGGCGGCACCTGGGACAACGCCAAGAAGTTCATCGAGACCGGTGCCTATGGCGGCAAAGGGTCCGACGCCCACAAGGCTGCCGTGATCGGTGACACCGTCGGCGATCCCTTCAAGGACACCGCGGGCCCGGCGATGAACATCGTGATCAAGGTGATGGCCGTCGTCTCGCTGATCTTCGCCTCCGCTTTCATCTCCTGAACTTCGTCCCAATGTCGAATACCTAGTACCAAGTAGCTGCCGTGCCTGAGATCCTCCTCATCCGACATGCCGAGTCCGAGACCAACCGTTCCGGGATCTGGAACGGCCGCTCCGACGCTCGTCTCAGCCCGGACGGCGAGGCCAGCCTCGAGGACCTGGCGAAGCGCTTCTCCACCCAGAATTTCGACATCGTGCTCACCTCGCCGCTGGAGAGGGCGGTGCGCACTGCATCCGCGGTGTCCTCCGAATTCGAAGTCGAGGACGACCTGGTCGAGATCGATCTCGGGGAGTGGGAAGGAAAGACCCACGACGAGGTGACCGTCGATCATGGCGAGGAACTGGCGGCCGCGGTCCGGGGAGGGGACGTCCCGATGGGACGGACCGGGGAGACTCTGAGCGCGGTCTCGGCTAGATCGTGGTCGACTGTCAACCACCTCGTTTCACGACTGGCTCCCCGTGGCCGGGCCGTCGTGGTCACCCACGGCGGGGTCCTGCAGAGCCTGCTCGACCCGTTCCTTCGCGGCCGTCGCCGTCGGGCCCATTCCTTCGTGGGCAACACTTCGGTCACCAGGCTGCTTTGGAGTGGTGAGCGCGCCCGGCTCGGCTCTTTCAACGACCTGGGCCACTTCGGGCCACGGTCCCGCCTCGTCACCGACCACCTCGACGCGGGAGTGCCGGTCATCGCCCTGATCCGACACGGGCAGACCAGCGCGAATCTCGAAGGGAGGTGGCAGGGCCAGGCCGACTCCGACCTCAACGAGTTGGGGCACAGCCAGGCCGCTGCGTTGAGGGATTGGTATGGCTCCTGGGACACGGTCTACGCCTCCCCGCTGGGAAGGGCGCAGACCACCGCCGGGTATCTGGCCAACAACGGGCTGGTGACCGTGGATGGGCTGATGGAGCTGGCAATGGGCCAATGGGAAGGCCTCACCTCGTCCGAGATCGGTGATCGCTGGCCCGGGCTCATGGAGACCATCTATGAAGAGGGCATCGACCTCAAGCGCGGGGAGGACGGCGAGAGCTGGGGTGAGATGACCCACCGCTTCGCCAACACCGTGCACAGCCTGGCGCCCGCCATTTCCCAGCCGACCCTCGCCGTGGCCCATGGCGGGGCGATCCGCGCTTACGTCTCGTCGCTCACCTCGACCAGGGACTCCCACGCCGAGTCGCTCTACACGCCCCCCAACACCTCAGTGACTCACGTCGCAATGACCTCCGACGGGCCGCTCCTCCTCGACTATGCCGTTGCCGCCCATGTCGAGGGCCTCTCCTAACCTCGCATCGATGACGGTCTACGACTCCCAGCGATATGCCCTGGTCAACCGCTGGGACCCCCAGCATCTCAAGACCCTGGACCGCCTGTTCCCGCTGACTGCCGGGGACCGCGTCCTCGAGGTGGGTTGCGGCAGCGGCCACCTGACAAAGCGACTCGCGGCGCGGGGCGTCGACATCGTGGGCATCGACCCCAACCCGAATGCGGGCCAGGTCGCCGGCACCGACCGGGTGCTCTGCATGAGCGCCGAGAACCTCGACTTCGGCGACGGCGAATTCGACGCCTTGGTCTCCGTGCATGCCATCGAGCACATCCCGCCGCTCGAATCGGCCATGGCGGAGATGGTCCGCGTGCTCAAGCCGGGAGGGCGCGCCCTGTTCATCTATCCCGCCGAGCCGATTCAGGGCCTGTATGCCGTGCCCACTTCCGTGATCCTCTACGGCACGCCGTTCAAGGCGCGAGAGGTCCACTGTCACAAGCTCTCCCCGGCGAAGGTGCGCCGGATCGTGGAGCCATTGGGGCTGGTCGAAACCCATCACGAGTTCAACCTGTGGAAGTCGCCCCAGTTCGTGTCGGTGTTCGAGAAGCCCTAGGAGTGTTCACCTGTGAGACCTGCGGCCAGGGGTTCGATGTCCGAGCCGAGGTCCTGGACCGTTATCCGGGCTGGACTCCACGACAGTGCATGGATTGCAAGAACAAGGGCGGCGCTCCAAAAGCCACCCCCCAGACCCGAACCGTGAGTCGCACCAAGAGCCGCGACCTGAACACAGCCGAGGTGCTCGCATCGTTCAAGGATGGCCCGCAGACCGGGGTGTTCACCGACGGGGCTTCCGAGGGCAATCCCGGGCCCGGGGGCTGGGGGGCGGTCCATGTCAGAGATGGCGAGATCATCGACCAGGCGCACGGGTCGGAACCACACACCACGAACAACAAGATGGAGCTGACGGCCCTCATCGCGGGTCTGCGCATGCTCGGCATCGACTCCGACGAGGTCGTGTACACCGACTCCCAGCTGATCGTCAACATCGTGACCAATTGGGCGGCAGGCTGGAAAGCGCGGGGGTGGACCAAGAAGAGCTCAGGCCCGATCGCCAACCTGGAACTGGTCAAGGAGGCGTATGCCCTCTACACGGAGAGGCCCAACGTCGACCTCCAGTGGATCCCGGCACACGCCGGCCAGCGCTGGAACGAATATGCCGATGCCCTGGCCACCGCGTACCGCCGGGACGTGTTCTGAGTTGGTGACCGCGGCTCAGGTCCGCGCCTGGGGCAAGCACGCCCATGGCTCCCCGTTGTATGCCCATCTCGTCGAGGTGATCGCCGCCGAGGAGGGCCTGATGAGGATCCTCAATCGGATCGAGCACCTTCCCCAGATCAACATGCTCCTGGCAGCAGTTCAGCACCTCCTGTTCGAAGGGGTCGGGCCCGAGCTGGCCTCGTACTACCGATCGCTAACCCCGGCGCCGCTACCGGCGGATCAGGTGGACATTGCCTTCCGTGAGTTCGTGGTGGTCCATGAGGCGGAGATCGTCGAAATCGGGAACACACGGTTCACACAGACCAACGAGTGCCGGCGATGTGTCGCCCTTCTGCCGTTGGTGATGACCGCGCCCTTCACCCGATTCCACCTGATCGACATCGGGGCCAGCGCCGGTCTCAATCTGGCGCTCGACCTCTATCACTACCAGTGGGGTGAGGTCGAGTGGGGTCCGGAGTCGAGCGTGACTCTGGAGGCTGAGAATCGGGGCGACAGTTTGGCCCTCCACGAGATCGAGGTGCTGAGTCGCACCGGCTTGGACCTGGACCCGATCGAGCCCACCGACGCCGAGGGAAGAAGCTGGCTCGACGCCTTGGTCTGGCCGGAGCTGGTGGAGCGCCGCCAACGACTTCGGGATGCCCTCGACCTGATCGCAGGTACCGACGTGCGACTCGTCGCAGGCGATGCACTCGAGACTCTGCCCGAGATCCTGGCCGATCTGCCGCCCGGGGAGCCGGTGGTGGTGATGGACTCGTTTTCCCTCAACCAGCTCTCCGTAGCGGGGCGACGGCAGATCGAGCTGATCGCAGAGGAGGCCCGCTCCACGCGTGAGGTGTTCCGGGTCTCGATGGAGTTGCTCGATGTCGAAGACGACTGGGCGCGGCTGGCGGTTGCTCGCGGACCGCAGCTGATCGAGGTCGGCCAAGCGCACCCGCACGGGGAGTGGGTCGAGATAAGGCCAGACTCGGCGACGGCCTAGGCCCGGCCGTAGACCGGGATCGATGCCCCGTTCATCACTCCGGAGTCGTCGCTGAGCAGGAAGTGGGCCACGGCCGCGATCTCGTCGGGCGTCGGCCAGTTCACGTAGTCGGCATAGGGAAGCGACTGGCGGGTCGCCGGTGTGTCGATCACCGATGGCATCAACACGTTTGCGGTGACCCCGGTCCCATCGAGCTCTTGGGCCAGGGACTTGGTGAGGGCGACCACCCCGGCCTTGGCGATGTTGAACGCGGCCTGGCCGGTGGGGTAGTCGACGGCCGCCCTGCTCCCCACCAGGACGATCCGGCCCCATCCGGCCTCACGGAGGTAGGGCACGGCGGCCCGAACCGAATAGAAGGAGGAGCGCAGGTTGAGGTCGATCATGCGCTCGAAGCGAACGTCGTCGGTCTCTTCGACGTCCCGACCCCCGGCCCATCCCCCGACGAGCGCGACCAGGCCGTGAATCGCCCCCCATTGGTCGGCGACACCCTTCATCAGGCTGTTCACCGCTTCGGCGTTGGTGGCATCGACCCGCAGCAGCTGGAGTTGGTCTTCATCGAAGTCGAACTCCTCCTCGAAGCGAGTCGCCTCATCGGGCATCAGGTAGGTGACCACGAGGCGGTAGTCCTCGAAGATGAGGCGGCGTACCAGGGCCGTTCCCAAGCCCCCGGTGCCACCGGTGATCACGACTGTCTTTTCCAAGGCGCTTCCTGAGTTGTAGACACTGTCACTCTACGTTGCGCCTGAGACTGCGCCAGGCCTCAGTCGATCAAGGAATTGATCCATCCACCTCGCCGGTGTCTTCGCGCCGACTCCAGGTCGGAGGGGGTGTCGAGATCGTGGAAGAGCCCGACGCGGGCCACCACCTGCGCACGCGGGAGCTGAAAAAGATGCCGGCGAAAGCTGGCGACCCCGTACTGGAACACCGGGGGATCGCTGGTGGCCCCTAAGGCCGAAGTCCCGCCGTCCGAGGATGGGGCCACCACGGCGGGGGCGCCTTCCATCGCTGTCAGGAGAGCGGAAACATCTGGGGCGAGGAGCAGGGGGAGGTCGGCGTGGATCACGATCCAGGTCAGTGATCGCTCCCGGCACCACTCGACTCCGATTCGGGCCGCCCCGTTCAGGCCGGTCCCGGAGTCATGTGCGATCTGAAACCCATGTCCCAGAGCCCAGGAACTGACGTCGTCGTCTCCGGCGACGATCAGGGGCTCCATCCCGGCATCGACGGTGACCTGGGCGGTCCTGGTGGCGAGCGCCCTGCCCAGATCGGCGCGGGCTTTCAGGTCCAGGGTCTCGGCAAGGCGGCCCTTGCCCAGGGAGAATTGTTTGACAGGGATTACGGCTATCCCGGGCATCCGGCGTCTCGCCTAACTGTCAGGCGTCAGGGACGACGAGGACCGGGATCGGCGACTGATGACAGAGTCGGTCGGCGACCGAGCCCAGCATGACCCGCTCCGCCAGACCGGCGCCACGTCGGCCGATGACGATCACACCGGCCTGGTTGGCCTCGGCGACGGCGATCAGCCGCGAGTGTGGGTCGCCGAGCTCTTCGACTGTCTCATAGTCGACACCCTCGAGGTCGAGAGATGCCTCCAATTCATTGAGGATCTCCGACTGGCCTTCGGCGAGCGCCGTGGACAGGGCCTCCGGCGAGGGAGGTGCCCCGCCCAGCCCCCACCACCCCTCCGGGGTCCGCACTACGAGCACGAGATAGAGCGTTCCCTTCCAGAGCCGGGCCAGGGCGACCCCGTGTTCCGCGGCAAGACGGCTGGTCTCAGAGCCGTCGACTCCGACGACTATCGATTGGGGTTGCCAGTTCATCGATTTACCTCCTGCGCACAACTTAGGCGATACGGCCTACGCCACAGAAGCCGCCAGCCGCTGGTCACTGCAGTGCCAGACGGAGGAGGTGACCCGCGGCGAGCCCGTAGAGCCCGGCGACGAGGTCGTCGGCGGTGATCCCCCAGGCGCCGGGCAGGCCCTCGGCCTGACTCACCCCGGTGACCCTGCTCTTGGCGATGTCCGCTATCCGGAAGACGACGAACGCCAGGATCGCCGGCCAGCCCAGGAGCCCGATGGTGGCGAGAAAGGTGCCCGCCGCCTCATCGATCACGATCCAGCTCGCGTCGCCGACCTCGCCAGCGAGCGACTGCGTCGACCAGATCGCGGCCAGTGTCACCAGCACCGTGGCCACCAATTGGGCCGTCCAGCCGAGGGTGTTGCCGATTCCCAGCGAGAGCAAAAGGGCGAAGAACGACCCCACCGTCCCCGACCCGGCGTCTGACCCGCGGACGCGGTGCAGGATCAGCCCGGAGCCGAAGAAGGATGCCACCACCCGATGCATGCGAGGCGAGGTTAGATCGGGGCGGCATTTCCTGATTCGAGATTTCCCCCAGGGCGACATTGGTTAGCCTTTGGTCATGGAACCGGCATCCAAGATATGGGTGGACGGCGAATTCGTCGACTGGGACGATGCGAACGTCCACTTCCTCTCTCACGCGCTCCACTACGGCACGGGTGTCTTCGAAGGGATCCGCGCCTACAAGACGCCGGAGGGCACCGCCGTATTCCGTCTCCACGATCACATGATCCGGATGCACGCCTCGGCACGTTCTTACGCCATCCCGCTGAAGTGGTCAGAGGACCAGCTGGATGAGGCATGTCTCGAGTTGCTCCGGGTCAACGAGTTGGAGTCGGCCTACATCCGACCGCTGTCCTTCTACGGAGCAGGCTCGTTTGGGATCAATCCGGCGTCGCTTCCGGTCCACACCTTCATGGCCGCCTTCTACCTGGGCAGTTATCTCGGGGAAGAAGGGATCCAGAAGGGGATCACGGCGACGGTTTCCAGTTGGCGCCGGATCTCCCACACCAGCTTCATCCCCACCGCCAAGGGGAGCGGCCAGTATCTCAACTCCGTGCTGGCCAAGCAGGAGGCGGTCCAAAACGGGTTCGACGAGGCGATCATGCTCAACGACGGAGGCTCGCTCTCCGAGGGCAGTGGCATGAACCTGTTCACCGTGAGCCGCGGAGTCGTCTTCACGCCCCCGGTCTCGGCCGGGATCCTCGAGGGGATCACCAGGAACTCTGTCATCGAACTCCTTCAGGGAGAGGGCGTCGAGGTCAGGGAGATGGAACTGGCGAGGGGGAGCCTCTACGTCGCGGACGAGGTGTTCCTGACCGGGACCGCGGCGGAGGTGACTCCGATCCGGGAGATCGATCGACGAGTGGTCGGTGCCGGAGAGCCAGGCCCGATCACGCGACGGGCTCAAGAGCTGTTCTCCGATGCCGTCGCCGGGAAGCTGTCGGACTACAGGGACTGGTTGACCTTCATCTGATGGGTCAACAGCCCAACCGGGAGATCTCCGAGGAGCACCGGCCCCGGTCCACCCCGGAGACGCCTCCGGCGCGAAGTTGGCGGCCGACCAAGCCAGGGGTGATCACCCGGCCCGATCAGGTGCCCAAGGGCGGGTCTTTCGGGCAGGCCGGCCCCGACGCCGGCTACGCCTTGCTGCTCCTCTCCTCGGCCGAGCTCCCGGATCCTGACCCTGACCTGAGGGCGGTGCTGGCTGCCCTGATGGCTGCCCGCGCCGCGGCCCTGGGCCGGGCTCCGGTGATGGAGGACCTCGAAGTGGCGCTGGTGCTCTGTGGGTACGGCTTCGAGGCCAATCAGGAGGTGATCGAGCGGCGGGAACGCTGGAAGGCCGCGGTCCCGCATGAGACCAGGCCCGGTCACACCGCAGTGGCCGAGTCCGATCCCGAACTGATCGTCAACAAGCCCGAGCAGGTCCGCTGGGCACTCAGCCATTCGGACTGACCTTCAGAAGTCCCGGGCTGCTCTCGGCTAGCGTCCCTCGGCCATGAAGATCGTTCGGGTCAAGGCCGGAGACGACATTGCCTACGGGGTCGCCGACAGCGAAGGCGTCCTGATCTATCGGGGCACTCCGTTCGTGGCTTGGGAGCCGACCGAGACGGTCGTCCCCTGGGAGAACGCCCAACTCCTGGCGCCGGTCATCCCCACCAAGGTGGTGGCAATTGGGCGCAACTACGTCGATCACGCCGCCGAGTTGGGCAACGACGTTCCTGAGGAGCCCCTGATGTTCCTCAAGCCGGCGACCGCCGTCATCGGGCCCGACGCCGCAGTGGTCCTCCCCGCGATCAGCAACGAGGTGCACCACGAGGCCGAGCTGGCTGCGGTGGTGGGCCGGGTTGCCCGCAATGTGAAAGCCGAAGACGCCTCCCAATACCTTCTCGGATACACCGCCGCCAACGACGTCTCGGCGCGTGACCTTCAGATGCGTGACGGGCAGTGGGCCCGGGCGAAGGGGTTCGACACGTTCTGCCCCTTGGGACCTGCCATCGAGACCGAGCTCGACCCTCTCGAGCGCCTGGCTGTCATCTGCCGGGTCAATGGCGAGGTCCGCCAGGCCGGATTCACCTCCGACATGGTGTTCGGTGTGGCCGAGATCATCGAATTCGTCACCACGGTCATGACTTGCTCCCT
Organism: uncultured Acidobacteriota bacterium; assembly: GCA_963780755.1. Lineage (GTDB taxonomy): Bacteria > Actinomycetota > Acidimicrobiia > Spongiisociales > ZC4RG35 > JALYNX01. Next base: position 936,360 of record CAWACX010000002.1, read on the forward strand.
GGTGACGTGGTCCTCACCGGGACACCCGCCGGGGTGGGCAAGGTCGTATCGGGGGACAGGATGGAAGTCGAGATCGACGGGATCGGGACACTCTCCAACCCGGTCGTCAGCAGGTGAGCGTCCGGCTCCGGATCGCCCCCTCGCCGACGGGTCACCTCCACGTGGGCACCGCCCGCGCAGCCTTGTTCAACTGGCTCTACGCACGGCACTGCGACGGGGTGTTCATCGTCCGCATCGACGACACCGATCAGGAGAGATCCACCCCCGAGTTCGAAGAAGAGATCCTGACCTCCCTCCACTGGCTCGGTCTGGAATGGGACGAGGGAGTCGGGGTTGGCGGGCCGCACGGGAGCTACCGCCAGTCGGATCGGTACGCGCGATATCGGGAGGCGGCCGCCGAATTGGTGGCTTCCGGGGCCGCCTACTACGACAACCGAGCTCCGGAGGAGCTGGAAGAATTGAGGCGGAGCGCCCAATCCGAGGGCTTGCACCCCGGTCATTACATCCGACGACCCGACCAATCGGGCCAGGAAGGGGCGATCCGGCTCTCGATACCTCAGGATGCGGCAGTCTCCTTCGATGACCTGGTGCGAGGGACGGTGAGCTTCGAGCCCCGGGACCTCGACGACTTCGTCATCCTCCGCTCCGACGGCACCCCGACCTATCACCTCGCCTCGACCGTGGACGACGTCGACTACGAGATAACCCATGTCGCCAGAGGCGAAGACCTGCTCCCTTCCACCCCGAAGCACATCCTGCTCACCCGGGCCTTGGGCGCCGAAGAGGCCACCTATGCCCACCTTCCCCTCCTCTTCGGGACAGACGGGAAGAAGCTGTCGAAACGCTTCGAAGCGACTTCGCTGTCGGTGTATCGGGACGAGGGCTACCTCCCGGACGCCGTCTTCAATTACCTCTCGCTGCTGGGCTGGTCGCTCGACGCCGAGACCACGATCTTCTCCAGGGATCAGGCGGTCGCCGCCTTCGACCTGGATCGATGTGTCCAAGAACCCGGCAGTGTTCGACCCCGAGAAGCTGGCCTGGATGAACGGCGAGTACATCAGGGCGCTCCCCTCGGATCAGTTCGTCGAGCTCAGCCGACCCCACGTCGAGGCGGCAGCCGGTCGGGCCCTGGGTCCCGAGGACTGGCAGCGATATGAAGCGCTGGCACCCCTGGTGCAGGAGCGATCGAAGGTGCTTCCCGAGGCCGGTGACCAGGTGCGCTTCCTCTTCGACGATGTCGAATACGACCCCGGGTCGTGGGAAAAGGTGATGACCAAGGATGGAGTTGGCGGGGTCCTCGACTCGGCTGTCCGCCGCTTGGAGTCGGTCGAGCCTTGGGATCCGGGTGTCATCGAGGAGTCATTGCGGTCGATGCTGGAGGAGCTCGGGTTGGGCGCTGCCAAGGGGCTGCAGCCGATCCGGGTGGCGATCACCGGATCCTCGGTCAGCCCACCGCTCTTCGAGTCCCTGGCTGTGCTTGGGAAAGAGACCAGCCTGGATCGGCTTCGCCGGGCGTCGGCGAGGTTGTCGGCTTAGGGCACCTCGGGTAGCGAGGTCCGCTCCTGTAACCTCATCTCCTCCGGGTCCCGTCGTCCAGAGGCCTAGGACGCCGGCCTTTCAAGCCGGAAACGCCGGTTCGAATCCGGTCGGGACTACCCAGGAAAATGTCCAACCAATCCGTCCTCGTCCTCAGCAACTTCTTCGGCATTCTGGCGGTTCATCTGCCTCGTGGCCTCTGCCGGCCTGCTCGTCTACCGACTGGTCAAGGGCCCGGAGGCGGCTGCCCTCCTCGGCGGCAATGCCGTCTGGCTGGCATGGGCCGTGGCCTTGGTGGCCACCGTCGGCTCCCTCATCTACTCCGAGGTGATCCACTTCGTCCCCTGTCGACTCTGCTGGTTCCAACGAATCGCGATGTACCCGCTCGCCGTGATCCTGTTGGTGGGAGCCATTCGCAAAGAGGCCGCGGTCAAGTATTACGGACTGCCGTTCGCACTGATCGGCCTCGCCGTCTCCGTCTATCACAACCTGGTGCAGCTCTTCCCCAGCATGGAGGGTGGCGCCTGTGATCCCTTGAATCCTTGCTCGGCGAAGAGCATCTCGGTCTTCGGATTCATGGACCTGCCGTTTATGGCCGGCGCCGGGTTTATCGTTATCGCCGTCTTGCTCGCCTTCTACACGAAAGCCACGGAATGACTCAGAAGACCAAGCCCACTACTGGTGCCAACGCACCGCGAAGCCGCTCTGTCCTCTGGTGGAGCATCGGAGGGTTGGTTGGACTCGGACTGATCGTCTGGCTGGCGATGTCCATCGCCACCGAGGAGGAGCTCGACCCCGGGATCGCCTTCGGAACCCCGACCGTGGAAGGCGATCCGCTGCCGGTGTACGCCACGGGACAGGAAGACGTCGCCGCGGGCCTTACCGCTCCCTCCGCCCAGGGCGCGGACTGGAACGACGTCCCGGTGACGATCGAGCCCGATGGGACCCCGAAGATCGTCGTGTTTCTCGCTCACTGGTGCCCCCATTGCCAGGCCGAGGTCCCAGTGATCCAACAGTGGATCGACGAGGGCAACCTCCCCGACGACGTCGAGATGGTGTCCATATCCACGTCGGCCAGCGAGTTGCGGGACAACTTCCCGCCACAGGACTGGCTGGAGGAGGTGGGTTGGACGCCCCCGGTGATGATGGACGACGAAGTGGGCACGCTCGCGGTGAGCTATGGCCTCGGCGCCACTCCGATGTTCATGGTCCTCGACGGGGAGAACAACAACCTGTTGCGGGTCAGCGGTGAGCTCACCACCGAGGGCCTCGATCAACTGGTCGAGATCGCCCAGGGCTCGATTCAGGGTTGATCAGGCCTCCAGGGACCTGACCTTCTCCAACCTGCGGACGTGACGCTCGTCACGGCTGAACTTGGCGTCGAGGAAGCTGTTGATCAGGTCCTCGGCCAATGCTTCGCCGATCACCCTCGAACCGAGGCAGATCACGTTGACGTCGTCGTGCTCCACCATTTGGTGGGCGGTGTACGTGTCGTGGGCAACGGCGGCCCGGATCCCGTTCAGCTTGTTGGCGGCGACCGAGGCTCCGGCGCCCGACCCGCAGATGATGATTCCACGGTCGGCACGGCCGTCGAGCACGGCTTGACCCACCGCCGCTGCATAGTCGGGATAGTCGACCGGCTCGGGCGAGTGGGTGCCCAGGTCGTAGACCGCGTGCCCGGCCTCGGCGAGCCAGGAGGCGAGATGTTCCTTCATGTGAAAACCGGCGTGATCGGCGCCGAGTGCGATTCTCATGGCCTGGCGCAGGGTAGCGACCCCGCCCACACCGGCTCGGACCAACCTGAGGTTGTCGTTGCCCCCTGGTTACATTCCAAGCGATGTCTTCGATCGTGGTCGAGGGTGGAGCGCGCCTCCAGGGCACCGTAGGGGTCCGTGGCGCCAAGAACGCCGTCCTCAAAGAGATGGTGTCGGCGTTGCTCGCGCCGGGCCGGCACCGTCTGACCAACGTGCCGACGATCCTCGACGTCGAGCTGATGTGCCAGGTCCTGGAGCACATCGGTTGTCGGGTGGAACAGGGCGATCACGAGTTGTGGGTGGTCGTCCCCGACGAGATCACCCCTGAAGCACCGATCGAGCTCGTTCGTCAGATGCGGGCGTCGATCGTCGTGCTGGGCCCGCTTCTGGCTCGGGCTGGCGAGGCGAGGGTTGCCCTCCCTGGCGGTGATGACCTCGGGGCCCGTCCCATCGACATGCACCTGAGCGGCCTGGAGGCGATGGGGGCGAACTTCGAGCTGGTCCACGGCGAGTTGGTGGGCCGGGTCGACGGGCGGCTCAAGGGAACCGAGATCGAGCTGCCATTCCCTTCGGTTGGCGCGACCGAGAACCTGCTGTTTGCCGGGGCCATCGCCGAGGGCGAGACCGTGATCGTCAACGCAGCCAGGGAGCCCGAGGTCCAGGACCTAATCGACCAGCTGGCAGCGATGGGCGCCGACATCCAGGGTGGAGGCACTTCCCTGGTGACGGTTACCGGGGTGGAGTCTCTGAGCCCGGTCGAGCACCGGGTGATACCTGACCGCCTGGAAGCAGGCACTTACGCGGTTGGTGCGGCAATCACCGGGGGAGACGTCACCGTGACCGGTTGCTCCACCCCCGATCTCAGGATGGAGCTGAAGAAGCTCGAGGAGGCCGGGTGCGAGGTGGAGCGTGGCGACGGGTGGCTTCGGGTCAAAGGCCCGGATCGACCCGAGCCCGTGGACTTCGCCACCTTGCCCTTCCCCGGATTCCACACCGACATGCATCCGCAGATGGTTGCCCTTCTCTCCGTGGCCTCCGGCACGTCGGTTATCACCGAGAACCTCTACGACTCCCGTTTCCGCTACGTGGGTGAGCTGGCCCGCATGGGCGCCGACATCACCACCGAGGCGCAACATGCCATCGTGCGCGGCGTGGACAATCTGTCGGGATGCCCCGTGCTGGCACCCGACATCCGCGCCGGCGCCGCCTTGGTGCTGGCCGGGCTCAGGGCCGAAGGGACGACCAGGGTGACCGATGCCGAGCACATCGACCGCGGCTATGAGGACTTCACCGGCCGCCTCACCGCGCTCGGCGCCACCATCGCGCACGACTGAACCAAATTGGGACGGTGAGGGATCGTATTTGACCTTTTCGGTCTCAATTTGGGTAGGCCGTAGACTCCTGGAACACATGACGCCGTCAACAGGTTCACAATCGAGATGACTCAGGCCACACCCGTCACCATCTCCACTACCCCCCAGCCGGGCGACGGGAGCATCGACCACGACAAGCTGGTCGAGACTCTCGAATACATCCGCCCGGCCATCCAGTCGGATGGGGGTGACCTCGTGCTGCTCGGAACCGACGGCGGGACCGTCAACCTGCAGATGGTGGGCGCCTGCGGGGGATGCCCGCTCTCGATGATGACGCTCAAAGCGGGGATCGAGCGGATCCTGATCGAAAGGGTCCCCGGGGTCACGGAGGTCAATGCGAGTGCCGATGCCCCGGTCCTCGAGGAAGACGTGATCTCACACCACGGTGGAATCGACCTTCCCGGCCATCTCACGCATTCCCCGGGCCCGGCCTGATCCGGGCATGACCATCTGCCGGTGAGCGCCGACGAGTTGATCGAGCGCGCTGGCCGGCGGCGATAGGGCAGCCCTCGCCCGTCTCATCACTGCTCTCGAGTCCGGAGATCAGTCTGTCCAAGCGAGTGCCGGCGGTCTGGACCGTTCGGGCGCGAAGCGAGTTGGCATCACCGGCCCACCCGGTGCCGGCAAGTCCACCTTGGTCAACGCAATGATCGGCGAGTTGCGATCACGGGGAAGCACGGTGGCGGTGCTCGCAGTCGACCCCTCGAGCCCGATCACCGGGGGAGCTCTGCTCGGTGACCGGGTCCGCATGCAGGAGCACGTCGACGACCCCGGGGTGTTCATCCGCTCGATGGCAAGCCGTGGCCATCTCGGTGGCTTGGCGGTCGCCGCGGGCGGGGCGATCGGGGTTTTGGCGCATGCCGGGTTCGACCAGGTGCTCGTGGAGACGGTCGGGATCGGCCAGTCCGAAGTTGAGGTGATGGACCACGTCGATGTCGTCGTCCTCGTCATCGCTCCGGGCTGGGGCGACCAGATCCAGGTCGACAAGGCCGGGGTGCTGGAGGTTGCGGACCTGGTGGTCGTCAACAAGGGTGACCTCGGCGGTGCCGACGAGCTACGGCAAGCTCTGCTCGCTGCGAGGCCCGAGCATCAGACGGCACTGGTCACGACGGCCACTACCGGGGAGGGTGTGGGGGAGTTGGTCGACGCCATCGCAGCGATGCTCAGTCCTCGATCTCCTGGCTGAGAGCGGCTTGGGCCGCCGCCAGGCGGGCACCCTCGATTCGAGGCGGGCTGCAGGAGACGTAGTCCAGACCGAGCTCCTGGACGAAAGCGATCGACTTGGGATCCCCCCCGTGCTCCCCGCAAAGCCCTACCACCAGCTCGGGGTTGGCCTCGCGCCCTTCGTTCGCGGCCACCCGCACCAGCCGTCCCACCCCGGAGCGGTCGAGAGTCTGAAATGGGTCGCTGGAGAAGATGCCCCGCTCCAGGTAGTCGCGAAGGAACAGCCCCTCCGCATCGTCGCGACTCAACCCGTAGGTCATCTGGGTGAGGTCGTTGGTGCCAAATGAGAAGAAGTCGGCGACGGTGGCGATCGGCCCCGCGGTGAGCGCGGCCCGGGGAAGCTCGATCATGGTGCCCACCGGGACATGGAGAGCGATCCCCGAGTCGCCCACCGCCCGGGCCACTTCTTCTTCGATGACCTCACGCATCCGGATCAGCTCTTCGACATCGGCGACCAGAGGGATCATGATCTCGAGACGAGGGTCGCCACCGGCTTCGATCCGGCGCACCAGCGCCTTGGCCGCAGCCCGCGCCTGCATCCGGTACAGGTCATCGACCATCAGCCCGAGCCGGACCCCGCGCAGGCCCAGCATGGGATTGGCCTCTTCCCATTTGGCGACCTGGTCGGACATCGCTTGAAGGTCGTCGATCGGCCGTCCCTCCTTCGCCCGGCCGCGCATCTCGTGCTCCAGGTCGAGACGGGAGGGAAGGAACTCGTGAAGGGGAGGGTCGAGAAGCCTGATGACCACCGGGAGCCCGTCCATCGCCTCGAGCAAGCCCTCGAAGTCCCCGATCTGGAGCGTCTCCAATTGGTCGAGGGCCGCCGCCCTCCTCGGGGGATCGTCGGAGAGGATGATCTCCTGGACGACTGCGAGTCGTTCGCCGAGGAACATGTGCTCGGTCCTGGCGAGACCGATCCCTTCAGCGCCTCGCTCCCGCGCCTGTGCGGGCATCGTCGGCGATATCGGCGTTGGCCCTGATCCCAAGCTCCCGGATCTCGTCGGCCCAGGACAACAGCTCCTTGAGCTCCGGGATCGGCTCCGGTTCGACAAGCGTCCATGGGCCCCGAGGAAGACGGATCCGGTGGTGCCATCGATGGTGATCACTTCGCCGGCGTGAAACTCGTGGCCTCCTGCCGTGGCCTTTCCGGCCTCGACATCCACCGTCAACGCTGCCACGCCGGTGACGGCCGGCTTACCCATGCCCCGCGCCACGACCGCGGCGTGGGATGTCTTCCCGCCCTGGCTGGTGAGGATCCCGAGCTGCTGCGGCTCATCCCGTGGATGTCGTCAGGGGTGGTCTCGGGCCGAACCAGGATCACCGCCTCGCCCTCCCGCGCCCGGGCCACCGCCTCGTCCGAGGAGAACACGGCCGCTCCGGTGGCTGCCCCCGGCGAAGCGGCCACGCCGCGGGCGATCGAAGAGGCCCTGAGGGCGTGGTCGGCGATTCGGGGCCGATGCAACTGCTCGAGTGAGGCCGGGATCGACGCCGGCCAACGGCGGTCGAACGGTCGATGAGCCCCTCATCGACCATGCCCACCGCCATGCGCACCGCGGCCGGCGCGGTCCGCTTTCCGGCGCGGGTCTGCAGGATGTACAGGACGTCCTTTTCGATCGTGAACTCGATGTCGCACATGTCCCGGTAATGCGCCTCCAGGCCTTCCATGATCCCGATCAACTGCCGATGGCAGTTCGGGGTGAAGCCCGGCGAGCTCGTCGAGGGACAGTGTGTTCCTGATCCCCGCCACTACGTCCTCGCCTTGGGCCCGGGGTAGGTAGTCGCCGTAGATCACGCGAGATCCAGTCGAAGGGTCGCGGGTGAAGCACACTCCGGTTCCGGAGTCGTCTCCGAGATCGCCGAACACCATCATTTGCACATTGGCCGCGGTCCCCAGATCGTCCGGGATCGAGTTGATCCGTCGGTACTCGATCGCTCGCTTCGTGTTCCATGACTCGAACACGGCGGTGATCGCCCCCTTGAGCTGATCCATCGGGCTCGCCGGGAGTTGGCCAGGCCTCGCCTCTTCGACGATGGCCTGGAAGCGCCGGGTGGCTGTCTCCAATTCACCTGCCGACAGCTCGGAGTCGTCGGTGACGCCGGCCGATCCCTTCAGCTCGGTGAGCACTTCCTGGAACCGGGTGGAATCGACACCGAGCACCACATCCCCATACATCTGGACGAAACGGCGATGGACATCCCAGGCGAAGTGATCGTCGCCCGACCACGCCGTTAGAGCGCGCCACGACCTCGTCATTGATCCCGAGGTTGAGGATGGTGTCCATCATCCCCGGCATCGAGAACTTGGCACCTGAGCGGACCGACAGCAACATCGGCACCGGGCCACTTCCGAATGATCGTGCCGGTCTTCTCCTCCAAGCGCCGCACCGCCGACTCGACCTCCTCCCAGAGATCGGGCGGGCACTCCACCATCTCTGCATGGCGAGGCGACACACTTCGGTGGTGATGGTGAACCCGGGCGGCACCGGGAGGCCAAGAGCCGTCATTCGGGCCAGCCCGGCTCCCTTTCCCCCGAGTAGGTCCCGGTCGAGCCATCTGTTGATGCGAAGTCGTAGAGATACGCCAAATCCCGGCTTCCGTCAGGCGAATGACTTCAAACTAACGACTCGAGCAGGCTCGGGCCCTTGGTCGGTCTCGAAACAATCTCAGCTCTTTCGACGCAGCGACTCGCGGTGCGCATGATTTGCCGGAGATATGGCCGGAGGGCGATGATCAAATGATGACCACCCTCATCGGGCGAGTTGATCAGGCTGTGATCCCATTCCTCCGACGCTGGGGGGTGCCCACACTCCGCGTCTCGCTGGCCATCGTCTTCATCTGGTTCGGGGCGTTGAAGATATTTGGGGTCTCGCCGGTGGTCGACCTCGTGGCATCAACCGTTTACTGGGTCGACCCTGATTGGTTCGTGCCGTTCCTCGGTGTGATCGAGGTGGCCGTCGGGGTCGGGTTGGCCGCGCGCTGGGGCCTCCGCCTGGTCCTGCTCGTGCTCGCCCTACAGATGCTGGGCACCTTCCTCGTCTTCATCTTTCTCCCCGAGATCGCGTTTCAGGACGGCAATCCCCTCAAGCTGACCGTTGAGGGCGAGTTTGTGATCAAGAACCTGGTCTTGCTGGCCGCCGCCATGGTGGTGGGTGCGAGTATCGGATCAGACGAGGAGATCTAAGCGGAGTCGTCGACCACGAAGTTGAGCTCCACGCCCTCGCCGGTCAGCGTCAGACTGTCCTCGCTGGCGCTGAATTGATCCACCGACTCCAGAGCTCCGAGGTACATGCCCTCCGCGTCCATGGCCTCGACCGGCTCACAGGCCATCATGGTGCTTCCGAGCTCGGTGAAGCTGATCTCGGTCCCGTTGATGGCGTAGCCGCCGAAGTAGTTGTTGCAACCGCCGGTGCCCGCGACTTGACCGTCGTCGACGAACTCCAGCGTGATGGGATGGTCTTCGACGATTGGGATCTCCTCGTCGTTCACAGTGCCCGACTCGAGGCTCCATACGGACTCCGTGGGGTCGACGGAGGCTTCTTCCGATGGCTCGGCACAGGCGGCGAGCAGCATTCCGAGAACAGCGGTGAGGAGAAGGGCTCTTTTCATGGTCGTTCGACGCTACACGAGCCGGATTGAGTTCCGATCAAAGGGCCGACCCGACCGCCAGCGCCAGCCCCGTCCACAACAGCAACCGGCCATTGAGGACCAGGGCCCGCACCAATGTGGGTCCGTCGCTGCTGGATCGGACCAAGCGCACCGGGACCTGTGGCAACCGGGACCAGGGTCAGGGCGAGGAGTGTTGCGGTAGGAGTCCAGCCCGCAGCGGCGAAGGCGGCGATCGACACGTAGGCCCCATACACCAGGCCCGCGTAGAGCCGGCGTGTCGATTCTCGTCCGATGATGACCGCCAGCGTTCGTTTCCCGGAGTCACGGTCGGTGTCGATGTCCCGAAGGTTGTTCACCACCAGGAGCGCACTCGCCAGCAGGCCCACCGGGACCGAGAGCAACCAGGCGTCGAGCGGGGCGGCCATGTCGTGGACATAGCGGCTGCCCACGGTCGCCACGACACCAAAGAACACGAACACGGATACCTCGCCAAGGCCGCGATACCCGTAAGGGAATGGCCCGCCGACGTAACCGAGCATCGCCAACAGCGATGTCAGGCCGATGACCAGCACCACCGGTCCCGCGATGAAGTAGAGGCCGACGCCGGCGATGGCAGCAATCGCCACCGACACTGCGACTCCAGCCCACATCTGCTTGGGGCTGATTTCGCCGAGAGCCACCATCCGGGGAGGCCCTACCCGATCGGGGCTGTCCGCGCCCCGGTGCGCGTCGGAGACGTCGTTGGCGAAGTTCGCCGCCACCTGGATCGCCAGCGCGGCGATCAATGCCAACAGGAAGGCATCCCAGCGAAAGACGCTGTCGCCGATTGCGAGCCCAGCCCCTACGGCTACCGGGACAATTGCGGCGGGCAGAGTGTGGACGCGGGCCGCCGTCTTCCAGGCCTGGACCGTGGTCACCTGCTCAGAAGTGCCAGGGGTAGGGGCTGAAGTCCGGTTCACGCCTCTCCAGGAACGCGTCGCGGCCCTCGCCTGCTTCCTCAGTCATGTAGCCCAGCCTGGTTGCCTCCCCGGCGAAGATCTGCTGGCCGACCAGGCCATCGTCGATGAGGTTGAAGGCGAACTTGAGCATGCGCTGGGAGGTTGGGCTCTTCTTCGTGATCTCGATTCCCCACTCCACAGCCACCTTCTCCAACTCGGGATGTGAGACCACCGCATTGACCATCCCCATCTCCTGGGCCTCTCGTGCCGAGTAGCTACGCCCCAGGAAGAAAACCTCACGGGCCCGCTTCTGACCGATCTGTCGCGCCAGGTAGGCCGAGCCGTACCCGGCGTCGTAGGAGGCGACATCGGCGTCGGTCTGCTTGAAGATGGCGTGCTCCTCCGAGGCGATGGTCAGATCGCAAACCACATGCAGGCTGTGACCGCCACCCACCGCCCAACCGGGCACGACAGCGATCACGACCTTGGGCATGAACCTGATGAGCCTCTGCACCTCGAGGATGTGCAAGCGGCCCACCCTCCCTGGGTCCACCGAGCTTGCTCCTTCGCCTTCGGCGTACTTGTACCCGTCCCGCCCACGAATCCGCTGGTCGCCGCCCGAGGAGAAGGCCCAGCCACCGTCTTTGGACGACGGCCCGTTGCCGGTCAGCAAGACACACCCGACGTCTGTGCTCTGTCGAGCGTGGTCCAGCGCGATGAAGAGCTCATCGACGGTCTGGGGCCGGAAGGCGTTTCGCACCTCCGGGCGATCGATCGCGACCCGAACCACACCGGCTTCTTTGGCGCGGTGATAGGTGACATCGGTAAATTCGAAGCCCGGGACTTGGTCCCAGACCGATGGATCGAATATCTCGGATACCACGGCAATGAGGATAAGAGGCATAACCGAGAAGTGATCGATTGGCTTTCGACGCAGGATCCCCGGCGGGTCTTCCTGGAGACGCCCACCGGGTCCTACACGTTCGGTGAGATGGTCGAGTCGATTCACTATCGACCGGTCAACGGGGTAGAGGTTCTTCGCCCGCGTCTCGATGCCGGATCCGTGGTCGACGTGCTGGCGGTGATGGCTCGAGGCACGGCGGTCCTGACCGGGCCCGATGCTGAGCCTCCCGAGACCAAGGAGCCAAACGGCGCGGCGACGGTGATCTTTACCTCTGGCACCACGGGAGGCCCCAAGGGCGTGCGCCTCACCAGGGGGAACTGGGAGGCGGCAGCCCGAGCCTCGCAGCAATACCTCGGCAACGACTCTCGTGATGTCTGGCTTCTCACCATGGGGATGCACCGGGTGGGCGGCCTCGCGGTCGTGCTGCGCTCGGCTCTCTCCGGAGGGCGGGTCCGCATCCCCCCCAGAGTCGACGCAAAGGAGATCTCTGCTGCCCTCCGCAGCGGTGTCACCTTCGTTTCCTTGGTGCCAACGATGCTGCGTCGAATCCTGGAGTTTCATCCCGGTCCCTACTCCGGTGTGCGGACGGTCCTGGTCGGCGGAGGCCCGATCCCCGACGGTCTCATGGAGAGGGCCGCCCGCGCCGGGTTACCGGTCCTGGCCAGCTACGGGTTGACCGAGACCTGTGGCCAGGTCGCCACCGCGAGGCCGGGGTCCTCTGCCGAACGGAGTGTGCACCCGTTGCCGGGCGTCGAGTTGCGGACCGAGCGCGACGGTCGAATCGCGGTGAGGGGATTGATGGTCTCACCCGGATATGTCGGGGAGGCAGACCGGGAGAGAGGCGAGTGGTTCATCACGGGTGATTTCGGCGAGATCCAGCCCAACGGCTCACTTCGGGTCCTGGGTCGGGCTGATGATGTGATCGTGAGCGGCGGTGAGAACATTGATCCGGCGGTGATCGAACAGGCAATCCTCGCCATCCCCGGTGTGGATCAGGCCCTGGTCTGTGGGGTTCCCAGTGAAGAGTGGGGGATGGAGGTGGCCTGCGCCTACGTCGGTGACCTCGGCATCGCTGCCGTCGAGGCCGCGCTCCGGAAGAGCCTCTCGGGCGCATTGATCCCGAAGCGTTGGTTGCGGACGGAAAGCATCCCGATGACCGATTTGGGCAAGCCCGATCGTGGCGAGGCGATCCGTTGGTTCAGCTGACCCGTCGGGCGATGAGCACGCCTTGGCGGAGTGGGACAGCGACACTCACAAACTCGGGGTCGGCTGCGATCATGCGGTTGAAGGCGTCGGTCCCGTGGCCCTTGTCGATCCAGCCCTCTCCCGTCCCGTAGACGTTGTCGGCAAGGACGAGCCCGCCGACGGCGATCAGCGGCTTGGCGATACGGAAGTAGTCGGCAGGGGAACGGTGGGCAAATCCGTCTCAGAGAAGTCGTCACCGACGCAGAGCACCGAGGCCCCGGTGGTCGCGGCCAGCCCGTAGACGAAGCAGTCGCCGTAGTTGAGCCCGGCTTGGTGCCGCCCTTTTCCGTAGCGTCGCCATCCGTCCAATGCCGAATCGGCTGCTTCCCGATCGACAGTGATTACCTCAATCTGCCCGCCGCGAAGAAACCGCTCGACAACGGCTCCACCCACCGGGCCTAGCCGAGCTTCGAGCACAATGCCGAGCTCGACGAGCGTTGCCGCGGACATCAAGAGCCGATCCGCGCCATCGATGGCTGCGGCGACAGCCCCACCTTCAGGCTCACCAGTCAGCATGGCGATCACCGCCGAGGTGTCCACCACGACATCTGCCATCAGGGGAGCCCATTTTCGTCATAGCCGACGATGTCATCTGCCTTGCGATCGTCGATGACCGGGTACGAGGTCACCTCGCTGATTAGTGAACGGAGCTTTACGCCTCTACCCGGCTTGCTTCGCACTCGCTCGAGTCGCTCACGGAGGGCGACGACGATGGCCTCGGTGATTGAATCGCCGGTCTCCTCAGCCAGCTCCCGGGCCAGCCGATCAGCCTCATCGTTCTTGATGCTGAGTACCATTTGCTGCCAGTATAGACAAGTAGCAACCTAGGTAGAATCCTGCCTAGTCGTCGCCCGAAGGGCGCTGTCGCCCCCTCTTGACCTCGCTCCGGGCACGTTTTGCGGAGAGCCTCTCGGCATGCGCCTTCTTGCCCGGCTTGGTCTTCTTGCGCGGTTTCGCCTCGATCAGTGCCGCCTCGAGTCGCTCAGTGAGGCGCTCTCGGGCTATCTCGCGGTTTCGCCACTGCGAGCGGGTATCGGTGGCGGTCACCTCGATCCTGGCGCCGAGGCGCCGGAGCAGCTTGTCTTGAACCGAGTCCGGGAACGAGGAGCCTTGGATCTCGAATCGAATGGTGACCGCGGTCTCGTTGCGGTTGGCGTGTTGCCCGCCCGGCCCGCCTGAGGTGTCGAAGCGCTCCTCGAGCTCGGACTCGGGGATCGGCCATCCGCCGACAGTGATCCCCTCGCCGATCACATCTCGGCGTAGTACTCGGTGCCGAGGTGGGTGATCAGATCCTCACCCATCATGTGGCGCAGGTTGTTCTTGAGCTTGGTGTGCTGGATGAACAGGTCGTTCTCCGGGTACAGCCCGTCTCCGTGCTGTGGGCTTTTGAAGTAGAACGAGAGCCACTCCTGCACGCCGCTGAGCCCCGCTCTGGCGGCGAGGTCCATGAACAGCGCGAGGTCGAGGACGATGGGGGCGGCGAGTATCGAGTCCTTGCACAGGAAGTCGATCTTGATCTGCATTGGGTACCCGAGCCATCCGAAGATGTCGATGCTGTCCCAACCTTCCTTGTCGTCACCCTTTGGTGGGTAATAGTTGATCCGAACCTTGTGATAGAGGTCGCCGTAGAGCTCGGGATAGAGCTCGGGCTGAAGGATCTGCTCCAGGACGCCGAGCTTGGAGACCTCCTTGGAGCGGAAGCTGTCCGGGTCGTCCAGAACCTCGCCATCCCGATTGCCGAGGATGTTCGTGGAGAACCAACCCTTTATCCCGAGCATCCGTGCCTTGAGCCCGGGGGCGACCATCGTCTTCATCAGCGTTTGCCCGGTCTTGAAGTCCTTGCCTGCGATCGGAACCCCCTCCTCCGCGGCGAGTTGGACCATCGCCGGGACGTCGACCGTGAGATTGGGTGCCCCGTTGGCGAACGGAACGCCCATCTTCAGCGCCGCATAGGCATAGATCTGAGAGGGAGTGATCGTCGGGTCGCTCTCCTTGAGCCCCTTCACGAATGAATCGAGGTCGGCGTGCACCGCCGAGGGCTCGCGGTAGGCCTCGGTCGATCCGCACCACACCATGACCAGGCGCTCCACCGACTTCTCGGCTCGGAAGCGATCGATGTCCTCCATCAGGCTCTCGGCGAGGTCCATGTAGTTGGTCCCCTCCTTCACCTGATCGACTCCGTCGAGGTTCTTCACCCAGTCCTCGGAGAACACTGCGCTGTATGGCTTGACCGAGCGCAGCTCGTCTCCGATGCCCTCGATGTGCCGCGGGTCGAGCACGCCGGCCTTCATCGCTGAGGTGTAGGCATCGTCGGAGTAAGGGTCCCAGCCCCCGAACTCGAGGGCGTCGAGACCTGCGAGGGGGACGAAGTCCTTGATCAGCGGATTGCGTTGCTCGGTCCTGCGCCCGAGCCGGATGTGTGACAACTGGCTGAGAGAGCCAAAAGGTTGGGCGAATCCCTTTCGGGCCGAGAGCACCCCGGCGATGAAAGTGGTTGCAACCGCCCCCATGCCCGGAGTCAGGACCCCGAGTTTCCCGGTGGCAGGTGCGACTTGGGGTTTGTCTGTCATCGGTCCTCCTGAACGGAACGATAGAGGCGACTCGAGGGCGACCGGAACCCGGGCGTAGGCTCGGAGCCGTGGACATCACGCCTGATTCCGTGGGGCCGACGGTAGATGTTGCCCTCCTCGCTGACGCGGTACAGGCGGTTCGCGGCAAGCTCTATGTCCTCGGCGGAGGTTGGGACACCCTGTGGGTCAGGTCCTTCCCGTCTCGTCATCCCAGTCTCGCAATCGGGCTCCGGATCCGGGTGCCCTCATCATGGGGCGAGGAAGTGCTCAGAGTCTCGGTCGAGCTCCAGGACGCCGATGGCGCCCCGATGCTGCCCCAGCCACTGGCGCACAGTGTTCGGCTGCCGACTTCGAGCAGCGGGACCACCGACTACGGGCTGATTCGCTCCTTCACCTTCAACAACCTCCTGTTCCAGTCGGAGGGCTCCTACTCCTTCGTCATCTCGGTCGATGACGAGCCGTTGTCGCGCCTCAGGTTCTCGGTCCGGGCCCGTCCCGGGGAGTCGGGGCCTGCTGTCTAGAGCAACCTCGTGTTTGCATAGCGCGACCAGTTTCGTAGCCTGACCGACTCCCCCGGGACACCAGGTACGTCCCGTTCGCTTCTTCTCACAATCGGAGGGATTCCTTGTCTTCGCTACAACATAGGTTTTCGCGCCCTTTCTGGGTCGCGGCAGCGGCTGTGCTGGCGGTCACCAGCTTCTTCCCTGCTGCGACGGCTCAGGCCGCCGCCGAGCTTCCGTTCGAGATTCGGTTTCCTCAGGAGACTCAGGTGACGATCTTCTCGTCCACATTCGGGGCCGGCCGCTCGGGTGGCCGCCGCCATCACGGAGTGGACTTGATGGCCCCCAAGATGACCCAGGTGTACGCGGCTGCCGACGGCGTCGTGGTGGAGATGGACACCAACGGGCTCTCGGGGAGATACATCGAGGTTCAACACGTCGACGGCTGGTCGACCCGTTACCTGCACCTGAACAACGACTCCCCGGGCACCGATGACGGCGACGCCGGCTGGGACCTGACCGTCGCTCCAGGGATCGCCGTGGGGTCAAAGGTCGAGGCGGGTCAACTCTTGGCCTGGGTCGGCGACTCGGGCAACGCAGAGTGGACTGGATCGCACACCCATTTCGAGATCGCATTCGAGGGCAAGGCGATCGATCCTTATCCGTACGTCAAGGACGCTTGGGAGCGCGACGAGGCCCGTTACGAGGCCGACCTCTGGGACCTGCTCCACCCCTTAGAGCTGTATCGAATCGTCTAGCTGTTTGGCGTGATGGCCCGGGCATCGTCCAGCGCCGCCACCCTGACACCGAGCTCTTCATCTTTCGGGCTCACTCTTGCCACCTCGGGTGCCTCTACCGGTGGCGGGTCACCTTCGTAGACCCAGATCACCCGGTGGACTTTGGACCTGCCGACCGCCTCGGCCCAACCGCGTAGGACGTCGATCTCGGACTCGGCAAAGGAGCGCTCGCGGTCGTCGATGGCGGCCTCGGCGACCAGGACCGCGCAGAAGCAGTTGAGAGCAGCCGCCTCGACATGGCTGTCGTCCGAGACGTCGCCCAAGGCGACCTTGACCCCGCGTTCTCTCAGTGCCCACGCAGAATCAGGGTCGGACACGAAGGCGCGCACCTCCCGGTTCGGGCCGGCCAACGCCTGCAGGATCGCCGAGCCCTGCTCAGTGTCTGCCCCGACAACAATCACCGGCATCGGCCGAAGATAACCCGTGGCGGAACAAGGTCGGTTCCGACCGGGTTTCCGTTGGGTGGGCCGCGACCGCTTTCCCTGGCGTGGCAGCCCGGTACAATCCCACTATCGGGATAGTGGAAATTCCCAAACTCGACAGATGAAGGTGATACCTCGATGGCAACCGTAGACCTCGATCTCGGCGCCTACCGACTCGGATGGCACGATGACGTCGAGTACGCCTTCACGCCCCGGAAGGGCCTCGACGAAGACGTGATCCGCGAGATTTCGGCTCTCAAGGGAGAACCGGAGTGGATGCTGAAATTCCGCCTCAAGGCTTACGACCGCTTCCTCAAGAAGCCGATCCCTCAGTGGGGGGGCGGCGGTGCGCTCAACACCATCGACTTCGACGACATCTACTACTACATCAAGCCGGCGGGTGAGCAGCAGAAGGACTGGGACATGGTCCCGGAGTCGATCAAGACCACCTACGAGCGGTTGGGCATCCCTGAGGCGGAGCGGAAGTATCTGGCCGGGGTCACCGCGCAGTATGAGTCAGAAGTCGTCTACCACCGCAACCGCGAGGACCTGGCGCAGCTGGGCGTGCTGTTCACCGACATGGACACCGCCCTCCGCGAGTACCCGGAGATCGTCCAGGAGTACTTCGGGACCATCATCCCCCCCAACGACAACAAGTTCGCAGCACTCAACTCGGCGGTGTGGTCGGGTGGGTCCTTTATCTACGTGCCGCCGGGGGTCCATGTCGACCAGCCGCTTCAGGCCTATTTCCGGATCAACTCGGAGAACATGGGACAGTTCGAGCGCACCCTGATCATCGTCGACGAAGGCGCCTACGTTCACTATGTCGAGGGGTGCTCCGCTCCCGTCTACACCACAGACTCGCTCCACGCCGCGGTGGTCGAGATCATCGTCAAGGAAGGCGCTCGCTGTCGATACACCACGATCCAGAACTGGTCGAACAACGTCTTCAATCTGGTGACCAAGCGGGCTGCTGCCTATCGGAACGCGACCATGGAGTGGGTCGACGGCAACCTGGGGTCCCGCCTCACCATGAAGTACCCGGCGGTGTGGCTCATGGAGCCCGGAGCGCATGGCGAGGTGCTTTCCATTGCCTTTGCCGGCGAAGGGCAACACCAAGACGCTGGAGCGAAGATGGTGCACGTCGCTCCCGACACCACGTCAACGATCGTGTCCAAGTCGATCGCCAAGGGCGGGGGGAGGTCCGGCTACCGGGGGCTGGTCCGGGTCGAGCCCGGTGCCGAGAACGCCAAGAGCTTCGTCCGCTGCGACGCCCTCATCCTCGACGAGAACAGCCGCTCCGACACCTATCCCTACATGGAGATCGAGGAAAACGACGCCGAGATCGGACATGAGGCAACGGTGTCCAAGGTTGGCGAGGAGCAGCTCTTCTACCTGATGAGCCGTGGGCTCACCGAGGACCAGGCAACGTCGATGATCGTCGCCGGCTTCATCGAGCCCATCGTCAAGGAACTGCCGATGGAGTACGCGGTGGAGATGAACCGGCTCATCGAGCTCAACATGGCGGAGGCAGGCGCCGTCGGCTGACGGCGCTATGCCGACGGGCGGGGTGGTGGGGAGATCAACACTGCGGGCGCCGTCGGGTGACGGTGCCCTGCCGGATGTCCCTGTAAACCCGGGCTCATATCTCTTAGAGTCCAGAGTCCCGTGACACCCGGAGTCACTTCATAAGCACCTATCTCGGGCTGGCCTCGGCTGTGGTGCTCGTCCTTCTCACCGGGTTCTTCGTCGCCGGTGAGTTCTCGATCGTCGCCGTCGACCGCAGCAACGTGGAGCGCCGTGCTGCCGATGGAGACCGATCGGCGCGACGGATTCTGGGCTCGCTCAAGAACCTCTCGTTCGAGTTGTCCGGCGCCCAGCTCGGGATCACTGTCACGTCGTTGGCCCTGGGCGCGATCGCCGAGCCGGCAATCGGCAATCTCATCGAGCCCTGGATTGCCTCTTTCGACGCCTTCTCGGCATCCACGGCGCGGGCGATCTCGGTCACGGTGGCACTGATACTGGCCACCGGGTTGAACATGGTCTTCGGCGAGCTCGTCCCCAAGAACATGGCGATTGCCCGCCCATACCGGTCGGCCGTCGTCTTTGCGATTCCGATGCAGGTGATCAACCGGGTGCTCCGGCCGCTCATCCTCTTCCTCAACAACTCCGCAAATTGGACGGTCCGGCGCTTCGGGATCGAGCCCCGCGAGGAGTTGGCCGGGGTGCGATCGATGGAAGAGCTGGAGTTGATGATCCGGTCCTCGGGCGAGGAAGGCCGGCTGGACGATGACGAGCTCGAGTTGCTGACGAGAGCGATCACTTTCACCGAGAAGATGGCAGCCGACGCCATGGTGCCCAGGGTGTCGGTCGTCGGGCTGAGCCGTCATGACTCTCTCGCTGAGCTGCGCCGGGCGTCGATCGGGTCCGGGCACTCCCGGTTCCCGGTCTTTGGCGATGACCTTGACGACATCGTTGGCATCGTCCACGTGAAGGACAGCATCGCCATCCCCGAGTCGCGTGTTCCGCTGACCCCGGTGGACCAGATCGTCAAGCCGGCGTTGCTCGTCCCGGAGACCAGCACGCTGGAGTTCCTCCTCGGAGAGCTTCAGGCCCAGGGCCGGGGGATGGCGGTGGTGGTGGACGAATACGGGGGCACGGCCGGGATCGTCACCATCGAGGACCTGCTCGAAGAGATCTTTGGGGAGATCGAAGACGAGTACGACGTCGAGCCGGCCCCGGAGCCCGCCGTTGACCGCCCCGATGTCCTATCGGGGCTACTTCACCGGCACGAGGTCGAGGAGCTGATCGGCTTCGAGTGGCCGGAGGGGCGGTACGAGACGCTGGGTGGGTTCCTCATCGCGCACCTGGGCCGCTTCCCCAGACTCGGGGAGGTGATCCGGGTCGGCGACACCACATTCGAGGTCCTGGCCATGGACCGTCAGCGCGTCGATCAAGTGCGGGTCGGGCGGGACGCCGAGCCGGGAGCGGTTGACTCGTGAACTGGGCAGCCGTGATCTGGATGGTGCTCCTGTTGTTGGCCAATGGGTTCTTCGTCGCCGCCGAGTTCGCGTACATCACAGCCCGTCGCAACCTGCTCGAGCAGAGCCGGACCAGATCGGCAGACGTGGCAATCAACCTCAACCGGCAGCTGTCCTTGAGCCTGGCTGCGGCCCAACTCGGCATAACCATGGCCTCACTGGTGCTCGGTTTCGTGGCCGAGCCGGCGGTGGCTCATGGCCTGGAGACATTGTTCGGTGCGACCGGGATGTCGGACAACGTCGTCCGCGCCGTCTCGCTGATCCTGGCGTTGCTCATCGTCGTGTTCCTGCACATGGTCATCGGGGAGATGGCGCCAAAGAACTTCGCTATCACCAACCCGGAGCGTTCTGCGATAACGCTGGCGCTCCCGTTTCAGGCATTCATCGTCGTTTTCCGGCCACTGATCGCACTGCTCAACGGGGCGGCGAATGGCGTGCTCCGGATGTTCGGGGTGGCGCCGGCCGATGCCCTCGCCGTGGGCCATTCCGCTGAGGATCTCGCGGTGATAATCGGGACCGGCCGTAAGGAGGGGGTCATCGAGGACTTCGCTCACCGACTCCTCAGTGGTGCGATCGTGTTCGGTGACCTCGATGCGTCGGCGGTAATGGTCCCCCGACCCGATGTGAAGACAGCCCCCGCCATCGCGACCGTGTCAGAAGTCCGAGAATTGATGCTGGCCACGGGCCACTCTCGGATCCCGATCATCGGTGAGGACATCGACGACGTGATCGGCTTCGTGCACGTCAAGGACTTGATCGCCGCGAGCGAAGAGGAGCGGGAGCAGGCTCTCGCCGCACCGTCGATCAGAGAGGCACTCGGAGTGCCCGAGACCGCCCCGCTCCGCAGCGTGCTGGCCGAGATGCGCAGGGCGCGCAGTCACCTAGCCGTCGTCGTCGATGAGCATGGGGGCACCGCGGGGATCATCACACTCGAGGACATCGCTGAAGAGTTGGTGGGAGAGATCGCCGACGAGCACGACACCCGCGAGGAGCGACTGTCTTTCGACACCCAGGGCCGGCTCGTGGCAGCGGGAACGGTCCGCCCCGATGAGCTGAGCCGTCTCGGTGTCCGCCTGCCGGCTGGGGAATATGAGACGATCGGCGGCCTGGTGATGGACCGGCTCGGTCGCCTACCCCAAGCGGGAGATGTGATCGAGGACGGCAACTGGCGGGTGGAGGTGCTGAGCACAGAGGGGCGTCGGGTTGGCGAAGTCGAGATCACGCAGCTGCCTGTCGAAGAGGACAGCGACTAGTTGCTCCTGCCCACGACATATCCCAGTATCAAGCCTCCGACGGCGGCCCACACCACCGAGAATCCGTCGCCGATCACGTAGATCCCTGGCGCCCCTGCGATCCTCATCACAGTCGACACCGAGATCCCGCCGATGACTCCCATCAGCACGGCGCCGAACATGTTGTCCGCGCTGCCGATGAAGCCGCCGATCAGCCCGCCGACCGCCCCGACACCACCGATGACCGCCAGAGCTTGCCACGTGCTTGCTTCGAGAAACATGTGATCAGACTAGGCAGCGGCAGGCCGGCGTCGATGAGTTTGATTTGATCAGACCGAGATCAGCTTTTCCTCGAGAACGGCGGTCATCGGGAACTGGACCGACCGCCCGGCGAGGTTGAATGGCTCGGTTAGAAGCATCACGATCGTCGACGGGCCGCGGCATACGACATGGCCGGTATAGGTGTGCAACCCGTCCTGATCCTCGGTGATGAAGGTGACAATCATCTCAATAGACTCCGACCCACTGAATCGGCATTTGGTTGCAAAATCCGAAGCGCGGATCTGACTGTTTTCATTCGCCGGCCTTTATCCATCCCTTACCTGTCCACCCATAGCGTGGGAGTGAAGTGCGCCTGCTCGTTGTCGAGGATGAACCAGATCTGGCCAATGCCATAGCGAGAGGCTTGCGCCGCGATGGGCACGCAGTCGACGTGGCCCTGACCGCGGGCGACGCGGACATCAAGCTGCGAACCGGCGGCTACGACCTCGTGTGCCTGGACTGGAACCTGCCCGACGGCTCGGGGCTCGGCCTGTGTCGGGCGCTGGTGTCGGGTGAGCTGCCCACCTTCGAGGGCGCACTCCCGCGCATCCTCATGCTCACGGCCCGTGACGCGGTGGAGGACCGGGTAGCGGGGCTCGATTCCGGCGCCGATGACTATCTGGTCAAGCCATTTGCATTCGCCGAGCTGTCGGCCAGGGTCCGGGCGCTGCTTCGTCGCGACGACGACCTGGGGCCCGTGATCGAGGTCGGCTCGCTGCGGATGGACCCGGCCCGCTTCGAAGCGAGTCGTGCCGGTGAGGAGCTCGATCTGACCGCCAAGGAGTTCTCGTTGCTGCATTACTTCATGGCGCATGCCGGCACCGTCCTCAGCCAGGAGCACCTTCTGGAGCACGTGTGGGACGAGATGGCCGATCCAATGACCAATGTGGTCCGGGTCACAGTGAGCAACCTCCGCAAGAAGTTAGGCGACCCCCCGGTGATACAGACGGTCTCGGGACGCGGCTATCGGCTGGAGGACTGATGTCGGGCTGGCGCTCCATTCGATTCCGGCTCTCGGTCCAGTATTCCGCGGTGGTCTTCGGCCTCGGGGGAGCGCTGCTCGGGTTGGTCTACCTCGCCGCCCGCCGAGCCTTGAACGCCCAGACCATCACCCGGTTCGTAGTGCGAGGGGAGCCGGTGGTCATCGACGGTGTCCAGAGATTCGTCCCCACGATCGAGGAGCGGGAGCTGCGCACCCTCGAATCCCTCTTCAACGAGTACGTGCTGAATGAGCTCGCTCGTTACACGATTCTGTCTCTGATCGCGCTGTTCTTGTTGAGCATCGTCGTGGGTTGGGTGATGTCGGGCCGGGTGTTGAAGCCGGTCGAGGAGATCACCGAGGTGGCTCGGGAGATACAAGCCTCGGACCTCAGCCGGCGGATCGCGTGGCAGGGCCCAGACGACGAGCTCACCAGGCTGGCCAACACCTTCGACGGGATGCTCGAGCGCTTGGACCGTGCCTTCTCGAGCCAGCGCCGATTCCTGGCCGACACCAGTCACGACCTTCGCACACCCCTGGCAGTGATCCGGTCCAACGTCGAGGTAGTGGCGGCGGATGAGGATTCGACCATCGAGGAGTGGAAAGAAGTCGGTGGCGTGATCCAGCGCAACGTGGAGAAGATGTCAGCAATGATCGAGGCGCTCCTGGCCACCGCCCGCCTTCAGACCGGCAGGGCCCAGGCCGTGACTCTGGATCTGGCGGGCTTGGTCAAGGGTAAGACAGCGGAGTTCGACAAGGTCGCGGAGATGCACGAGGTCACGCTGGAGGCCCGTGTCGGCCCGGCGGTGGTCGATGGGGTCGAAGTGACCCTCGATCGGGCTCTCTCCAATCTCCTCGACAACGCCCTGAGCGCCTCGAGCCCGGGGTCTGTGATCACCCTGGGGTCCGGGATCGAGGCCGACTGGGCATGGATGGCCGTCCAGGACGAAGGACCCGGGTTGCCCGAGGTGCCGGAGAGCGGTCGGGTTGGTCTCGGCCTCTCGATCGTCACCCAGATCGCCGAGGCCCACGGCGGGCACCTCGCCTCGTTCCTCGGGCCCGGAGACATGGGGACGACCATGGTGGTCTGGCTTCCCACTGATGCGACCACGGGCCCTCCCCCTGTCCGCTCGCCTTTAGCCGCCATTTAGCACGCATTTAGGGGTCATTTACCGGTCGAGGGATACCGTCGCGTCAGTGCCAGAGAGTTTTGAGGAAATGAACGAGCAAGAGACAACCCATCAGATACCGACCCTCGAGCCGGAGCCTGGCCAGGAGCACCTGGCAATCGAGCCTTCGACCGAGCTTCCGGCCGCGCCTCAGCAGCCCGAATACCCCCAAGCGGAGGCTCAACCGGTCCCCACGTCAAACAAATCGCGGAAATGGGCGATCGCTCTCGCCGCCGTGCTTCTCGTGATCGCCTCCTCCGGCATCACCTATTTCGTCATGGCCCAGGACGACACTGACGCAGGGGAAGTCCCTGCGACTGCCACGGAGAGCAACGAGGACGGAGCGGCGCCAATCGTTGCCGGCGAGGAGCCCGTCGCCGATGCTGCAGCGATCATCCTCCCCTCGGTCGTTCAGATCCAGTCAGGTGGCGGCGTCGGATCGGGTGTCATCTATGACTCGAATGGCCTCATCCTCACCGCGGCCCATGTCGTGGAAGGTTCGGACACCGTGACGGTCCGCTTCGAAGATGGAGAGGAAGTATCCGGCACCGTGCTCGGAGGCACTTCGGGGGCAGACGTCGCCGTTGTCCAGGTCGAGCGCACGGGCCTCCCTGCTGCTGAGCTAGCTCTCGACGGAGCCGCACAGGTCGGCCAGCTGGCAATCGCCGTCGGCAGCCCATGGGGCCTTCAGGGAACGGTTACATCGGGGGTCATCTCCGCAGTCGACCAGCCGGTGGACGGCAACGCCCTGTTGCAGACCGACGCGGCGATCAACCCCGGCAACTCCGGTGGCGCTCTTGTCGACCGCGAAGGCCGCGTGCTCGGGATCAATGTCTCCATCTTCTCGATGTCGGGGGCCAACGATGGAGTTGGCTTCGCAGTGCCGATCGATGTCGCCGCCGACCTGGCCGATCGAGTGGTGAATGGTGAAAGCCTCGGGTTTGCGATGCTCGGCGTGACCGGAAGCGATGTGGAGTCAGGCCAGGCCGGTGCCCTCATTGCCGAAGTCAGCTCAGACAGTGCAGCGGACGAGGCCGGCGTCGAAACCGGAGACCTGGTCGTCTCGATCGACGGTGTTCCGGTTCAGGGCATCGAGGACCTGGCAGCACAGGTCAGGTCGCATCGCCCTGGGACCACGGTCGACGTCGTGGTGGTGCGCGACGGCGGAGAAGTCACGCTGACTGTCACTCTCGACGAGCGTCCTGCCGACCAGGGCTGAGCTCTCCTCCTCCAAAGCCCGCCAGTGACGGGCCCGGCTAACATCGCCGGGCCCGTCGCTCGCGTCGGGAGCCTTGGAGGCAGCGAAGCCGGTTGGATCCCGGTGCTGTCCCGCAACTGTGAAGCCCCGTGAGGGGATGAGCCAGGTCGCCTGACTCCAGGGCCACGTAGACAGTCTCGGATGAAGACGACTCGTGTGCTCAGGGAAGCCACCGGACTCTTCATCCTCCGAAAAGGAGGATGTTTCATATGCGAAGGACTGCGTTCCTGATTGCGCTCCTGCTGGCAGTCGCCGGCTGCGGCACAGGGGAGGGGGGTGACACCACCACCAGTGCAGCGACCGACATGACGGTCCCCGCTGCGACCACGACGGTTCCGCAGACGACGACGACACCGGCGGACGCGTTCCCGGTCACGGTCACAGGCGGCAACGGGGAGGTGACGCTCGAGGAGCAGCCGCAGAGCATCGTGTCGCTCTCGTCGACGGGCACCGAGATGCTCTTCGCCATCGGCGCTGGTGACCAGGTGGTCGCGGTCGACGAGTTCTCGGTGTATCCCGAGGAGGCGCCGGTCACCGACCTCTCCGGCTTCACGCCCAACATCGAGGCCATCCTCGAGTACGAGCCCGACCTGGTCGTGATCTCGTACGACCCCGGCGACCTGGTGACCGGGTTGGCCGCGGTGGAGGTGCCGACGCTCCTGTTGGGGACGGCGGCGAGCCTCGATGACTCCTACGCCCAATTGGAGACTCTGGGCGCGGCAAGCGGGCACATCGGGGAGGCTGCCGAGGTGGTGAGCGAGATGCAGGTGGGCATCGACGAAATCCTCGCCGCAACCTCGATACCGCCCGGGACCAGCTTCTATCACGAGGTGGACCCCACCTTCTACTCGGCATCGTCGTCGAGCTTCCTGGGTCAGGTCTATGCCCTGCTCGGGATGGAGAATATTGCTGACGAGGCCGACCCTGATGGGTTCGGATTTCCGCAGTTGGCTTCGGAGTACATCGTCTCTGCCGATCCTGACCTGATCTTCCTCGCCGACAGCAGCATGGGCGTCACGCCGGAGTCACTGTCCGAGCGGCCGGGCTGGGCGGAGATGACAGCAGTCCAGTCCGGTGCCGTGGCGGTGCTCGACGAGTACCTGGCCTCGAACTGGGGGCCGCGCGTGGTGGAGTTGCTGCAGTCCATCGCCGATGCGGCAACGGAGTTGATCCCGGCCGCTTGAGCGGCGTCGACCCAAATCTCGAGATCGCGCCTGCCAGGATCGGAGCGCGGCGTTGGCTCGTCGCCATCGCCGTGCTCGTGCTCGTGGTCATGGTTGCCATCTTGGTTGGGTCGGTCCGTATCGAGCCCGGATCATCGGTGCTCGGCATGCTCGATCGGCTGCCCTTCCTCGATGTCGATCATGGCCTGACCGAGGTCGAGGAGCGGCTCCTATTCCAGATTCGACTGCCACGAGTGGTCATGGGGGGGATAGTGGGCGCGGTGCTCGCCGTCGCCGGGGCCGGCTACCAGGGTGTGTTTCGCAACCCTCTTGCCGACCCCTATCTGCTCGGGGTCGCGGCGGGTGCGGGCCTCGGAGCCACCTTCGTCATCGGTGCCGGGGCGGGATCAGCCCTGATTCCGCCGGTGGCCTTTCTCGGTGGCCTTGTTGCAGTGGTAGTGACTTACGCCGTGGGCCGGACAGCGGGTGGGCGGAGCATCACATCGCTGATCCTGGCCGGGGTGGCAGTCGCTGCTTTTGCCACTGCGATGCAGACCTACCTCCTGCAGAGGAATTACGACACCTTGCGCGAGGTGTACTCCTGGATCCTGGGGCGCTTGGTGACCGTGGGGTGGGGTGAAGTCGCCGTTCTTCTCCCATATGCCCTCATCTCCGGCACAGTCCTGGTCCTGTTCCGGAGGATGCTCGACGTGCTTGCCGTTGGAGACGAGGAGGCCGCGGGATTGGGTGTCGACGTGGGAAGAGTCCGGCTGATAGTGGTCCTGGCGGCAACTCTGGCAACCGCGGCTGCGGTCTCTGTGAGCGGGTTGATCGGGTTCGTGGGGATCATCGTCCCACACACGATCCGGCTCCTGACCGGATGGAGCTATCGGGTGATCATCCCGCTATCGCTCTTGTATGGGGCCTCGTTTCTGATCCTCGCCGACCTCGGCGCCCGAACCCTGGTGGCGCCGGGCGAGCTTCCGATCGGGGTCCTCACCGCCTTTCTCGGGGCTCCGTTCTTTGTGCTGGTCCTGCGATCGGTCCGGGGCAGCGAATGATCGGTTGGCTCGAGGTATCGGTCTCCTTCGACGGCAAGACCGTCGTGCAGCCGACTTCCCTCACGGTGGGGGGAGGGGAGTGGGTGGGGCTGATCGGGCCCAACGGAGCCGGGAAGTCCACGCTTCTCAAGGCGGCAGTCGGCGTCGTCCACCACGAGGGCACGGTTCGGTTCGGCGACCAGGTGCCCAGGCCGGGGCTCGACATCGCCTGGATGCCCCAACGCCCCCGCCTGCCTGAGGAAATGACCGTTACCGACTACGTCCTCCTGGGGAGGACCCCCCACCTCGGTGGGTTCGGGACGGAGCAGTCGCGCGACCTGGACTCGGTGTCCCGGGCTCTCGATCGGCTCGACCTGATCGGGCTCGCGCCTAGGCCGCTGGGTACTCTCTCCGGCGGCGAGGCGCAACGAGCGGTCCTCGCCAGGGCGCTCGCCCAGGAGGCGCCGGTGTTGCTTCTCGATGAGCCAACCTCGAATCTCGACATCGGGCACGCTCTGGAGGTGCTCGAGATCATCGACGCCCTGCGCAAACACGACGGCCTCACAGTCGTCACGGCGATCCACGACCTGACGCTTGCCGGCCGGTTTGCCGACCGGCTGGTGTTGCTCTCCGGAGGTGAAGTGGCCGCGGACGGTGTTCCCGGCGATGTCCTAACCGAGGAAATCCTCCATGCCCACTACGGAGAGCGGATTCGCGTCGTTGTCGACGGTGATGGCCCCACGGTGGTCCCCACGAGGGTGACGGGTGGCTGATCCCCGAGTACCGCCCACGGAGCCGCCGGCAAAGGCGACCGTGCGCGAGCCGTCGCTGGTGCTGGTCAACACCGGGGACGGCAAGGGGAAATCGACAGCCGCCTTCGGGACCGCCATGCGCGCGAGTCGCTCGGGGCTGGAAGGTCGGGATCATCCAGTTCGTCAAGTCGGGTGAGTGGAACGTGGGCGAGGAAGAGATTGGGCGGCGCCTCGGCATGGATTGGTGGGTGCTGGGTGACGGGTTCACCTGGGACTCGCCTGACATGGAAGAGTCGGAGGCCATCGCCAGAGAGGGATGGAGAGTGGCCAGGGAGCGGATCGCATCCGGTGATTACGACCTCGTGGTCCTCGATGAGATCACCTACCCGATCAACTGGGGATGGATCGACCTCAGCGAGGTGATCGATGTCATCGACGCCCGCCCGGAGCGGGTCAATCTGATTTTCACCGGGCGTGACGCTCCCGATGAGTTGATCGAGGTGGCGGACACCGTGACCGAGATGATGAAGGTCAAGCACGCCTTCGACAGAGGAGTGATGGCCCGGCGCGGGATCGACTACTGAGCGGGAGCGCCCGCGCGGACCAGGTCCAGAGCTTCCTCGACGCTCAATGATTCGCCCTCCATCGTGGCCCGGGCGAATCCGGCGCCCAGGTCTTCGCGGACCGCGGCCACCTTTTGGGCGTAGTCCCTGTCTTCGGGTGGGGGCCAGATCGCGACGCGGTTCGAGCTGGCTACCCACTCGGCCATCCCGAAGAGCTTCGCCGCGACTTCGTTCTCACCGATGTCATGGGCACAGATCGCAAGCCCGGCGACGGCGATGGCGGCACCGCGCATATCGCCGGCACTCGAGCTCAGGTCGAGGCTCTCGGCGATCGCATCGCGACACCGTTCGATTTCTCCGTGGCGATAGGCAGTCTTTCCGACGTGGTAGAGGTACTCGGCGAGCGCGGCCCGTGCTCCGGCCTGGCCATCGACCAAACGTGCCCGGCCCCTGTTCGCCTCGACGATCATCTGGAGCTCCGCTGTGGAGGGATTGCCCTGGATCATCGTCTTCAGTTCGAAGAGGTTGTTCGATGCCTCTTCTGAAAGGCTGAATCCCTCGAGGACGGACCTGTAGAGGTCCAGCGCATGCTCGTGATCCCCACCCAGCCACGCCATGGCTCCCAGCCCGGCGTCGGCGTGTGCCAGGCCGAGGTTGTCCCCTGCATTGAACAAGAGGCTCCGGCCTGCGGTGTAACGCTCCTCGGCCTCGGCGTAGCGACCCTCGTCTCTCGCCAGGGCCCCGAGCCTGAGTAATGACCAGCCGATGTCCAATGCGCCCATCTGGTCGAGAAAGACCTGATGGCTCTCGATCATGCTGCTGCGCGCTTCGACGAGGTCGCCCCTGAGTCGGGCCATCGTGCCGTTCACGGCAAGAGACCAGGCCAAGGCCCAGTCGTCCCCGTGCTTGCGACCCATTGCCTCCGCTTGCGAGACCAGCTCTTGTGCCGCTGCGAGGTCGTCCTCGAACCAGGCAAGGACCCCCAGCATGTATGTCTGCCTCGCCTGCCCCCGACCGTCGCCGAGCTGTTGGTATAGCTCCAACCCTTCGCCCAGGGCGCTCTTGGCCCTTTGCATATCGAGGCGCCGTATCGCGAGGAGCCCTGCGCCATGAAGTGCCCTGGCCACGATGTCCGGTGGCAAGCCCTGCCGCCTGGTCAAGACCTTCTCCACCCACTCCGTGCCTTCCGAGACGTCACGCTTGATGACCCAGTACCAGCAGAGCGCTCCGGCGAGAGCGACAGCTCCCTCGAAGTCGCCGGACTCGAAGAGCCACGCCAGGGCGGTGCGCATGTTGTAGTGCTCGCGCTCGAGGCGCTCGGTGGCTGATGTCTGCTCCCGGCCCTGCAGCTGCGGAGCAGCTATCTCGGCCAAGTCGATGAAGAAATGGGCGTGCAGGTCACGTAGAGCGTCATCCCGGCCTTCGGCCTCGAGTCGCATCCTGGCGTAATGGGAGATTGGCTCCAGCAGGCGATATCGCTCCTGGTCGTCGTCGGCGGTCATGACCAGCGACGTCTCGACCAGCCTGCCTAGGAGGCTCACGACGTGATCGCGGACCACCTCTCCTCCGGAGCACACCTGTTCTGCAGCCTCCAGAGTGAAGCCACCGGAGAAGATCGAGAGCCTCTTGAACAGCAGGCGCTCGGCGGCGGAGAGGAAGTCATAGCTCCAATCGAGCGTGGTCTCGAGGGTCTGCTGGTGAGGTGGCATGTCGCGCAGGGTGCCGGAGAGCAGGGCGAACTGCTGGTCGAGGCGCTGAACCAGTTGGGCGACGGACAAGACCTTGAGTCGGGCAGCTGCGAGCTCGATGGCGAGCGGGATCCCGTCCAGCCGTCGGCAGACCTCGGCGACCAGCGGAGCGTTCTGGGAATCGAGCTCGAATCCTGGCACCACCAGGCGCGTGCGATCGACGAACAAGGCGACTGCATCGGAGGACTCGATCTCCTGTACCGAGCGGACGCCCGGACTGGGGATGGGCAGGGGGCCAACGTGCACCAACTGCTCGTCCCGAATCGACAACAGCTCCCGGCTCGTCGCCAGGATCCGGAGCTCGGATGTGTGCTCGAGCAGGTAGTCGGCCAGTTTCGCCACCGCGTCGATGAGGTGCTCACAACCGTCGAGCACCAGCAGCGAGCGGGCTCGGGCAAGCCGTGACGCCAGGGTCTCGATCAGCGCCTGGTTCGGGCTCTCTGATATTCGGAGCTGGCGTGCGATGCTCGCCGCGAGCAGCGATTCATCGGCCACGCGGGAGACCTCGACAAACCAGACGCCGTCGCCAAAGACTTCGGACTGGTCGGCAGCCACTTTGAGCGCGAGGCTCGTCTTGCCCACACCTGCCGGGCCGGTGACGGTGACCAAGCGACTCTGGCCCAACGCATCGCTCACCACGCGTTGCTCTTCGATCCGCCCGATCAGCTCGAGATCGCGTCGGGGCAAGTTCCCCTGCGTGCCCGACATGGTGCGCAGGGGTGGGAACTCTGCTTGCAGCCCTTCAACCGTCAGTTGATAGAGGTGCTCCTCATGAGTCAGGTCCTTGAGCCGGTGGTTTCCCAGGTTGGCAATGCTCGCGCCGGCGGGAAGCGCGTATTCGGTGAGGCGGGTGGTGGTCTCCGAGAGCAGTGTTTGGCCCCCGTGACCGCACTCTCCGATCCTGGAGGCGCGATGGACGTCGATCCCAACGTAATCCGAGCCTCCCAGGCGGCCCTCCCCGGTGTGTATCCCGATCCTCACCCGGATCGGGCGCGGCGTCGGCCAGGGCTCGACGGCAAGGGCCCTTTGGATCTCGACCGAAGCGAGCACCGAGTCGACAGCTGATTGGAAGGAGAGGAAGAAACCGTCGCCCTCGTTCTTGACCATGACCCCGCGGTTCGCCGCGGCGATGCCGAGGATGATGTCGTTGTGCCGCTCCAGCACCGGGCGGAAGTCCTCACCCATGTCCTGGAGAAGACGGGTCGATCCTTCGATATCGGTGAACACGAAGCTCACCGTTCCGACCGGTAGGTCACGCTCAGGCATTACCGGCCCCAAAGTACCGTGACATTTCAGCTCGGTCGCCGGAACTCCAACTCGTGTCTCAGTCCGGGGTCGATTGCGGTCAGTAGCCGAGCAGCCTCCTCAGCGACCCCGCTGGCAGCTCGCTTCGCCATAGCGCGAAATGGGGACACGACGATCCGGGCTTCGCCCTTGTTCCGGGCCATCTTCCAGCTTCCAACCAGGAAACCGTCGTGGAGGAGGTTGCCCTCCCAGCCCGGGGGCCGGGCATCGGCCGGAATGACTCGGGCTCGATCGGCGTGGCCGAGAAGGACGTTGTCGTACTCTGGGAGTAAACGGGGCGGTGCCGGCGTCTGCGGGTCGGGTCGGGGAGCGTCGGGGAGGTCGAGGAGCTCGCGACCGTTCTCGTCCGTGAAGGCACGAAGTCGGTCCCTGAGACCGTCGACAACTTGGCCGAGGCCGGTGACTCCGGACCAGGTCCGCATGTCGCTGGAGGTGGCCGGGCCGAACGCCGCCAGGTACCTGAATACGAGGACCTGGGGATCCTGCCGGGAGTCGATTGTTCGTCCCAGCCAGCTCTCGACCGTGGTCCAGATCGCGTTGCCCTTCTGCCCCCACAGTCCGCGTGGCGGGACCTGGACCAGGGGGAGGTTGTAGGTGACGGCCTGGGCCATTGACTGCGGATCGT
This sequence comes from uncultured Acidobacteriota bacterium, assembly GCA_963780755.1. Taxonomy (GTDB): domain Bacteria; phylum Actinomycetota; class Acidimicrobiia; order Spongiisociales; family ZC4RG35; genus JALYNX01. The sequence continues at coordinate 968,425 of CAWACX010000002.1, forward strand.
GGTCCGGCCATCGGTCAGCCAGGAGCCTCGCCAGGTCGGCGCGGGATCTGGGCTGCTCCTCGAGCAATGCCCGACCCGTCGCCAGCAGCTCCCCGAGGTCGATGCCTGCGACTGCGCGGGCAAACGAAGTGGAGGCAAACACCCGCTTCGACACCGGTCTGATCGTGGGGTCGAGGGCGAGCATGTCTTTCGAGGTGACCAGGTGGATGGTCGCTCTCAGATGTGCGGTCCGTACCGCTTGCCGTTGGCTGATCGCTGTCGAGAGATCTGCGGGGTCGAATTGGTGGAGGCGGGCCCACAGACCGAAGTAGGGGTCGAGCGGGTTCTGGGCTTGCATCCCGACCAGGTGGTCGATCATCTCGAGAGCGGGCAAGCTGCTGCGCTCCAGCAGGTGTTGGCGGGAGAGAGTGGCCCGGTTCAGGGCGCGGTTGGTGAGATGGTCCGCCACTGGCTGATTGTTGCGGGTGTCGTGCGCTGATTTGGCCTCCGGCGTCACCGTTACCATCCCTCGCCGCAAATCAGGTCGAGGAGGAATCAGTTGCGGATCGGGATCCTGACTGGCGGCGGCGACGTCCCCGGTCTCAACGCCTGCATCAAGGCCGTGGTGAACCGTGTCGCCGGGGAGGGTCACGAGGTGGTCGGGGTGCGCCGGGGCTGGGGCGGGCTGGCCGAGACCAACGCCGATGATCCTGCCTCGGGCGAGGCCAATCTCATACCTCTGGACCCGGGATCGGTGCGAACGATCGACCGTACCGGCGGCACCTTCCTCCACAGCTCCCGGACCAACCCCGCCAAGGTTCGGCCCTCTGAGATGCCCGATTACCTAGCCGGCGAATTCGACGGAGATGGGCCCCACGACATCACCCCCCATGTGCTGAGGGCCCTCGAGCAGCATCGAATCGACGTCCTGATCCCGATCGGCGGGGACGACACGCTTTCCTACGGGCTGCGGCTTCACGAGGAGGGGGTTCCTGTCATCGCCATCCCGAAGACCATGGACAACGACGTCCACGGGACCGACTACTGCATCGGCTTCTCGACCGCCGTGAGTCGCGGTGTCCAGTTCATCCACAGCCTCCGCACCGCGGCCGGCTCCCACGAGCGGGTGGCGGTGGTCGAGCTCTTCGGCCGCTACAGCGGTGAGACCTCGCTGATCACGGCGTACTTGTCAGGCGTCGACCGGGCGATCATCTCCGAGGTCCCTTTCGATGTGGACAAGCTGGCCGGGTATCTCAAGGCCGACCAGGCGGCCAACCCCTCCAACTACGCGATGATGACCATCTCCGAAGGGGCCCACCCCATGGAGGGCGAGATCTTGCTCACCGGCGAGGAGGACGCCTACGGGCACCGCAAACTCGGTGGCATCGGAGCTCTAACGGGGGAGTTGCTCAAGGAGAGAACGGGGGAGGGCATCCTCTATCAACAGGTCGGATATCTGATGCGCTCTGGCGCGCCGGACTCACTGGACCTGATGGTTGCCACCAACTACGCGGTCATGGCCTCGGACCTGGCGATGGAGGGGAGCCACGGGCGGATGGTGGCCCTGCGGGGTGGCACTTATACCGACGTCCCGATCGGCGTCACCAAGGAAGGTGTGAAGCGGGTCGACGTCGACGAGTTGTACGACGTCGAGGCCTACCGGCCCAAGGTGCGCCACGTGCTGGGCAAGCCAATGTTCCTCTACTGAGGGCGGCGCTTCGACGCCAGGCGAAACAGGGCGCGCGCTCCCTCGCCGAGCTCCCCGAACCGATCGTCGAGGGTCTGGCCCCGCAGCCAACGGATGTAGATCTGCTGGAGGACGATGGCCAGCTTCCAGGTCCCGAAGACTACGTACCAGTCGACGGCGTCCAGGTCGCGGCCCGATCGATCCCTGTATCTCGCCACTGCCTCTCCCCGGGTCATCCACCCCGCCACGTGGGTGGGCATCGGGCTCAGGGCTGATACCTCCTCATCAGCGTCATACCAGGAGCCCATGAGTGTCCCCAGGTCGGCGAGCGGGTCACCCCGGGTGGCCATGTCCCAGTCGTAGACCGCCACCGAGGTCCCGGGGTCGTCTGGTGACACAGCCATGTTGTCCAGCCGCCAGTCGTTGTGGAGCAGGCTGACCTCGCCGGAACGAGGGAGGTTGTCTGCCAGCCAGCGCCCGACGTCGTCGGCGGTTTCGTTGGCCTCGTGCCGCGATTTCTCCCAGCGCTCGGACCAACCGGTCACCTGGCGTTGCAGGAACTGCTCGGGGTGGCCCAGGTCACCGAGATCGCAACCGGCCGGGTCCACGGCATGGAACTCGGCGAGGGTGTCGACCACCACCTCGGAAAGGGCTCGGTTGCTCAATGGGTCGGCGCCACCTCCAAACCGTTTCGGGATCTCGCCTCGCACGACGACACCCCCTCGTTTCTCCATGAGGAAGAACGGCGAGCCGATGGGCGACGAACCAGCGTCCGCGAAGGCGAGGGCGCGAGGTGCCTTGGGAAAGGCCTGCCAGAGACGGGACAACACCTTGAACTCACGGGACATGTCATGGGCTCCTGGCGCCACCGGGCCCAGAGGAGGGCGCCGAAGCACCAGTTCGGATCCGTCCGGGAAAGCCAGGAGATAGGTGAGGTTGGCCTTGCCTCCGGCGTATTGCTCTACCGTCGGGATGCCGGTCGGTAGGTGGGGCTGGTCCTTCATCCACTCCACCAGGCGAGCGACATCGAATGCCTCGTCCGCGCGCACCGGGATCAAATCGCCCACCTGGCGAGCGTATCCGACGCACCTGCTGCGGCGGTATACCCTCCGCCCCCGGCCTGCAAGGGAGACTATGAGCACACCTTTCGAGATCTCGGACCGGTTCACCGACCAGTGGGCCGACCTGACCCCCATCGACGCGACCACAGTCGGAATCGCTGGGCGGGACCACTTCTGGGACGACCTCTCGCCCGACGGCGAGGCTTCCCGCACCGACCTGGCTCGGGCAACGATCGCCGAGCTTTCGTCCCACCTCGAAGATCCCGACCCGCTGCAGGCGACCGCGGCCAAAGTGCTCTTTGCCTGGGCCGAGAAGAAGGTCGCCCTTCACGAGCAGGGCGAATGGAAGTACGACCTCAACCACATCTACAGCCCGTTCCAACGGATGCGGGACACCTTCGACGTGATGCCCAAGGAAGGAGCCGAGGCCTGGTCCAACATCGCGGTCCGGCTCGAGTCACTCGCTCAGCCGCTCGATGGTTACAAGAGGAGCCTCGCCGTCGGCCTCGACGAGGGGGTCACTGCCGCCCGACGGCAGGTGGAGACCGTGCTGGAGCAGGTACGCGCCGCGGCGGCGCCTGACTCGCGTTTCGCCGAATTCCCGGGGCAAGCGGCGATAAGTGGTGGTGATCCAACGCGGCTCGGCGCCGCGGTTGACGCTGCCCGGGCCGCCTGTTCCGACTTCGGTGACTGGCTGGAGACTGAATATCTGCCCCGCGCCACGCTCGAGGATGCGGTTGGCGAGGAGCGTTACGTGCTCGCCGCCGACGACTTCCTTGGACTGATCATCGATCCCAACGAGACCTACGAGTGGGGGTGGTCGGAGGTCCACCGGCTGCGCGAGGAGATGCGGGCGACTGCCGCCGCCATCGACGAGACCATGTCGATCGAGGAGGTGATCGAGCTTCTGGACACCGATCCGGGGCGGTCGTCCAAGGACCACGCCTCCTTCGCCGAGTTTGTGCAGGAGATCCAGGACACCGCGGTCAGCCAGTTGAACGGGACCCACTTCGACGTCCCGCCGCAATTGAGGACCGTCACGGTCAACATCGCCCCACCCGGTGGCAGCCTCGGGGCCTGGTATCACGGTCCATCTGAGGACTTCTCCCGTCCCGGCTCTATCTGGTACGCGCCTGGTCAACGCGTCAGGATCCCTTACTGGGGCGAGGTCAGCACCGCCTATCACGAGGGATTCCCCGGGCATCATCTCCAGATCGGGACCGCCGTTATCAATCGGGAGAGGATCTCGCGGTTTCAACGGATGTTCATCTGGTACTCGGGCGCCGGTGAAGGTTGGGCCCTCTACGCCGAGCGACTCATGGACGAGCTCGGCTATTTCGAGAAACCCGAGTACCGACTGGGCCTGATCGCCAGCCAATTGTTCCGCTCGGTGCGGGTCGTCCTCGATATCGGGGTCCAGCTGGGTCTGACGATCCCTGCCGACGCACCACTGCACGCCGGCGAGACCTGGGATTACGCCAAGGCTGTCGACTACATCGAGCAGATTGGCTACCAGGTCCGCGATGTCGCCGAGTCCGAGGTCAAGCGCTATCTGGGCTGGTACGGCCAGGCGATCTCATACAAGGTCGGGGAACGGGAGATCCTCGACATCCGCGAGGACACCATCGCCCGACTCGGCGCCGGATTCGATCGGAAGGACTTCCACCGCAGGGTGTTGGAAGCCGGTGCCATCCGGCTCGACCACCTCCGAGAGGCGATGGCTTGATCAAGAGGTCGTTCGACCTGGCCAACGCGGAGCCCAACGACCGATACAAGCTCCTTTCAGGCCTGGTGATCCCAAGGCCCATCGGCTGGATCGGGACCCGGGGTGTGGACGGCAGCTACAACCTGGCGCCCTTCTCCTTTTTCAATGCCGTCTCCAGCGACCCGCCGATCGTGCTCTTCTCCGCCGGTAGCCACCGCGACCGACCCAAGGACTCGGCGACCAACGCAGAGCAGTCCGGGGTCTTCTCCGTCAACATCGTTTCCGAGGAGCTGGCCCCGGCCATGAACCTGACTTCGGCCAGTTACGGCCCCGACGACGACGAGTTCGCCATCGCGGGCCTCACTGCCGTGCTCGGATCGGTCGTCGACGCCCCGATGGTCGCCGAGTCGCCGGCCAACCTCGAGTGTCGTGTGATCGACGTGGTCGAGGTCGAAGGCGCCGGGATCAGGATCGTCCTCGGCGAGGTGCTGATGATCCACGTCCGCGAGGACGCTCTGGACGGCACCCGGGTCGACTCGGACGTCATCCAGGCGGTGGGCCGGCTCGCCGGGAGCTCCTATGTCACCACCCGGGAGCGGTTCGAGCTCGATCGGCCCGGCTGAGCGCTAGTTGCAGCCGTTGGCAATCAGCGTGGGATGGGGGTTCACGGTCAGCCCCGCGACGGACATCCCGAAATGGAGATGGGGATGGGACCCCTCGGCGTTGCCAGTGGTGCCCACGTAGCCGATCACGTCGCCGGCGCTCACCTTGCCGCTCTTGCCGGTCGAGTCGAGATGGCTTCCGAAGTACTCCACACCGTCACTGCCGATCAGGTTGAACTGGTTGCCGCCGAGCGCGCCGGTCTTGAACTTCACGGTCCCGGACACCGGGGCCCGGACCTCGGCCTTGTTGGCTGCGAAGAGGTCGTTGCCCTCGTGGAAGCGGGTGCCGCCGTCACGGGGAAAGCCCCAATCGTTGAAGAAGCTGGCATCTGCGACCGGGCACACCCAGGCGCTGCCTCCGCCTGGCACTTCGAGCTTGTGGCCCGATCTGATCATGTGGATGTCGCTGATGCCGTTGCTGGACGCGAGCTTGGAGATGGTGGTGCCGAAGCGCGCCGCGATGTCTCCTAAACGATCACCTTCCTGCACGGTGTAGGTGTCCGCCCCTCCACCGGAACCGGTCGTGGTGAAGGCAGGCCCATCGAGATAGACCCTGGTACCGGTGTACACCCGTCCATTGCTGATTCCGTTGGCCGCGATGATGTCGTCGGCGCTGACTCCGTCGTAGAGGTCCGCGATCGATTCCAGGCTTTGGCCCCGCTCCACGACGTGATACCGCCCGGACCGGGTGTACTTGCCGCTTCCCTGGGTGCCCGCACTCGACCCACTGGAGTCCCCACTCGATCCACCGGAGCCCCCGGAGTCCCCACTCGATCCACCGGAGCCCGGAGCCACCGCTCGATCCGCTGGAGCCGCTGGAGCCGGAGTCGCCACCGCCGGGGATGACCAGTTTCTGGCCGGGGAAAAGGAGATCGGGATTGGAGAGCTTGTTGGCCTTGGCCAGCGTCGCAGAGGGAGTGCCGTACTTGGACGCGATCCGATACAGGGACTCGCCCTTGGCCACGGTGTGGATGATGTCCTTGGCCGGGATGAAGAGGACCTGGCCGGGGTGGATCAGATCCTGGTTGGGGATGTTGTTCGCAGCGACGAGGTCCTTGACGTGGGTGTCGTTGTCGCGGGCGATCTCGCTCAGCGTGTCGCCCGGTTTCACCGTGTAATCAACGGAGAAAATGGATATCAAGAGGGTGAGGCCCGTGGCAATTGCAGCAGCACGAACACGACGATCGACCGGCATGAAGGCTCAGCTCCTTCAGCCCCTGACACCACTCCGCGAAAATCAAGCCTAACCCCGAAGCCCGGGTTTGCCAGAAAAAACTCTGAGTTGGCCGCAAGCGGCGTCGATTTCCCTGCCTCGGGTGTCCCGAATCGTGACGTTCACCCCCAGGTCTTCGAGGGCAGATGCGAACGATTTGATCTGAGATCGCGAGGAGGCCCGGTCCGAAGTGAGGGGTGTCGGATTGAGCGCGATCAGATTGACGTGGGCCCGGAGTCGCTTGGCGATGGGCGCCAACTTCCTGGCCTGATCCAGCGTGTCGTTTACGCCTTCGATCATGGTCCACTCGATCGACAGCCGGCGACGCTTCTTCTCCACGTATCTCGCCGCGGCCGCCTCGAGCTCGGCGAGCGGGTATCTGCGGTTGATCGGTACCAGTTGGCTGCGCAACTCGTCGTCGGCCGCGTGCAGGCTGACCGCGAGGTAGACAGGCCAGGGCTCATCGGCGAGGCGTTTGATGCCCGGGACCATCCCCACCGTGGAAACGGTTATCGCCCTCGCTGAGAGCCCCATCACCTCGATGATGCGCCGGATCGCTTCCCGCACCCGGTCGTAATTGGCCAATGGCTCGCCCATGCCCATGAATACGACATTGGTGAGATGGTCAGGTGTTCCGGGCATCCCGATCTGGCGGAGGAAGGCTTGGGCATACGCGACCTGGGCGACGATCTCGCCCGCCTCCAGGTGCCGTTCGAAGCCGAACTGGCCGGTTGCGCAAAACGTGCACCCGAGTGCGCATCCCGCCTGGCTCGAAATGCACAGTGTCGCCCGACGCGGATAACCCATGAGGACCGCCTCGATGGCGGCGCCATCCGGAGCCCGGAAGAGCCACTTGCGAGTTCGTCCCCCGTCCGCCGACTGCTCGATCTCCACCTGGAACGGCCAAAGCCCTCCCAGCCGCGACCTCACCGTCAGCGGGAGATTCGTCATGTCTTCCGGATGGAGCACCGGGCTCCGGTAGAGCCAGTCCCGCAACTGGCCCGCTCGGTAGGAGGGTTGGCCCTCGAGGAGCTCGCCAAGCGACTCCGGAGCGTGCAGATATGGCACCGTTCAGTCGATGTTCCGGGCCTGTTCGATCCAGGACCGGGCCCGCGCCCCGCTGACACCTGCCGCTTCTGCGACTTTGTCGGGGGAGGCAGATGCCAATTTCGTCGGGCTGTCGATGCCCGCCGCCTTGAGCCTTCCGGCGAACACCGGGCCGATCCCTCCGATCACATCGATGCCCGCGGACTTCGATCCAGGCTCGGAGGTGCGGAACGTTGGCGGCTCAGGCTCCCGTGACGTCGCGACCGAAATGAACCGGTCGCGCATCGCCCAGACGATGGCTGCCACACCGCCGACCACACCAATGATCTTGGCCAGTCTCTTCATCTGTGGCTCAGGGTACCCAAAGGGGGGTGGGTCTACGCTGGCGCGAGATGAAGGTCGACTTCTACTTCCCTCCCTCCCCGCCGGAAGGGGCCCGTGTCGCCGCCGAAGGAGCGGTCGAGGCCGGGTACGACGGGTTCTTCAGCGCCGAGACCCAATACGACCCCTTCTTCCCGCTGTTGATCGCGGCGGGCGCGGCCCCCGGTCTGGAGTTGGGCACGGCTATCGCGGTGGCATTTCCCCGGTCCCCGACGGTCACCGCCATGACTTCCTGGGATCTGGCGCGAGCTTCAGGGGGAAAGTTCATCCTCGGCCTTGGGACCCAAGTCCGCGCTCACATCGTCCGCAGGTTCGGGGCCACCTGGGACCGGCCCGGCCCTCGGCTCCGCGACTACATCGCCGCGCTTCGGGCCATTTGGGGCTCCTGGCAGAGCTCGACGCCACTCCGCCACGAGGGTGAGTTCTACAACCTGAGCTTGATGACCCCGTTCTTCGACCCGGGCCCGATCCCGCATCCTGAGATCCCGATCTACATCGCCGGGGTGGGGCCTCACCTGAGCCGCCTGGCCGGTGAGGTCTGTGATGGCTTCCACGTCCATCCGTTCCATACCGTTCGCTACCTGGATCAGGTCGTCCTCCCCGGCATCGCACGCGGCGCCGCCGGTGCGGGGCGGAGCAGCGACGACGTGGAGAGGGCCACGACTGTCTTCGTGATGACCGGGGCCACCGATGAGGAAATCGAGCTCGCCATGGAGCCGGTCCGTCAGCAGATCGCGTTCTACGCGTCGACCCCGTCCTACCGACCCGTACTCGAGGCCAACGACTGGGACTTCGGGGAACAGTTGACCGCGATGTCGAAGCGGGGGCAGTGGGCCGAGATGGCAGCCGTCGTTCCCGACGAGGCGGTGCTCGACGTCGGCGTCGCCGCGCCCCTGGGCCAATTGGGCCAAGCGATTCGGGACCGTTATGGAGATCGGGTGCAGAGGGTCGGCTTCTACACCATCGGTTCGATCGTGGGGACTGACCCCGATGCCACCCGTGAGGTGATCCAACAGATCAAGGGTTGAGTTCCCTCAGGTGACGATGGCGGAGGTGGTGTCGACCCGGGGGTCGCGCTGGGTGGCCCGGAGGTGGCCATCGACCTCGATGATCGATACCGGGCCCCACCCCGGCTGCGGTCCGGACATCAGCTCGATCTGGTGGCCGAGCGAGGCCAGAGCCTCGGTGATCCCGGGGCCTAGCCCCGGCTCCAGTTGCAGCCTCGGCGTCGAGAAGGGGCCAAATTCCTCCACTGTCCAACGCGGGGCCGCCTGGGCGGTCTCCAGGTCCTGACCGGCCAGTATCGCTCTTGCCGCCATCTGGGCCACGAGTTGTGGTTGCACCGCTCCTCCTCGCGTTCCCAGGACCCAACGGGCTCGATGTTCCCGCGGTCCACAGCGTGGGGGAGAGAGTGTGGAGAGGCCGTTTTCCAGGGAGCAGCTCGTTGGGATGGCCCGGCATGAGACTGAACCCGCCTCCCCGGTTCTGAAGCAGGAACCCGCTCCTCCGGGCGCCAAAGGCGGAGCCGGTGCCGTAGTAGTTGGACTGGATCAAGGAGACCGCCATCCCCTCGTCGTCGACGACGCAGAGGTAGGCGGTGCCCGAGGCCTTGCCCATGGCCCGCGGCCAGGTCCCGGTGCGGGCCCGATCTATTGACTTCGCCGCTCGTCCCAGCCGCGCCGGGTCGAGCAGGAGCTCATCGGGGAGGGGAGCATGTGCCGGGTCGGACACCAGGTCGTCGCGTTCCCATGCGACGGCGCGGTAGGACTCGATCAGCAGGTGCCACCACGCCGGGTCGTCGGGATCGTGGGGAGGTTCGGCCATCTCGAACACTGCGAGGCTCGCCGGGCCGAGATATCCCTGGGAATTGGGGGGGATTGTCCATGCAGACAAGCCGGCAACCGATGCCGCGATCGGTGAGATCCAATCGGCGTGGTTCGATGCCAGGTCGTCGTGGGTGATGATCCCTCCCAACTCCTCGACGATGTCCTCGGCCGCCTGGCCCTGGTAGAAGCCGTCGCGGCCATCACTGGCGATGACGTCGAGGGTCCTTGCCAGGCGGGGGCGCCGGACCACTTGACCCGCAGTCACCGGCCGCCCGCCCGGGAAGAACTCCTCGACGGCTTGATGGCCCAGGTACATGCTCATGGTCGCCTGAAAGGCACCTGCCTGCTCGTTCGAGACTTCGAACCCGGTCGTGGCGTGATCGATCGCCGGGGCCAGGCAGGCGGCGAGGTCGAGGACACCGAGCTCAGCCGATAGCTCGACCCATCCGTCGACACACCCGGGCACCGTCACCGAGAGCGGGTGATCGCGCGGTATCTCGCCGCCGGTGGACCGCAGCACGCTCGGGTCGGCATTGGAGCCCGACCGCCCTGATGCGTTCAGCCCTTTCGGGACGGCCCACCCCGGCCGATGGACGAGGGCGAAGAGGTCGCCGCCAACTCCACATGTCTCGGGCGCCACCACTCCCTGGGTGGCGATGGCCGCGATCGCGGCGTCGACAGCGTTTCCTCCGGAGCTCAGGATGAGCTCAGCGGCTCCGGTGGAGAGGTGATGCGGGGTGGATGCGGCGCGGGTCAGGAGTTCTTGAGGTCGGGCAGGAACCGGTTCAGGGCATCGAGCACTGCTCGCACCACGGCGCGGGCTTCTTCGTCCTCGACGTAGGCGCATCCGATGAGCATCCGCTCGGTGGCTTCGGTGACCACCACCACTTGGGCGATCGCCACCTTCCTGCTCCCGAGCAGAGGCACGTCCATCGAAGACACGGCAAGAGCGGCCTCCCGGTGGATCCCCTGACGCACCGCTTCCAACGTCGCCTCTGCGATCTGTCGGGCCCTTGTCGACGAGGCGGCGGCGCCTCGCGCCGACCCGGTGAGGAGCTCGTCATTCCAGCGGAGGCTCACCGAGACCTCTGCCCGCGAACCATCGAGGGTCTCTGCGACGTCGATGAGAGCGGGGCGGAGCCCGCCTTCGAGGTCTGAGTCCGAGAGTTGGACCACGGAGACCAGGCGGCGATCGATCTCTTCGCCGAACAGCGCCTGACTCAGTGACTGCACATCGCGGACGACCTGTTTCGGCGCTTTGTTGCGCCGTGCCAGCACGTGGATCTCGGAGATCTGCCCGTTCCCCGTCACCACTCGTGCCGCTTCCACACCCTCGATCCGACCGATCTTCTCCTGGAATGCGACTACGTCCATACCTGATCAGCGTACAACCGGCCCATCGACCCCGCTGGAAGTTCGGGTCTGCCCCTTGTTCAACATTCGGACCAGGTCTAGATTGCGGGCCGCTGGAGCTATTCGTGGGAGACGTGGGGCAGCAGAGGTCTTTGACCTCCTTGCCTCGACCTGTGGCGGGCGAAGTCAGGGGCCTTCTTGTTTGACATGTGAAGAGTTCCCGCATTCGTGTGGGAACCGGGTGAGACCGGCGTCGAACGTCGGCCTTTCTAAGCAAATTGGACGCCATCTACCCCAGCGGAGCGGAACGTATGCGCCGGCACACAATGCCGGTCAAATACAAAAACCGAAGGTGAGCGTCACAGCATGAAGGCCCGTTTGGTCCGCATTCTCGCTGCTGCCGCCAGCCTTGCAGCCGTGATAGCCGCAGGCTCGGCTTCATCCCGAATCGGCTGATAGTCGGCGCCGGCTCACCATTGCACATAGGACGTCATGTCATCAGGGGACCCATGAAGCTGAGAAGGAACAGAACGCTTAGGGGCTGGTTCGGCCGTCTCCGTCCAACGGTGCAGCGTCGACTCTTGATCGCTGTGCCTTATTCCCTTATGGGTGTGGTCACCCTGATCGTGGCCTACCGGCTCTCCGGCCCGCCCATCTGGGGGATCTGGCTTCCTTTCACCGCTCTCTTCGTCCTCCTCGAGTTCTTCGCGGTCGAAGTCAATGACCGTCTCTTGCAGTCGTCGTCGGTGATGGTGGCGATGACCGCCGGGGTGATCCTCGCCATCGAGCCGGGATCCGGTGCCATGTTCGGCATGGCGCTCATGGGCGGCATGGCGATGTTCACTCCGCTCGACTTCAAGGAGAAGCGGTGGTTCCAGCCCCTGGCCAACTTCGGCCAGTTCGTGGTCGCCGGGGCGGTGGCCGGATTCCTGCTGGATGCCAATCTCGGCCATCTCGAGGATCTGAACACCGAGAACCTGGTCCGGGTAGCGGTCGCCTCTTCGCTGGCTGCCCTCGCCTACGCCACCGTGCAGTCCGTTCTCATCCGCAAGGCGGTGAAGACCGTCTTTGGCGCCGAGAACCTCCAGCCCTGGTCGCAAATGCACGTGCTCTTCATAGGGCAGTTCGCCATGGGGCTGCTCGGCGGCCTGATCGGTGGCGCAATTCTCATCGCCGACCGCGATGCAGTGCTGGTCCTCATCGTCGGCGTCTACGCCATCGGGCACATGTCGCTCTATGCCTTCTCCCAACTTCGGGAGTCTCACATTGGTTCGATCCGGGGATTCGTCAAGACTCTCGAGGCCAAGGACATGTACACCCGGGGCCACACCGAGCGGGTCGCCTACTTCGCCCAGATGATCGGGGAGGAGCTCGGCTTCACCGGCACCCAACAGGAAAAGGTCCGTTGGGCGGCCTTGATCCATGACCTGGGGAAGCTGGCAGTCCCGACCGAGCTGATCCGGAAGAGGGGCCGTCTCGACGACGAGGAGTACGCCGAGATGCAGACCCATGCCCATCTGGTCGAGGAAATCCTGGCCGAGGTCGACTTCCTCCAGCCGATGGTGGAGATCGCTTCTGGCCATCACAGCAACTACGACGGGTCCGGGTACGGCGGCCGTGGCCATACCAGTGGCCAGACCCCGAGCCTGGAAGCTTGCATCGTCGGTGTGGCCGATGCCTTCGACGCCATGACCTCGGCCCGCTCCTACCGGATGGCGCTGTCCCAGCAGTACGCGCTCCAGGAGTTGAGGCGGCACGCCGGGGGTCAGTTCCACCCCGATGTGGTCGACGCCTTCGAGACCGCCCTCAACAAGGCGGGGCACAAGTATGGCGCTCCGCACGTGAACGACGAAGAGATGGCTCGGCGACTCGCCGAGGAGCCGGAGCTGACCCTCCGTGGCTAACTGGCACCCCCGCGCTCTGGCCGTGATCTCATTCCTTTTCCCGGTGATCTCGGGAGGTCTCGGCATTTACTGCGCCACCAGGGCGACCGCGTCTTTCAGCGAGCTCGCACTGGCGGTGACCGCCCTGGTCATCGGATCGTTGGTCGGCGTGGCCACCTCCAACTCGGGCAACAAGTTCACCACCGGGCTCGCGGTCGCGGCCGCAATACCTTTCGTCCTCAGCGGCAGTGAGGGCGTCGATCTCGCCGGGACCATCGCCACCTACGGCCTCGGGCTTGCCATCGTGTGGGTGCTCGGCTTCGCCCGGGGCGAAGACCACGCCGAGCTGCTCCCGACCCTGGTCCGCCGACTGGCCGGGTATGTCACCTACGCCACCGTCTACTCGGCGATGCGGTTTGGTGTCTTCGAGAACCTCACCGGTGCATTGCAGGACCTCTTGCCCTTTGGAATCGCACTGGCCGCCTGGATCGCGGTCGAAGTCCTCCTCCGGGCGGCGTTCGTCCTCGGCCCGTCGGAGTTATCCCGCACCTACCTCGCCCGGTCTCTGATTTACGACCTGAACGTCTTCCTCGGCCTCACTCTCACCGGTGCCCTTTTCGGCGAGTTGTTCCCGGCCTTGGGTTGGTGGGCCCTCCCGATTGCCCTCCTTCCTTACTCCTTCGCTCACTCCGCCTTCAGCCGTTTCCAGAAGACCAAGGCCACCTACAAGCAGACAATCAGGGCCCTGGCCCGCATACCCGAGGTCTCCGGCCTCGGGGTCGATGGTCACGCCGATCGGACGACCGATCTCGCCTCTGCCGTGGCCAAGGAGATGGGGATGGGGCCGGCCCAGGTCGAGGACGTGGAGTATGCCGGGCTGATGCACGACATCGGGAGGGTGAGCCTCAACGAGCCGCAGATCATCAGGATGGGGTACACCAACGACGACATCGCCGGATGGAGCGCCGAGATCATTGCCGAGTCGCCGTTCCTGGACCGGGTCGCCGACCACGTCCGCCGCCAGTACGAGTCCTACCGCAAGCCGGGGGAGCAGACCGACCCCGACGTCTCGATCGTGAGTCGCATCATCAAGGTCTCGGCCGCCTATGACTGGCAGGTCCACCAGGACGGCCTGTCACCTCTCCAGGCTCTGGAGAACCTCCATGCCGGGGCCGCCTACGAGTACGACCCCGAGGTTGTGGCCTCCGTGCGTCGCATCCTCGAGAACCGCGGCGTCCTTTCCACGTCCCGATCCTGACCGCCTGACCCGGTCAGGTCTTGGTCGCCGATCCTGCCTGAGCGTGGGCTCCGCGCTTGAACCACCGTCGGGGGCGCCGCAACTCGTGCTCCAGGAACCAGCCGAGGCCTACGGCGAGGAACACGTCGCCGAGGCTGATCACTTGCCCGATCTCGGCGATCCGCAACGGGATCACGTCGGCGAAGAAGGTGAGCCGGCTCGACTCGTCCAGGACTACGTGCTTGAAGGATCCTGAGAAGTCCGGCACCGAGACTGTGAATCCGCTGGCCACTTCGGCTGCCCCGGCGAGGACGGGCATCCCACCGTTGAGAGCGATCACGGTGAAGTTCATCAGCACGCCGATCCCGGCGAGCCACATCCCGGGCTTGGAGCGGTTGAGGACGACGAGGACCATGAGCAAGACAAACGAGATGAGCACCATGGCGAGTGCCAGCCCCTCGGCCCAGTTGGTGTCGGGGAGGAAGCCGGTGGCCGCCTGGAGCGCGAACCCGATTATGAGGAGCCACCACGCCTTCAGCTCGATGTCTCCGAGGTTGGAGAGGCGGCCCCCTCTCAGGACGGCGATCGCGAGGGAAAGAAAGAGGACGATCGCGAGCCATAACATGAGAAGCCGACGGTAATACGCGGCCCGGTGTTGACAAGAAAGGGAAAATCGATGGTGCGTTACGAAGTGGCCGAAGGCCGGGCGACGATCACGATCGACGATCCGGAGCGCCGCAACCCGCTTTCCGTCGAGGTGATGGCCGGGTTGCTGGACGCCACGAGGAGGGCTTCGGAAGACCCCTCGGTCCGGGTCCTCGTCTACACCGGTGAGGGTGAGCGTGCCTTCAGTGCGGGCGGCGACCTATCCGGGTCGTTCGTCGACGACCCGGTCGGACTGCACCGGGCCCGCGGCGTCCTCGCCGATCTCTTCCGGCTGATGTGGCGTGGAGGCAAGCCCACGGTGGCCAGGGTCAACGGCGATGCGCTCGCCGGTGGGTTCGGGTTGGCCGTGGCTTGCGATCTCACGATTTGTGTCGATGACGCCCGACTGGGGACGCCAGAAGTCGGGGTTGGGCTGTGGCCGATGATGATCGGCTCGGTCCTGTCCCGCGCCATGCCACGCAAGGCACTGCTGGAGCTGATGATCACCGGCCGCCTCATCGACGCCCACGAAGCCCTCCGGCTCGGTGCGGTGTCCAGGGTGGTCGCACGCAGTGACCTCGATCCTGTGATCGACGACACCGTCGGCGCATTGATCTCGGCCAGCCCGACCGCGTTGATGTTCGGTCGTGATGCCTTCTACGGGCTCGCCGATCTGGATCTCGACACCGGCCTGGACCGGATGCAAACCGGGTTGACCGAAATCGCAATGTCGGAGGACGCGTCCGAGGGCGTTACGGCGTTCATCGAGAAGCGTTCGCCGGAGTGGAGAACCTAGACCCCGGCTGCGTATTGCGATTGGCGCGCCTTTAGCCTCACCCGGTGCGTCGCAACATCCAGATTCTCGGTTGGACTTTGATCTGGGGTGGGCTGTTCATCTTCGGCTACCTGGGTTGGCAGTTGCTTGGCACCGATCTGCTCAACGCCAGGGTCCAGGCCGCGGCCGACACCGAGCTCGGTGGCTTCTTCGAGACCCAGCGCGCAGATCTGCCGGAAGTCGAAGAGGTCGAGGGCCTCGAGGAGCAGGTCCTCGAGTACCACCCCGAGGAGGTCCCCGCAGAGGGCTCCGAATTCGCCCGCCTCACCGTGCCCCGGGTGGGTCTCGACGCGGTGGTCTTCGAAGGAATAGCCCGCGACACGCTGACGCAGGGCCCGGGACACATGCCGGGGACCCCGATCCCCGGCCAGCCCGGGAACTCCGTGATCTCCGGCCACCGAACCACCTACGGTCGGCCCTTCTTCGCCTTCGACCTGCTCGTGCCCGGGGACACCATCGAGGTGGAGACCTCGATCGGGACTCATGTCTACGAGGTGAGGGAGAGCTTCCTGGTCCAGCCCGAGGACGTCTGGGTCACCGATGACAGGGCCGGCGGGTGGCTCACACTGACCACCTGTCATCCGAAATTCTCTGCCGCGGGAGCGACTGATCATCACGGCCGAGCTGGTGGAAGGCCCGAACCTCGGATACATCGAAGACCTCAAGGTGAGGCTCGAAGGGGTTTCCTAACTGACCAGCAGATCGAGGGTCTCTTCGTCGAGGAGCCCGTTGATCATCCGGACCACCGTCCCCTCCCCGTCGATGTAATAGGTGGCGGGGAGCCCGAAACTCGGATAGGCCGTGCGGAATGCCTCGTCCCCCAGGCCGAGCGGGTAGGCAACCGCAACCTCGGCGGCGAACGCCTCGGAGTCGGCGCGGGCGTCTTCCACGCTGACACCGAGCACCGTCAACTCCGGATTCCCCGCGGCGAAGTCGTCGAGAGTCGGCATCTCCTCCCGGCAAGGGATGCACCACGAAGCCCAGAGGTTGAGCACCAGTGGCCGGCCGTCCTCCTCGATGTGCTGGGAGAGATCGAACGAGCCGCCGCCTATCAGTTCGACTGTGAAATCGGGAGCGGGGGCACCGACCTCCGCCACTGCGCTGCCCTGGTCCAGGGCCCGGGCCACGGCGAGCCCGACGACCACCACGCCGACGAAGACCACGGTGAGGAGGAGTTTGCGCCCTGGGAGAGGGCCAGGTGTTGGCTCCGGTTCAGGCAGATGCCATCTCCCGGAGCACGAAATGGAGGATGCCCCCATTCCGCAGGTATTCGATCTCGATGGGGGTGTCGACCCTGGCCACCATCGGGAATGTCTTGACGGTGCCGTCGCCGGCGGTGGCTGTGACTGTGATGATTTGCCTTGGCTGCAGGTCGTCACCAATTGGGATGTCGAAGACCTCGCTTCCATCGAGGCCGATCGAGTTGGCGTCATCGCCTCCGGTGAACACCAACGGCAGCACCCCCATCATCACCAGATTGGAGCGGTGGATCCGCTCGAAGGACCCGGCGAGGACGGCTCTCACCCCGAGCAGGAAGGCACCCTTCGCCGCCCAGTCACGAGAGGAGCCCATGCCGTAGTCGGCGCCTCCGATGGCCACCAGTGGAACGCCCTGTTCCTGGTAGTGCATCGAGGCCTCGTAGATCGACTTCACCTGTCCATCGAGGAAGTCCATGGTCCACCCGCCCTCGGTGCCGGGCGCCAACTGATTGCGCACCCGGATGTTGGCGAACGTGCCCCGGGTCATCACACGGTCGTTACCGCGCCGTGAGCCGTAGGAGTTGAACATCGGGGGCTGAACGCCGTTGGCGATCAGATAGGCACCTGCCGGTGACTGGACGGCGATCGATCCCGCGGGGCTTATGTGGTCGGTGGTGACGGAGTCGCCAAGCATCACCAAGGCCCGGGCGCCGAGCACCGGTGCGATCGGGGACACCTCCTTGGAGAGCCCGACGAAGAAAGGCGGCTCCTGGATGTAGGTCGAGCTCTCCTCCCAGTGGTAGAGGTCGGAGTCGGTGGTGGATATGGCCCTCCACTCATCGGAGCCGGTGAAGACGTCGGCGTACTCCTCCACGAACTGGCCGTGGGTGACATGAGTGCCGACGATGGCCGCGATCTCCTCCTGGGTCGGCCAAATCTCGTGCAAGAAGACGTCTTTCCCGTCGGCGTCCTGGCCGATCGGGTCGTTCACCGGATCCCAGTCCACCGTCCCGGACAGGGCGTAGGCAACGACCAGGGGCGGCGATGCCAGGTAGTTGGCCCGCACATCGGGCGAGATCCGGCCTTCGAAGTTGCGGTTGCCCGACAGGACCGACACCGCTACCAGGCCGTGCTCACCGATCGCCTTCGAGATCGGCTCCGGCAGGGGGCCGGAGTTCCCGATGCAGGTGGTGCACCCGTAACCGACTATGTAGAAGCCCAGGGCCTCGAGATCTTCGAGCAGGCCCGATCCCGGTGAGGTAGTCGGTCACCACTTTCGATCCGGGGGCCAGCGACGTCTTGACCCAGGGTTGGCGGGTCAAACCCCGCTCCCTCGCCTTCCGCGCCACGAGGCCCGCCCCGACCATCACATCCGGGTTCGAGGTGTTGGTGCAGGAGGTGATGGCGGCGATCACGACGTCGCCGTCGGTCAGCTTGAAGTCCGACCCTTCATAGGAGACGTCGACCCCGATCTTGGGCTCCAGGGTGCCGGCCTCGACGGGAAGGCCACCCTCGTCCTCCCAGCTCACAACGGTGGACGCCGACGAGCCTCCGTTCTTGCCGAACAGGTTGGTGAGGTCCGAACGCCATTGAGCTCCCATCGCGGAGAGGGCGATCCGGTCCTGGGGCCGCCGAGGCCCTGCAAGTGCCGGCTCGACCGTCGACATGTCCAGCTCGAGAGCGGAGGAGTAGGTGATGCTGCGGGTGTCATCACGCCACAGGCCCTGCTCCCGGTAGTACTGCTCGACCGTGTCGATCAGCTTGTCGTCGCGACCGGTGAGACGCATGTAACGGAGCACCTGGTCGTCGACGGGGAAGAATCCAATCGTTGCCCCGTATTCGGGGGCCATGTTGGCGATGGTCGCCCGGTTGGCGACCGGCATCTCCGAGAGCCCCGGCCCATGGAACTCGACGAACTTGTCCACCACCCCGTGCTCCCGCAGCATCTCGGTGACCCGGAGCACCAGGTCGGTCGCCGTCGACCCCTCGGGGAGCTTGCCGGTGAGCCTGAACCCGACCACCTCCGGAAGGAGCATGTAGATCGGCTGGCCCACCATGGCTGCTTCTGCCTCGATCCCCCCGACGCCCCAGCCGACGACGCCAAGGCCATTGATCATCGTGGTGTGGCTGTCGGTGCCTACCAGGCTGTCCGGGTACAGCCACTCGCCATCGTCCCAGACCACCTTGGCCAGATACTCGAGGTTGACCTGGTGGACGATGCCGGTGGCAGGAGGCACCACCCGGAAGTTGGCGAACGCCGACTGACCCCACTTCAGAAACTCGTACCGCTCCTGGTTTCTCTCGAATTCCTTCCTCGAGTTGATCACCAGCGCATCGGACCGGGCGAAGGCGTCGACCTGCACCGAATGATCGACCACCAGGTCGGCGGGAATCAGTGGATTGACCTTCTGCGCCGACGCCCTGGTCACCGGTCATCCGGACAATGGCGGACCGCATCGCGGCGAGGTCGACGATCGCAGGAACACCGGTGAAGTCCTGGAGCACCACTCGACCCGGGACGAACGGGATCTCGCTCTCGCCCACTGCGGAAGCGTCGTAGGCGGCGACGCTCTCGACGTTCTCATCGCTCACGGTGACCCCGTCGTGATGGCGCAGCACCGATTCGAGCAGGACCTTGATCGAGTAGGGGAGAAGCTCAGCGCCATCGATCGAGCCCAACCTCACGATCCGGCGGGGCCCGAGTGGGGTGTCGAGAGTCGCTCGGGACCCGAAGCGGTCAAGGGTCATGGGGTGAGGTTACAGAGGGCTTGCGCCTTCAACGCCTGACCTGCCACCGGCAATTCTTGGCGTATTTGCGTATCCGCGTATTTGCGTATACGAATACGCCCGAAGCACCTAGCGAACTTCCGATCTTGACCGGCACCCTGGTGACGCAATCTTCGTCCAGCGCCTTGTGGGGGATGATCACCGGGTTGCAGCTGTAGGAGAGGGCGCCGAACATCCCGGCCACTATGCCTCGGTCCAGCGAGCAGATCACCTCGGGATGGCTGGTGGCCACCTCGCCGAACGGGCAGTGCGATGTGAGCAGCCTCTGCCCTTTGACGTCGGGGTCCACTGAGAATCCGAGCCCGGTCATCGCAGTGGCGACAGCCTGCACCGCACCGTCGTATCCGGGGTCGTCCGGCACGCCGATCTCTCCGGCGAGCGAGCTGCCGTAGGCCCGGCCCACGTCTTCCGCCACCTGGGACAGGTTCTCGGGGGCCACCTCGTCGATCACCTTGATCAAGAGGTCGACCAGCATCTCGAAGCGCCGCGGCGCGAAGTGGACCGATACCTCTTTGGCGCTTGCCGCGTAGCACTTGGCCGGCCGACCCGCTCCCGGGCCGTTGGCGCCGACCGGCTGTCGGTGGGTCACCTCCAAGTAGCCCTCGTCGGCAAGGCGGTCCAGGTGGTGCCGGGCGACGTTGGGGTGAAGGCCGAACAGCTCGGCGACCTGGGAAGTGGTCATCGGCTCCGGTGACTCCCGGGCTGCGATGTATATCGCCCGTCTCGTGGGGTCGCCGAGGGCGGAAGTGAGGTCCGAGATTCGACTCTCGAGGGTTGTGACGTCCATCTTGGGTACCAGGTGGTCAAAACTATAGTTTTGAAGGCCTTCTATCCATTTGTCGGCGTAGGGGAATCAATGGCTTCCGACAATTCGATCTTCGATGCCGTCGCGTCCATCGAGTCCCCGGTGTTCGTGGGGCGGACCCTTGGCGAGCTGGGAGCCGTCAAGCGCGTCGACCGCACGATCACAGGCAAGATCGATGTCGACCTGCTTCTCCCCACGCCGCAGGCGTCCGACGTCCTCGATCAGCGGCTGAAACTCGCCCTCCAGGCACACGGCCGGGGCGCGGACATCGACGTCGAGCTCATGGACGATGAGACGGCCGGCGCATGGATGGCGGATCTCCGTCAGAAGGCGGGCCCCCCGGTCGGGGAGCCGGGCTCATCGACGAGGGTGGTTGCCGTGTCCTCGGGCAAAGGAGGCGTCGGCAAGTCGTCGGTGAGTTGCAACCTCGCAGTGTCCCTAGTCCATTCCGGGCACAAGGTGGGGATCGTCGACGGTGACATATGGGGCTTCTCGATCCCCCGGATGCTGGGCGTTGCGCAGCCGCCGGTCATGGTGGGCGAAGCGATCGTGCCCCCGGTCGCCTATGGGGTCAAAGTGATGTCGATGGACTATTTCGTGGGCGAGGACAAGGCTGTGATCTGGCGCGGCCCGATGCTGCACAAGGCCGTGGAACAGTTCCTCAAAGACGTCTTTTGGGACAACCTCGACTTCCTGATCGTGGACATGCCACCCGGGACCGGTGACATTGCGATCTCCATGGCCCAATTCCTGCCCCGCGCCCAGGTCCTACTGGTCACCACCCCGCAGCCGACCGCCCAAAGAGTGGCCCGTAGGGCAGCGCTCATGGCGACCGAGGTCGATCAGCAGGTGATCGGAGTCGTGGAGAACATGTCGTGGTTCACGGCCGACGACGGCAAGCGCTACGAGCTGTTCGGCTCGGGTGGTGGCGCCGCCCTCGCCGAGGAAGTTGGTGTCGAGCTCATGGCCCGCATCCCACTGCTCCCGGCGATGGGTCGCGGAGCAGACGAGGGGCACCCGGTGGGTGTGGCAGCTCCCGGCTCCGAGGCGGAATTGGCTTTCGAGGACCTGGCCCGTGCCGTGATCGACAAGCGGCCACGGATTCGGACAAATCCCGCATTGGTCATCGGCTGATGGCGTCGGCTCGGCGAACGGCGCGGGGGATAGCCGGGTTCATGTTCGGCTTCGCCTCGACGGTGCTTCTAGTCGGCATCTGGGGCCGGGCCGTGGTGGTCGACACCGAAGAGCTGGCCGAGTCTCTGTCCCCGATGGCCGCCAGTGAGGTCGTCGTGGACCGGTTCACCACCTGGATGGTCGGCGAGCTAGGGGCTGCGGGACTGGACCCCGTGACCGCGGAATCGGCCGCCGAGCATGTGCTCGAGAGCCCGGATGTCACCTCGGCCCTGTCCAGCCTGCTGTTCGAGGTAGTCGAGGCGGCGGCCTCCCCGAGCACCGAAGGGGCAACAGTCGACGCCGCGGCCGTGTTCGCACCGGCGGTCCCTGGCATAACCACCAGGCTTGCCGAAGTCGGGGTCCCCCTCACCGAGGAGCAGGTGGCCGCGGCCGTGGCCGATCTCGACCCGATCGTTGTCCGTCAGCCACATGAGCAGGTCCTGGTCGGACCGGAATCCGAAGTCGCATCCAAGCTGGGCACGGCTGCCGGCCTTGCGGTGGTGGCGATGTTGATCGCGGGATGGGCCTATGTGGGGGTCTCGCTCGACAAGCGAAAAGCTGTGCGCAGCCTGCTCAATCGCTTCGCACTCGGGGCCCTCTCCTTCGCCATCTTCCTGCGCATCGGGAGTTGGATCCTTGATCCTGGTGGCGGCAGGGCCCCGTTGATGGAGTCCTTGGGCCTCCTGGCCGCGTCGAAATGGTTGGTGCCACTTGCGATGGGCGTGGTCGCCGGGGTCGGAGCGTTGGTCTTCATGACCTTCAGGAGGCGACGCCAGGTCAGACGGGTGGCAGATCCCCATTCGCCCAGCGCACAGCCCACACCGCGATCAGAATGACCCCGGTCCCGATGAGCACCGCACTGAGCACTCTCGGGGGCATCGGGCCCACCTTCCCCCTTCGGCGAAGAAGGAACCAAACCCACCCGGCGGCGATCTGAGTCGCGATCAGAGGTATCAGCGGGTGAAAAGTGAGCGCGCCGTCGAGGTCGCCTCGCATGAGCAGCGATGCCGCCCGGGTCATCCCGCACCCGGGACACGCCATCCCCGTGGCCAGAGCGAACGGGCAAATCGTCACACCGTCCTCTCCGGGATGCACCGTGAGCAGGAATAGGGCGCCGAGGACCGGTGCGGCGAGCAGGAGTCGGTCCCGCCAGCCGTCGAGCGTCATGGGAAGTTCTCCAGCGAACCGCTGATTACGGCCCCGATCGCGGCGATCACGAGTATTGCTCCATATCCGAGGGTGAGGACGGTGCCGATGATCCCCAAGATCCGGCCGGCCTTCGCGGTGCTCAAATTTACCGGGTCGCGGCGACCGGACGTTATTGCCTCCAACTCTTTGGTGCCCATGACCCAGGCGGCGATTCCGAGGAAAGGGCAGCAGACGATTCCCAGGATCCCGAGGACCAGCGTCGTCGACGCCTGGCTCTGTTCCGGATAGGCGGGAACCACCATGTCGCGACCCTATCGGCCGATCCGGTCCAGAGTGCGATAGAGGACCGAGGCCGGAGTCAGGAACCAGGGCGTTCCCTGGTAGTAGAAGCGGGTAGGGGGAGGAACGGTGGTGAAGACGCTGGGAGGCTCTTCGCCGAGGAGCATCCCAGCGAGTTCGGTGCCCATCAGCGTGGATAGCCCGACCCCGTGGCCTGCGTAGCCCATGGCGTACCAGACCCCGCCCACCTGGCCCATGTGAGGGATCAGGTCGAAGGGGACACCGAGCTTTCCCCCCCACACATTCGTGATCTCCGCGTCTGCGAGCTGAGGGAAGTAGCCGAGGAGTTGTCGGCGGAGGTCGGCCGCCGACTCATCGAGATCGAGCCCGGTGTGGAGGTTGCGGCGCCCGCCGATCAGGATCCGGTCGTCAGGGGTCCGCCTCATGTAGTTGAGCAGGCGCTTCTTGGTGTATGTCATCGATCCCTTGGGGAAGATCGCAGCGGCGCGATCACCCAGGGGCTCGGTGACGATGATGTACGAGCCAATGGAAACCACCTGGCGCGCCAATTCCGGGACCGGTTCGCCCGTGGTGTAGCCATTGGTTGCGATGACCACCTGTCCGGCTCGCACCGTGCCCAACGAGGTCCCCACCTTGAATCCGGGCCCATCGGCCGTGATTTCGACAGCAGCGCATTGGTCGACCAGGGCGGCGCCGGCCTCCCTGGCCCGTGAGGCGATCCCGAAAGTGAAACAGGCAGGCTGAATCCCCAACCCTTCGGGCTCGAAGAGGGCTGCCGTGAAGCCTTCTCCGTCAACCACTTCTGAGACTCGTTCCGGGCCGAGAACCTCCCAGTCCACCCCAACGGCCTTGCGATACCAGGAGACCGTCTTCTCGAACTTCTCCTTGGAGTCGGCCCGGGTGCCCAGGGCAGCCATCCCACCCCTCACGATCCGGGCGTCGATGTTCTCGGTGCGAGCGATCTCGGGGACGATGTCGACCGAGCGCACCGTCGCCTCCCACATTCGCCGGCCGATCTCGGGTCCGAATCGATCGAAGATGACCTGGATGCCGGCCTTGATGTCAGGTGAGACCATTCCCCCGTTGATCGAAGAGGCCCCGGAGGCGATGCTCCGGCTGTCGACCACCGCGACGCTCTTTCCGCCACGAGCGAGCCGGAGGGCGGCGGTGAGCCCGGTCAGGCCTGAGCCGACGATGAGCACGTCGGCTTCGGTTGGAAGTTCTGACGTCAGGCCTTCAGGGTGGGGACACTGCTCCCACCACAAGGGTTCCTGCCTCACAGGCCTTCGAGACCTGCCCGGAACAGGGTGCCCATCTCGGTTACTTGGTCCGGCGTCAGGGTCAGGGGTGGTGACACCTGGAGCCCTCCGCCACCGACGGCACGGGTGAGGACCCCGGCGGAACGGCATGCGGCGGCCGCCCGGTAAGGGAGAGTCTCATCGTCTCCCACCTCGAGCTGGACCGCGGCGAGGGCACCGACACCCCGCCGGATGCTCGACACCATCGGCAGCTCCTCGAGGGGGAGAAGTGCCTGGTACAGCTCCTCCTCCAAGTCGGCGGCCCGCTGCAGGAGGCCCTCGCGCTCGATGATGTCCATGACCACCAGCCCGGCAACACACGCGGTGCTGTGCCCGGAATAGGTGTACCCGTGCCGGAACATGAGCCCCGGGGTGTCGAAGAACGGGGCGGCGACCCGAGGGCTGGCGACCACACCACCCAGCGGCGCGTAACCGCAGGTGACCCCCTTGGCAAAGGTGATGATGTCGGGCTCGAGGTCGTAGATGTTCGCCGCAAACCAGTCACCGCAGCGCCCGAACCCGGTGATGACCTCGTCTGAGATGTAGAGGCCTCCGGCGGCTCGCATCGCCTCACGGACCTGTGTCAGGTAATCGACGGAGACCGGCCTGATCCCTCCTGCGCCGATGACCGGCTCGACGAAGATGCCGGCGATTCGCTCCGCGCCGACGTGATCGATCGCCTTCTCGACGGCTTCGGCATCGTCGTAGGGCACGAGGACGACATCGGACACCAGGTCGCCGGTGTAGCCGGTCCGGTTCGGCTCCATGCCGCCAAGAGTGGTCCCGTAGGTGTGCATGCCGTGATAGGCCCACTCCCGGGAGATGAACACCGTCCGGTCGGGCTCGCCGACTGCGTTGAAATAGCGGCGGGCCAATTTGGCTGCCGTGTCGACGGCGTCCGACCCTCCCGACCCGAAGAAGACCTTGGACTCGGGGTCGGGGGATACCGCCGCGATCCGGCCTGCCAGATCGATCGGGGGCCGGGTGGCGTAGTCGATGAAGGCGTGGAAGGCGGGAAGCTTGCGTGCTTGCTCCGCCATGGCGTCGACGATCTCGTCACGGCCATAGCCGACATTCATGTACCACAGGGAGGCGGCGGCATCGAGATACCGGTTCCCCTCCTCGTCGTAGACGTAGACCCCTTCCCCGCGGTCCACAACGAATGGTGCGTGTTGCACCTTGTTCATCTCGCCAAATGGGTGCCAGAACGATGACATATCGGGAGATTACCTGAGGTGGTGCTGGCTACCCTCGCCGCCCAATGCCCGCCGACCTCGTGTTCCGCAACGGCCCGGTGTTCACCGGTGATGCCGCCCGGTCCTTCTCGAGGGGGCTCGCCGTCACCGGAGCCCGGATCACGGCGGTTGGCCCGGACGCACTGGTCAGCGACGAGATCGGCCCTGAGACCAGGGTCATCGACCTCGAGGGACGACTGGTCACCCCCGGATTCCAGGACTCCCACGTTCACCCTTCGAGCAGCGGGCTCGACCTCCTCCGGTGCAACTTCGAGGGGTGCTCCAATGCCGATGAGGCCCTTGCCTATCTGACTGCGTATTTGCAGGATCACCCCGACGTCGAGTGGGTGATCGGGAGCGGGTGGCATCAGACCTGGTTCCCGAGGGGATGTCCACCGAAGGAGCTTCTCGACTCGATCATTCCGGATCGGCCGGTCT
This sequence comes from uncultured Acidobacteriota bacterium, assembly GCA_963780755.1. Classification (GTDB taxonomy): domain Bacteria; phylum Actinomycetota; class Acidimicrobiia; order Spongiisociales; family ZC4RG35; genus JALYNX01. The sequence goes on from CAWACX010000002.1 coordinate 994,323, forward strand.
TCGTCTACAACGCCGATGGCCATGGGGCCTGGGTTAACACCCGGGCCCTGGACCTGGCAGGAATCGACGACGAAACGCCCGACCCGCGAGACGGTCGGATCGAGCGCAACCCGGACGGTTCGCCCCAGGGCACCCTGCACGAGGGTGCGGCCTCATTGGTGGAAACGGTGTCCCCCGAAGACACCATGGAGGACTTTCTCAAAGGGATCCTCGCCGGCCAGGACTACTTGATCTCCAAGGGGATCACGGCGTGGCTCGACGCTCATGTCGACTCTCTCGTCCACAGTTGCTACCGGGCTCTGGCGGGCCGCGACCAGCTCTTGGGGCACGCACGGGGGGCCATCTGGTGGGATCGACACCATGGGATGGAACAGATCGACGAGGTGGAGAGGATGTCCTCTGAAGGCGTCGGCCGGTATCAGCCGGTGTCGGTGAAGCTGATGGCCGACGGGGTGGTGGAGACCCACACTGCGGCCATGCTCGACCCCTATCTGGATGGAGCGGGTGCGAGCACGGGAAAGCGGGGCATCGACTTCATCGATCCCGGGCATCTCGAGGAGATAGTGGTGGCGCTCGACCAGCGCGGGCTCTCATGTCACTTCCATGCGATCGGTGATGCCGCGGTCCGCAACTCGTTGAACGCCGTGGAGGCGGCTCGCCGCGCCAACGGTTGGTCCGGTGCCCGCCACGTCATCTGTCACATCCAGGTGGTGCACCCCGATGACCGCGCCAGATTCAGGTCGCTCGGGGTCGCGGCCTCCGCCCAGCCATTGTGGGCGGCCAACGGCCAGGATCAGGCGGAGCTGACCCAGCCCTTCCTCGGCGCGGAACGCTCCACCTGGCAGTACCCGTTCGCCAGCCTGTTGCGGGCCGGGGCAACGCTGGCCATGGGCTCGGACTGGTCGGTCTCGACGGCCGACGTCATGGACCAGATCGACATCGCGGTCAATCGGGTCAGCCCTGATACGGCGGATCTCGAGCCTCTGAACGCCGCAGAGCGGATCAGCCTCACTGACGCCATGGCCGCATTCACCGCCGGATCGGCATATGTGAACCACCGTGAGGACGTCTCCGGGACCATCGCCCCCGGTATGCTCGCCGACCTGGTGGTCCTCGATCGGGACCCCTTCTCCGGCGGCCCGATCCACGACACCTCGGTGGACATGACCATCGTTGGCGGACAGGTGGTTTACGAGGAGGGCTGATGGCCAAGACGGCAGTGGAGTTGAGCGGCGTCATCAAGCGATTCGGTGACGACGTCGTCGCCGTCGACGGGATCGAGTTGAGCATCGACGATGGGGAGTTCTTCTCCCTTCTCGGGCCTTCCGGTTGTGGCAAGACCACCACCCTTCGCATGATCGCCGGCTTCGAGTTCCCCACAGAAGGGAGCATTCGGGTCCACGGCAACGAAATGGGGTTGAAGCCGCCCAACGAGCGCCCGATCAACACCGTCTTCCAGTCATATGCCCTGTTTCCCCACATGACGGTCGCGGAGAACGTCGCCTTCGGGCTCCAGATGAAGAAGGTCGCGAAGTCCGAGATCGCCGACAAGGTGAAACGGGTGCTCGATCAAGTGCAGCTGGGGAAGAGGGCGGACGCCAAGCCGAATCAGCTCTCCGGTGGGATGCAGCAGAGGGTCGCGCTAGCCCGGGCGTTGGTCAACGAACCGGAAGTCCTCCTTCTCGACGAGCCTCTGGGCGCTCTCGACCTCAAGTTGCGCCAGGCGATGCAGGTCGAGTTGAAAGACCTCCAGTCGCGGGTTGGCATCACCTTCATCTACGTCACCCATGACCAGGAGGAAGCCCTCACCATGTCGGACCGGATCGGGGTGATGAGCGAGGGCAGGTTGCTCCAGGTGGGGCGGTCCGAGGAGATATACGAGGCACCGACCTCTCGTTTCGTCGCCGACTTCATCGGTGAGATCAACCTGCTCGATGCCACCGTGGTCGACGCCGACACCGCCCGGTTTGCCACCGGCGCCGAGGTCGGGGTGCCTTGCGGAGCGCTCGAGCCCGGGTCGGAAGTGACTCTCGCTCTCCGCCCGGAGCGACTTGCCCTTTACGACCTCGACGAAGAGGTGCCCGCCGATCACAACCGACTCCGGGTGCGGGTCACCAGGCGGATGTATTACGGGGACGTCTTCTTCTACGACGTGGACGCCGGGATCGGCACCGAGATCGAGGTCAAAGAAGAGAACCGTCCCGGTGTGGAGCTATACGAGTTGGGCGAGGAGGCCTACCTCGTCTGGAGCCCTCAGGCCGCGGTCCTCGTAACGGCATGACCACGGTCAAAGAGCCACCGGTCGAACAGGCCAATCCCGAACTGGAGCAGGCGTCGATCAAGGCCGAGTCGCGGCGCGGCTTCCTCATCGGCTCGCCGGCGTTTGTCTATCTGGTGATCTTCTTCGCCATTCCCCTGGTCCTGGTATTCGTCTACTCCTTCGCCAGCAGGTCATCCACCGGGCTCACGGTGCTCGAAGACTGGAACCTCGACTCCTACAAGCGCTTGTTCAGCGCCGACGTCCTGGAGATATTCCTCCGGTCGCTCCTGCTGGCCACGACCACCACGGCGATCTGCCTTCTCTTCTCCTATCCCTTCGCCTTCTTCATCGCCACCCGCTCACCGCGTGCCCGCGGCATCCTGCTCATCTTCGTGATGATCCCGTTCTGGTCGAACTTCCTGGTCCGGACCTATGCCTGGCGGGTGCTCCTCTCCACGGAAGGGCCGATCTCCCAGATCAGCCAGGCGCTGGGCGGTGAGCCGATCCGATTGCTCTTCACCAACGCCGCGGTCCTGATCGGGTTGGTCTACGGGTTCCTGCCGTTCATGGTCCTACCCCTCTATGCCGCTCTGGAGCGGATGGACTGGCGACTGGTGGAGGCCGCCCGCGACCTCTATGCCGATGGATGGACTGCGTTTCGCAAAGTGACTTTCCCACTGTCCCTGCCCGGTGTCATCGCCGGGTCGATACTGGTGTTCATCCCCTCCCTCGGCGCCTACGTGACCCCGGCCCTGCTCGGTGGCGCCAACACGGTGCTGATGGGGGACTACATCGTCAGTCAGTTCCTATCCGCCCGTAACTGGCCCTTTGGCTCGGCGCTGTCCTTCGCGGTGATGTTCGTGATGCTGTTGGCCACCCTCTTCTACTTCCGGGCGGGGGCGAAGACACTGTGAGCGAAGGCACTGCACCCAAGGGCTTGGTCGACCGGTTGTTGGCCGTCAACGCCGGAGTGGTCTACGTCTTCCTCTATGCGCCGATCTTCGTCTTGATCCTCTTCTCATTCAACGACAACAACAACGTGTCGATCTGGACCGAGCCATCCCTCCGGTGGTACGGCGAGGTGTTCAAGAACGACACGGTGATGTCTGCGCTGCGCAACTCCCTGATCGTGGCCTTCTTCTCCACGATCGTGGCCACTGCCATCGGCACCATGCTTGCGATCTCTCTGGAGCGTTACCGGTATCGGGGTCGGGGAACCCTGGACGGCCTGGCCTATCTCCCGATCATCATTCCCGACGTCACGATGGCCGTGATGTTGTTGATCTTCTTCTTCCAGGCGTTCGGGATCATCGACAACATCTTCGGCATCCGGATGACAACCGGTCTCTTGACCATCACCCTCGCCCACATCGCCTTCTGCATCTCGTTCGTCGCCATCGTGGTCCGGGCTCGCCTCGCGCAACTCGATGACTCGCTCGAAGAGGCCGCTGCCGACCTCTACGCCTCACGCTGGCAGGCGTTCCGGCGGGTGACGCTGCCACTGATCGCACCTGGTGTCGCCGGTGGCGCATTGCTTGCGCTCACCCTTTCCCTGGACGACGTGGTGGTCACCCAGTTCGTCTCCGGCGCCGGCTCGACCACCCTGCCGGTCTATGTCTTCGGCTTGGTGCGACGAGGGGTTACCCCCCTCATCAATGCGGTGAGCGTGCTGATGCTGGTCGCCTCGATGGTGCTGGTCGGGATCTCGCTCGGCTTCCAAAGAGGCGCCGAGGCACGGGGCCAGCGCCTGGCCGACCCCGAGGCCCTGAAGGCCGAGATCACCGCCGGCTGAGCCCGGCCTGCGGATGGCCCGGTTGGGGGATATCCTGCCGCACGCCTTCTGGCGAGTTGATTACCGAATAAGAGAGGACCGGAGATGCCGAAACTGGCGAGAACCGTGGTCACGCTTGTCGTGCTCGCCCTGGTGATGATCGGATGCGGCGGCGACGGGGAAAGCACTGCCGACCCGACCGCCTGCACCGAAGGACAGGTCGATGGGGACCTCCAGCTCTACAACTGGTCGGAGTACATCGATCCGGCATTGCTCACCGGGTTCGAGGAGGAATTCGGGGTCACGCTGACCGAGACCACCTACGACTCCAACGAGGCAATGCTCGCCTCGCTTCAGGCAGGCGTGGTCTACGACGTGATCGTGCCTTCCGATTACATGGTGGGGATCATGATCCAGCAGGGCTTGCTCAGCGAGATCAACACCACGGCGGTGCCCAACATGGCCAACCTCGCCGCAACGGTTCACAGAGCTTCCCTACGACCCGGGACCCGTGTACTCCGCCGCATACCAGTACGGAACCACCGGGCTCGGGGTGAACACCGCCATTGTGGGCACCGACTTCGAGCCCAGCTGGGGCCTGATCTTCGACCCGGCCGTGACCTCTGCCTTCCCTGCCGGGGTCTCGGTGCTCAACGACCCCAGGGAGACGATGGGAGCCGCTCTCGAATATCTGGGCTATTCGCTCAACGACACCGATCTCGAGCATCTCCAGGCGGCCGCCGACGTCATCACCGCAGCCAAAGACGGAATCGCGGCGTTCGACTCCGACCAGTACGACGAGCAATTGGCCAACGGTGAGGTTGCTGTGTCCCACGGCTATTCGGGGAACATGATCACCGGCTTCGCGGACGCGGCGAACCCGGACGACTTCGTGTTCGTCCTCCCCGAGGAGGGGGCCACCCTCTGGATCGACAACATGGTGGTGCCCACGACGGCGGAGCATCCCTGCACCGCAATGACCTTCATCAACTACATCCTGGATGCGGAGAACGGGGCGACCCTGACCAACTTCAACTACTACGGAAGCCCCAACGCGGCCGCGATGGAGTTCATCGAGCCCGAGGTAGTGGAGTTCTATGCGGCTACCGATGACGCGAAGCTCGAAGTCATCGCAGACCAGGGCGACTACGAGATCAACTACACCGACTACTTCGCCATCGCCAAGGGTTGAATGGGAGGGAGGCGCCGCCGCCTCCCTCCCAATCCTCACCGATCAGCTGGCGCTGCTCGGTGGGAGCACCGGCGGGATCGGCTCCGGGGCCGGGCCCGGCTCGCTCCGGGGATGGCGCTTGCGCCATGAGCGGTAGATCAGCCACAGCACCAGGATCGGAAGGCCCAGCACCAGCAGCAGCAGGGGCAGGGTGTAGATCACGAAGTTGATCGCCCAATCCGCGAAGTTCTGGAGGCCGCTGACCAGGTTGCGGAGTGAATCCCGGGCGACCTGCAACGGCACCCACTCCTCTTCCACGATCGGCACTGCTTCGGGGGTGGGAGCGAGTTGGACATCGAGTGTGGCCAGGGCGACTACATCCTGCAGGTAGTTGAGCTGGCCCTGCAGGAGCTCGATCTCTCCACGAACCCGTGCCACTTCGTTGAAGACGGTGAGCAGCTTCGCTGGGTCGGCATCGGGCTGCTCGCGGACCTCGGTGAGGAGCGCAACCAATTCCACCTCGAGCGCCTCGAGGTTGGTGAGCCTGGCCTCGAGGTCGACGAACTGATCGGTGACGTCCTGGGCGTCCTGGGACTCGGTGATCACCTCGTCCACGGATTCTTTGATGGTGGACATGACCGAGCTCAGCTCGTCGGCGGGCACTCGAAGGTTCATCGCGACCTCAGGCTGATCGCCTTCGCTCGCCACCGGGTACACCGTGGCATTGGAGACAAAGCCGCCCACGCTTTCCACGAGAGCCACGATCTCCTCGAAAGTGGACCGGGTGTCGGCGTCTTGGAGCGCGAGGCTGGCATTGCGGATCACCTGGCGGTCGGCGTCTGTCTCCGGGAACTCGCCCGGAGCAGGCGCCTCCTCAGCAGCGAAGACCGTCGTCTCGGCGGCTCCGGCCGACGTTGTCGCCGGCGCCCCCTCGTCTTCGACGAATCCGGAAGAGCCCCCGGCGCTCGTCACTTCGGCGCTCTCGTCCCCGGCACACGCTGCGAGCAGCAGCCCGAGGGCAAGGATCAATGCCAGTCGTTTCATGGTCATCCTCTCGGTATCACCCTTCCGGGCTTGGCGATTGGACGAAGGCATCGCGGGTTCGGTTCCGCGGTAGCGTGAGGGCATGTCGGGCAGACCGCTTCGAGTCCTCGAGATCTATGGAGACTCCATCGACTTCGGCCGTACTCACGGCAAAGAGTGCGCCGACCTGATCGGGACCTATCTCGCCGACCGGCTCGGGCTCTCGGTCGGGGGCACCTGGTCGGGGCGGGCCACCGACCCGGACCTGGTCCTGACCCTTGCCGACGCAACCCTTCCTTTTCACCGCGCCTACTCGCTGAGCATCTACGAGGAGATGGAGGCCCTGGCCGAGGCAGCGGGGATAACACCGGCTCAAGCGGTGGTGGTCGGGGGCTTCACCGACCTGGTCGATGTGGTGAGGGCCCGTGTCGGCGACGCGCCGATGGAGGATGACTGCACCGCGGTGCTCAATCCGGCGAGCAAGGTCCTTGCCCAGACCTGGGACATGCACGCCTCTGCCCTCGACTACGTCGTGTTCCTCAAGTTGGACCCGGTCATGGGCCCGGCCTTGGTGGTGCAGACCACAGCGGGGTGCCTCGGCCAGATCGGGATGAATGAGGCCGGGATCGCCATTGGCATCAACAACCTCACCGCTTATGGCAAGCCCGGGGTCACCTGGCCGTTCGTGGTCCGCAAGGTCCTGCAGCAGACCCGACTCGATCAAGCAGTCGAGGCGGTGCTCGATGCGAACCTCGCCGGGGGCCACAACTTCCTGGTGATGGGACCGGACGGCGAGGGGGCCAACATCGAGGCGATGCCGGGCTCGACCCGGGTGACCAAAGTGTCCCGTGAGCCTTTCGTTCACACCAACCACTGCCTCGACGACGAGACCAGACACGAGGAGTCGGTGCGGGCAGCCGATCTGGTGGCGAGCAGTCAGACCCGACTGGAGAGAGGAAGGGATCTGGCCTTCGACCTGGAAGGCTTTTTCGCAGAGCCTTCGATCGCCCGCCGGGCGACGGAGCCCCATGCTGTTGCCACCTGCGGTGCGGTTGCCATGTACACCGCCGAGCGCCGCATGGAAACGGTCTGGGGCGTTCCCGGCGATGGCCCCTGGGAGACCTTCCAACTTTGAGCGAGGTCACAATCGTCAACCTCCAGGCCGACATGGCGCCTTCGCTGGAGCACATCGAGCTCACCTGCTTTCCGATGGCGAATCCCGATGACCTGCTTTCGGAGCCCGACATCAGGGCCTATGCCGAGACCTTCCCCGAGGGCTACTTCGTGGCCATGGTCGACGGGAAGCCGGTGGGGATGGGAGCGGGGATCTACCTCGACTTCGACTTCGCCAACCCCCAACACACGATCGCCGAGATCACCGGGGACCATCAGTGTGGGAACCACGACCCGAGGGGCGAGTGGTATTACGGGACGGACATGACGGTCCTCCCCGAGTACCGGGGCCGGGGCATCGGGAAGATGCTCTACGACGTGCGAAAGGACTTCGTGAAGCGGGAGGGGAAGCGGGGGATCATCGCCGGCGGGGCGCTGCCCGGGTACTTCGACCACAAGTCCGAGATGTCGATCCACGAGTACGTGGAGAAGGTCATCGCCGGCGAGTTGACCGACCCCACCCTGACCTTCCAGATGTCACAGGGCTTCGAGGTGCGGGGCATGCTCGAGAACTACATCGAAGACGAGTCCGACGACGGGTGGGCGGCGCTCATCGTGTGGGAGAACCCTGAGTACGTATCACGTAGTGCGTAATACGCATTACGAGGAAGGTCGGCGTCAGCCGACCTTCCTCTCCGCCATCCCGTTGAGGACTTCGAGCACCACCCGGTTGGCCAGGTAGGCGGTCTGTTCGCCAGGCCCGTCGTACGGCGGCGAGACCTCGACGATGTCCGCCCCCAGCACCACCAGGTCCTTTGCCAGGCGGCGCACCGTGTCCAGGAGCTCCCGGGAGGTCAGGCCGCCCGGCTCCGGCGTGCCGGTGCCCGGAGCCAGCCCGGGATCGACCACGTCGATGTCCACTGAGATGAAGACTCCCTTGGCGCCGCCTTCGAGCGAGTAGGCGACGGCCTCGTCGACCACCTCGGCAAGGCCGCGGTCCACGATCTCGTTCATCAAGAAGGAGCGCATCTTCTGCTCCTTCATCCATTGCATGACCTCGGGCTCGGGCCAGTAGCCGCGGAGCCCGATCTGGACGAAGCGATGCCCGGGCACCGCACCCGATTCGATCAACCTCCGCATCGGGGTTCCATGCCCGTGCAAAGTGCCGCTCTGGATGAAGCCGGTGTCGGCGTGGGCATCGAAGTGGATCAATGCCACCTCGCCGAACCCGTGGACCCGGGCCACGCCGAGGGCGTCCGGCCAGGTGATGGTGTGGTCGCCTCCGAGAATGATCGGGACCTTCCCCGCCGCGGCAACGGTCTCCACCACGTCGGCGATGCGCTCGATCGATAGGTCGAGATCGCCAGGTCGCACGTATACGTCTCCGATGTCGACGACGCCGAGCACTTCGAAGGGGTCGAGGCCCGTGGGGAGGTGGGGCCGGTAGCCGTCCATCGCCCCGTAGTCCGCCTCCCGTATGGCGCGGGGGCCGAAACGGGCCCCGGGGCGATAGGTGGTGCCCCAGTCGAACGGTGCGCCCAGGATGACCACCCCGCTGTCACCCATGTCCTCCATCGTGACCGCGGGGACACCGAGAAACGAGCTCCGAGACGCGAACGAGAGATACTCGGCGGAGGCGAAGGGGATCTCGGTCCTCCGCTGTTCATAGGGGGTGTACATCGGTTCGTTACGCTAACTGGAGTCGATGCCACGATGGGTCCTGCCATGACCACCCCCGAGGCAGTGCAAAGGACCTATCTGACCCTGGTCCTTCTCCAGACACTGGCCGCCTCTCTGATCTGGGGGGTCAACACCTTGTTCCTGCTCGATGCCGGGCTCAGCCTGACCGAGGCATTCATCGCCAATGCCGCCTACACGGCAGGGATGGTGATCTTCGAGGTGCCGACAGGTGTGATCGCCGACACCTTCGGGCGTCGCGTCTCTTTCATCCTGGGAGCGGCGACCCTGATGGTGACCACCGCTGCCTATCTCGGGCTCTGGTACGTGGAGGCAGGCATCTGGTGGTGGATCCTGGTCTCGGCCTTGATCGGGCTCGGTTTCACCTTCTTCTCCGGGGCCACCGAAGCCTGGCTCGTCGATGCGCTCAAAGCCACCGGTTACGAGGGAGGCGTGGAGCGAGTCTTCGGGCGAGGGCAGACGGTCTCCGGCGCGGCTCTGTTGGTGGGGACCATTGCCGGCGGGTTCCTGGGCCAAGTCAGCCTCGGACTTCCTTATGTCTTGCGCACGATCCTCCTCCTCGTGGTGATCCTGGCGGCATGGAGGTGGATGCAGGATCTCGGATACCAGCCGGTGCGCGGGGTGGCGATCGGTGAACAGGTGCGGGGCATCCTCCGCAACTCGATCCACCACGGATTCGGGAATCCCCCGATCCGGATGTTCATGTGGGGCGCTCCCTTTGCCGCCGGGATCGGGGTGTGGGTCTTCTATGCGTTCCAGCCCTACCTGCTCGAATTGTTCGGCGATCCGAACGCCACGTATCTCTCCGGGATCGCCGCTGCCGTCTTCGCCCTGGCCCAGATCGTCGGCGGGTCGTCGATCGGCCTCCTGAGGAGAGTGTTCCGGACCCGCACCGCGGTGATCATCGGCCAGGTGGTGATCGGGTCGGTGGCCCTCGTTGGCGTCGGCCTCGCCGAGATGCTCACGATTCCCACCGGTTTCTGGGTCGCCATCATCTTGCTGACCGTCTTCTCGCTGCTCGGCGCCTTGTCGGGCCCGATGCAACAGGCCTACATGAACGACTGCATCCCATCGGAGCAGCGAGCCACCGTGCTCTCTTTCGTCTCACTCATGGGGAGCGCCGGCGGCGTCGTCCTCCAGCCGGCATTGGGACGGGTTGCGGACGTGTACTCGCTGGGCACCGGGTATGTGGTTGCCGGCGTGGTGTCGGCAATCCGTTTCCCCTTCATGATCGCGGTCCGGCGCATGCACCTCCCGGCCGATGCCATCACCCGACGCGAGCCCACCATCACGTCTGACCTGGCATGATTGGACGACCGTGAAGGAACATCACAGCGAGTTGATGGGGAAGGCGATCATGCGGGGGGTCCTGATCGGGCTTCCGCTGACACTGGTCGGCCTCACGGTTGCGATCTGGCTCATCACCGGCCTCGACTGGTACGAGTCGTTCGCCACCGCGTTGCTGCCCGGGATCCTGCTCGGGGCATTCGGTGGCGGTTTCGCCGGGATGTCGATGACGATGGAGGAGTAGTACGTAGTACGCACTACGTAATACGTTTTACGGCTCCTCGCGGAGCACGAACACCACGGTCTGGAGGTCGGTGAACTCGTCGATCCTTTGCCGGCCCCACCCGGTGTCGGTGCCGGCGGCACCACCGAATGGCTGGAAGGTTTCCCAGAGATCGGTCGAGTCGTTGACGATCACGGTCCCGGACCGAATCCGGTCGGCATACCAGAACGCCTTGCTCAGGTCATTGGTGAACACCGCGGCCTGAAGCCCGAGGTGGGTCCGATTCGCAACGCCCACCGCGTCGTCGTCGTCCCTGGCACTGAGAATCGGGAGCACAGGCCCGAACGACTCCTCCTGTGACACCTCCGAGCTCTCCGGAACCCGGTCGAGCACCGTGAACTGGTAGTAGAGGTCGGTGGGGAAACCCTGCGCCCGGCCGCCACCCATCAGGAGCTCGGCACCCTTGTCGACCGCGTCGGCAATATGGCGATCCATCTTGGCGGCGGTCGGCTCGTTGTTGAGTGGCCCCATGTTGGTGGCGGAGTCGAACGGGTCGCCGAGTCGGACCGCCTGGGCTGCCTTTAAGGTGGCCTCCACGAATTCGTCGTGCACCTCGTTGACCACGATCACCCGTTCGGTGGCCACACAGACCTGGCCCGCGTTGTAATAGGCCCCGTACACCGCAGCCTGGGCCGCCTTCTCGATGTCGGCGTCGGAGGTGACCACCGTGGGCCCATTGCCCGACATCTCCATGATCGAGCGCTTGAGCCCCATCGCGGCCACGATCTTCTTCCCGGTGGCCGAAGAGCCGGTGAATCCCACTGCGTCCACGCCATCGTGGGTCACCAACTGGGTCCCGATGTCGCCGGCCCCGGGGATCACCGAGATCGCCCCCTTGGGGACGCCTGCCTCGTCGAACACCTTGGCCATCTCGAGCAGTGCCCATGAGGTGAACTCCGGCGGCTTGACGATGACTGCGTTGCCGGTGGCCAGGCCCGGCCCCACGTACTCCATGGGGATCATCACCGGGAAGTTCCACGGGGTGATCGCCACCCACACCCCCACCGGGTGGCGGACGGTGAACATCCGGCGATGCCTCGCGGTGGTGGGGATCAACTCGCCTTTGAGGCGTTTCACGTCTTCGGCCGCGATCTGGAAGTAGTCACCCGATTCTGCGATGTCGTCGATCGCCTCGGCCTCGTAGGGCTTGCCTTGCTCAGTGCTCAGGATCCGGGCGACCTCTTCGACCCGGGTCTGCCAGAGGTCGTAGATCCGAAGGCAGAGCTCCGCACGCTCGAAGGCGGTCCAGTGGCGCATGTCATCGGTTGCGACGCGGGCCGCGGCGACGGCGCGGTCGATGTCAGCCGCGGATGCCTTGGGGACGTTGTAGATGTGATCACCGGTCGATGGGGAGTGGACTTCGTAGTGGTCATCCCCTGTTCCCTCGGTCCATTCCCCGGCGATGTAGAGCTTGAGGTCGGTCGGCATGCGGCGACGGTAGTCCCCGCCCGGGGCCTGGATTCGAGACTTGTCAGCACCGAATGGGTACCGTCACGGGTCCAAGAGGAGTGAGAGCATGAGCCTCCAGGGCGACAAGACCAAACAGTGGTACCAGCGGGCTTCGGCGGTGCTGGTGAACGGGGTATCGAGCCAGTTCAGGTACTGGGGCCCCGAGGACACGATCGTCATCGACCACGGCGAGGGCGGCCATCTGTTCGACATGGATGGCAAGCAGTACATCGATTACCAGTGCGGGTTCGGGCCGATCATCCTGGGCCACGGTGAGCCTTCAGTCGTGGCCGCAGTGCGCGATGCGGCCGGGGAGGCGACCAGTTTCGCCATGACCCAGCGCCGCGAGGTCGAAGCCGCGGAGAAGGTCATCGACACCCTGGGCTGGCCCGACTTCATGCGGTTCACCAACACCGGGACCGAGGCGACGATGCACGCGGTCCGCCTCGCTCGGGGAGTCACCGCGCGAGACGTGGTCCTCAAGTTCGAGGGCCAGTACCACGGGATGCACGACTACGTGTTGTTCTCGACTGCCGGCGTTCCGGTGAACGGGCTGGGATCCCGGTTGCACCCGGTCCCTCTGCAATCGAGCTCCGGGATCCCGGAGGCGATCCGCAGCTACGTGCGCACCCTTCCCTTCAACGACCTGGAGATGGTGGAGCGGCTGTTCAAGGACGAGGGCCATCGGATAGCGGCTGTCATCGTGGAGCCCATGTTGGGCAATGCCTTTGGCATCCTCCCCCAGCCCGGCTTCCTCGAGGGGTTGCGCCGGCTGTGTGACGAGCACCGGAGCGTTCTCATCTTCGACGAGGTCAAGACCGGGTTCCGGGTCGCCTTGGGCGGCGCCCGAGAGCGGTTCGGGGTGACGCCCGACCTCGGCACATACGCCAAGGCTCTCGGTAATGGCTACCCGGTGGCGGCCATCGCCTTCAAGGACTGGGTCGCCGACGGGTGGCGGAGGGGGGGCATCGCCCAGGCCGGCACCTATTCCGGCAACGGGATCGCGGCCGCCGCGGCGAGCGCCACACTCGATCTGCTCCGAACCGGTGAGCCGTTGTCCAGAGTGCAACGGACCGGTACCGCGCTCATGGAGGGACTGGAGAAGATCCTCGCCGACAAGGGAGTCGAAGGGAAGGCGACCGGCGACCCGTCGATGTTCTCCTTGCTGATCGGGGCCGGCGACCTCGACGAGTTTCGTGACGTCAGCAAGCACGACGACGAGCGGTATGACGACATCATGTTCCGCATGATCAAGAAGGGCGTGATGCCCTGCCCGGACGCCCTCGAGCCCTGGTTCGTGTGCGCTGCTCACACAGAGGAGGACATCGCCACCACTCTCCAGGTGTTCGAAGAGTCGCTCTCGGAGTCTCTGGCCGGAGCTTGATCCGCCGCGCCGGCCGCGCCGACCTCCCGGTCGTTCTCGAGCTCTCCAAGGAGTTCTGCGTGCTCGACGGTCATGCGTTTGACGCTGCCCGCGTCGAACCCGCGCTCCGAACGCTCCTGGACGGTGATGAGCATGGCGTGGTGCACCTGGTGGAAGAGGAGGGTTGGGCCCTCGGCTACGCCGTCGTTACCTGGGGATACAGCCTGGAGTCAGGGGGCCGGGACGCCCTCATCGACGAGATCTACGTGCGGGACCGGGGCACTGGCGTCGGCTCCTCGCTGCTGGCCGCGATCCTCGACGATGTCAGAGCGAGAGGGCTGGCCCGTCTGACGCTGGAGACAGAGCGGGACAATGAGGGGGCCCGCCGCTTTTACACCCGGCACGGCTTTCTGGCGGAGGATTCGCTCTGGATGAGCCTCGACCTCAATTGATCGGGCTCCACGACCAGCTCGGGGACGGGTCGTAACAATCTGGGTCCCGTTTGCGTCCTTGTCGATGACATGGCCGCTGGATCAACAGAAGCACGGAAGCCGGTGTGGTCGAGAAAAGCGACATCGAGACGTTCTACCGGCTCCACGCTGGGCAGGTCCATTCCTACCTCGTATCTCTATGCCGCGACCGTGCCTTGGCGGAGGATCTGATGCAAGACACCTTCATCAAGGCGACGCGGGCTCTCGGCGGGTACCGGGGGGGAAGTCCGAAAGCCTGGCTGTTCGCAATCGCCCGAACAGTCTTCCTGGACGACCTGCGCCGACAGGCGAAACGGCCGTCACCCTCCGAGGAGATCGAAGTCGCCAGTCCACCCGATCACGACCCCGTGGAGCAGGATGCCATCGAACGCGCCCTCGGATCTCTCCCGGAGCGTCAGCGCTCCGCATTGATCCTGGCCGACCGCATCGGGATGAGCGGCCCCGAATTGGCAGCGACTCTCGGGATTTCCGAAGGGGCTTCTCGGGTGTTGGTCCACAGGGCCCGGCAAGGGTTTCGGATTGCCTACGAACGGGACGCGAAATGACACACGATGAGGTCCAGGACCTGCTCGAGGGCTATGTCGACGAGACACTCGACCGAGCCACACGTAAGGAGGTCGATGCCCATCTCGCTACCTGTGACGAGTGTCGGGCCGTTCTCGAAGGGGTGGCGCCAGTCGATCTAGGCTCGATCGAGCCTTCTACTTGGACCCAACGTGACATGCGTCGAGCGGTTCGCCGATCCATGCTCCGGGTGGCCGTCGATGTCGTCCTTCTCGTCATCGCGGCGACCCTGGTGGCATGGCTGGTCTCCTTGACCTTGATACAACCGCTGGTGATCAATCGGGGCGGCCGGGCCGATGCGGCCACCATCGCCACCGTTGATCTGGCGGTCATGTTCAATCCGGGGGCCACTGTCACCGAATACAACTACCAGACCAATCTCCTCTCACGAACATCCCAAGTAGCCGTGTCGATGCCAGTGGGCGCATTGCCCAGAGAGCTCGGAAGCATCGAGTCCAAGATCGGACCGCTTGCCTTTGGTGACGCCAATGGTGGGAGGTTGTTTCCTCTTCTGTCCGGCTTGGAAGAGGCAATCGGGGGTCAGGATCAACTGGAGGCAGTCGACGATGGAACGGTCGCGACCGTGTTGTTGCGGTACGAGACACCTCTCGAGACGGGTGCGGCGGCTGATCTCGTCGACAGCGATGCCGATGTCCGCGTCGTTTGGGCCGGGTTCTCAGTAGGTGAAGGCGCGGAGCTGGCGTCGGCCGGCGTTCTCGGATACGGGACCTGTGGCTCCCCACCGATCGAGGTTGCTTCAGGTTCGAGCGGCGGGGGCAGCGGAGGCTGGCTCGGCGGGCCGGCATCGATCGACGGTGCTTCAGGTGAGACGCGACGAGCCGTGGACAACTTGATCGATCACCCAGATCTCCTCGAAGGGATCGGCGTATCTCCCCAAGACGCCAAGTCGGTCCGCTCCGAGCTGGACAACCCGGGCGTGGCGTCACTGGTGGTGACCGGGCCCACACCTGAAATCATCGATTTCATCGAGGAGGCCGCACCGGATGTCACACATGTGCTCGCCATCGACTTCACGAATTGGTTCCAACCCGTCTGCGGAAGGTGACAGCTATGACCATGTATCGAGACATTCGGAGAAACCGCCGCTGGGTCCTGATCGGAGTCGCGCTCGGATACGGGATGTCTCTCGCCCTCCTTGTCTTGGGTGTTGTCAACATGTGGACCGACTTTGGTGAGATGCTGGGGTCGGTTGCCCTGGCCACGAGTGCCGCGATAGCTCCCTCCCTGGGCTGGCTGTCCCTGGACCGGCGACCCGGGCTGTTGCCGGCTGCAGCCCTGGCCTCGTTGATCACCGGGCTGCTCACTCTCGTGTTGCTTCCCATTGCCTTTGTGGTGTCCTTGATCTGGATGCAGGCATGGTGGCGTCGCCCGGTGAAAGTAGAGGTTTCGAGAGGGCAGTGGTGGTCGGGGGTGGCTCTGGGGATGTCGGCGGCCGTTGCCGTCTTCGTTCTCTTCGTGCACCTCGACCCGGTCTGCACCGAGACCATGGCCGATGGAACGGTGGTGGAAGTCGATCCCGCAGAGCACGGCTTTCCCTCGGGCTGGACTCTCGGGTCTCCCAACTCCGTCATCGGGAGCGAGACGGGGTTCGGAGGCACGGTCGCCAGTTCCTGCAGCTCCGACACCATCGTCTGGGGCGAGGCGCTGGCGTCCCTCGTCGTCAGCCTGGGGGCGATGGGCGCTGCTGCACGGTGGTGGCCGGTCAACGCCGAACACCGTTCCAAAGACTCTCTCGACGTTGGGACTGCTCCACCGACCTAACGTGACCGGATGGTTCAGGTAGCGATCTCAGGGGCAGGGGGGAAGTTGGCGACTGCGATCGCTGACGCGGTGGTCGCCACCGACGACCTCGAGCTGGCCGGCCTTTTCAACCCCAATCGGGTCGGAGTCGAACTTCATGGTGTCACCGTCGTCGGAGACCCGTCGCAGATCGAGGCCGAGGTGATGGTGGAGACAGCCCATCCCGATGACGTTTTCGACAACCTGGCCATCTGGAAGGCGGCGGGCATGGCAGCTGTGGTCGGCACCTCCGGGTTCACCCCGGATCGTCTCGCGTCGTTGCGCGAGATGTGGGGGGAATCGGGCCCGCCGTGTCTGGTTGTCCCCAACTTCTCGATCGGAGCGGTGTTGATGATGCGCTTTGCCGCCCAGGCGGCCCCCCATTTCGAGGCGGTGGAGATCATCGAGCGCCACCACTCCGACAAGCCCGACGCCCCCTCGGGGACTGCCCTGGCATCGGCGATGGGTATCGCAGGGGCCGGGGGCAGCTCCGCGGAGAAGTCACAGGAACTGGCGCCGGGAGCACGGGGGGCAGCAGTGGAAGGAGTCCGGGTTCACTCACTACGCCTACCCGGGCTGATCTCTCAGCAGGAGGTCGCGTTGTCCAATGCGGGCGAGGTGCTCTCGATCGAGCACCTTTCGACGAGCTACGAGTCTTTCGCTTCGGGGGCGCTCACTGCGATCAGGGGAGTCCGGGGACTGTCATCAGGGGTTCACCTGGGCCTCGATGCTGTTCTCTAGCGCGGGGAAGAAGGAGTACACCCGCTCCCCGGTGAACAGCCGCCGCTCAGGGTCCCAGGGGAAGAAAATCACGTTGCGCCACACGAGATGGTCGCCCGTGGGCTCGATCCCCAGCCAAGGCCCGAGGTGGGTGCCATCGACCACGGCCTCCTCGCAGATTCCCTGTGGCCCGACCACGATGCTGGTCAGGGCGAACTGGATGTCGGGGAATGCCGAGAGCAGCTCCATGTAGAAGCGGGTGGCCCCGCTGTGGCCCGCCCAGCGATGACCGGTCTGCACCAACTCATAGACGCAGTCCTCGGTGAGGGTTGCCATCAGGCCTGCGATGTCCCGAGCGTCTTCCGCCTTGGAGTGCGCCTTCCATAATTCGCGCACCTCGTTGTAGTCGTCGGGGTCCCTGGCCAGGAGTTCCCGGACGTGAGGCCTCTTGTCGATCGATTCTTGGAGGAGTGGATCGGTCATATGCCGACCCTAACCCGGTCGCGATCGGTCAGAACACGACGACGGTGAGCGCGCCGATGGCCACGCAATAGATGGCGAAAGGGAGCAGCCCAACCCGCTTCAGGACCGACATCAGCCAGCCAATGGCCAGATACCCGGTGATCCCGGCGACCACCATCCCCACTATCAACGATGGCTCGAATTCGCCACTGCCCCATAGCTCATAGAGCTGGAGTAACCCGGCTCCAGTCACGGCAGGGATTCCGAGTAGGAAGGAGTAGCGGGCCGCTTCCAGAGGGTCGAACTTGCGGGCGCTGCCGACCGACATCGTCGTACCAGATCGTGAGATCCCGGGGATGAGCGCCAGGGCTTGGGCGAGACCGATCAAGATCGAGTCGAACACCCGCATGTCGAGGATCCGGCGATGGCCCTTGGCGAGCAGGTAGCCCAGGTAGAGGATCATGCCGTTCCCGATCAGCGCCCAGCCGACGTTCGAGATCGTGTCCCCGAATTGATCCAGCTCGTCGGCAAGGGGCAGCCCGAAGATCACGGCAGGGATGGTCCCGATCGCAACCATGACCGCGATCTTGCGCCCCTCGGGGTCGCTCTTGAAGCGGACGACCTTTGCCAGGTCGTGTCGGAAATAGAAGAACATCGCGGCCAGGGTCCCGAGATGGAGCACTGCAGTTGTTGCAAGGCTCGGCGGCTGCACGTCGAACCCGAGCTCGGCGAGAAGGGCCGGGATCACTATTAGATGGCCGTCGGAGGAGACGGGGAGGAACTCGGTTACACCCTGGATGAGTCCCCAAATGACCGCGGCGAGCACGGCGGCACGGTAATGGTCAGGGAGTCACAACCAAGATCGCAATCCGGCCCTCGGCGGCCGCGGCGGCCACTTCTGCCGCGTGCTCGGGTGCCACGGCAACGCTTCCCATTCCCGAGCCCAGAGGGTCTTCGCTTGCCACCGCGGCGACCACGGCCTCGATGCTCTGACTGGTGTCGAGTAGGACTACGCGGGCCTCATCCCCCCGGTCGGCACCTTGGGGAACCGTGGTGTCGAACTGCCACCAACCGCTGGGTATCCCTTCATCGTTCGGCCCCAGGTGGGAGGCGAGAATCGGATCACCGCCGGCTATGTCCACCAGGGCGACCCCGTCGAGCACAACCTCGCCCATCAGCCCGGCGGGCACCTCGCGGAGCTCGCTGTTCCAGTCACCGACTTCCTCGCCGGCGACGATGTCGACGGTCGCAAAGGGGTGGGCAACACTCGGATCGGGCCTCAATTCGACCCAGGTCGCCACGGCGACGATGAGAGTTGCTGCTATCCAACGGCCCCAGGGCGGAGTCTGCAGCCAGAGCACGATTCGACGGTACGGAGCGCCCCCGGTCGGGGGAAGGGGTTCAGTCCGCGGAGGAGGAACTGGTCGTAGAAGGCGCGGGGGACTTCTCCGAGGTCGACTCCTTGGTCGAGGTGTCCTTTTTCTTGGGAGCAGGCTCCGAATTGGACTTCGACGCTGACTTCGACGCCCTGGCGTCGGTGCTGTAGAAGCCTGATCCCTTGAAGACCACGCCGCGGGCGTGGAACACCTTCTGCAGATCGCCACCACAGGAGTCGTGGCGCTTCAGAGGCTTGTCGGAGAAGGACTGGAACACCTCGATGGTGTCCCCGCACGACTTGCAGACGTACTCGTAGGTAGGCATGTAGATCTGACCGCTTGGAAGGGGGTGAGGAGAATCGTACAACCGGGGCTTGCTCACTTCCATTCCGGTCCCGGTCAATATCATCTCCCCGAATGTCGACCACTGTGGCGATCCCGCTTGCGCTCGTCGCTGCCTACATCGTGGGCAGTATCGACTTCGCGGTGATCGTGGCTCGTATGCACGGAGTCGACATCCACGAGGCGGGCAGCGGCAATCCGGGTACCTCCAATGTGCTCCGGACCCTGGGCCGGCTCCCGGCGGTCATGGTCCTCGTCGGGGACATGTTGAAAGGCACGATTGGTGCCGCCCTGGGCTGGCTGGCGTCTGACGTCGCCGATCCCACGTTGTCCTCCTGGGCCTTCGCCGCCGGCTTCTTCGCAATGGTCGGGCACTGCTACCCGATCTTTCACAAGTTCAAGGGAGGCAAAGGGGTGGCGACCGGCGCCGGGGTCCTCCTGTTCACGGTCCCCCTCGCCGCGGTGATCGAGATCGCCTTGTGGGGGATCATCGTCAGGCTGACCAAGACCGCATCGATCGGCTCGTTGGTGATCCTGGTGATCACGATCCCGGTCCTCATCTGGCAAGGTGTCTCCGGTTGGTCCCTGGTATGGGTGGCACTGATGATCGCCTTGGTGGTGTGGCGGCATCGGGGGAACATCCGGCGCATGGCGTCGGGAAGCGAACAGAAGGTGACGACATGAGCATCGATGTCGCGGTCATCCCGGCCGCCGGGCGGGGCACGAGGATGCGCCCCGCCACCCGTGTCGTCCCCAAGGCGCTGCTCACCGTGGTCGACCGGCCGGCAATTCAGTACGCGGTCGAGGAGGCGGCACGGGCCGGTGCCAGGGAGGCCGTCGTGGTCGTCGACCTCGACGTGGGCCATCTGGTGGCCCAGCACTTCAGCCTCGAAGGGCCACTGCCCGGCCTGGAGTCGATCAAGATCCGACCTGTGGTCCAGGAAGAGCCGCTTGGCCTCGGACATGCCGTCAAGGAGGCCGCGGACACGGTCGGGGATCGCCCTTTCTTCTGCTTGTTGGCAGACAACATCGTGCGCCCTGGTGGGGACGTCCTCGAATCGCTGGCACACGGGAGCAACGAGGGCTCGACTTCGGTCGTCTGCCTGAGAGAGCTCGAAGATGAGTTTCTCTCCCGCTATGGCGTCGTGGTCCCCACATCGCCGGTGGAGGCGAGCTACCTGACGCTGGGCGGTGCCATCGAGAAGCCGGGAGTGGAATTGGCGCCCTCGCGACTCGGGTTGGTTGGGCGCTATCTGTTCACCCCGGAGGTGTTCGGGATCCTGGAGAAGACCGCTCCGGGAAGTGGAGGCGAGATCCAGCTCACCGACGCCATCGATGAACTGGGGAAGCAGGGAAGGCTGCGCGGGTTCGTAGCCGGCACGGATCTCCTCGACGTCGGCACCCCGCTCGGGCTCCTCGAAGCGTCGGTCGAATTGGGAGAGCACCAGTTCGGCGCCGAGTTCATCGACTGGCTGGACGGGCGCACCCGGTCATGAGGACCCTGGAGGCGGCGCGGGCCGAGGTCCTCGACGGCATCAAGCCTTTGTCATCCGAGTTGGTCTCGATCTGGGAAGCCCTGGGGCGGGTCCTTGCCGAAGACGTGGTTGCCGCCAGTGACGTGCCTCCCTTCCCCAACTCTGCCATGGACGGCTATGCGGTCCGTGGTTCCGACGTCGTCGAGCCCGGTGCCGTCTTGACCCTGATCGGAGAGGTCGCCGCCGGACAGGCCGCATCGGAACCGGTAGGAGCCGGCCAGGCGATCAAGATCATGACCGGGGCCCCGATGCCCGAGGGTGCGGACACCGTGGTCAAGGTGGAAGACACAGAGGCTGTCGAGGAAAAAGTCTCGATCGGCCCCGCAGTGGAAACGGGCACCTCGGTCCGCCGAGCCGGCGGCGACGTCGAACAGGGAGCCCGGGTGTTCGACGCCGGCACCCGCCTCACTCCGATGCATGTCGGAGTGCTGGCAACCATCGATGTCGCGGAGGTCACGGTCCACCGGCGGCCTCGCGTCGCCTTCATGTCGACCGGGGATGAGCTCATCCCGCCGGGCGGGGGTGAGCTCGGCCCGGGGATGATCAGGGACTCCAACCGGCCCATGGTCAGCTCACTGCTCCGGGAAGCCGGTGTCGACACCGTCGACCTCGGCATCATCGCTGATGACCCCGACACGCTCCGCGCCGCGCTGGATGAAGGCTCGTCCGCCGACGTGATCGTCTCCACCGGTGGCGTCTCGATGGGTGACTATGACGTGACCAAGTTGGTCTTGGAAGGTGGCTCCGAGGTGAGCTTCTGGAAGGTGGCCATCCAGCCGGCGAAGCCGTTCGCCTTCGGACGGATCGGGGATGCACTCTTTTTCGGCCTGCCCGGCAACCCGGTGTCGGTGCTGGTCTCCTTCGAACAGTTCTTGCGCCCGGCATTGCTGAGGCTGCAGGGAGCGACCCGGGTCCTGCGGCCCCAGGTCTCGGCGGTCGCCGGGGAGGCGATGGCCACCGATCCCGAGAAGACCGTGTTCGTCCGGGTCGTCGTCGACGGAGAGGTAGGAGGCAGGCCCCGCGTGGTCAGCTCCGGTGGCCAGGCGTCGAACGTTCTGTCCGCGGCCGCCACTGCCGATGCCTTTGCCGTGGTGCCCCGGGGTGTCGGCGCGATCGAGGCCGGTCAAGATGTGACGATCGAGTTGTTCAAGTCACCGGAGACGAGGGAGTGGGCCGATGGAATCTGATGGTCCGCTGACCCATCTCAACGAGTCCGGTGAAGCGCGGATGGTCGATGTTGGCGGCAAGGAGGTGACCGACAGGGTGGCGGTAGCGGAGGCCACGGTCGCCATGCCGCCCGAGCTCGTCGACCGCTTTTTCGCCGGCGACCTCCCCAAAGGCGACGCCCCGGCGGTGGCCCGGATCGCAGGCATCGCGGCGGCAAAGAAGACGTCCGAATTGATCCCGCTCTGTCATCCGCTACCGCTCAACGGGGTCGAAATCGACCTGGAGCGGAGTGGGCATGGAATTCGGGTGCTTGCTACGGTTTCGACCACCGGCCGCACTGGCGTCGAGATGGAGGCCATGACCGCGGTTTCGGTGGCGTCGCTCGCAATCTATGACATGGTCAAGAGCGTCGAGCGGGGAGTGAGTGTGGAGTCGGTTCGGCTCCTCAGGAAGTCCGGAGGGAAGTCCGGGACATGGGAGAGAACTTGAGTCGTTGATCGAGCGGGGGTCCTCCCACTACGCTCGTCCTTGGACGGAGTCACCTGTAGGGAATGTCAACTAGCGTCATCGTCGGCCTGCTGCTGATAGCCGCAATCTGGAGCGTCTATCTGCTCCCCTCCCTCTTCGGTGACCGGCAAAAGGCTCCCCTGAACTCCACTGAGGAGTTCGATCGCTGGACCCACCTCATCGCAGATGTCCAGAAACGCCCGTTCTCACGGGGTGAAGTCGGCCAGCGCGACGTGATCCGGTTGCGCCAGCGGCGGACGATGGCGGTGCTCATCGTCCTTGCACTGGTGACCGCGGCGCTTGCCTGGTGGCAGAACTCGATGGCCCTGCTCCTGGTCCACCTCTTCGTCGACTCGCTGATTGCTCTCTATGCCGCGGCGCTCGCCCAGATGAAGCAGCGTCGCCAGTGGCGCCTCAAAGTGACCCACGTCTCCGAACGTCCCACCGAGTGGGAGGAGCCCCAGGTCAAGGTCATCGCCAACTGACGGCGATGGACTTCGATTTCGCCGCCGCCGCACGGGCGGTTCTCGACGCCCGGTTCGCCGCCCGCGAGGCCGGCTTCTCCGGATCACGATTGGTAATCAGGGCTTCGGCCAATGCCATCCGCGCCCTCCACCGCCAGGAGTGGGATCAAGCGGCGCAGTTGATCGACGAGGCGGGTGAGCAGTATGCGGCCATCACCGAGCGGTTGGCCGACCACCCTGACATCCTCCACGCAGGGTTCGTCGCTGACGCCGGCAAGGAATACACCGAGGCCCGGGTCACGCGGGCGCTGTTCCGGGGCGAGCCGATCCCCGGATTCGCCGAGCTCGGTGTCGACCCGGTGCCCTTCCTCCATGGACTTGGGGAGGCGGTGGGGGAGATGCGTCGTCGGATGCTCGACCTGCTCCGTGAGGGCGACGTGGCCACCGCGGAGTCGACGCTGGTTGCG
Source organism: uncultured Acidobacteriota bacterium (assembly GCA_963780755.1). Lineage (GTDB taxonomy): Bacteria > Actinomycetota > Acidimicrobiia > Spongiisociales > ZC4RG35 > JALYNX01. The sequence goes on from CAWACX010000002.1 coordinate 1,017,636, forward strand.
ATGGACGAGATCGTCGACCTCCTCGCCGAGATCGACTACCCGGACGGGATGACCAACGGGCTCCGCCGAACCACCGATGTGGCTCGGGCGTTGGTGGAGCGCTCCCGCTCCGACCTGACGGCGACGGTGGTCCAGGAGCGGCTTCGGGAGGATTTGGCCCGCGGCTGAGCCCATCTGGCCCACGGATGGCCTGTCGGTACAATTCGCATCCCGCAAGGGGCTGTAGCTCAGCCTGGCAGAGCACCTCGTTCGCAACGAGGGGGTCACGGGTTCAAATCCCGTCAGCTCCACCCCGGAATCGTTCAGGTGATTCTTGGGCGATTCCTCACCGTGCAATGCGATCAAGTCCGATCGCTGTGAGGCCGGCTTGATTACGCTCCGCAAATTCTCGATGACCCAGGGTGTCTCCATGGCTGAGAGCGCTAAGCGGTTGACCGCCGTGGAACGATTCGTGCCCGGGGTCGCGTCTCTTCGCAATTACCAGCGGCAGTGGTTGCGCTCCGACCTCGTGGCCGGGATCGTCCTGGCGGCGATCCTGGTCCCACAGGGAATGGCATACGCCGAGCTCGCCGGGCTGCCCCCGGTGAATGGTCTCTACACCACGATTGCCTGCCTCGTCGGGTACGCCCTCATGGGGCCGTCGAAGATTCTCGTCCTCGGCCCAGACTCATCTCTAGGGCCGTTGATCTTCGCCGCCATCACCCCGCTAGTCGTGGCCGGCGACGACCCCGCGACCGCCATCGCCCTGGCCGGCATGCTCGCCATCCTGGTCGGCCTCATCGAGGTCGGGCTGGGCATCGGCAAGCTCGGTTTCGTCGCCGACCTGCTCTCGAGCGAGGTCCAAATCGGTTACATGAACGGACTGGCCATCACCATCATCGTTGGACAGCTGCCCAAGCTCAGCGGGTTCTCGACGGACGCTGACACGTTCATCGAGGAGGTCCGCGAGTTCGTGACGAACTTCGACCAGCATGACGCCACGACCCTCACCGTGGGTCTCGTCACACTCGCGGTCCTGCTCGTGCTCCCCCGCGTCACCCGGAGGATCCCCGCCGTCCTCGTCGCGGTGGTCGGCGCCACCGTCGTCACCGCGGTCTTCGGCTTCGATATCGCCACGGTCGGCTCGCTACCGGAGGGGTTGCCCACGCCCGAAGTGCCATGGACCAACTTGGGCGACGTCGTGCCGCTGCTCGTAGCCGCGGTTGGCATCACACTGGTTTCACTGACTGACACCATCGCTTTGTCCACCTCGTTCAACGCCCGCCGTGGCGAGCAGGTGAAGCCGAACCAGGAGATGATCGGCATCGGCTCGGCCAACATCGCGGCCGGGTTCTTCCAAGGGTTCGCCGTTTCATCCAGCAGCTCACGCACTGCTGTCGCCGAGCAGTCCGGGGCCAAGAGCCAGCTCACCGGCGTTGTCGGTGCCGCTGTCGTGGTGCTCTTGCTCTTGTTCTTCAACGGACTCCTCGCAGACCTGCCGAACTCCGCGTTGGCCGCAGTAGTCATTGCTGCGGGCCTCTCCCTCACCGACTTCTCGGTTCTATTCCGAGTGTGGAAGATTCGACGGTCTGCAGTGCTGCTCTCGCTGGTTGCGAGCACCGGTGTCATCTTCCTCGGGGTCCTCGAGGGCATCGTCGTGGCCGTTGTGCTGTCGATCCTGCTCTTCTTCAAAAGAAACTGGTGGCCGCACGGCGAAGTACTTGGACGTGTAAGCGGCCGTGAGGGGTGGCACAGCGACCCCGGAGGCGACGGCTTCGATGAGCACCCCAACGTGCTGGTGTTCCGGTGGGAGGCGCCCTTGTTCTTCGCCAACGCAGGCCTGTTCTCCGAACGTGTCCGCCAGCTGGTGTACGAGCGCGGTCCGGCGTGGGTGGTGCTGCAGTGCGAGGCCATCACCGACATCGACGTCACAGCGGCGGGGATGCTCGAGCGCCTCGACAACGAGCTCAACGCCAAGGGCGTACACCTCGCCTTTGTCGAGCTGCGCACCCGCCTCCGTGACCTCGTGCACGATTACGGTCTCCTCAAGACCCTCGACCGCGATCACTTCTACGCCTCGATCGAGGAGGCCCTTACCGACATCGACGCGACCCTCGGCGAGGAGAAGCCCGGGCAATGAGAGTCTTGCGACATCGCCGCGATGGTGCGCACTGATCGCTGTCTTCTACGGGCGACCCGGCGGGCGGGCGCGCAGGGGATGATTGCCATGGCAGTCACCTCGGCGGTGGTGGCCAACCTGGCCGTTGGCGACCGGAGCGAAATCGTCAGCGATTACCCTTGTCCGATTCCGAAGTCGTCGCGATCCCGGTTGCTGCGCGTCGGGCTGGCCCACGACCATCCTCAGAAGCGGGGCTCACGCTTACCCGAGGCTCACGACCCCTCGCGACGGCGGCCACGTGCGCGAATTGGATGTCGCGGGCCCGCCGTCGCTCCGCGATCTCAAGGTTGCCCTTCGGCACCAGCATCCGAAGCCCCAGGGGATGGATCCGGAATCGCAGCGGAGTCGCCGCATCGAGGGCTTCGCCGTCGACGCCCAAATAGGCCCTGCCGCTGCGCGACTCCACCTCGAACTGGTCGGTTGTGAATTCCGACCAGTGGGAGCTGAGTGGTCTGATCGAGTGGAAGTACCGAAGCGATCCGAGAGGGGTTGATCGGGAGCCGATTCAGCGTCGAGAGGTAACCGCTCCTCCGTTGCTCCACAGACGTCCCACAGGATTCGCGTCGTGAAGCACCGCTCGGGAGACGAGGTGCTCCGAGAGATCCGAACATCTTCTCATCAAGTCTCGCGTCTGGATCTGAACGGGCCATGTGATTGGCGCCAGGGGCCGAGGTGGAAGCACCTGGCCTGATCCGGATGACATCTGTCACGTCGAGTTCGTGATCGATCTCACTACCGCTCGCACCGGTCGTTCCGCATGATCGGTGTCAAGGAGGTAGTAGATGGAACATGTTCTCGAAGTACGAGGTCTCGTTCACCGATACGGTGACCACACGGCCCTCGCCGGAGTCGATCTGACTGTCAAGGCGGGGGAGTGTGTCGCACTTCTCGGCCCGAATGGGGCCGGTAAGACGACCCTCGTCCGCAATGTGATCGGGTTGATCGAAGGCAACGCCGACCTCATCGAGGTGGCAGGCGGCGACCCTCGTCGCGCCGAGACCCGACGCAGGCTCGGTGTCGTCCAACAGGCGGTCGGCTTTCCGCGGTCACTCACCGTCGGCGAGATCGTCGGCGGTGCGGCCGCACGTCGGGGTTGTCCCCCGGAAGCAGCCAGCCGAGCGATCGCCGAGATGGGCCTGGCCGGCTTGGAGAAACGGCGAGCGGTCACGCTTTCCGGCGGACAGCAGCAGCGGTTGCAGCTCGCGATGGGGCTTGTTGCCGATCCGGTGCTGCTGGTGCTTGACGAGCCCACCGAAGGACTGGATGTGGAGGCACGGCGTCGGTTCTGGAAGACGATTCGGCGACGTCTCGACGACGGGGCCGGTGTGCTCATCACGACGCATCTCGTGGACGAGGCGGCAGCAGTCGCCGATCGGGTTGTCGTGGTCGATCGCGGACGGGTAGTCGCGGAAGGGACGCCAGACGAGCTGCGCCGGACGCTCCCCGACCGTCGGATCGAAGTCCGGACGAAGGTACCGGTGGGTGTGATCAGAGCGCTCGACTCGGTGCACTCGGTGGAGCTTCGTGACGGCCGCACCGTGATCGCGGCGACCGACAGTGAGCAGGTCGTCAGCACGCTGCTCGAACTCGACCCCGAGGCAAACGATTTGACCGTGGCGACGGCGAGCCTCGAGGAGGTCCTCGTCGCACTGACCAACCATGAGGAGGTAGCAGCATGAACACCCGGATCTTTCGCACAGAGGTGCGAGACGAGCTTCTGGCAATCGTCAGGGAGCCAACCGCTCTCTTCTTCACGGTGCTGATGCCAGTGGCGTTCTTTGCACTGTTCTCAACGATGTTCGGCGAGGGAGGCGGCTTCGGCGTTGGGTCGTTGGCCACGTACGGGGCGTTTGGTGTGCTGTCCGTGGTCCTGACGAACCCGGGTGTCGGCCTCGCCGACGCCAGGGAGCGAGGCTGGCTCCGCGTCAAGCGGGCTGACGGCACGCCGCTTGGTGTGACACTGTCCGCCAAGGTCACGGCAGCACTGCCGTATGCGATCGTCACCCTGGCGGGGATAGCCCTGGTCGCCCGTCTCACCACTGGACCCCTGGACCTGCCTCAGGTCCTGCGTGTTAGCGGTGTGCTGGTGCTCGGAGCCTTGCCATTCAGCCTGTTCTCCCTGGCTGTTGGGGCGAGGTTCAGCCCCAGCGCCGCAATATCGGTGCTCAACGCAATGCTGATCCCCTCGGTGATTCTCTCGGGCCTCTGGTTTCCGCTCGAGATGCTCCCGACGTGGCTCGGAGAAGTCGCGGTGTACCTACCGCCCTATCACCTGGCACAACTGGCGCTGGCGCAGGTCGAAGGCGGAGCAGTGTGGGGTCACGTCGCCTATCTCCTGGGGACAACGATCGTGGGAGCGATCGCAGCAGTGTTGGCGTACCGTTCCGCGGAAGTTTGAACGACACAACATTCAGGCTCGAGAACTCGGAACGCCTCGACACGAGGCGTTCCGGTTTCTCGCGTTGGGCGCCCCTGGTCTTCTTCGCATTCATCCTGGTCGGACCGATCTTCTCCCCCGACGCCGGTCCCGAGGATTGGCTCTTGGCCGTCGGAGTGGTTGCCGTCGCCCTCCCCACCTTTGTCGTCTCGGAAATACGAGGTTGGGACATCGGGGGAGCAACTGTCCTGATGCTTCTGGCACTCGCGACCGCACCCTTCGACTCGACAGCAATCATGGCGCTGCCCATCTACGCCGCCGCTCTAGTAGCCAGGTCAGCCACTCAGGAGACGCTCCGACTCAGACTGTCGGTGATCACCGTCCTCACTCTGTCCGGCTTCTTCTTGAGTTCGATCCCTTGGCCGTTTCGGATCTTCATCTTCATCCCGGTGATCATGATCTGGGTCATTGGATCCGCCGTCTTCCATGATGTGTCACGGGATCATCATGCCGTGGCGCTCCAGGCTGAGAACCGCCGAGTCGCTCATCTCGCCACCATCGCCGAGCGGGAAAGGATCGCTCGCGACGTCCACGACATCGCAGGCCAGGCCCTCACCGCCATCATCGTGCGAAGCCAACTCGTCAAAAAACTGGCCACGTCTGACCAGCGTCGCGCCACAGAGGAAGCAGATGAGGTGGAACGCATAGCTCGCGATGCACTGTCTTCGATCAGGAAGAGCGTCGCTGGATGGCATCAGGCGTCGCTGCGCGACGAGCTCGCCGTCGCCGGCGACGCGCTCGCAGCGGCAGGCACCGAGTTGGAGACGCTCGGAGACTTGGAGGTCGATCTGGCACCTTCGGTCGAGAACGTTCTGGCGCTGGGACTTCGCGAGGCGGTCACGAATGTTCTGCGCCATGCCAACGCCCGCACGGTGGAGGCCCGCATCGACAGCCAGGACGGGGGAGTGTCACTAACGGTTACCGACGACGGGATCGGGCCCACCAAGGGAACCGGCTCGGGAATTCAGGGGATGCGCGAACGTGTCATCGCCGCAGGGGGAACCCTTACCTTCGGACCCGGAGTGACAGGCGGGACAGAGCTTCGGATCGATATGCCGTTCGGTGGAAGTTCTTCATGATCCGCGTCGTCCTCGCCGAAGACCAGGCCATGGTGCGAGGAGCCTTTGCGGGACTCCTCGACCTCGAACCGGACATCGAGGTAGTCGCTGTCGCCGAAGATGGAGAGCAGGGTTTGGCAGCTGTCGCAGAACATGAGCCGGACATCCTTCTCACGGACATCGAAATGCCAGGAATGACGGGGCTCGAGCTGGCTTCTCGTCTCAAAGACCATCCGACGGTCCGAGTCGTGATCGTGACCACCTTCGCCCGAAGCGGTTATCTGCGGCGTGCGCTCGATGCCGGGGTGTCTGGATATGTCCTCAAAGACTCACCGATCGAAGATCTAGCCGACACCCTCAGGCGGGTGGCAGCAGGCAATCGTGTAATCGCCCCGGAGCTCGCAGTGTCCGCATGGACCGGCAGCGACCCCCTCACTGACCGGGAGCGAGAAGTCCTCCGAGAGGTCGGTGAAGGACATCCCAACGTGGAGATCGCGCAAAGGCTTCACCTCGCCGAGGGAACTGTGCGCAACTACCTCTCATCTGCCATCGTCAAGCTCGGGGCGAGAAACCGTACCGAGGCGTTCGCCAAGGCCCAGGAAATGGGATACCTGTAGCCCAGGGCGTGCTCCTGAACCGTGCGCCCGACCTCCCCGATGCCCTCAGGCAGGTGTCGTCATGCTCGAGATCGTCACTTCAGCCCTTCGAGTCAGATTCGACGAGACCGGAAGCCGCTTGGGTCAGGCCCGAATCACCGTTGGATTGGAGCCACTCGGGACCTCGACGAAGTCGGGGATCGTCTTGAGCACGTCCTCTGCTCCGGCCGGAGCGTAGATCGCGAGGATCACCAACGTCTCGTAACTGGTATTGAGAGTCGAGTGGAAGACGCCCTTGGGGATCCAAACTGCGTCCCCGGGCACTACTGGAAACGGCTCACCATCGTCGACCATCTGGTTTCCCCGGCCGGAGAGGATGTAAAGGATCTCGTCGGACTCGGGGTGATTGTGCCGATCGTGGCCCTTGCCGGGAAACAGGATCACGTGCATCAAGCTGCAATTTCCATCCTCGGTGTTGTCCGTGGCGATCAGGGGTTTGATGATTCCCCAGTCGAATGTCCAGGTGGGGATCGAGTTGCGGTCTACGAGCTTGGCGGTCATGTCCTTCCTTGCTGTCTAGATAGTCATTGCCTTGAAGCGCTGCATGTTCTCGGTCATGGCGACTTCGGTCGGAAGGCGCTCCATTGAGGAGGCTCCAAAGAAGCCGACGATGCCTTCCGTTCGGTCGAGGACGTATTGAGCGTCCTCGGGTTCGGCTAGTGGGCCCCCATGGCAGAGGACCGTGATGTCGGCGTTCACTTTGATGGCCGCGTCGCGCATCGCCTGGATCTCGTCGACACAGTCGTCGAGCGTCTTCGCGGTTTGAGCGCCGATGGTGCCTTTCGTCGTGAGGCCCATGTGGGGCACCAGCACGTCGGCTCCGGCCTGGGCCATGGCGGCCGCATCGTCCGGATCGAACACATAGGGCGCAGTGACCAGGCCAAGCTCCGCTGCTTCCCTGATCATGTCGACCTCGAGCCCGTATCCCATCCCGGTTTCCTCGAGATTGGCGCGAAATGTCCCATCGATCAGGCCGACCGTCGGGAAGTTCTGCACGCCTGCGAACCCGGCATCGATGACCTGGCGGAGGAATCGGCCCATTATCCGAAAGGGGTCGGTCCCACACACCCCGGCCAGCACCGGGGTGTTCTTGACGATGGGCAGCACCTCCTGGCCCATTTCCATCACTATCGCGTTGGCGTCCCCATAGGGGAGCAAACCGGCAAGCGATCCCCGGCCCGCCATTCGATAGCGGCCTGAGTTGTAGATGATGATGAGGTCGGCTCCACCAGCTTCGGCGCACTTCGCCGAGAGGCCAGTGCCGGCCCCGGCACCGATGATCGGGTCGCCGGCGGCAATGGTCTCCTTCAACTTGGCGCGGGCTTCGTCAGCATTCATAGCGAGGCCCTCATGTAGCCGTCCAACGTGTCCGCCATCGCCTTGGCGAACTCAGGGTCGTTGATGTCGCAGTCCATTTCGACCAGGTCCACCGAATCGGGAAGGTTCTTCCGGATGGCGTCGAAGAGAGCGGCGTCAGCGTCGGGGTCGTAGAAGGGTTGGCCCTCTACGGCGATCATCGAGACCCCTTTCAGCGGGATGAAGAGGGTGGTTGGGCCGGTCGCAACCGAGAGCTTCTCAGCGATCTGACGTCCCAACTCGGCGGACTCCTCCGGGGTGGTTCGCATCAGGGTGACCGAGGGATTGTGCTCGTACATGGTGCGGCCTTCGAACTTGTCCGGCACGGTGTCGGGCGCTCCGAAGTTCACCATGTCGAGCGCACCGAGTGAGACCACCTGGGGAACGCCGGAGCGTGCCGCCGCACCCATCCGGTCGGGCCCGGCCGAGAGGACACCGCCTACCAGTTCGTCACACAGCTCGGTGGTGGTCAGGTCGAGAACGCCATCGAAAAAGCCCGCCTCGACCAGGTTCTCCATCGCCTTTCCGCCGGTGCCGGTGCAATGGAAGACCAACACCTCGTAACCACGGTCCTCCAGATCAGTTCGGGCCGCAGTCACAGCGGGCGTGGTGACGCCGAACATGGTGGCTGCCACCAAGGGTCGGGCGCTGTCGAGGGTGACTGGAGATGCCTTGACCATTCCAGCCATAGCTGCCGCGGCATTGGCGAGGATCTGTGCGGAGATCGAGTTGACGCCGGCGATGTCAGTGATCGAGGCCATCATGGTGACGTCGCTGCTCCCCACGTAGCTGGAAGTGTTCCCCGAAGCCATGGTCGAGAGCATCAGTTTGGGGACGCCAACCGGCAGAGCCTGCATGGCATGGGTGGCGATGGCGGTTCCCCCAGAGCCGCCTGCAGCCAGGACTCCGTCGAAACGATGCTCCCGATACAACAAGGGGACGAATTCCCCGGCAGCCTCGGTCATCGTGGCCACGGCTTGCCCCCGATCCGAGGCGGTGGAGAGCGCGTCGGCATCGGCCCCGACCGAAGCCGCCACCTCGTGACGGGTGATGTCTGGAGCGATTCCGTCGGGATCGTTGATCCCGACGTCGACCACCAGGACGTCGACTCCATCGGCCAGGAGGCGGTCGCGCAGGTAGGCGTACTCGAGACCTTTGGTGTCGAGCGTGCCTATCAGCAACACCGTCGGTGTGTGTGCCACACGTTCTCCTCTCGTCGTCGGGCCCGTCGCAACGGGCAATAGGGCTCTGGTTATGGTGACTGGATGCCGGCCATCACCATCAACGATCGATGAACGACATGTTCCGTCTCGGTGGCCGCACGGCTGTGGTGACAGGCGCCGGGAGAGGCTTGGGAAGGGCCATGGCAGGAGCGCTGGGTAGAGCGGGGGCCAAGGTCGTTCTTGTCAGTAGGAGCGTCGATGAACTGACCCAGGTCGCCGAGGAGCTGTCCGCCGCGGAGTGCGACGTGGTGGCCAGGCCGTTCGACCTGTCGAGCATCGACGCAATCGAACGGTGGGTGGCCGAAACTTGCTCCGAGGTGGGGGCGGTGGACATCGTGCTCCATTCTGCGGGCCATCAGCGCCGGGCCGCCGCCATCGACGTCGACCTCGCCGACTGGGAGCAAGTTATGGCCGTGAATTTGACAGGGCCCTTCTTCCTCTCGCAGGAGATTGGAAAGCGCCAGATCGCAGCCGGTTCCGGCGGATCGCACATTTTTGTGGGTTCATTGACGACCAGCATCGGGATCGCCAACACCGTGGCGTACTCTGCCTCCAAGGCAGGAGTGGCCGGGGTGGTCCGAACTTTGGCGGTCGAATGGGCGAAGTCAGGCATCCGGGTCAACGCCATCGCCCCTGGCTACTTCCGGACACAGCTCACCGAAGGCCTGTTCCAGGACCCAGAACGCAGCGCGTGGATCCAGTCTCGGATCCCGATGGACCGTATAGGAGCCCCTGAGGACCTCGAAGGCGCCGCGGTCTTTCTTGCCTCTGATGCCTCGTCCTACATGACAGGCGTGGTCCTCAACGTCGACGGTGGCTGGCTCGCCGGCTGACGTTTCGAGCCTGCTCATCGGGGCGGGCCAAAGCCCAACTTGCCGGGATTGAGGATGCCGTCCGGGTCGATGGCGTCCTTGATCCCCTGCAGATACGACCACCAGGGCCCATATTGCTCGCGCATGAATCGACCCAGCTTGAGCCCCACCCCGTGGTGTTCATTTATCACGCCGCCGTGGGCGAGAGACGTGCGAACTGCCGAGTCCCACAAGCGGTCGTGTAGGTCGAGTGCCTCCATCGGGTCCTTGGGGGAGTCGTGGACATAGAACCGGTCGTAGACCATGACGCCCCAAGGGAACCAATGGGAGAAGTGCGCGGTGTACTGCGCCCCGTACTCAGCAAAACCCTCCTCGACGTTCTTCCGTTTCGCCCGATAGAGGTCGGGCATGTCGTCGAACGTGCATACGGTGTCGGTGGTGCCGAAAATCGTGGGGGGTGCGGGCGCCTTGCCTTCGGCGTAGGGCTCGTACTTGCCGTCCCACCAGGACTTCGCGCCGCCGGGTCCCAGGAATGTTCCGCCGACCTCGCTGCAGATCGATGTGATTGCTTCTGATTCGAGGTCGACGAGACGCTGGTCCCCATCGCACACCACGATGAGCAGGCTCCCAGTCAGTTCAAGCCCAAGGATGTCGTTCAGCTTGTTGCGGTCGGCTTCGTCGTAGAGGCGCATTACCGCGGGGCGCCACCTCTGAGTCATGATTCGTCGACCTGCTTCGAGCCCGTCGAACAGCGTCGCAAATTCGTAGGTGAGGAATGACTGCGCCTCGGGCAGAGGGTCCATGCGGAGGTTGGCCGAGGTGATCACACCCATGGTGCCCTCGGAGCCCACAAGGAGTTGAAGGAGCCCCGGGCCGGCCGCATGATTGGGAACCGAGGGTGTCGACGCCAGCTGCCCGGGAGGGAGTGCCGCCTCTATCTGAAGGACCATGTCTTCTGGCTTGCCGTACTTGGTCGATCGGACGCCGGATCCTCGAGCTGCCAACCATCCACCAACGGTGGCTCCAAAGTGGAACGAGCCTGGCTCGTGGGCCACAGCAAGGCCAACAGGGCTCAGCGCCGCTTCGAGTTGAGGCCCGGTCACGCCGACCTCGACATTGACGACCAAGCTCGTCTCGTCGATTTCCAGGATGCGGTCCATCCGGGTCAGGTCGAGGGCGATTCCACCGTACAAGGCAAACGTTCCACCTTGAGTGCCCGACCCACCTCCGCGCGGCACCAGCGGGACTCGATGGTCGCTCGCGATCCGGACCACATCTGCCACTTGTTGAGCGCTCGCGGGCTGCACCATCACATCGGCCGTGGGCAACTCGATTCCGTGGAGTCTGTAGAGCTGAGACATCCACGACCAGTCGGCTGCCTGGGCGGCCAGTTCCCCGGGGTCGACCGAGACGTGCTTGGCGCCGACCACATCCGCGAGCTCATGGAGGAGCATCCGGATCCGATAGTCAGCGCGGGGATCAGACATGGTCGAGGGCTGACCCGTTGGTGGATATGAAGGGACGAGCCATCTCGAGATGGCGGATCATGCTCTCCTCCATGTGATCGATGTGCTCGTTCACCAGTCTTCGAATCCCGTCGTGGTCTGAGGCGGCGATCGATTTTGCGATCGAAGAATGCTCGTCCGCGGATTTGGCCAGACGTTCCAGACGGCCAGCACCCGACATCCAGAACCTGTGGAGCCGACGCCGCTGTTTCTCAGCGATATCGGAGAAGAGGGTGTGGTCCGATGCGTCCTGAAGAAGCTCGTGGAACCGCGCATCGGCCGTCGACCACATCTCGAGGTCTCGTTCGGAAGCGGCTGTGCCCATTCTCTCGACGCACTCCTCGAGATTCGCACTCTGTTCGTCGGTGAGGTTCTCCGACGCACGGATGAAGAGGGCGGTGTCGAGAAGGCGGAGGACATCGCAGATCTCGTGGACGTCCCCCGCCATGAGCCCGGCGACCGAATAGCCGCTGTTGTGGTTGCGACGCACGAGTTGATCCAACTCGAGCCGTTGCAAGGCGGCGCGCACAGGCGTGCGGCTGATGCCTAGCCACTCGGCCACGGCCACCTCTCCCAGGTGGTCGCCAGGCCGGACGTTCTCGCTTGTCAACAGCTCGCGCAGTTGGACGTACGCCCTGTCGGTGACGGTCGTGGGCTCGGGCTCGGTCATCACAAGACTCGGTCGACGAACTCTCGGTTCTCGACCTTGACAGGCACCTTCATCAGCTCCAGCACACCCCGAGCCACGTGCTCCGAATACCTACGGAACGATTCTTCCCCCTTCTCCTTCGTCGCACGCATCGGGTTGCCGATCACGCCCGTCTCGGTGAATTCGTGGTGGTCCATCGGAAAGTTGAAATAGGTGTAGCCCTCGAACTCCACATCGGGGGCACCGTCGTACTTCCTAAAAGACTCGGGCAGAAAGTCGGGAATCGACGTTGGGGTGTGCTTTGCCCTATCCATGCGAACCAGCTTCTCGTCCCATGCGAGGCATTGCGATGTCTCCCACTCACTGGAATGCCACCCCGGTGTCTCCTCCGGAGGATTCTCGAACACACCCTCCACCACACCGACATAACGCTCCATGTATGGCTTCACCAAGCCGATCAGGGCGCCGGTCTCATAGCGAAGTTTGCGCAACACAGGGTCGACCACCTTGATATTGGAGCCATGCCCATTGATGAAGATGATCCGGTTGAACCCGTGATGAATGAGACTTCGGGCCACATCCTCCATGAGGGCAAGCAAGGTTGAAGATCGGACGGTGATCGTGCCTCGACCCTCTCCGGGGCGATGCATGTGCTGCGGCGAGTAGCCGGTCCAGATCGGTGGGGTGTGGAGGATCCCGATCAAGCGTGAGACCCGTGCCGAAATCTCGATGGCGGTGATGGTGTCGCAATAGAGGGGCAGATGGGGTCCGTGTTGTTCGGTGCTCGCCATCGGCACCAGGACCACGTCCTTGTCTTCGAGGTACGCCTGGATGTCCACATAAGACAGTTCGGCCAGGTTCCACGAGACGAATTGCTGACGAAACGCTCGCTCGGCCTCTGTGACGTCTGTCAATGTGTCAGTAGTCATGTTGCTTTCTCCAGTCGTGTCGCGACGCCGGCCACGTCGAGTAGGTCGGCGAATAGGTCGGCGACCACCTCTCCGAATCGAGGATCGTTTACGTGATGTTCGAACTCGTTGATCGTGATGTCATGGCGGAGACCACTTCTGAGGCTCCTGACAAACGCGGCGTCGGCGTCGGGATCCCAGAAGACACCGTCGGGCACGTTTGGTATCGACAGCCCCTTGGTAGGGATCGCGATTTCTCAGAGGCCCTGTCGCGTGGTTCAGTCGCTCGGCAAAGAGCGTCCCGATCTGAGCCATCTGGCTCGCCGGTGTGCGGACCAAGGTGTACTCCGGGTTGTGGTCGTAGACAGGGCGGTCGGCAAGCTCTGCGGGGACGTGGCCGCTCGCAAAGACGCTGAAGTCGATACACCCGGGGACCACGATTTGTGGAATCCCGAGCTCGGCGACCGTCGACAACCGGCGGGGCCCACCGTCGTGGATGCCACCGACCATGGGGTCAGTCACTTCGTTGGTTGTGAAGTCGACGACCCCTATGAACAGACCCGCCTCGGCCAACTCCTCCATTGCCGGCCCGCCCACACCGTTGGAGTGGAAGACAACTGCCTCATAACCGTGCTCGGCCAATCGGTCGCGGAGGGCCATGACCGCCTTGGTGGTATTGCCCAACATCGTGACGCCGACCAGGCGGCTGTCCGAGCCGTGAGACGCGAGCCGGCTGCTATCGAAGGCCATCGCCGCCACCGCGGCGGTGACATTGTCAAACACGGACGTGGCGACCGGGTTCAGCCCCATGATGTCGACGACCGTGTGCACCACCATCATGTCTGAGGTCCCGACCAGGGGCCCGAACTCGTGACGGCCTGAGGCGATCGGGCTGAGGACCACTTTGGGGACCCCGATCGGCAGCACCATCAGCGCCGCAGCGCCCATGACTGCCCCCTCGGCACCGCCGAGACCGATCGCGGCGTCGACCTTGCCTTGCTGATAGAGGTCGGTCATGAGCGACCGCACCGCCTGGCGCATCAAGGCGACGGCTCGTCCCCGGGTTCCCGCTTGCCGGATCACCTCGATGTTGACGCCTGCATATGCAGCGACCTCGGTGTGATCGATATCGGGAACAATGCCAAGCGGTTCGCCGAGGATCCCGACGTCGACCACCGTCGCCGTACATCCGCGATCGATCAACCGATCGCGGATATACGCAACTTCTGGCCCCTTGGTGTCGAGGGTGCCGACAATGACGACGTTGGGGACCATCCTCAGTCTTGGATCAATGGCAGCACGTGTTCGCTGGCCTTCATGACCATCCAGTCGTAGAACTCTTCACTGAGCGTCGAGCTCCCGTGATCTTGGATGAACTTGAGTTGCTCGGGGGAGATGCCTTGGGGGTCGTGGTCGATGGCGTTGGGGTAGTGGTTGGCCGGTGTCCGGTCTATGGGAGCCACAAACTCCATCGTCATCGCGCCGTCGTATCCGACTTCCCTCAAGATCGACACGACTTCTTTCCAGTCGTAGTCGCCCATGCCCGGAGGCATCCGATTGTTCTCAGCAACATGGAAGTCGGTGAGCCGATCCCCAACATCGCGGATTGCCTGGCGCCAGTCGGCTTCTTCGATGTTGATGTGGAAGGCATCCATGCATACCCCGCAGTCGGGGCCGGTGGCCTCGGCGAGCGCCATTGCCTGTTCGCCTCGGTTGATGAAGTATGTCTCGAAGCGGTTGAGCGGCTCGATCGCGGGGCGGATGCCTTCGATGCGGGCGTGAGCCATTATCTCGGCCATCCCGTCGACCGCCCACTTCCACTCTTCCTCGGGGAAGCGTCAGGGATGATCTTGCCGACGGTGGCCGGCACGATGGTGATCTCGTAGCCCTCGAGCTCTTTGACCATCGTGATGCAATCCTTGACGTACTTGACCGAGGCCGCCCGCTGTGCTTCGTCTTTGGCGACGAGATTCCGTTCGCCGAGCATCAGTGTGACCGCTCCCCAGCACTTGAGACCGGCGTCCTCGAGTAGCCCACTGACGTGCTTGGTGTCGTAGATATCGGGCTCGCCGCTGATCTCGATACTGGAGTATCCGAACTTCGCCAGTCGGGCGATCGTTATCTCGATGGGCTCGGCTCGCATCCAGTTGTGCATCGACAGGTGCATCGGTGGTCCTCCTCGGAGTAGGGAGCAGACTTGGGTTCCGCCCGCCCGAAAATTGTATACATGTCTGTACACACATGGTCCGCTGCCCCGTGGTATTTTCCTCGCCGGTGACTACATGAATCTGGCGAGTCCTGCCGGATCCGACACATCGACCAGTGCCCGAAGCCGGCCCCAGCTGCGGCGCCGATTGGTGATGGGTGTGGTGATCGTGCCGGTGGTGTTGGTGCTTGCCTGGGTCCTGTTCCTGGCAACTGGAACCTCGGCCGGCCCGGCGATCCGTGAGCCCGGCGAGTTCCTGGTCACCCTTCTCGATGGGATCACAGTGGCCGGGCTGTTCTTCGTGGTGGCCTCGGGATTCACCCTCATTTTCGGGCTGATGCGCACCGTGAACATGGCTCACGGGTCGTTGTTCGCTATGGCCGCCTACATCGGCATCACAGTGCAACAAACGATGGTCGGCAAGACTCGCAACATCGAGTCAGCCGATGTGAGCATGGCAGCCTGGTTTGTTCCCCTCCTGGTGGGCGCCTTGGTGGCCGCCTTGATCGGCATCACGATCCAACAGGTGCTGTTGCGCTGGAACGAAGGCCAGGAGCTCAGACAGGCCCTGATCACGCTTGCCGTAGCGGTGATCCTCGCCGACCAAATGCTGGCATGGTTCGGCGGGCTGGCCCAGCGGATGGTGTGGCCAGGTGCGGTGACCCATTTCACCGAGATCCTCGGCGAGCGGTATGCGACATCTCGCCTCTTCATGCTCGGGATGGCGATAGTGGTCGGTTTGGGGCTGTGGCTCTGGCTCGGCCGAACACGCATGGGCATGGTCATCCGCGCCGGTGTCGATGACCGAGAAATGGTCCGGGCACTTGGCATCAACATCATGGCGGTGTTCGCCATCACCTTCTTTGTGGGGGCGTTCCTGGCTGGAGTCGGAGGGATAATGGGCGCATCCTTTGCCGGAGTCGCTCCGGGTGCGGACGGCCAATGGCTCCTCAACTCGCTGGTCGTGGTGATAATCGGCGGGTTGGGCTCTCTGAAAGGGGCGGTTGCCGGTTCGCTGCTGTTTGGTCTTGTGGTGTCCTTCTCGCCCGCCTACCTGCCCGCAGAGTTCACTTTCTACAGCATCATTCTCACCTTCGTGCTGCTGGCTGTAGTCCTGGCTGTCCGACCATATGGCCTGTTCGGGAGACCGGCAGCTTGACCACGACCAGATCCCGGATCGCCCTCGGGGCCGTCATCTTGGGTGCGGTGGCCTTGCCGCTCCTCGGATCTGACTTCTTCATTTCATTCCTGATGACCAGGGTGCTGATTCTTGCCATTGCGGCGGCTTCGATCGTGTTCCTGTTCCGTTACGGCGGAATGACGTCGCTGGCCCAGTTTCTGATATTCGGTGTCGCCGGGTTCATGGTCGGCAACGCCGTGGCTGATTCGGGCAAGGGGCTCAAGCTGGGTTGGGGGCCATGGGTTGCCGTAGCCTTCGCACTGGGAATCTGTCTGATAGTCGCTCTAATTCTGGGAGCGCTGGCGAGCAGGACCAGCGGGATCTATTTCCTGATGTTGACCCTCACCTATGCGGTGATCGGCTACTACTTCTTCGGTCAGGTGACGACTTTGTCCGGATTCGGGGGCATCACCGGCATCGCGCCTCCTCCACTGTCTCGCGGACCATCCGTGGCGTCTCTACGCGCGGCGGTTGGATGTCGATAGTGACGTACGTGGTTTAAGGCGATCGCCAGGACCCATTCGGATTTGGCGTTGCAGGGGGACGTGGTGACATGCATCGGTTGCACGGCCTCGCTGGGGTTCAACGTGCCTTTGCATCGGACCCTGGCCT